>NZ_JAJGQH010000004.1 GCF_020783655.1 Xanthomonas melonis | reverse complement strand
AATCTTGGGTGGGCGCCCCATCTCGATCCCTTGTTTCCACGTTGGGATCATAGATTACCATTATGTAAACACCCTCTAAATCATCTGCAGGTTCAATGCCCGCCCCGGCTGCACCGCTCGGTCAGACGGCAGCGCATCGCCGAACAGGTCGTGCTCATCGCTGTCGGTGATTTCCACGTCGACCAGGTCGCCGACCTTCAGGCCAAGCTCGCCACCGTTCTGGATATGCACCAGGCCATCGATCTCCGGCGCATCGGCGCGCGAACGCGCCACGGCGATGTCGTCCTCGATCAGGTCGACCAGGCATTGCTGCACGCTGCCGATCTTGGCCTCCAGCCGCGCGGCGGAGATCTCGGCCTGCCGGGCCATGAAGCGGGCCAGCCGCTCCTGCTTCACCTCTTCCGGCACCTGATCCGGCAATGCGTTGGCGCTGGCGCCGTCCACCGGCGAATACGCGAACGCGCCGACGCGATCCAGCTGCGCCTGGTCCAGGAACTCCAGCAGCGATTCGAACTCGGCCTCGGTTTCGCCGGGAAAACCGACGATGAAGGTGGAGCGCACGGTGATCTCCGGGCACATCGCCTTCCAGCGCTGCACGCGCTCCAGGGTCTTTTCCACCGCACCGGGCCGCTTCATCAGCTTGAGGATGCGCGGGCTGGCGTGCTGGAACGGGATGTCCAGATACGGCAGCAGCTTGCCTTCGGCCATCAACGGGATTACATCGTCCACGTGCGGGTACGGGTAGACGTAATGCAGGCGCGTCCACACACCCAATTCCGACAAGCCTTCGCACAGCGCCTTCATGCGGGTCTGGTACATGCGGTCGCGCCATGGACGCTCGGCATACTTCAGGTCCACGCCGTAGGCGGAGGTGTCCTGCGACACCACCAGCAACTCCTTGACCCCACCGCGCACCAGCCGCTCGGCCTCGCGCAGCACCTCGTCCACCGGGCGCGAAGCCAGGTCGCCGCGCATCGAGGGAATGATGCAGAAGCTGCAACGGTGGTTGCAGCCCTCTGAAATCTTCAGGTATGCGTAATGCCGCGGGGTCAGCTTGATGCCGTAATCGGGTACCAGATCCACGAACGGGTCGTGACGCGGCGGCAGCGCCGCATGCACCGCTTCCATCACGCTCTGGTAATCCTGCGGCCCGGACACCGCCAGCACCTGCGGATAGGCCTCGCGAATCTGCTCCGGGCGCTTGCCCAGGCAGCCGGTGACGATGACCTTGCCGTTGGCATTCATCGCCTCGCCGATCGCGTCCAGCGATTCGGTCACCGCCGAATCGATGAAGCCGCAGGTATTGACCACCACCACGTCGGCGGCGTCGTAGCTGGGCACGATGTCGTAGCCCTCCACGCGCAGCTGGGTGAGGATGCGTTCGGAATCGACGAGCGCCTTCGGGCAGCCAAGGCTGACGAAGCCGACTTTGGGGTTCAGCTGGGACATGGAAGCAGGAGCCTGGGAACGGAGCGGCCTGGGGCCTGAGCAGGCCAATTATAGCGGCGCGCGGGCAGCGCTCTGAACCGCCGCGCCGCGCCAGCCCGGCCGGCTTTGCGAAACCCTCACTTTTCGCCGTACGGATCCGGTCGATAATGCGCGTCTCCCCGCCGCAGATCAGGAATTCCCATGGGTCATTGGACCACGCTGGATACCCCCGACGGCCAGGTCGCCGCCTGGCACGCCACCCCCGCTTCCAGCCCGCGCGGCGGCCTGGTGGTCATCCAGGAGATCTTCGGCGTCAACGAGCATATCCGCGCGGTGGCCGACGACTACGCCGCACGCGGTTACGAGGTCCTGGCGCCGGCCTTCTTCGACCTGGAAGAGAAAGACGTGCAACTGCCCTACGACCAGGACAGCCTCAAGCGCGGCCTGGCGCTGGCCAACGCGGTGGGCCTGGAGCGTGCGGTGGAGGTGGTGAAATCCGCCGCCACCCTGCTGAGCCGCGCCGGCAAGGTGGGCACCGTCGGCTATTGCTGGGGCGGCTCGGTGGCGCTGCTGTCGGCCATCCGCCTGGGGCTGCCGGCAGTGAGCTATTACGGCGGCCGGAACACGCAACTGCTGGACGAAGCCCCGAAGGCGCCGGTGATGTTCCATTTCGGCGAACGCGATACCAGCATTCCGCCGGAGGCCATCCAGGCGCACCGCGAGAAGCTGCCGCAGATGGAAACCTTCGTCTATCCCACCGGCCACGCCTTCAACCGCAGCGTCGATCCCAATCACTACGACGCCGACAGCGCCGAGCGCGCGCTGCAACGTACCCTGGGATTCTTCGAGGCCCACCTGGGATGAACGATGCCGCACCGGGAACGCCTCCAGGCGATTTCCAGCTCGACCCGCGCCTGGCAGCGGACAGCGTGTTCGTCGCCGACGGGCCGCTGTCGCAGGTGCGGCTGATGGACGACACCCGCTTCCCCTGGCTAGTGCTGGTGCCGCGGGTGGCCGATGCAAGCGAATGGATCGATCTGGATGGCGGCCAGCAGCGTTTATTGCTGGCCGAAATCAACCAGCTCTCGCAGTTGCTGCGCGCCGAACCTGCGGTGAGCAAGCTCAATATCGGCGCGCTGGGCAACATCGTGCGCCAGCTGCACGTGCACCTGGTCGGCCGTCATCCCGGCGATGCGGCCTGGCCGGGGCCGGTGTGGGGCAGTGGCAGTGCGCAGCGCTTCGATCCCGACGCCCTGCAACAGCGTGTCGCTGCGTGGGCGCAACGGCTACGATAGGCACCCGTTCGCCACCTGCCTTGCTCGCATGAAATCCAACGTCGTTGCCGCGCTGATCCTGATTCTGGTCGGCCTGCTGTTCCTGGCCAACAATCTGGGCTGGACCAACCTCAGTCTGGGCCGGCTGATCGCCACCTGGTGGCCGGCGGCGCTGGTCGCTTGCGGCATCGGCATGCTGTTCGGGCGTGGGAAGTAGGTGGGGCTGGGATTCGGGATTCGGGATTCGGGATTCGGGATTCGGGATTCGGGATTCGGGAATCGGGAATCGGGATTGGTCACAGCGTGCACTTGCGCTGAAGATTCTCCGTTCGGCGGCTCGTTGTGACGGCAGGAACGTGATTCCCGGTCCTGGCACTACAACCGAATCGCGCAAGTCCCTTCTCCCACCGGGAGAAGGTGCCCCGCAGGGGCGGATGAGGGTACGGGCGGCGCCCCGTGCCCCACTGATCGCAGCACCTCAAACTTTCAGCTGCTGCGCTTGATCGCAGGAGCGCCGGCTACCCGCGTGCCGCTGTCGCCCTAGAGGCAACAGTCAACATGACGACTGTCATCTGCAAGTGTTGACTTCCGGCACCTGATCGACGGGCGCAACGGGCGCAGCATGGCCTCACACCCGACGAGGACGCTGCCATGTACCGACTGATTCCCGGCCTGTTCCTGATCATCCTGGGCGGGTTGTTCCTGCTCAACAACCTCGGCCTGACCCGCATGGACCTGGGCCAACTGATCGCCGCCTGGTGGGCGCTGATGCTGATCTGGGGCGGAGTGCACCAACTGGTCCGTCGTCGCCAGCGACTACTGACGACCGACTGAGCCTCCGGCCCACGCGACTTCGCGCGCTTCCGCCATCAGGTGCGCGGCAAGGTCACCCCGGTCTGACCCTGATATTTGCCGCCACGGTCCTTGTAGGAGGTCTCACAGATCTCGTCGGACTGGAAAAACAGCATCTGCGCCACGCCTTCGTTGGCGTAGATGCGCGCCGGCAGCGGCGTGGTGTTGCTGAATTCCAGCGTCACATGGCCTTCCCACTCCGGCTCCAGCGGCGTCACGTTGACGATGATGCCGCAGCGCGCGTACGTGCTCTTGCCCAGGCACACCACCAGCGTGTCGCGCGGGATGCGGAAGTACTCCACCGTGCGCGCCAGCGCAAAACTGTTCGGCGGGATGATGCACACGTCCGACTCGATATCCACGAAGCTGCCCGGATCGAAGTGCTTGGGATCGACGATCGTCGAGTTGATGTTGGTGAACACCTTGAACTCGCGCGAGCAGCGCACGTCGTAGCCATAGCTGGAGGTGCCGAAGCTGACGATGCGCTGCCCGGCGGCATCGTGCTTGATCTGGCCGGGTTCGAACGGCTCGATCATCGCGTGCTGTTCGGCCATGCGCTTGATCCAGCGGTCGCTCTTGATGCTCATGCGGTGTTCCTTGAAGACGGAAGGCGGCGGGCCGGACGGCCCGCGCGTAAAGACGGCAAAGTCTAGCAGCGGCTGCTGGTGGCGGCCGGCCTGAACGCTAGAGCAGGGAGGCCGAGATCGGGATGCTGGCGCGCGGACGCTTGCCCAGCTCTTCCGCCAGGCGCGCCGCAGCCGCCAGATAGGCCTGCGCTGCCACCGACTCCGGTTCCGCCACCACAATCGGCCGGCCGACATCGCCCTGCTCGCGGATCCCGATATCCAGCGGCAGCGACCCCAGCAGCGGCACCGCGTACTGTGCGGCCATGCGCTCGCCGCCCCCGTCGCCGAACAGATGTTCGCGATGGCCGCATTGGCGACAGGTATGTACCGCCATGTTCTCGACGATGCCCAACACCGGCACCTCGACCTTTTCGAACATCTTCAAGGCCTTGCGCGCGTCCAGTGTGGCGATGTCCTGTGGGGTGGTGACGATCACCGCGCCGGCGACCGGAATCTTCTGCGAGAGCGTGAGCTGGATATCGCCGGTACCCGGCGGCAGGTCGATCAGCAGATAGTCCAGATCGTCCCACAGCGTGTCGTTGAACAATTGAGTTAGGGCAGACGTGGCCATCGGGCCGCGCCAGATCATCGGGGTGTCCTGGTCGACCAGCAGGCCGATCGACATCGCCTCGATGCCAAACGCGCGCAGGGGTTCGATCGATTTATTGTCCGGACTGTCCGGCCGGCCGCTCAGGCCCAGCATCGCCGGCACGCTGGGGCCGTAGATGTCCGCATCCAGCACGCCCACCCGCGCGCCGCTTTGCTGCAAGGCCAGCGCCAGGTTCACCGCCGTGGTCGACTTGCCCACCCCGCCCTTGCCCGAGCCCACCGCAATCACATTGCGGATACGCGGATGTGGCGTCAGCGCGCCCTGCACCGCGTGCGCGGCGATCCTGCGTTCGCTACTCATGCGCAGCCCACTGCCGCGGTGGCGGGCTCAGCGCGCCATCGATCTTTCGTCATCGTTGCCATCGTCCATCCAGTTCGTCGTGCGCAGCTGCCGCGGCGTGCGCAACGCCACGCGGCTGCGCGGAAAGAGCGTAAGTGTACCGGCTGCCACGACACCTGCAGACGCGGTACCGACCTTCCACGTTGCAGACCGTCCACACAGAGGGTGTGTCAATTCTTGCCGTATTTCACAAATGTGGACACATTATTAAGAAGTTGTTACGTTCGGAATTCAGTTCAGCCGCCACTCAGCGAGCGCGGCTGGTTCGTACGCATTTTTGCAAGGAATCTGCACGTCATGTCGACTCGTTCCCAGCCACTCACCCGTCGCCATCGCTTGAGCGCCGCCCTGTTGGCTGCTTTGGTTGCTCCTGCCGGCCACGTGGCCGCGCAATCCGATACCGGACTCGCATCCGGCACCACCGATCTGGACAAGGTCACCGTCACCGGCTCGCGCATCGCGCGTACCGGCTTTGTCACGCCCTCTCCGGTGACCGCGATCAGTGCCGAAGAGATCCGCGCCACCGGCGCGACCACCATCAGCGATCTAATGGCGCGCATGCCGGCGCTGGCGCCGAGCTACACGCTGGGCAACTCCACCCGCTTCATCGGTACCGCCGGCCTGGGCTTGCTCGATCTGCGCGGCATGGGCGTGGACCGCACACTGGTGCTGGTGAACGGCCGCCGTCACGTGGGCTCGAGTCCTGGCTCGACCGCAGTGGACGTCAACACGATTCCAGTGGAATGGGTCGAGCGTGTCGAAGTGATCACCGGTGGCGCCTCGGCGGTATACGGCGCCGACGCGGTGGCCGGCGTGGTGAACTTCATTCTCAAGAAATCCTTCACCGGTTTCGAAACGCGTGCGCAAACCGGCCTGGCCGACGAAGGCAACTACAACCGTTCGTTCGCCAGCTTTTCCGCCGGCACCGACTTTGCCGAAGGTCGCGGCAACGTCGCCATCTCGGCCGAGTACAGCAAGCAGGACCGGTTCGGCCGCGGCAACCGGGCGATCGGCCGCGAATACCTGGTCAGCGTGCAGAACCCAAGCTTCGACCCTACCCGCCCGCCGAGCGAGAGCAATCCGCAGACCGTGTTGAGCGGCCCGGGCGGTAACCACTCGACCTCCTACGGTGGCACCTTCAATCTGGGCACCTTCGACTTCCGTAACCCGGCGAGCTACGGCAACCGTTACCTGTTCAACCCAGACGGCAGCTTCCGCCGCAACCGCTACGGCGGCACGGTGGTGAGCAATACCTCCTGCGTGGATTGCGACTTCGTCGATCTCAACGCCGTGGCCGATCTACAGCCAGGCTTCGATCGCAAGAGCGTCAACACGATGGTCAACTTCGAGCTCAGCGAGAACCATCGCGTGTTCTTCGAAGGCAAGTACAGCGAGACCGATTCGGAGTTCTTCGGCCAGCCGGCGTTCGACAGTTCCTTGCGCGTGCGCCGCCAGAACCCGTACGTCAGCCCCCAGCTCGGCGCGCTGATGGATTCGCGCGGTGCCACCCAGATCCTGATGAACCGCTTCAACGTCGATGCTGGCCGCCGCGGCGAGAACATCGAGCGCAAGACCTACCGCGCCGTCCTCGGTGCCGAGGGCAATTTCACCGACAACTGGACCTACGACGTGTCCGCCAACTACGGCAAGACCACCGTGGACCGGCTCAATCTCAACAACCGCATCAACGAGCGCTGGCAGGCCGGTATCGATGCCGCGCGCGATGCCAGCGGCAATATCGTCTGCCGCACCACGCTGGATCCGACTGCGGTCAACCCCAACACCGGGCGCGTGTATTCGGCGCTGGCACGCGAAGGGTGTGTGCCCTTCAGCATCTTCGGCAATGGCGCGGTCACTCCGGAAGCGGCCGCCTGGTTCAACACCACTGCGCGTTCGCAGGCAAAGATCCAGCAGACCGTATTCAACGCCTCGGTAGCCAACAGCAGCCTGCTCTCGCTGCCGGCTGGCGACATCGGCATCGCCGGCGGCGTGGAATACCGCAAGGAACAAAGCGAGGAGATCACCGATCCGTTGGCCGCCTCCGGCGTGACCTTCCTCAACGCCATTCCCAACAGCGGCGGCGAGTACAACGTCAAGGAAGTCTTCGTCGAAAGCACCATTCCGCTACTGGCCGGGCTGCCGGGCGTGGATCGTCTGGCGCTGGATCTGGCGGGGCGCTATTCGGACTACAGCAGCATCGGCTCGACCAAGACCTGGAACATTGGCCTGGACTGGACCATCATCCCGTCGTTGCGCCTGCGCGGCACCCTGGCCCAGGCGGTGCGTGCTCCCAGCATCGGCGAACTGTACGACTCGCAGAGCGAGAACTTCGCCAGCATCAACGACCCCTGCAACTACCTTCCCACCAACAGCAATCGCCCCGGTACGGCCGGCGATGTGGCACTGCGCCAGGCCAACTGCAGCGCGCTGGGCATTCCGGTAGGCTGGATCGATACCTACACCGCCACCCGCCCCGGCGTCAGCGGCGGCAATCCGGAACTCAAGCCCGAGCGCGCGCGCAGCCTGTCCTACGGCCTGGTGTGGCAGCCGGAGTTCTTCGAAGGGTTCGGCATGTCGATCGACTACTGGCGTATCGATCTGCGCGACGCCATCGGCACCGTGACGGCCGAAACCAATGCCACGCGTTGCGTGGACAACCCCGGCGGTATCAACAACAGCTTCTGCGGCTTCGTGCAGCGCGCTCCGCTGGGCGGCTTCACCGATCCACAGGGCCGCATCTATCCCGAACACAGCATCATCGGCTGGCAGGCGCTCAACGAGAACCTGGCACGCTCGCGTCGCGTCGGCGTGGATCTGGAAATGGATTACCGCTTCCAGATCGGCGAAGGCAACACCGTGCTGCGCTTGGTCGGCACCCGCTTGATCCAATCGCGCGAATGGGTGTTCCAGGACTTCCCGCAGGAATACGACGAATACGTGACCTACGTGACCGATCCGCGCTGGCGTGCGCAGTTCCAGACCAAGTACAACTGGAACGAATGGCGCGCCTCGTGGGACATGAACTATGTGGACGGCAACCTGCGCGTGACCCCGGAGAGCTACAACAGCAACCCGGGATCGGCCAGCCCGATCAAGAACGGCTCGTACACCTACCACAACTTCCAGTTCGGCTATCAGTTCCCCGGCTCGAAGATCGACGTCTACCTGGGCATCGACAACGCCTTCGACAAGGATCCGCCGCGCAACTACTTCGGCTCGGATTTCACCTCTGCGCTATACGACAACGTCGGCCGGTTCTTCTACCTGGGAACCACGGTCAGATTCTGATCTGAGCTGGATCGCAGTTGAAGAAGCCCCGCATGTCGGGGCTTCTTCGATTGTGCAATTCATCAGCCAATGGAACCTCGCATCTCGCAGGAGCTGATGCCTCCATCAAGTAAAGGCTCTCGCCCGATTATCTGTACCAAACGTAACCAATGTCGCGAGGGTTATTGTCGAGATTGCTCTCCGGACCGTTTCACCACAGGAAAATTGTGCTGAATTCCACATTTTTAGTGCGGATCTGACTTCATCTGTTAATGAATGGCCGTATTCGGTTGCACTGAAGAGCACAGGTTCATTACGTTCGGGTTAAGGCCATCTGACTCCCCGGTGACCGCCCCTTAACCGAATTCCAGTGAAAGGTCAGGAATGAGCAAGCAATTTCGTCGCAACGTTCTCAAACGCACCGCCCTCGCCGCCGTTCTCGGCGCCTGCCTCAGCAATGGCGCGGTCTATGCACAGAGCACCACCGGCAGCATCTACGGCAGCGCTCCCTCTGAAGCCGGCAGCACCATTGTCGTGCAGAGCGACACCGGCCTCAGCCGCACCATCACTGTCGATGCGAACGGCCGCTATAACCTTGGCTCGCTGCCAGTGGGCGCGTACACCGTCACCCTGAAGCGCGGTGACCAGGTCATCGATACCCGCGAGAATGTGCAGCTGCGCGTGGGATCCGGCACCGAAGTCTCATTCGCTGGCGCCAGCACCGCGGGCAGCAATGCGGATGCCACCACGCTTGGTGCAATCACGGTCACCGCTGCCAACGCACCCAAGATCGATGTCAGCTCCACCAGCTCGCGCTCGGTGATCACCTCCGAGCAGCTGGCAACGCTGCCGCTAGGCCGTAGCGCCGAAGCGATCGCGCTGCTCGCACCGGGCGCAGTCGCAGGCAGCGGCGCATTCAACAATGGATCCCGTTCGGTGGTGTCTTTCGGCGGCTCCGGCGTCACCGAGAACGCGTACTACATCAATGGCTTCAACGTCAGCAATCCCTTGAGCAATCTGGGCGGCGTCAGCCTGCCTTATGGCGCCATCGACCAGCAGGAAACCTATACCGGTGGTTACAGCGCCAAGTATGGCCGCTCCACTGGCGGCGTGATCAACCAGTTGGGCAAGCGTGGTACCAACGAATGGCGGTTCGGCGCACAGGCGATTTGGGAACCCAAGAACCTCGCAAGTTCCGTTGGAGACGTCTGGTATCCCAGCAATACATTGAACGCGAATCCACGTTACAGATACGAAGATCCTGAACTTCCTGGCACGATGTACCGTAGCAGCAAGGGCGACGTGCAAAGTCGCACCGTTTATAGCGCTTACGCGGGCGGTCCATTGATCGAGGACAAACTGTTCATCTTCGTGGCCGGCGAGACCGACAAGACCGATGGCGCCGTCACCAGCACTGCCACGGCGGCCAGAGCACAGGGACGCAATCACTACGACTACAGCTCTCCCAAGTTCTACGGGAAAGTGGATTGGAACATCAACGACAGCAATATCCTGGAGTACACGCGTATCGAGAACACTGATCGCCGTGCTGGCTCCTATAGCAACTACAGTTACGACACCATGTCGGACGGCGGTCCGTCGGGCTTGTTCCCCGATACCTTCAAGATCAAAGACACCTACGATGTCTTCAAGTACACGGGCTATATCACCGACGACCTGACCCTAAATGCGATGTGGGGCAGAAGTACACAGCACAATCAGCAGTTTAACCCGCTGGTTTCGTCGCTCCCGTTCATTGCAGGGTTGAACCTGCAGAATCCGGCGATCACCGGCGGCACACCGATTTCCAACGCCCAGGCGACCAACAGGTCGAAGGCAGACGATCCGATCAACAAGACCCGTAACCTGCGCCTGGAATTGAATTACCGGCTCGGCGATCACGACCTCACTGCAGGCGTGGACAACATGTACTTCAATGCCTACGACGAAGGCGTTCGCACGACCGGCCCTGGATACCAGTGGACCTACGGGCGCGCTGTGGATGAGGTCACTCCTGTTCGCGGCTCATTAGGTGTCGGGGCCACCGGTGCGGGAACCAATGGGTACTACGTGCAGCAACGCATCTTCACCACCACCACCAGCATGGCCGTGGAACAGAAGGCGTACTACGTAGAAGACCGCTGGCAGGTCAACGATCATTGGTTGGTGACGCTGGGTATCCGCAACGACAAGTTCACCAACTTCAACAGCGACCATGTCCCTTACGTGGACAGCGGCGACCAATGGGCTCCACGTCTTGGCGCAAGCTGGGACGTCTTCGGAGATTCGTCGCTGAAGGTCTTCGCAAACCTTGGTCGTTACTACCTCGCCCTGCCTAACCAGGTCGCAATTCGCGGCGCATCGGCATCTACGTTCACGGACGAGTATTTTGCTTACACCGGCATCGACGCAAACGGCGAACCGACCGGGCTTCGCCCCATCGGTCCCGGACCGGTTTCCAGCAATGGTGAGTTCGGCCAAGCGCCGGATCCCAATGCGTTCGCACCGACAGACCTGAAGTCTCAGTACCAGGATGAATTCATCCTCGGGTTCGAGAAGACGCTCGGCGAAAGCTGGAACTCGGGCGCGAAGGTGACGTATCGCAAGCTGCAGGCCGCCATCGACGACGTCTGCGACACCGCACGCATCGCTGACAAGATCGACGCCAATGGCGGGGATTCCGGCAGCGTCAGCATCCCCGGCTGCGTGATGTTCAATCCTGGCAAGACCAATACCTATAACCTCGCCAACACCAACGGCTCCGGCTATACGCAGGTGGCGATGTCGCAGGCGGATTGGGGTTTCACCGACAAGGCCAAACGTAGCTACGTATCGGTCGACCTGTTCGTGGAGCATCCCTTCAACGAGAAGTGGTACGGCCGCGTCGACTACACTTGGTCACACAGCTATGGCAATACCGAAGGCCAAGTGAAGTCCGATCTGGGACAGGCCGACATATCGAAGACCCAGGACTGGGATGCGGCTGCGCTGATGTACTACGCAGGCGGCAGCCTGGCCAACGACCGTCGACACCAGCTGAAGGCATTCGGCGCATATCAGATCAATCCGGAATGGATGGCTTCGGCAACGCTGCGTGTCATGTCCGGCACGCCGATTTCCTGCCTGGGCTTCTACGGCGGCCCGGATGCGGAGTCTGTTAACTACGACCCGATCGGCTATGGCTCTGGTTATCACTACTGTGGTGGCGAACCGTCCCGCCCTGGCGATGCGGGCCGCACCCCGTGGATCAAGAACCTGGATCTCGGTTTGACCTACCGCCCCGGTTTCGCCGATCACAAGCTGGCTATCGGCGTGCAGGTCTTCAATGTCCTCAACGACCGTACAGTCAATCGAGTGGACGGTGTATACGAAGGAGATTCTCCGTTCGTCGTTTCCAACACCTACCGGGTCGGTCTGCAGCCTTATAACTACAACACGCCACGTTACGTTCGTCTCACCGCATCGTACGATTTCTGATCGATGCTCGGCGGAAGCGTCATCATGACGCTTCCGCCGATCGAATGGCGCTTGCTCCTGGCCTCGGTGAACCCGAGGCCTTTTTTCGTGCGCGTTCGCAACGAGTGCGTCAGCCGCGGAGGATCACCCGCGCCGCATTGTGCCCAGGCGCACCGGTGACCCCACCGCCCGGGTGGGTGCCCGAGCCGCAGAGATACAGCCCGGGGATCGCGCCGCGATACGCGCCCTGCCCCAGCAGGGGGCGTGCGCTGAACAGTTGATTGAGGCTCAGGGCGCCGTGGAAGATATCGCCGCCAATCAGGCCGAAGATACGTTCCAGGTCGAGTGGACTCAGGATCTGCCGGCCCAGGATCGATGCAGCAAAACCTGGCGCGTAGCGCTCCACGGTGGCGATCATCAGATCGGCCACTTCTTCGCGATGATCATCCCAGCGGCTGCCGTCTGGCAGCTGCGGTGCCACGTGCTGGCAGAACAGGCTTGCCACGTGCTGCCCTGGCGGTGCCAGCGTAGTGTCCAGGGTGCTGGGGATCAGTAACTCCACCACCGGTTCGCGCGACCATCCCGAGGTGCGTGCGTCATGCCAGGCGCGGTCCATGTAGTCCAGGCTCGGTGCCAGGATGATGCCGGCGGTGAGATGGTCGCCCTCGCCCGGCAGCGCGGTGAAGTCCGGCAGGCGCGAGAGCGCGACATTCATCCGGAAGGTACCGGACCCACAGCGGTAGTACGCGATGCGCGCGTGCGTTTCGTCAGGCACGTCTTCGCGCCGCATCAGCCGCTGATACAGCAGTTTCGGATTGACGTTGGCAACCACGGTAGCGGCGCGAATCTCCTGCCCCTCGGCTGTGACGACGCCCACGGCCCGGCCGCGCTCCACCAGCACACGCTCCACCGCGCACGGGGTGCGGATCTGCGCACCAGACTCGCGCGCACTGGCCGCCATCGCCTGGGTGATGGCGCCCATCCCGCCGATGGCGTGGCCCCATGCCCCCTTGACCCCGTTGCTCTGCCCGAACACGTGATGCAGCAATACGTACGCCGTACCGGGCGTGTAGGGGCTGGCGTAATTGCCCACGATGCCGTCGAAGCCGAACAGCGCCTTGATCGGCGCGCTCTCGAACCAGCGCTGCAGATACTCGGCCGCAGAGATGGTGAACAGGTCCAGCAACTCGCTCCGCAGCGCAAGCGGCAGACCCTGCAGCTGCATGCCCACCTTGCCGGCCTGCCACAGCTGCGGCAACGCCCGCAACCAGCCGCCATCGGTCACGTCCGGCGGCGCCTGCAGGGCAAGCGCACGCAGCACGTCGGCCAGTTGCTCCAGCCGGGCTTCATAGGCAGGCAACACCGCTGCATCGCGCGCCGAGAATTTCGCCAGCTCCTGCTGCGTCCGCCCGGCCCCGGCGAGCAGGTAACGGCCATCGGGAAGCGGCAGAAAGTTATTGATGCGCCGCGGCACCACACGCAAGCCATGCCGTTCCAGCGCCAGCTCGTCGATGATCCTGGGTTGCAGCAACGACACCGTGTACGCAGCAACGGAGTTGCGAAAGCCCGGGTGAAATTCCTCGGTCACCGCCGCGCCGCCGACCACCGGCCGCGCCTCCAGCACCAGTACCCTCCTGCCGGCGCGTGCCAGATAGGCGGCGCACACCAGCCCGTTATGGCCGGCACCGATGATCAAGGCATCCAACGCTGGCGTGCGGCGGCGCATGCACCTGTATATAGCACTGGTGGCCCGAACCGGTCATGCAGGCGTCCTCCAGGATGCCGGGGGCGGATGGGAATCGCGCTCGGACCACCGCCCACCCCCATCCCGCGCCAGCTCCCGCGGGCGACTGGCCGAACGTTTATTGCCGGATGTTCATTCGGCATCCGGCGGCCTCGATCGGTTTCGCACCTGCCCGAGCCTTCTGGTCCTTCGGCTGCCGCGCAAGGCACCCTGCTGGCGGCCTGGGCGCTGCGGCCGTGATGGACGCGGCATCCCCACACCATGACCTTCGACACCATGCGTCATTCCCTATGGAACGGTAGAGTGCCGTCACGGCTCCGCTGTGACGGCGCCACCCAATCGACTGTTGCTCCTGGAGCCTTTGTGATTCGCACACCTCATCTACTGACGCTGACCCTGGCCGTGGCGGCCGCACTGAGCGGTTGCAAGAAGTCCGACGACACGGCACCTGCCGCCCCTGCGGGCGACGCTGCGGCCACCACGCCTACCGCGCCCAAGACGCTGACCCTGGACCAGAGCAAGTTGCCGGCGGTAAACCAGTTCACCGCGGCCGATCTGGATCCCAACGCCAATGCCTGTACCGACCTGAACGCCTACGCCAACGCCAAGTTCCTGGCCGCCAACCCGGTACCGAGCGACCGCACCAGCTGGGGTGCGTTCGAAATGCTCGATGAGCGCTCCAATGCGATCCAGCAGCAGTTGGCCGAACAGGCCGCCGCCGACACCGGCGCCACCGGCGTGGAGAAGATCGTCGGCGACCTGTGGTCCACCGGCATGGACGAAGCCAAGATCAATGCCCAGGGCATCGAGCCGCTGAAGCCGGAACTGGCTGCGATCGATGCGATCAGCGACCAGGCCAAGCTGGTCGACTACCTGCGCAGCAGCGCCTCCAAGGGCAACAACGATCTGTTCGGCTT
Organism: Xanthomonas melonis; assembly: GCF_020783655.1. Taxonomy (GTDB): domain Bacteria; phylum Pseudomonadota; class Gammaproteobacteria; order Xanthomonadales; family Xanthomonadaceae; genus Xanthomonas; species Xanthomonas melonis. Next base: position 273,228 of record NZ_JAJGQH010000004.1, on the reverse strand, counting down.
CGGTGCAGAGGCAGACTTCAAGAAGTCCAGCCAGAACATCGCCTACGCCATGCAGGGCGGCCTGGGCCTGCCCGATCCGGAGTACTACACCAGCGCCAGCAACAAGGCCAAGCTGGAGGCCTACCAGGCGCATATCGCCAAGGTGCTGGAGCTATCGGGCGTGTCCGCCGCCGATGCCGCCGCACAGGCCAAACAGGTGGTCGCGTTCGAAACCCGTCTGGCCAAGGTGTCCAAGACCAGCACCGAGCTGTCGCGTGACGCCTCGCTGGCCTACAACCCGATCTCCCCGGCCGATGCCGACAAGCTGACTCCGAACTGGTCCTGGACCGAGTTCTTCAAGTCGCAGGGCGTGGCCACGCCGGAAATGTTCTCGCTGGCGATCCCGGCCTTTCACCAGGAAGTGAGCAAGATGATCGCCGATACCGATCCGGCGATCTGGCGCGCCTACCTGCGCTTCCACACCGTCGACGGCGCCTCGCCGTTCCTGAGCCAGCCGTTCGTGGACGAGAACTTCGCGTTCTACAACAAGACAATGCGCGGGCAGAAGGAGATCAAGCCGCGCTGGAAGCGCGTGCTGGCCACCATCAACGGGCAGGCCGGCGAAACGCTGGGCCAGATGTACGTCAAGGTCGCTTTCCCGGCCGATTCCAAGGCCAAGATGGAAACGCTGGTCGGCAATCTGCGCACCGCGTTGAAGGCCCGCATCGAAAAGCTGGACTGGATGAGCCCGGAAACCAAGGCCAAGGCGATCGCCAAATGGGAAAGCTTCACGCCCAAGATCGGCTATCCGGAAAAATGGCGCGACTGGAACGGCCTGACCACCGGTCGCGACAGCTACCTGGGTAACGTGCTGGCCGCGCAGGCGTTCAACTACAAGTGGAACCTGTCCAAGATCGGCAAGCCGGTGGACAGGACCGAATGGGGCATGAGCCCGCAGACGGTCAACGCTTACTACAACCCGCTGCAGAACGAGATCGTGTTCCCGGCCGCCATCCTGCAGCCGCCGTTCTTCGACCCGAACGCGCCGGAGGAAATGAACTACGGCGGCATCGGTGCGGTGATCGGCCATGAGATGACGCACGGCTACGACGACCAGGGCAGCCGCTTCGGTGCCGACGGCAACTTCATCCCCGATCCGGGCTGGTGGACGCAGAAGGACCTGGACGCGTTCAAGGCGCGCACCGGCAAGCTGGTGGCGCAGTTCGACGGCTACCGCACCCCGGCCGGCGACAAGGTCAAGGGCGACCTGACCCTGGGCGAGAACATCGCCGATCTGGGTGGCCTCAACACCGCCTACGACGCCATGAAGGCCGCCACCGCCGGCAAGGACGATCCCAAGACCGACGGCATCACCCGCGATCAGCGTTTCTTCCTCAACTGGGCCACGGTGTGGCGCCGCAACTTCACCCCGGAAGAGCTGGTGGTGCGCCTGAAGACCGACCCGCACGCGCCGGCGAATTTCCGTGCCATTGGCGCGCCGTCGAACATGCCAGCCTTCGCAGCGGCGTTCTCGTGCAAGCCGGGCGATGCGATGGTGCGCCAGGGCGACAAGCAGGTCGTGATTTGGTGACTACGCGGTCGTTGTAGAACGAACGAGCGGCGATCGAAAGATCGCCGCTTTTTTTGGGGAGACGGCCGGTTCACCTGGCTGCATCGATCGACGGCCTGCACCGGCGACCGATGCAGACCACTCCCTTACCACCCTCGACAATCTCTCCCGACATGCGTCGAAAGACGCCTACCAGGGCAGCGCATGCTGCGCTCCATTCGCCTACGACGCCATCGCTGCGCATGGCCGTCATGGCTCGGTGGGTTCCCATAGTCCTCGATACCGGCTGCAGACAACGGCGACGTGCAATCCTGCACGCAGTCTTGCACGCAATCCTCAATAAAACTCAGCGCATGCCCCCCCGCAGATGTGTCCGCCTATGCTGGGCGTCCCTCACTACAATCGACGCCCATGTCACCGACCAAGATCTCCGCGCTTGCGCTCGCCCTGATGGTGGCCCTGACAGGCTGCCGGCGTGGAGCAGATGACAGCAGTACTCAGGAAAAAGCCGCTGCATCGGTGCCTGCGCCAAGACCAGCCGCAACACCGAAGCCTGCGTTCGATATCCGTGAACTCGATGCAACCACCAGCCCGTGTCAGAACCTGGACGCATTCGTCAACGGTGCCTGGAAAAAGGCCAACCCCATTCCCGCCGATCGTACGTCCTGGGGCGTCATCAACCTTCTCGTCGATAAGAGCCTGCTCATCCAGCGCGAGATCGCCGAACGCGCAGCAGAACGCGCGGACCAACAACCCGATCCGGTCGCACGAAGAATCGGACTGCTGTACGCAGCCGGCATGGATGAAGCGGCCATCGAGACAGCCGGCGCCCAGCCGATTCGAGCCCAGCTCGAGGCGATCGCCAGCCTGACCTCGGGCAAGGACGTTGCCGACTACATCTCCCGCCGATTTGCAGAAGGCGATTCGTTGGTCTTCAAGTTCGGCGCGGATGCGGATTACCGCGATGCGAACATGCAGATCGGCTTCGCCAACGAGGCAGGCCTCGGATTGCCGACAAAGGAATTCTATACCTCCGCTGCGCACGCCCGCATTCGCGAGGCTTACCTGACCTATATCGCAAAATCTTTTGAGTTGACCGGCAGTAGCGCGGCAACAGCCAGGGAACAGGCAAAGGATGCGCTTGCACTCGAAACGCGGCTGGCGGCGGCCAGTCTTTCGCGCGTCGACGCACGCGATCCCAAGAACCAATATCACTGGGTCAGCGTCGCCGAGGCTGAAAAACTCACCCCGCATTTTGCATGGTCCACCTTCTTCGCTGCCCAGGCCGTGGATGTCGGTGCAGGCTTCTCGCTATCGCAGCCACGCTTCTTTGTCGAATTCGATCGATTGCTCGCCAGCGCGCCAATCGCGCAGTGGCAGGCCTATCTGCGCTTCCATACCATCGACGACGCATCCAGGAATCTCAGCAAAGCCTTCGTCGATAACAACTTCGCGTTCTATGGCAAGACACTGTCGGGGCAACCCGAGCAACAGCCGCGCTGGAAGCGCGTGCTGGGCTCGATCAATGCCGCCATGGGCGAGGGCCTGGGCCAGCTCTACGTTGCACAGGCCTTCACGCCAGAGGCCAAGCAACGCGCCAGCGAGTTGGTAGACAACGTCCGTGCCGCTCTCAAGACACGCATCCAGAACGTCGACTGGATGAGTACGCAAACCAAAGCGAAAGCGATCGCCAAGTGGAGTACATTCCTGCCCAAGATCGGCTATCCGGATACCTGGCGCGACTGGTCCGGGCTGGAACTCGTCCCCGGCGCATATCAGCGCAATCTGCAAGCAGCCGCCAAGTTCAACCATTACTACGATATTGCACAGATCGGCAAGGCCACCGACCGCAAGCGCTGGTCGACGACCCCGCAAACCGTCAACGCGTACTACAGCGCAAGTAGCAATTCCATCAGCTTTCCGGCTGGAATCCTGCAACCGCCCTTCTTCGATCCCAACGCTGACGACGCATTGAACTACGGCGGCATCGGTGCCGTGATCGGGCACGAAGCAACCCATGGCTTCGATGACGAAGGGAGCAAGTTCGATGGTTCTGGCAATAATGTCGACTGGTGGACGCCGCAAGACCGCAAGGCCTTCGAACAACGCGCTGACAAACTGGTCGAGCAGTTCAATGCCTACGTCCCGTTGCCGAATCATCCGGATCTACGCGTCGACGGGAAACTCAGCCTTGGTGAAAACATTGCAGATCTCGGCGGAACCAACGTCGCCTACGACGCACTGCAGGCCGCGCTGCGCCGCCACCCCGAACGCGCAGTCGTCATCGATGGCTACAGTCCCGACCAGCGGTTCTTTCTCGGTTTTGCCCGTAGCTGGCGTGGACAGGCGCGCGAGCAGCAGGAGATGATGTTGCTGACCAGGGACCCGCACGCACCCGACCGTCTACGCGCCATTGCCTCACCGTCGAACATGCCCGAATTTGCCAAGGCGTTTTCCTGCAAGCCAGGCGATGCGATGGTGCGGCCCGAGAAAGACCGCGTTGTGATCTGGTAAGAAAGCAGTCGATACCATTACCGCGCAACCGCCAGGCCGGCGCGGCGGGCACCAGGAGCGGCATGTGCCGCGCGCGTACGTTCCGGTTCCAGAGTACCGTCCGTCCCACCTGACGCCTGCTCGCGACGTGTCGTTAACCGCTTCAGTTCGTGGACTGCCCACCTACGAGCGCTTCCAGCACGGCGGCAGGATGCGCAGCCCTCCTCCCGCGTTCGGACCTGTCGCGTTCATGCAAGCGCCCGCATCGGGCACGGACGGAGGGCTCGCCCGCCTTTGCGGCCCCCGGCCTTGCTAAACTCCGCCGACTTTACTCTGGCCACCTTCTTCTCGATGCCCACCATTCGCCCGCTTGCCCTCGCTCTCGGCTTCAGCCTGATCTCGCTGCTGTCCGCCCCCGACGCCGACGCCGCTCGCAAGAAGAAGGCCGCGGCGCCCAAGGCTCCCGCGGTCTCGGCGGCCTGCACCAATTTCTACGATTACGCCAATGCCGGCTGGCTCAAGGCCAATCCGGTGCCGCAGGCCGGCGCCGTGACCGCACTGGGTCAGCTGTCCGAGCGCGCCCTGCAGCAGCAGCGCGAGCTGCTGGACGCGTCGATGAAGACACCGCAAGGCAACGTGCAGAAGCTGCTCGGTGACTTCTGGGCCAGCGGTCTGGACGAAGCTGCCGTCGAAAAGGACGGTTCCAACCCGATCGCCCCGCTGCTCTCGCGCATCGATGCGATCAAGAAGGCCAAGGACGTGCCCGCCTCGATCGCGGCGCTGCATCAGGTCGGCATCCCGGTGGGCTTCAACTTCGGCCCGGACGTGGACCTGAAGGCGCTGGACCGCCATATCGGTTACTTCATGCAGGGTGGCATGGGCCTGCCCGACCCGGCGTTCTACACCCGCACCGATGCCGACACCCAGGCGCTGATGGGCCGCTATCGCGCCTACGTCAAGCAGATCCTGGCGCTGACCGGCACCGCCGCCGACAAGCTCGACGCCGACGCCGCCTCGGTGCTGCAGATCGAAACCGCACTGGCACGTAGCGCGCAATCGGTGCAGGGCATCAACAACCCGTTCAACAACTACGCGCCGATCGCCACCAAGGAGCTGACCAAGCAGTACAAGAACCTGCGCCTGGCCGACTTCCTGGAAGCGCAGGGCGTCAAGGACGATCTGGTGTCCATGGCCGACCCGGCCATGTTCAAGCAGCTCGACAGCATGATCGTCAGCATCAAGCCGGAGCAGTGGAAGGCCTACCTGCGCTGGCGCGTGGGCGATGCGATGGCGCCGTACCTGTCCAAGAGCTTCCACGACGCCGAATACCAGTTCCGCGGCCGCCTGCTGCGTGGCGAAGCGGTGCCGCCGCAGCGCTGGCAGCAGGTGCTGGACGCGATCAACGTGGCCGCCGGCCCGATGCTCGGCCGCGAATACGTGGCCCGCTACCTGAGCAGCGACACGCGTCGCCAGGCCGAAACCATTGCCGATCAGGTGCGCGATGCGCAGCTGGCGGCGTTGGAGCGCACCGGCTGGGGCAACGGCCAGGCGGTTGCCGAGGCCAAGGCCAAGCTGGCTGCGATGAAGATCGAAGTCGGCGCACCGCGCCGCGACCTGGACTACACCGTACAACCGATGGGCCGCGGCAGCTTCGGCGGCAACATGCTGATCGCGTCGACCTGGCGCCATCGCGAAGAAATGAAGCGCATCGGCAAGGGCAACGCCGACCGTCGCTGGGACGTGCTGCCGCAGCAGCCCGCCGTGGCCTACGACATCGCGCAGAACCGCCTGATCGTCACCGCAGCCGTGCTGCAGGCGCCGGTGCTGTCCGCCGGCGGCACGCCGGCGGCACAGTACGGGGCTTACGGCGCGCTGGTCGCGCACGAACTCACCCGCGCGATCGACGCAAAGGGCGCGCTGGTCGACGCCAAGGGCGAGCTGCGCAACTGGTGGACCCCGGCCGAGAAGACCTTGTGGACCCAGCTGACCGGCAAGGTGGCCAACCAGTACGCCGCTTACCCGTACCCGGGCGTGCCCAACGTCAAGGTCAATGGCGCGCAGACAGCCGAAGAAAACCTGGCTGACCTCGCGGGCGTCGAACTGGCCTGGCAGGCCTTCGGCAAGGCACAGCCGGCGGCGACCGAGGCCGACAAGCAGGCCTTCTTCACCGCCTGGGCCGGCCTGTGGGCACAGCAGCTGTCGCCAAACGAAGCGGTGCAGCGCGCCAGCGCCGACATCCGCGCGCCGGGTCAGTGGCGCACCAATGGTCCGCTGTCCAACATGCCGGAATTCGGTGCGGCGTTCAGCTGCAAGGCCGGCCAGCCGATGCAGCGCGTGGACGCCGAGCAGATCAAGCTCTGGCGCTGATCATCTAGCCGGCGGCAATGAAAAAGAGCGCGGAATCCGCGCTCTTTTTTTGTCCACCGCCTGCGAAATTCCGTAGGAGCGGCACCGTGCCGTTTGGCTCAACGCACCACACGCAGCGGCGGCTTGCGCCCCTTGCGACCGCCCTTGCCACCCCCGAACGGCGGCTGGCCGCGCCAGTAACGGATCATCAGCCAACCGAACAGCATGCCGCCCAGGTGCGCGAAATGCGCAACGCCCGGCTGCCACCCAGTCGCGCCGAGCAACAGTTCGATCGCTCCGAACACGATCACGAAGGTGCGGGCCTTCATCGGGATCGGCGGAAACAACAGCATCACCCGCTGATTCGGGAACAACATGCCATACGCCAGCAACAGGCCGAACACGCCGCCGGACGCGCCGACCACCGGCGCACCGTTCTGGGTCAGCCAGGCCATCAGCAGTTGGCATACGCCGGCGCCGGCCACACTGACCAGGTAGTAGGTCAGAAAACGCTTCTGGCCCCAGGTCTGCTCCAGCGGTGCGCCGAACATGAAAAGCGCCAGCATGTTGAAGAACAGGTGGTTGAAGCCACCATGCAGAAACGCGTAGGTCAGCAACTGCCACGGCATGAAGCTGGCGCCGGGCGAGAACGCGTCGAAGCCGTTGGACAGCGGCCACAGCATCAGCCACGACAGCACGCTGTCCGAAGGCAGGGCCCCGCCCCCCAGGTCGCCCACGGCCCATTGCAGCAGGAACAGGCCGATATTGGCGATCAACAACGCTTTGGTGACGGGCGGCAACTGGGGCATGGCGGCATCCTTCGGTATGCGCCCCATGATAGCGGCAGCGTCATGAAGGCCCCCACACGGCCGCATCCAGCCGCTGCGCGGCGGTGGCACGGCGCACCCGCCCCTGCACCACTTGCACGCCTTCGGCACGCAGGCGCCGGCATTGCTCGTCGTAGCCGGGCGAGTCTGGCGCAAACGCGATGCGCCCATCGCTGCGCAGCACCCGATGCCATGGCAGCTGCGGATCATCGTTGCCGCTGAGCACGCGCGCCACCAGCCGCGCACGGCCCGGCAGGCCGGCGCGCTGAGCAACTTCCCCGTAACCAGCGACCTCGCCCGTCGGAATCGCGTGGATCATCTCGAGAATTCGCAGCCGCGCCCGCTCGCCGGACAGCGCCTCCCCCTTGGAGGCGACTCGCCTGGCAGGACCGGCAGATGGGGGCGGCCTTGAACGGCGAGGTGTCGACATCGCGCAAGCATGCCAGCTGACGGGCATGGGTGCGCGTATCGGATCCTTCCAAGCGAAGGGAAAGTGACGAGCCTCGCAACGGAAAAACTGCAAGCCCCTCTCCCCCGGGAGAGGGGTTGGGGTGAGGGTACGGGCGCAGCCACGCAAGCCACGATCACCTGGCATGCAGCGGCCGATGAGGGCGTCCGGGGGTCAACATCAGATCAAGGTTGACCGACCCATCGCTTGGATACCACCCTCACCCCAACCGCTCCCCCGCAGGGAGAGGGGCTTGATTCCGGCTACCGTCTACACCCGCTCAATGCATCAACACGATCTCTTCGGACGAGGTGGGGTGAATCGCCACCGTCTGATCGAAGTCGCGTTTGGTCGCCCCCATCTTCACCGCCACGGCGAAGCCTTGCAGCATTTCGTCGGCGCTCTCGCCCAGCAGATGCACGCCGACCACCCGCTCCTCTTCGCCCACGCAGACCAGCTTGAACAGACTGCGCTGCGGCGCATCGGCCAGGGCGTGCAACATCGGGCGGAAATTGCTGCGGTATACCCGCACCGCCCCGGGGTGGCGCGCACGCGCCTGTTCCTCGGTCAGACCGACATGCCCCAGCGGCGGATGCGAGAACACCACGCTCGGCACGCCCTCGTAGTCCATGCGCGCGTCGGGCTGGTTGCCGAACAGCCGGTCCATCAGCAGGCGTCCGGCGGCGATCGCCACCGGCGTCAGCCCGACCTTTCCGGCGACATCGCCGATCGCGTGGATGTTGGACACGCTGGTGGTCTGGCTCTCGTCCACCCGCACCTCGCCCTTGTCGCCAAGCGCCACGCCAACGGCATCCAGCCCCAGGCCGGCGGTATTGGCACGGCGGCCGATGGCGAAGAACACCTTGTCGAACACGTCGTTGCCCTGCTCGCGAGGGTGTGCCGGATGGCCATGCACGCGCAGACCGCCCTGCGCATCGCGCTCCAGACCGGTGGTGCTGAAACCGAAATGCAGGCGCACGCCGAGATGGCGCAGATTGTCGGCCAACTGCAGCGTGAGCTCGGCATCGAACCGCTCCAGCAAGCGCTCGCCCTGCACGAACAAGTGCACACGGCTGCCGAGCGCCTGCAGCAGGCCGGCGATTTCCACCGCGATATAGCCGCCCCCGATGATGGCCACCTGTGCCGGCGCATGGCAGAGGTTGAAGAAGTCGTCCGAGACCTCACCGAGCTCGGCGCCCTTCATCTCCGGGCGCAGCGGGTGTGCGCCGGTGGCGATCACGATATGTTCGGCGCTGACCGGAATGCCGTCGTCGCCCATGACCGTATGCCTGTCCCGCAACACGCCGCGCCGCGGAATCAGCACCACGCCGTCGTCGTTGAGACGCCGCCGATAGCTGGCGTGGATGTTGGCGATATAGCCCTGCCGATGCGTGACCAGTTCCTGCCAGGCCAGAATCGGCCGCGGCACGTCGAAGCCGAGCGCGCCCGCCAGCTCGATCTTGCCGGCCAGGTCGGCGGCCAGCCACATGGCTTTTTTCGGCACGCAACCGAGATTGACGCAGGTCCCGCCCAGCTCGCCGGGCTCCATGATCGCCACGCGCGCGCCATGCCTGGCTGCACGAAAACCTGCTGCCAGGCCGCCCGAGCCGCCGCCCAGAATCAGCACGTCGTAGTCATGACGCGCACTCATGCAAAGCGCTCCGCGCGGTAGGGGCGCGGGTCCAGCGCCGGTGCGCGCCCGGTGATCAAATCGGCCATCAATTGTCCACTTGCGGTACTCATGCTGATTCCGAGCATGCCATGTCCGGCTGCGAGCCAGACGTGAGGATGACCCGGCACGCTGCCCAGCACCGGCACATCGTCCCAGATCATCGGCCGCCACCCATACCAACGCTCGAGTACCGCGGGCCCACGCGGTGCATGCAGATACTCCGCCGCCGCACGCTCCAGCGCCGCCAGGCGGGTGGGATTGAGCCGCGTATCGTGGCCGGAGAACTCCATGGTGCTGCCGATCCGCAAGCGATCGCGCCACGGCACCACGAACACCCAGCGATCCTTCAACACCACCGGGCGACGCGGCATCAGGGCGGGTGCGCTGTAAGTGATCGAATAGCCCTTGCCGGCCTGCACCGGCAGACGCAGGCCGAGCTGGGCCGTCAGCAACGGCGACCATGGCCCGGTGGCGATCACCAACTCGCGCGCGTGCAGCGCCCCGTGCGCGGTCCGCACGCACACGGCCGCAGTCTCGGCAACCACCGCTTCCACGCGACAGTGTTCATCGATCTGCCCACCTTGCGCGCGCAGTACCCTGGCCAGTTCGGCGGTGTAGCGTTCCGGCCGCAGATGCGCGTCGCCGGGAAAATGGATCGCACCGGCAACACCCGCCCGGAAGGCCGGATCCTGGCGCGTGTAATCGCCACCTTCGATCACCTGCGCCTGGATCCCCCACTGTGCCAGCCGCGCGCATTGATCGCGGTACGTCGCGAAGCGGCGCGCATCGCCGAATACATAGTCCAGCCCATCGCTACGGAATTCGCACTCCAGCGCGTAACGGGTGACCCAGTCGTCCAGACGCTGGCGCGCGTCGTGCAGCAGGGCTGCACGCGCCTGCGCACTGGATTGCCAATCGCGCGCATTGCAACGCCGCGCGAAGCGCAGCAGCCAACGCCACAACGCCGGGTCCAGACGCGGGGGAATGTACAGCGGCGCATCCGGCGTCAGCATCCATTTCAGCGCCTGCGTAATCATGCCCGGCGCCGCCAACGGCGGAGCATGGCTGGGCGTGATGGTGCCGCAGTTGCCATGCGAGGTGGCGGCGCCCAACGCGCCGGCGTCGAGCACACGCACCTGTCTACCTGCCTCCACCAACGCCAGCGCCGTGGCCAGCCCGATTGCACCGGCACCGATCACCACGACATCCTCGCGCCCGCCGACCATTGGCCCTAGCGGCCGCGCCACATCGGCGGCACCCGCAGATAGGTCGCACTGCGCCACAGCCACTCCACGGGCCCGAAGCGGAACCCGCGCAGCCACCACTGGCTCACCACCACCTGCAGTGCGAACAGCCCTGCCGCGAACGGCAACTGCCACACGCGCGGCAATCGTTCGAACCAGCCCAGCCCGTAGCCGTAGAACATCCACGTGCACAGCAGCGACTGCAGCAGGTAGTTGCTCAGGGCCATGCGTCCGGCAGGTGCAAGCCAGGCCAGACGCGATGCGAAACGTACCACCCACGCTGCGTAGCCCAGACTCATCAACGGCCCCGCAATCAGCATCAGCGCGAAGGCTGCGCAGACGCGCATGCTCAGGTCCGCCGGATCCATCCACGGCGCCAGTGCATAGCTCACCAGCATCACGCCCAGGCCCAGCGGCAAGGCGCCGTAGCGCAATGCGCGGAACAGGCGCGGAAAACGTTCGGGCGCGGCGATCGCACCGCTGCGCACGAACCAGCCACCCAGCAGGAACATGCCGAGCATGGTCGGGCCGTTGACGCTGAGCCCGCTCAGTGCCTGGCGCAGATCGTGCCAGCGCTGTGCGGTGGCCTGCAGATAGCTGCCGTTGCCGAATGCGGCGCGTTGCGCCTGCACGTTGGCCGCAGTCTGCTGCGCCACCTCGGCCATGGCCGCCTTCCACTCCCCCGCCGCCGCCGGATCGGCCTGCACCAGCACACCGACCAGGCCGGACAACACCACCAGCGCAGGGGCGCAGGCGTAGACCAGCGCTGCCAGCCAGGGCAAGGCCAGCGTGGGTACGCTGCGCGTTCCCAGCAGCACGACCGCCAGCAAGGCGTAGGTCACCAGGATGTCGCCGGACCACAACAACAGCGCATGCGCCAGCCCGATCGCCAGCAAGCCCGCGGTTCGGCGCAGATACATCCCATAGAAACCACGCCCGCCTTGCTCGGCGCGCTGCGCCATCACCGCAAAGCCCATGCCGAACAACAATGCGAACAACGTATAGAACTTGCCCTGCACGAAGATGTACACCAGCGCATCGGCGATGCGGTCGGCGCCGCGCCAGTGCGGCTCCACGCCGCTGATGGCCAGGTCGAGCGGGCCGACGAAGGCTTCGATATTCATCAGCAGGATGCCGAGCAACGCAAACCCGCGCAGCACATCCAGCACGACGATGCGCTCGTTGGCGGCAATGGGCAACAGATCGCGTCGTGTCATTGCAGTTCGGAGATCCTGGCGCAACGCGGCGCCGCACACAATGCAAACGGCCCGCCGAATGGCGGGCCGTCGCAGGCACGGACGTTACCGGCTGTGGTCGAAAGGCGTTGCGCAGCGAACGTCTCGACACAGGCCAGGCCCAGACACCGGAGTGCTGCTATGGTGCAGGCCGAACCTGGGCAACTGCCGTCCACCGGGCGTGGCTGCGCGAGCCTGCCCTCCGCGGCGCTTGAAGCAGCCAACAAAACGTTGCGCGCAGTCGTCAGGCGGGTGTGGACGGCACGGAGTAAGCGGCGTGTACGAGGGGTACATGCCGATTCCGGGCAGCGGCCGCGCCCACCTGATGGCTGCACAGGCGTTTTGCGAACTGTTTTAGTGGTGATGACCGCCATCGCCGTGGACGTGGCCGTGATCGCGCTCTTCCTGAGTGGCTTCGCGCACCTCGACGATCTCCACATCGAAATGCAGGTCCTTACCGGCCATCGGATGATTGAGGTCGACATCGACCACGCTCATGCCGACCTTCTGCACGGTGACCGCACGCGGGCCGAAGTTGGTCTGCAGCACCACCTGCGTGCCCGGCACCAGCTTGGTGGCACCGAAGTGCTTCTTGGGCACGCGCTGACTCAGGCCTTCGCGGTATTCGCCATAGGCCTCGGTGGCCTTGACGTCGACGCCGAAGCTTTCGCCGGCTTCCTTGTCCATCATGGCCGCTTCCAGGCCGGGAATGATGTTGCCGTGGCCGATCAGGATGGCCAAGGGATCGCGCTCCTTGGAACTCTCGATCGGCTCCTGGCCAATCTCCGAAACGGTGTAGTGGAAGCGGACGACGCTGTCTTTTTCGATCTTCATGCGTGGCTCTGAATGAGGCTGCCCGGTGGCAGAGGGGTGAAGACGGCTTGTCGGCCGCCGGGTGCGCCGCCATCATGGCGACCTTCCGAACCGCCCATTATCCCGGCTCCATGCATATCACGCCAGTTTTCGCCGCACGCACGCACCGCAGCGCGGCCTGCCTGCTGCTGGGCCTGCTCCTGCTGGGCGGCTGTTCGTCGCAGGCTCCGGTCCGCCGCGCGGCACCGCCGCCGACGGCGCGCGTCTGGCCGCAGGTACCGCCGGCAGATCCGGCGGCCGCCAACAACATCCTCATGCGCGCCCTCGGCCTGGTAGGGACGCCCTATCGGTACGGCGGCAATACCCCGGAGACCGGCTTCGACTGCAGCGGCCTGGTCACCTATGTCTACAAGGATGTGCTGGCGTTGGCGCTGCCGCGGACGTCACGTGAACTGGCAGCGGTGCAGGGACCGAAGATTTCGCCGGAAAAGCTGGCGACCGGCGATCTGGTGTTTTTCGGGGCCGGAGGAAGCGTGACCCATGTCGGAATCTATGTCGGTGAAGGCCGCTTCGTGCACGCGCCGACCAGCGGCGGTACAGTCCGCCTGGATTTTCTGGACGGGGCCTACTGGCGTGACCATTATTCAGGTTCCAAGCGGGTTTTGCACTGAAGTGTGATGCAAGTCACAAGTAATAAAACGGAAAGTTAACTTTTTTTGAACGTAACGATCCTTTCACCAGGGCATCATCCCGTATCGACAGCAGAACTGTGATTCCCGCGTGACGAACGACGAACAGATCAACCCTGGCGCCGCCCCGCTTCCGCTCCGGAAACCGCTTCGCCTGCTTTGCGCTACCGTGCTCTGGATTGCTGCATTGCCCGCTGTGGCGCAGACCGCCAACAGCGTCCCGCCCGCTCCGCAGCAGCAGACGCCCGACAGCGCGGCCGCCGCCGAGAAGGCCGCCACCCGCAGCCGGGCCGATGCCGCCGCCACCGCTACCCTGGCCGCCCTGCTGCCGCATCTGGCCGCCAACGACGCCATTCCGCTGATGGACCGCTCGGCGATGTTCGCCGGTGACCTCAGCCGCCTGCTCGCCAATTACGACGTGTCGCAGAGCGCGGCCAATGCCGCGCAGAACGCGGTGGCCGACAGCCGCGTGCAGGTCATCCTGCAGCGCGCCATGGCCCTGCTCGGCACCCCGTACGTATGGGGCGGCGAGTCCACCGAGGGCTTCGACTGCAGCGGCCTGGTGGGTTATGTCTTCAAGACCGCTCTGGGGATCGACCTGCCGCGCGTCTCGCGCGACATCGCCCGCGACGAGTCGGCCGAACTGATCAAGGACCCCAATGCCCTGAAGGCCGGCGATCTGGTGTTCTTCGGCAAGCGTGGCCGTATCGATCACGTGGGCCTAGTGGTCGGCGAAGGCAAGTTCCTGCACGCGCCCAGCCGCGGCAAGGACGTGCGCGTGGACTCGCTCGCCACCGGCTACTGGAGCGAGAAGTTCATCCAGGCACGCCGGGTGCTGTAAGAACCCGCTGCATCCTGTCGATGACGAAGGCCGCGGCGACCCCGCGGCCTTTTTCCTGTCCCGATATCCGGCCGGCGCTGTCATCCGGCTGCCCTGCGGCAGGCGTTTCCGCCGCATCCACGCCATCGGCAGCTGTGGCAGAGACGACCGCGGTTAGCGCAGAGCGTCGGCCTGGTAGTGCGCCATGGTGTCCTCGATGCCCTTGCTCAGCTCCATCACCTTGAGCGCGTATTCGGCCAGGCGTTGGTCTTCCGGCGTGTCCGGCCGCCAGGACGGCACTTCCACCGGGGTGACGCCGTCGGGATCCATCGCCACGAACACGATGATGCAATGCGTGCACAGGCGCGAGTCGCCGCCCATCGGGCTGCGCGCACGCACATCGATAGCGAAATGCATGCTGCTGCGCCCGGTGTAGACCAGTTTGGCCGACACCGCGACCAGATCGCCGATCCGTACCGGCGCAACGAAGCGGATGCCGCCCACCGCCACCGTCACGCAATAGTGCCCGCTCCAGCCGCTGGCCGCGGCAAACCCGACCTGATCGATCCATTTCATCACCACCCCGCCGTGCACCTTGCCGCCGAAGTTGACGTCGCTGGGCTCGGCCAGAAACCGGAATGTCAGATCGCGCTGTTGACCAATCACTGCCCGCCCTCGTCGATGGATGCGTCCGCAGTGTGTCATACGCCTGCAGGCTGGCCCATGCGCACCGCTGGAACGCTCTGCCGCGATCTGCGCCGTTCGACCGATCACGGCCTCGGCACGCGCCTGGCGAACCATCGCATCGCGACCCTGCCCTTCTTCCGTCGGGAAGCACGGCAGGCGTATCTCAGCGCGCGATCACCTGCAGATTGTCCTGCTTGCGGATGCACAACCAGGGGAAGTGCGGCTGCCGTAACTTGAACAACCGACGCAGCCGGGCGCCCGGGCGGCGTGGATCGAACAGCCACCGCACCGCAAAGCGCTCGAACATGGCGTAGGTGTGCTGGTGGTACTGCCCGGCCAGGTCCGGCACCCCCAGGTCGGTGAAGTAACGCAGGCTGCGGGCAGCGCTCGCCTCGGCGCGCTGCCGATCTGCATACAGTGGGCTGTCGATGATGTGCAGTTCGCCGCCGTCGCGCAGCTGCGCCAGCAGGCGGGCGACCAGGGCGGCCGGATCGGCGAAATACTGGATGCACGCTGGCAGCACGACGACGTCGAAGACCGCGCGCGGCAGGACCAGGGTCTGGATGTCGGCGGCGACGAAACTCAGGCGCTGCTCGTGGCCGAACACGCGCGCGGCCTGGGTGAGTTCGGTGCGGTTGACGTCGATGCCGCAGACGTCGCGATGCAGCGACTGCGCCAGCAGTTGCGAGAGCCAGCCATTGCCGCAGCCCAGCTCCAGGATGGCGCCCTCGCCTCCTCGGGCACGCAGGTGCTGCACCAGCATCGCGCTGGACAGCGCGCGCACCCGCCATTCCAGGCTGGCTCCCAGGCTGCCGCCGGGATGCGGCAGACGACGCACCTGGGCATCCGTGTAGAGCCGGCCTTCCTTGCGCCGCACTTCCAGATAGCGCTGCTCGAACGGATCGCGTGCCAGCCCACGCTGCACGAACACGCCGTCGATGACGTCCAGCGCGGGCAGCTGTGCCAGGCACTCGCGCAGGAACGGGAATCCGGCTGCCATCGGCGGCGCTCAGCGCAGCGGCTTGGAGCCGTCGGTCAGCGGATCTTCCAGCCCGACATTCGTGGATGCCGTCGCATAGACGGAGGTGTCGAGCAGGCCGGTTTCCTTGGCCACCAGCACCGGCACCAGCATCTGCCCGGTCACATTGGTCATGGTGCGCATCATGTCCAGGATGCGGTCGATGGCATACAGGTAACCGATCACCTCCAGCGGAAGATTGGCCGCGCTCAGCACCACCGTCGCCATGATCACCGCGGTACCCGGCACCCCGGCCGTGCCGAAGCTGCCCAGCACCGAGGCGATCAGCACCACGAAGTATTGATTGGCGGTCAACGGCACCCCGGTGTATTGCGCGATGAACACTGCGCACAGCGCCGGGAAGATCGCGCCGCACCCATCCATCTTGATGCTGGCGCCCAGCGGCACCGCGAACGCCGCGTAATCCTTGCTCACGCCCAGATTATGGGTGATCGAACGCAGCGCCACCGGCATGGCGGCAAAACTCGACGAACTGACGAAGGCTACCTGCATGCCCGGCGCGGCGCCGCGGAAGAACTTCCACGGATTCAAGCCGTGCAGCAGCAACAGGGCGCTGTAGACCACCACGATGTGGATGGCACAGGCCAGATACAGCGCGAGCACGAAATTGCCGAAGGGTAGCAACTTGGTGAAGCCATAGCTGCCGACCAGGCCTGCGATCAGACCGAAGGTTCCCAGCGGGGTCATCTCCAGCACGAAGCGGGTGACCTGGATCATGATGTCGCTCATCTGCGCGGTGAGCTTGCGCGCCTCGGCCACCCGCTCGCCGAGCTTGACCATCGCAAAGCCAAGCAGCGCGGCGAAGAAGATCACCGGCAGGATCGACCCGCGCCCGGCCGCCAGCACGGTTTCGCCGGCGGCATTGGTCCTGGTGCCGATGCCGGTCAGCGCATAGAACGGGTTGGAAGGCACCACGTCCAGCAGCACCTTGATCGGGCTGGGCACATCGCGCGGTGTCCAGCCCGAGTCCACGCTCAGGTTGAAATGGCCGGCGCCCGGCTGCAGCAAAGTCCCCACGGCCAACCCCACCCCGACGGCCAGGGCCGCCGTGATCACGAACCACAGGAAGGTGCGCCCGCCCAGTGCGGCCACCGACTTCTGCCCGTGCAGCGAGGAGATCGCATTGATCACCGCAAAGAACACCAACGGAATGGCGATCATCTTGATCAGGGTGACGTACAGATCGCCCAGGGGACCGAACCAGACTTCGGCGGCCGGCCCCATGGCCCAGCCGGCCAGCGCGCCCAGGACGAAGCCGGCCACCACGCGCTGCCAGAACGGAATGCGCAACCAGGCCGCAACCAGTCTCATGTCGTCGAATCATCCGGGGGGAGAGTGCATGCACCATATCGCAGGGCTGCGTTGCCCGCGAGGCCACGACTGGAACAGCGGCGTGCCATCGGTGCGACGGACGCGGGCCGGCATAATGGGCGTCGATTCAGCCACGAGTTCGAGACCGATGCGTTACCGCCTGCCTGCCCTCGCCGCCCTGACCACGCTGTGCATCGCCGCCTGCGCCTCCACTGCCGGCACCACCGTCCCTGCACCGGCCTCGGTCAAGGTGGAGGTGCCGTCGGTGACCCATCCGGCTGGCGAAACCCCGCAGTGGTGGTATCGCTCCGGCGCAGCGCGCGCCGCCGGCAACGGCGCGATGTCCGGCAAGGCACGCAACGTCATCCTGTTCCTTGGCGACGGCATGAGCCTGACCACGGTGGCGGCCGCACGCATTCTCGATGGCCAGCGCAAGGGCGGCCCCGGCGAAGAAAACCTGTTGTCATGGGAACAGTTCCCGGCCACCGCCTTCAGCAAGACCTACAACACCGATTCGCAGACACCCGATTCGGCCGGCACCATGACCGCGATCACTACCGGAGTGAAGTCGCACATGGGCGCGATCGGGGTCAGCAGCGGTCCGCGCAACGACTGTGCCGACAGCCTGGGCAAGGGCTTGCTGAGCTGGCTGCAGCTGGCCGACAGCGCCGGCATGGCCACCGGCATCGTCACCACCGCGCGGCTCACGCATGCCACCCCGGCGGCCACCTATGCGCACTCGCCGGATCGCAACTGGGAGAACGACACCGACCTGCCGGCAGCTGCGCGCGCAGCCGGCTGCCAGGACATCGCCCAGCAACTGCTGACCAGCGCCCGCTACGGGCGTGGGCCGCAGGTGGTGCTGGGCGGCGGCCGCAGCCAGTTCCAGACCGTGCAGGACCGCGACCCCGAATACGCCGGCAAGGCCGGCCGGCGCCTGGACGGGCGCGACCTGGTGGGCGAATGGAAACGCGCGCACCCGCAGGGCGCCTATGTCTGGAACCGCCAGCAGCTGCAGGCGGCAACCGACGCGCCTGCCTTGCTGGGGCTGTTCGAGCCCGATCACATGCAGTTCGATCACGACCGCAACCGCAGCCCACAGGGCGAGCCCAGCCTGACCGAGATGACCCGCACCGCGATCCGATCGCTGTCGCGCGATCCCAACGGCTTCGTGCTGATGGTCGAAGGCGGCCGTATCGATCACGCCAACCATGCCGGCAACGCCTATCGCGCGCTCGACGAAACCGTTTCGTTGTCCGACGCGGTGCGCGCCGCGGTGCAGACCGCGCCGCCGGACACCCTGATCGTCGTCACCGCCGACCACTCGCACACGCTCAACTTCGTCGGCTACCCGGTACGCGGCAATCCCATCCTGGGCAAGGTTCGCGGTGGCGGTGGCGAGGAAGGCGACCGCAGCCAACTGGCCACCGACATGGCCGGCCGCCCCTACACCACCCTGAGCTACGCCAACGGCCCTGGCTATACCGGCGCCAGCGACGCACAGCCGGCCGGCCCGAAGACCTTCCCGCACGACCCCGGCAGCAGCGAGCCCGCCACCGGCCGCCCCGACCTGACCCACGTGGACACCGAGTCGCCCAACTACATGCAGGAGTCGCTGGTGTCGACCAAGTCCGAAAGCCACGGCGGGGAAGACGTCGGCATCTGGGCCACCGGCCCGGGCAGCGCGGCCTTCCGCGGCACACTGGAAGAGAACGTGATCTACCACGTCATCGTGCAGGCCACCCCGCGGCTGCGCGCGCGCCTGTGCAAGGCCGGTACCTGCGACCGTGCTGGCGTGCCGGTGGAACTGCCCAGGCCGGCCAGTTTCGAGGCTGCGGCCGGACGCTGATGGGCCGCAGCCGTGCCGATCGATACGCCGCTCCTGCTGCCCTCCCCCCCGCCTGGTCCGGTGCTGATCGCTTACAGCGGCGGAATGGACTCGAGCGTGCTGCTGCACCTGATGGCGGCGATACCGGGCTACCGCCACGCCGGACTGCGTGCGCTGCACGTGCATCACGGCCTGCATGCCGACGCCGATGCGTGGGCCGCGCACTGCCAATGCACATGCGATGCCTTGCAGGTGCCGTTGCGGATCGTGCAGGTACAGGTCGCACGCGATAGCGGCCTTGGACTGGAGGCGGCAGCACGCGAAGCGCGCCACACTGCGTTCGCGGGCGCACTTGCCGCTGGCGAATGGCTGGCGCTGGCGCAGCATCGCGACGACCAGGCCGAGACCTTCCTGCTGCGCGCACTGCGTGCCTCCGGGCCGGACGGGCTGGCCGCCATGCGCGGCCAGCGTCCCTTCGCGCACGGCACCTTGTGGCGCCCGCTGCTGAGCCGGGCGCGTGCCGAGCTCCTGGCGTACGCGCACGCCCATGGTCTGCAGTGGATCGAGGATCCCAGCAACGCCGACGCGCGCCACGACCGCAACTTTCTGCGCCACCACGTCCTGCCGCTGCTGTCGCAACGCTGGCCACAGGCATCCGCGGCGCTGGCGCGCAGCGCACACTTGAGCGCAGAGGCCGCAGAGGTGTTGCTGCACGACGAACTGGCGCTGCTGCCCAGCCTGTGCGCAGCGGACGGCGCGCTGGATCTGCGGCTGCTGCGTGCGCAGCCGGTCGCACGGCAGCCGCGGCTGTTGCGCGCCTGGGTCGGCGCGACCGGCGCGCCGGCGCTCCCCGCGCACGGCGTGGCTGCGCTGGAGCGGGAAATCGATCTGCATGCGCCGGATCGCGAGGCCTGCTTCGCCTGGCAACAGGTCGAAGTGCGGCGCTGGAGGCAATCCCTGTATCTGCACCGCCCCGCACCCGCCTGGCCGCCGCAATGGACTGCGCAGTGGGATGGCGTGCATCCCTTGCAGCTGCCCGATGGCGCGCAGCTGCAGTTGCATGGCTCGCCGGGCTTGGGTTTCGTCCGCCCGATGCAGGTGCGTGCCCGCCAGGGCGGCGAACGCATCGTGCTACCACGGCGCGGCCATTCGCATCGGCTCAAGCACCTGCTGCAGGATCTGGACCTGCCCCCCTGGAAGCGCGATCGCCTGCCGGTCCTGTGGGCCGACAGGCAGGTGATGGCCGCCGGCGACCGCATCGTTTCGGCCTCCTTGCACGACTGGCTGCAGACCCATCGCGCCAGCCTGCGATGGCGGGCGAGCGACCAGGCGAATTGACCGGCCTGCCCGCGCCCCGCACACTTCCACGATGGCCAAGAAGTCCTTGAACGAAACCTCTCCGGTTGCCCGCTTCGAACAGTCGCTGGAAGAACTCGAGCAACTGGTGCAGAAGATGGAAGTCGGCGACCTGAGTCTGGAGCAGTCGCTCAGCGCCTACGAACGTGGCATCGGCCTGTACCGCGATTGCCAGCAGGCGCTGGAACAGGCCGAACTGCGGGTGCGTCTGTTGACCGACCCGGCGCGCCCCGAACTCGCCGAAGCCTTCGAACCGCCCATGCCGGATGCCGGCTGAGGTGGGTTCGGCCCTGTTCGACCACTGGATCGCTCGCACCGAGCGCGGCCTCGACGCATGCCTGCCGGATGCCGCGCTGGCGCCGCAACGCCTGCACGCAGCGATGCGGCATGCCGTACTGGGCGGTGGCAAGCGCATGCGGCCGCTGCTGGTGTACGCCAGCGGCGCGCTGTTCGGCGCCGCCGACGACCTGCTCGATCTTCCGGCGGTGGCGGTGGAGCTGATCCACGCCTATTCGCTGGTGCACGACGACCTGCCGGCGATGGACGACGATGCCCTGCGACGTGGCCGGCCCACCGTACACATCGCCTTCGACGAAGCCACCGCCATCCTGGCCGGCGATGCGCTGCAGACCCGTGCCTTCGAGCTGTTGGCCGACTCGCAGGCGAGCGCCGACCTGCGCGTGGCCTGGTTGAACAGTCTGGCCATTGCCGCAGGCGCTGGCGGCATGTGCGGCGGCCAGGCGCTGGACATCGACGCCACCGGCCAGTTGCAATCGCTGCACGACCTGCAGCGCATGCATGCGCTCAAGACCGGCGCATTGATCCGCGCCGCCGTCCGCATGGGCGCACTGGCCGGCGCTGCCGCGCCAGCGGATCTGCAACGCCTGGACGACTTCGCCGATGCCTTGGGCCTGGCGTTCCAGGTCCGCGACGACATCCTGGATGTGGAATCGAACTCGGCGCAATTGGGCAAGACCGCAGGCAAGGACCGCGCGCAGGCCAAATCCACCTACCCCGCCCTGCTCGGCATGGAAGGCGCCAAGGCCAAGCTGGCCGAGTTGGCCGCGCGCATGCACGACGTCCTGCAGCCCTACGGCCAGCGGGCCGACACGTTGGCGACGCTGGGCCGGTTCGCGGTGGACCGCGCGCACTAGTGGACCGC
This sequence comes from Xanthomonas melonis, assembly GCF_020783655.1. Lineage (GTDB taxonomy): Bacteria > Pseudomonadota > Gammaproteobacteria > Xanthomonadales > Xanthomonadaceae > Xanthomonas > Xanthomonas melonis. The sequence continues at coordinate 251,709 of NZ_JAJGQH010000004.1, read as the reverse complement.
GCGTACCACGCGCCAAGGCGCGTCTGGCACGCACTGCAATGCCCACTTGGCCGACATTCGCCATTCGGCGCGCGCACCTGCAATGACCATCGTGGCTTGCCTCACTGCGCGTTCGCGCACTCCGTGCGCCAGCGCACGGTGCGCGGCTCCTGAGAACGCGCGCAACCCGCGCCGCTTGTCACAAAACGTAACTTTCACGGCCGCGCTTTGTGTCACGCGATGCCACGCGCGCCGATGCCATGCATGATCTGGCGCACGCTTTATTGCTGAATAATCAACGTCAGTAGCACGCCGACCCGCAACCGGCTCTATTAACTACTGAAGTATCGGTAATCGAAAGACTTGTCGCGTCTGCTCGCTCTGCCTAGGTTTGGTTCGCCCGCATTCGCGGGCATCCCCCGACCAAGGAGAGTCACTGGTGAAGAACGTTTTTCTCGCATCGTTTGCAGCAGGTACGCTGGCTGTCGTCGGCGTACTCGGTTCGGCGCAGGCTCAGTCCCTGCGCGGACCGGTTCCGTTGACCATCGAACTGGCACCGGTGGCCGACCAGGCCGGGCGGCATCAGGGCAGGATCGCCGTCACCGTCACCAACAACGGCAGCCAGGTCGCCCGCGTGCCGACCTATCAATTGCCGTTGAAGTCGCTCGATAACGGCATTCTGGAGGTCAGTCGTGAGGGCGCTCCCGTGAACTTCACCGGGCGCCTGGTCAAGCGGGGTCTGCCCAAGGCCGCAGATTTCACCATTCTGCAGCCTGGCCAGAGCATCAAGGCAGAGGTGGATCTCGCCAGCGCCTACGATCTGTCCACCAGCGGCAACTACACCATCCAGGTGCGCTCGTCGCTGCAGTACGCCTCGCTGTCCGACGGCAGCCTGATGAAGGCCGCCAATGGCCAACCGGCCGTGGCGACCAGCACCCCGCTCACCGTCTGGCTGGATGGCGTCAACCGCGGCGTACAGCGTCAGATGGCCATCGGCCCGACTGCCGTGGTCAACGGCATCAACTACCTCAACTGCAGCACCACCCGCACCAACCAGGCCGCCAGCGCCGTCACTGCGGCCCGCAACTACTCGCAGAACGCGCGCACCTACCTCAACGGCGGCAGCACCGGCGCGCGCTACACCACCTGGTTCGGCGCCTACAATGCGGCGCGCTATAGCAGGGTCAGCTCGAACTTCGTCAACATCGACAACGCGCTGGACCAGAACAACGGCCAGATCACCATCAACTGCGATTGCAACGACAGCGCGTTCGCCTACGTCTACGCCAATGCACCGTACGAAATCTACGTCTGCAACGCGTTCTGGAGTGCGGCGACAACCGGTACCGACTCCAAGGCCGGGACCCTGGTGCACGAGATGAGCCACTTCACCGTGGTGGCCGGGACCCAGGATCGGGTCTACGGGCAGGCGGGCGCACGCAACCTGGCCCGCACCAACCCGGCCCAGGCCATCACCAACGCCGACAGCCACGAGTACTTCGCCGAGAACACCCCGGCACAGAACTGATCACGGCATCGCCTGAAACGACAAAGGCCCGGCATCGCTGCCGGGCCTTTGTCGTTGGCACCGCGCCGATTACTTGATCAGGCGCAGCGTGAACGGGTAACGGTAATGCTCGCCATTGTTGGCCTTGACCGCAGCCACGATGCAGAACACCACGCTGGCGATCCATACGAGCGTGGGCAGAAAGAACAACGCACCGAAGGTCACCGTGGCCAGGACCACCGCCACGATCATGGCCAGTGTCACCGTGATCTGGAAGTTCAACGCTTCCTTGGCCTGATCGGTGGCGAAGGGCTTGGAAGGACTGGCGTCCTTGCTGATCAACCAGACCACCAAGGCTCCGATGAAGTAGGTAAGCGTGCCCAGCAGGTGAGCGACCAGCGCCAGCGTACGCTCGGCGGGCGGTGCGCTGCTGCCGATCGGCGGCGGCGGCGGTGCGGCATGTGTATCGAATTCGCTCATCTGTCTCCCCAAACACGATTGTGGTGCGGCGGACTATAACAACGATTCATCCAGCGACCAGTGCGCAAAGCCATGGTGCCGGCGCAACTGATCAGGCCCGCTACCGGCAAGTCCTCGCCAGGGGCCCATCGGCACCGTGCGCCATCGCGCCGGCATGAAGAAGGCGTGGATCGGCGCATCCGGGCAGGGGCAGCGACCGTCCCGTCGCAGCCGCGCGCCGGCAGCGCGGCCACGGGCACTCGCGTGCAGGCATGTGTGTCGCCGCAACTGCGGCGACACGGGTACGCGGCCGCAGCACTCACCGTGCGTCGATAGCGAGCCCGTCGCGTCGGTTCGGAGCGACCCGACAGGAGCGTGGCTCAGCGATCGCCGGCCACGGTCATGCGGTTGACCAGCACCGAGCCGATCTTGACGTGCGAGCGCGCATCCACGTCGCTACCCACCGCTTCGATGCCGGCGAACATGTCGCGCAGGTTGCCGGCGATGGTCAGCCCGTCCACCGGATAGGCGATGGCTCCGTTCTCGATCCAGAACCCGCCGGCGCCGCGCGAGTAATCGCCCGTGACCGGGTTGACGCCGTTGCCCATCAATTCGGTGACCAGCAGACCGCGCGACATGCCGGCGATGATCGACGCAAGATCGCCCGCGTTGGCGGCAACCTGCAGGTTGTGCACGCCGCCGGCATTGGCGGTGGTCTGCAGGCCCAGCTTGCGCGCCGAGTAGCTGCCCAGCACGTAGCGCTGCAGTACGCCGTCGGTGATCAATGCCGAACGTCGGGTGGCCACGCCCTCGGCATCGAAGGCGGCCGAGCGCAGTCCACGCCGCAGATGCGGCAACTCCTCGATGTTGAACCAGTCGGGAAACAACCGGGTGCCGACGCTGTCGAGCAGGAAGCTGGCGCGTCGATACAGCGCGCCGCCGGAGACCGCGCCCAACAGATGCCCCACCAGCGAACGTGCCAGCTCCGGCGCGAACAGCACCGGCAATGGGCCGGTGGGCAGCGAACGCGGCTGCAACCGCGCCACGGTGCGCTCGGCGGCATGACGGCCGATCGCGTCGGGCGCCTCCAGGTCTTCGCGCGCCAGCGCGCTGCTGTACCAGCCATCGCGCTGCATGCCATCGCCGTGCCCGGCGATCAGCGCGCAGCTGATCGAATGGTGGGTACCGCGCTCGCGCCCGACAAAGCCATGCGAATTGGCGTACACCGACAGGCTGAGCCCGGTACTGGCCGAGGCACCGTCGGAATTGCTGATGCGTACGTCCGCCTCGCGGCCGGCGGTCTCGCAGGCCAGCGCCAGATCCACTGCGGTATCGGCATCCAGCGCCCATGGGTGCCAGCTGTCCAGTTCGGGGAAGTCGTGCGCCATCAGCTCCGGGTCGGCCAGGCCGGAAGCCGGATCGTCCTCGGTGTAACGCGCGATCGCGCAGGCCTGCGCCACGGTGGCCTCCAGGCTGGCATCCTGCAGGTCGGCGGTGCTGGCGCTGCCCTTGCGCTTGCCGAAGTACACCGTCACCGCAATGCCGCGGTCGCGGGTGGATTCGACCGTTTCCACCTCGCCCAGACGCACATTCACGTCCAGGCCACGCTCTTCGCTGCAGCTCACCTCGGCCTGGGTGGCGCCAGCGGCACGGGCGCGTTCGAGCAGGCGCTGGGCGATGTCGGTCAGCGCATCGAGGCGCTGCAGGCTGTCGTCGGTGGCACGGGTTTCGGGGGAGAGTGCGTTCAATGCTTTATCCTTTGGACGCGGATCCTTCCGCAAGAACCCGGCCATCCATGGCCGGACTGTTGAATTGGGACGCGGATCCTTCCGCAAGAATCCGGCCCTCCATGGCCGGACTGTTGGATTGGGATGCGGATCCTTCCGCAAGAATCCGGGCCCTCCATGGCCGGACTGTTTGAATGGGATGCGGATCCTGCCGCAGGGAATCCGGCCATCGGTGGCCGGAGATTTTTATCAACCACGTTTCGGGATGTAGTGGCAATGCGCGGACGCGATGAAGAAACCGGTGAATTCCGCGGCGCCAGCCGCAGCCAGCAGCGGCGCGAAGCGCTCGAAGTTCTCGAGCTCGGCGAAAAGCTGGTTTCGCTGACCCCGGCGCAGCTGGCCAAACTGCCGGTGCCGGAAGCGCTGATCCCGCATATCGAGGAGAGCAAGCGCATCACCTCGCACATCGCGCACAAGCGGCAGCTGGCGTTTCTGGCCAAGCACATGCGCCGCGAGGACGACGAGACGCTGGCAGCCATCCGCGATGCGCTGGATGCCAACAGCGACACGGCGCGGCGCGAAGTTGCCGCCATGCATCGCGTCGAGCGTTGGCGCGAACGCTTGCTGGCCGAAGGCGATACGGCGCTGGCCGAACTGCTGGAAGCCTACCCGGCCGCAGACCGCCAGCAGCTGCGCCAGCTGGTGCGCAACGCGATCCACGAGCGCACCAAGAACAAGCCCCCGCGCGCCTACCGCGAGCTGTTCCAGGTACTGCGCGAGTTGTCTCAAGAGCCGGGATTGGAGAGTGGGGATTCGGGATTGGAAGGCGGCGAATCGGCGCCGGAGGGCGACGAATAAGGATCCGCCGGGTCCAGCCAGCCCCGCAACGGCCATCCCGGCCGTTGCCAATCCCAACTCCCGGCTTCCGGATCCACCCAAGCGGAACCCATCAGGCCCCGCGCATCCCGCTGTTGCGATTCCCAAATCCCGATTCCCGAATCCCCGCATCTCAGGCCTGCGTCCCGCCCACCGTGATGCCGTCGATCAGGAGTGATGGCTGACCGACACCGACCGGCACGCTCTGCCCGTCCTTGCCGCAGACGCCCACACCCTCGTCCAGCGCCAGATCGTTGCCGATCATGCGCACCTTCTGCATGGTCTCCGGCCCGTTGCCGATCAGGGTGGCGCCCTTGACCGGCGCGGTCACTTTGCCGTCCTCGATCAGGTAGGCCTCGGTGGCCGAGAACACGTACTTTCCGCTGGTGATGTCGACCTGACCGCCACCGAAGTTCACCGCATAGATGCCCTTCTTGACCGAGCGGATCATCTCTTCGGGATCGTGCTGCCCGGCACGCATGTAGGTATTGGTCATGCGCGGCATGGTCAGATGCGCGAACGATTCGCGACGGCCGTTGCCGGTGGGTGCCACGCCCATCAGGCGCGCGTTGTGGCTATCCTGCATGTAACCCACCAGCACGCCGTCCTCGATCAGGGTGGTGCACTGGCTGGGCGTGCCTTCGTCGTCGATGTTGAGCGAGCCACGGCGCCCGTCGAGCGTGCCATCGTCGACGATGGTCACCCCCGGCGAGGCCACGCGCTCGCCGATGCGTCCGGCATAGACGCTGGTGCCCTTGCGGTTGAAGTCGCCTTCCAGCCCATGGCCGACCGCCTCGTGCAACAGCACGCCGGGCCAGCCCGGGCCGAGTACCACCGGCATCACGCCGGCTGGGGCCGGAATCGCCTCCAGGTTGACCAGCGCCTGGCGTAGCGCCTCGCGCGCAAAGCCCTCAGGGCGGCCGTCGGCGAACAGGTCGGCATAGCCGTAACGGCCGCCGCCGCCGGCGTAGCCGGACTCGCGGCGGCCATTGTGCTCGACGATGACCTGCACGTTCAGGCGCACCAGCGGGCGCACATCGGCTGCCAGCACGCCATCGCTGCGTGCGATCAGCACCGTGTCCACGCCACCGGACAGGCTCACCATCACCTGTTTGACGCGCGAATCGGCGCCACGCAGGAACTGGTCGATGCGACGCAGCAGCTCCACTTTGGTGGCGCTGTCCATGTCGTCGATCGGGTCGGTGGCCGGGTACAGCGCGCGGCCATTGCCACGCACCAGCGTGCGGCTGGCCTGCGCGCCGCCATCGCGCGAGATCGCGCGCGCCGATTGCGCCGCTTCCAGCAGCGTCTCGCGCTGGATATCGTCGGAGTACGCAAAGCCGGTCTTTTCGCCGGCGATCGCGCGCACGCCCACGCCTTGTTCGATGGAGTGCGCACCGTCCTTGACGATGCCGTCTTCCACGCTCCAGCTCTCGCGCCGCGAGTGCTGGAAATACAGGTCGCCGAAGTCGATGCCCGGGCCCAGCAGGGCGCCGAAGGTGCGGTCCAGATGGCCGGCGTCCAGGCCGGAGGGAAGCAGCAGCCGGGTTTCGGCCAGAGTGAGAGCGTTGTCGGTCATGCGGTCAGGATGGGGCCCGCGCGCCGGGGAGACAAGTCGTGCGGCTGAATCGGCGGCGCGGCGATCACTGCTCGCGCGGTCCGTGCGCGCCGGCGGCCATGAGGCTGCGGCATGCGCGGGTCAGCGTGGTGGTACGGCAGGCCTGCCGGTGGGCGCCGGCTTGCTCGGCGCACGCTCGCGTTCGCGCTCGACCACGTCCACCTGCGGGTCCTTCCATGGCCCGGTGACGTGGTAGGTCTTGGCACCGATCGCGCCCAGCGGCTTGCCCAGCACGGCATTGGCGGCCGCACCCACGGCCGCGCCCACCGGCCCGCCCGCCACCGCGCCGACCACGGCCAGCAGGTTGCCGGCCTTGGGATTGACGTCCACGGTCTGGTCGAAGGTCTGCGCGCGCAGATCGGTCTGGCCACGGATGGCGATATCGGCGGCCGGGCCGGCGATGCGGATCGCATCGGTCCGTGCGAAGCCGTCGCCGAAGCGCACCTCGCCGCCCAGTGTGTTGAACGCCAGGCCCTTGGAGAAGAAGTCGCGGAAATCGAACATCAGCCGGCGCGGCAGCTGCGCCACGCTGAGCAGCCCCAGCACACGGCCGGCGCCGGGTTCCACCTCGAGCAGCTGACCGTTACGGACATCGACCTTCAGATTGCCTTCCAGCGAGCCCAGCGCAAAACCGGTCGGCGAGCCCTGCCAGCCGGCATTGAGTTCCAGCTGCCCCTCGCCACCGCGCAACTGGCCGCCCAGGGTGAGGTTCTGCAGCAGGTTGCCCAGGTTGCGGCTATCCACCCGCGCCGACAGCCGCGTGCTGGCCGCCTCGCCCTTGCCGCGCCAGGCCCCGGTCAGGCCGATGCTCTGATCGTTCGAACGCAGCTGCAATTGATCCACCTGCATGCCGTCGGTGAGCCGGCTGCTGCGCAGGGTGGCGGCGCCCAGGGTCATCTTGCCCACCTGCAGGTCGTCGATATCCAGCGCCAGTGGCGGGATCGACACCGAGTCGAAGTCGGCCACCGCACGCCGCGCCGGTTCCGGCAACGCACCGGCCAGCGGGTCGCCGGGCTCGGGCACCGCGGGCATCGGCGCCTCCGCCACCGGCTGCCAGTGGACGGTGGTGAGCTTGCCCTGCACCACCCCGCCCTCCAGATTGGGCACGCTGAGCTGGCCGGCCAGGGACGGGCCGTTCAGGGTCACCGCCACGGAATCGCGGGTCGGGCGCAGACGCAGCCGGGTCTGCGGGAACACCCCGCCGATCATCAGCAGCCTGTCGGCCTGCACGTCCACCTGCTGCAGCGGCAGGGCGTCCTTTTTCGGCGTTGCCGGCTGACCCGGCAGCGGCGGCATCTCCGGGTCGCTGCCGCTGCGCGCCAGGCCGATCCAGTCGATCGCATCCAGCGACGCCGTGCGGCCGGTCACCACCAAGCCGTTGGCGGGCGGGCGCTCGGTCACCGTATCGGTCCCCATCACCACGCGCACGCCGGTCTGCCCGCCCTGGCTGCTGGCCTTGAGTGCCACCAGCTTGCCGAAGGCCACGTCGATATCGCCGTCGCCGACCGGCAGGGCCACCTTGACCTGGGTGTCCAACGGCCGGGGCGCGGGTTTGTCCAGCGGCGCCGGCAGATCCAGCGTGGTGCCGACCAGATCCGAGCGCAGGGTCAGCAGCGCCTGCGCCTCGGACTGGCCTGGCGTCGGTAGCGGCACATCCACGCCCACCTGCCACGGCGCGCTGCCATGCACATAGGGGCGCAGCCATGCCATCTGCGGCGCGCGGTCAAACAGTTCCCTGGCATCCAGGGTGGCCTTGAGCCGCGCTTCGAATGCCTGCCCGGGATCCTCCACGAACGCGCCCGCACGCAACGCCAGCTCACCGCTGCGGCCCTGGTGCTGCACGCTCAACTGCTCGGCCGCAAAGCCGGTATCGCGGTAGGTGGTCTGCCCGCTGACCTGGTCGAAGGCCAGGTTCCAGCGTGCATCGGCCAGTCTGGCGCCCTGCAGTGCGACCGTACCCTGCAGGTGACCGCCCACGCCTTGCGTGCGCAGGGGGCGCAACAGATCGAAGCTCACCGCGGCCGGGCCGGAGACGGTGAGATTGCGCAAGGTGTCGCCATAGCGACGTTCCAACGGGCTCTGCCGCAACATGCCCAACAGTTGCGCGGCGTCGGCGCGGGTGGAGGCGCGCACGTAGAGCTCGGAGGTGGCGAAACTGGGGATGCCCGCCTCCATCTGGGCGATCGGGGTGCCAGCGAGGTCGCCCTGGCCCTGCAGCGAGAAGCCGTTGCCGATGAAGCTCAGGTCGGCCTGCACCTGTTGCATCGCCGGCCAGTCCGGCTGGAAGCGGATCACGCCATCGCGGATGTGGCCAAAGGCCTCGAAACGCCCGTCGTTGTTGTCGAACGGCCAGTCGTCCAGATCGCCGCTGACCAGCCCGGTGCCGCCAGCGACCACGCCGCCGGCCACCGCCATGTCCAGCCAGTCGATGGCCGCCTTGCTCATCTTCGAGCGGATCCAGAACTTGCGCGCCACCGGCAGCGCCACATCGTCGAGCTGCGCGGCCAGCTGCATGCGCGGGCGGCTGCCGTCGTTCTGGAACCACAGGCCCCCGCGCACGTTGGCGCCGTAGTCGCTGGCCTGCACGCGCAGGGCCGGGGTGGCGACCTGCCAGCCGGCGCCTTCGCGCCAGCCGACGATCTTGCCGGCCAGCCGGATCTGGTGCACCACGCCGAAGCCGGTCGGCCAATCGAAGCGCACCGTGGCATCGGCGGCGGTTTCCAGTTCGCCGCCCTGCGCGTCGCCATCGACGCGACCGCGCAGGCCGCTGATGCCCGGCGCATTGCCGACCGGCAGGAAACCGAGGTCGTCGATGCGGCCCTGCGCGCGCACCGGGCCGTCCCGCTCGCCGGCGATCTGCAGGTCGGCGACCCGCAGCTGCGGCCTGGACAGGGTCAGCCAGCGCCGCAGGCCCGGCGACATCTGGTCGCTGAGGGCGGCGGCGGCGATCAGGCCGGACACATCCGCCTGCCGGGCGGTCACCGCATAGCGACGCCCACCGGCGATGCTCAGGCCGTCCAGCCGCTGCGGCGTCGCTGCATCGCCCAGCCGCAGCACCGGCACATCCAGCCGCCAACCGCCGTCGATGCTCTGCCAGCGCGCGCGCGCCTGCAGCCGTTCCCAGCGCAGCGTGCGTCGGGCGGTCTCGTCCGGCAAGGCGGCACCGGACAGTTGCAGTTGGGTGAGGTCGGTGTCCACGATCACCTCGGCAACGCGGCGTGCGCGCAGCCGTGCCCAGGCCTGCAGCCGGCCGCCGGCACCTTCGACACGCATGCCGCCGACCTGCAGCAACGGCGCCCATGCCGACAGATCGGCCGGATCGGCCTTCGCGTACGCATTGCCATCCCCGCTCTCGCGGTCGAATTCCAGCACCGCGGTCAGCGGTGCGTGCCCGAGATCGATCCAGCTGCGGCTGCCTACCTGCACGGTCGAACCGCTGACGCGCAGACGCAGGTCGATGCGCGGCAGCGTGGTCTCCACCCCGATCGACGGCGCCCGCACCTGCAGGCGCGCTTCGGCCACCTGGATCTCGCCCAGGCGACGTAGCGCCTCCAGCGGATCGGAGCCCTTGCCGCTCGGCAGCCCCTGCACCGACCAGACGCCGTCGTCGCTGCGCTGCAGGGTCAGCGCCAGCCCCCGCAGGCGCACTTCGGTCAACGAATGCCCCGGCAGCAGGCCCGCATACATCGCCAGCAGGATCTCCGCCTGCCCCACCCGCACCTCGCCATGGGGCCCGATACGCAGCCCGTCCAGCCGCAGCAGCGGACCGCGGCGTGTCCATTCGGTGTCCAGGCGATCGAAGGCGATCGGCTGCCCCGCGCGCTGGCTCAGCCAGTCGGCGACCTGCTGTGGCCGCTGTTCGGCCAGCGGCAACACCTGGCTGACCGCGCCCACCAGCAACGCGATCGCCACCACCGCCAGCGCGGCGGCAGTGATCGCATAGCGGCGGAACAGGCGGAGGCGACGGCGCAACGGGGTGGGCATCAGGGGCGGGGACTGGGCATTGGAGATTCGGGTTTGGTTACAGCGTGTCCGAGCACGGTAACGTCAACGCTCCTGCTGGCCGCACATCATGGCGGCGCCGGCTTTTACAAATCCCGAATCCCGACTCCCCAATCCCGGCCTCACAGCAACACCACATCGAACTGCTCCTGCAGATACTGGTCGTCGGACTGGAAGCGGATGCTCTTGCCGAGGAACTCTTCGAGCTCGGCCACTGCCGCCGATTCCTCGTCGGTGATGCGCGCCACCACCTTGGACGAGGCGATCACCAGCAGCCGGGCGGCGTCGAACTGGCGCACTGCGCGGGTGATCTCGCGGAAGATCTCGTAGGTCACCGTCTCGGCGGTCTTGATGGTGCCGCGCCCGCCGCAGTGGCCGCAGGTTTCCGACAGCTGCCGCTCCAGGCTTTCGACCGTGCGCTTGCGGGTCATCTCTACCAGACCCAGCGGCGAGAACTCGTACACGGTGGTCTTGGCGTGGTCGCGCGCCAGCGCCTTTTCCAGGGTGCGCAGCACCTGGCGGCGATGCTCCGCATCGTCCATGTCGATGAAGTCGATGATGATGATGCCGCCCAGATTGCGCAGCCGCAGTTGCCGCGCCACCGCCTGCGCCGCTTCCAGGTTGGTACGGAACACGGTTTCTTCCAGATTGCGCTGCCCCACGAACGAGCCGGTATTGACGTCGATGGTGGTCATCGCCTCGGTCTGGTCGATCACCAGATAGCCGCCGGACTTCAGCGGCACCTGCTTGTTCAGTGCACGCCCGATCTCGTCCTCGACACCGTACAGGTCGAAGATCGGCCGGTCGCCGGTGTACAGCTCCAGGCGCTCGGCCAGCACCGGCATGTACTTGGCCACGAACGCCTGCAACTGCACGAAGGTCTCGTTGGAATCGACCTTGACCTTTTCCACGTCGCGGCGGATCAGGTCGCGCACCGCACGCAGCGGCAGGCTCAGGTCTTCGTAGATGATGCTGCACGGCTGGCCTTCGCGGCCGCGTCGCTCGACCACGTTCCAGACCCGCGACAGATAGGCGATGTCCTCGGCCAGCGCTTCGGCCGGCTGGCCCTCGGCGTTGGTGCGGATGATGTAGCCGAAGCCGCCGTGCTGGGCCGAGACCTCGCTGACGATGGTCTTCAGGCGCAACCGCTCCGCCTCGTCCTCGATCCGCGCCGAAACCCCCACGACCTTGGACTGCGGCAGCAGCACCAGATAGCGCGATGGGATGCTGATCTGGGTGGTCAGGCGCGCACCCTTGGTGCCGATCGGATCCTTGACCACCTGCACCACGATGTCCTGGCCATCGCGCAACAGTTCGACAATGGGCACCGACGTCGCCGGCGGTGGCGGGAGCGGGGTTTCCTCGGTGTCGACCACGCTTGCCGGTGCCGGCACCGGCCGCACCACGTCGTTGGCGTGCAGGAACGCAGCCCGCTCCAGCCCCACTTCGACGAAGGCCGCCTGCATGCCCGGCATCACCCGCTGCACCTTGCCCTTGTAGATGTTGCCGACCACGCCCCGGCGCCAGCCGCGCTCGATATGCAGTTCCTGCAGCATGCCGTTCTCGATCACCGCCACGCGAGTCTCGCGCGGGGTGACGTTGACCAAAATCTCTTCCGACATCTAATGCGCTCCGAAGGCTGTGAGCAACTGCGAGGTGTGAAACAACGGCAATCCCATCACGCCGGAGTAGCTACCGGACAGATGGGTGATGAAGCCTTCCGCACGGCCCTGGATCGCGTACGCGCCGGCCTTGCCCATCGGCTCGCCACAGGCCGCGTATGCAGCGATCTGCGCGTCGTCCAGCATGGCGAAGGTCACCTCCGACACCACCAACGCCTGCGCCGGGGCGCGCTGTGCGCAGACTAGGACCACCGCCGTGAGTACCTGGTGGGTGCGCCCGGACAACATGCGCAGCATGGCGATCGCATCGTCCACATCGGCCGGCTTGCCGAACACCCGATCGCCCAGCACCACTTCGGTATCGGAGCCCAGCACGATCGCATCGGGGTCGCGGGCCTGCACCTGCGCAAGGCCGAAACGCGCCTTGTCCAGCGCCACGCGCTGCACATACTGGTCAGGCGATTCGCCCGGCGCGCGCAGCTCGGGCACGTCCAGTTCCAGGGTATGGAAAGGCACGTCGAGACGCTGCAGGAGTTCTTGTCGGCGTGGCGAACGGGAGGCGAGATAGAGCATCCGCCCAGCATACCTGTTGCCCGCACTCGCCCGCTCGCTTCGCGGACGCGCAGCGCGGCCGGCCCGGGTCCGACTCACAACATGTTCATCGATGCCCCAACACGCTCGTGACACAGACAAGGAGATCCCATGCGTACCACCCTCAAGCCATTGCTGCTGGCCCTGTCCCTCGCCGCCGGAACCGCCATGACCGCCCACGCCCAACCTGCGCCGAGCTACGCCCTTCCCAACGACGGCACCCTGCTCAACGTCTCGGCCGAGGCCGAGGCCAAGCGCGTGCCGGACATCGCCACGCTGTCCGCGGGCGTGGTCACCCAGGCCGCCGACGGCAACGCCGCCATGCGCCAGAACGCCGAACAGATGAGCAAGGTCATGAGCGCGGTGAAGGCGGCCGGCATTGCCGACAAGGATGTGCAGACCAGTGGCATCAACCTCAGCCCGCAGTACACCTACAAGGAAAACGAAGCGCCGAAGATCAACGGCTACCAGGCCAGCAACACCGTCAGCCTGAAGGTGCGCGACATCGCCAAGCTGGGCAAGGTGCTCGACGCCCTGGTCGCCAACGGCGCCAACGACATCAACGGCCCCAGCTTCTCGATCGACCAGCCCGAACCGGTGTATGACGAAGCCCGCACCGCCGCGCTGAAGAAGGCCCAGGCCCGCGCCGAGACCTATGCCAAGTCGCTGGGCCTGAAGGTGCGCCGCATCGTGAGCATCTCCGAGGGGCGCAGCGGTGGCGGCGCCCGCCCGATGATGATGGCCGCCTCGATGCGCTCGGCCAAGGCCGAAATGGATACGCCGGTAGCCCCAGGCGAGAGCACCTTGTCGATCAACCTGGATGTGACGTTCGAATTGGGACGTTGAGGCGGTTGGCAACACGCTCGAAGATGTCGTGACCTTGCTCGAACTGCCCTCTTTTGAGGGCAGTTTCGTTAGTGTGGCTTGGCAAGCGGCCTCCTGCGCCAACGAGCCGACCAGATACTGAAAGGCAGGTAACCTACAAGTGCCCTAAGTCACGAATAGATATTATGAATAGGCAGTTATTGGCTTTTGTGCTTAAAAAAACATGAAATTTAGAGAAATCATTCTTTAAGCAGGCTCTGCCTCTCTCTAGGATCGATTGTCAGCGCACCGTCACATTTCGTAACGGCGCCCATCTGGAGAGAGATGATGATTGCCCACCCGGTTTCGTTACGTTGTTCTCGACCGCCTTCGCGTTCACGCCTGGCGCGGATCAGTGTGCTTGCACTTGCGCTCGGTGGAGCGGTGGGGGTCCTGACTATTGGTCCTGCAGCGGCGCAAAGCACCACTGCCGGCATCTATGGAAACGCGCCCGGCAACAGCGGAGCCACCGTGACCGCACAGAGCGATACCGGCTTCACCCGCTCAGCCACGGTCGACGCCAATGGACGTTACGCGATCGGCAATCTCCCGGTCGGCACGTACACCGTCACCCTGCAACGGGAAGGCCAGGCAGCGGAGACGCGTCGGAACATCGCCCTGCGCGTAGGCGCCGGCACCGACGTGTCCTTCGGCGGTAGCGACGCATCCGGCGATACCGCCACCCTGGGCACCATCACGGTGACCGGCAAGAACATCTCGCCAGTGGATGTCTCCGCCACCGCTTCGCGTACCGTGATCACCGCCGAGCAATTGCAGCGCCTGCCGCTGGCACGTTCCGGCGAGGCCATCGCCCTGCTGTCGCCCGGTGCCGTACAAGGCAGCGGCTATTTCGGCAATGCCATTTCGTTCGGCGGCGCCGGCGTCACCGAAAACGCTTACTACCTCAATGGCTACCTCAGCTCCAATCCGCTTTCCAATATCGGCGGCGTGACCCTTCCGTTCGGCGCCATCGATCAACAGGAGACCTACACCGGCGGATATAGCGCTCGGTATGGCCGCTCTGCAGGCGGCGTGCTCAGCCAGGTCGGCAAGCGTGGCACCAACGAATGGCATTTCGGCGCACAGGTCCTGTGGCGCCCGAAGTCGCTATCCAGTGAGTACAAGAATGTCTTCTATCCGGATACCGCCCCACCTGCCGGCTACGAATACAGCGATGAAAGCCTGCCCGGCACTCTTTACCGTAGTCGAAAGGACGACACTTTTTGGAACACGGTCTACAGCGTCTATGGCGGCGGCCCGCTGATCGAGGATCGCCTGTTCGTGTTCGTTGCCGCAGAGCAGGAACGCAGCGAAGGCGTTTCCACTGCACGCCGGGACGATCCGGTGATCGGCCGCAACAGCTACCGCATCGATGAACCGAAGGTCTACGCCAAGATCGACTGGAACATCAATGACAGCAATATCCTCGAACTGACCGGGGTCAAGAACAATTACCGCGAGGCCGGTGCTTACAGCGATTTCACTGGCTATGAGGGCGTCCCAGGCGAGGCCAATGGCGCATTCGCCGATACGATCAAGGTCAACGACCGCTATTACATCGGCAAGTACACCAGCTACATCACCGACGATCTGACCCTGAGCGCCACCTACGGCAAGAGCCGTCAGACCGACTTCCGCAACAACCCCAGTACCGCACCGCTGCTGACCAATACCAATCTGCAGGATCCAGCAATCACCGGTGGTAGCGAGATCCGCAACAACCAGACCTCCAGCCAGGCCCGCGACGGCGAAAACTCCACCCGTGGCCTGCGCATCGACCTCGAATACGTCCTGGGCAGCCACACGCTGACTGCGGGCGTAGACAACATGTATTTCAACGCCAATAACGAAGGAGTGATCACCACCGGCCCCGGCTACCGCTGGATCTACGGTCGCTCCTCCCGTCCGACCTCGCCGATCAGCGCATCGCTGGGAGTGGGTCCGGCCGGCGGCAACGGGTATTACGTCTATCAATCGGTGTTCAACACCGCGACCAGCATGTCTGTGCAGCAGAAAGCCTATTTTCTCGAAGACAAGTGGCAAGTCAGCGATACCTTGCTGCTGACACTCGGCATCCGCAACGACAAGTTCACCAATTTCAACGATGTCGGCGCCCCTTATGTCACCAGCGGCGACCAGTGGGCTCCGCGCCTGGGAGTGAGCTGGGACGTGTTCGGCGACTCCTCGCTCAAAGTCTATGGCAACGCGGGCCGTTACTATCTGGCGCTTCCCAATAGCGTGGCGATCCGCGGCGCATCGCCGTCCACGTTCACGCGCGAGTACTTCACCTATTCCGGCATCGATGCGCAGGGCAACCCGACCGGACTGACGCCAGTGGCAGTGGATCCCAGCGCGGGGTTCTCGTGTTCGGGCAACATCGTCTCTTCCAACCTCGAGTGCGGTCAGGCACCCGACGCAGCGGGTATCGCCGCCACCGACCTGAAGTCGATGTACCAGGACGAGTTCATGCTCGGCTTCGACAAGACACTGGGCGAAAGCTGGGTCACTGGCGCCAAGGCCACCTATCGCACCCTGGGCACCACCATCGACGACGTCTGCGACGCCGACCGGATGCGTACCAAGTTGACCGCGATCGGGGTGGATCCCAGCACCGTCAACGTGCCCGGCTGCATCATCTTCAATCCCGGCGAAACAAACTCCTTCAGCCTGGCCAACCTCAGTGGGTCCGGCCGCACCGCGGTCTCGATGTCGCCGTCGGACTGGGGATTCGACAAGAAGGCCAAGCGCACCTATCTGGCGGTGGATCTTTTCCTGCAACACCCGTTCGATGGCAAGTGGGAAGGCCGCATCGACTACACCTGGTCGCGCAACTTCGGCAATACCGAAGGCCAGGTCAAGTCCGATATCGGCCAGACCGATGTGTCCAAGACACAGGATTGGGATGCGGCCGCATTGATGTGGTATTCGGGCGGCTACCTGGCCAACGATCGTCGGCACCAGATCAAGATCTACGGCTCGTACCAGATCGCCCCCGAATGGTTGCTCGCCGGCAATATCCGCGTGTTGTCCGGCACACCGAAGTCCTGCCTGGGCTATGTCAGCATCAACGGCATCAGCGAAGATTCCGATGCCGGCGATCCGGTGGGCTACGGTTCGGCGTACCACACCTGCAACGGCCGGCCTTCGCGTCCAGGAGATGCCGGGCGCCTTCCCTGGACCAGGATCGTCGACCTGGGCCTGACCTACCGTCCTGCCTTCGCGGGCAACAAGCTCGCCATGACCCTGCAGGCCTTCAACATCTTCAACGAGCGCAAGCCGCTGCAGGTTGATTCCACCTGGGAAGACGACGCCTTCACGTTGTCCAATACCTACGATATCGGCCGCTTCTTCACCCAGCCGCGCTACGCCATGTTCTCGGTGTCGTACGACTACTGACGCCCTCTCCCGTCAGCGTCGCTTGCCCAGCCCTGCAACGGGCTGGGCTTTTTCTGGACGGCTACCGGCGTTGCACCGCATCTGTCAGCAGGCATGAGGGGGATTGAGGCAGAGCAGCGCTTACGCGCACGGGATCGCCGACGGTCGACTCATCGACTGCCGAACTGCCGAACTGCCGAACTGCCGGAGCTAGTCGGGAATCGTCATCGGCAGGCAATGCGTCGTGCGCCCGGTGCGTGCATTGACCAAGCCGGTACATCAATCGGCGCGCGCGAAGGCTTGCGCCTGTCAAGACGCCTGGGCATGCGTGATGGGGCAGCCGAATTCGCTCCCGTCGGAGACCTGGCCTCCGCGCATCCAAGGCCACGCGAATCGCTTGTACAGCTGCCCCGGCTGCGGTAAACCTACGCTACCGGATGGTGTAACGCGTCCGGGCCGCGTTGGTCCTTTCCGCAGTTCCGTTCTGGAGGTGGATGATGGTTCGCACGCAATCGCAGGTTTCCTTCCGTCCCACAGGCATCGACGCTTCGCGCGTTCTGGCGATGAGTACCGCAGTGGCCCTGCATCTGCTGGCCGGTGGCTTGTTGCTGATTCCATTGTCGTATCGGTCGGTTCCACAGCCCGCGCCGGAACCGCGCTGGATCATGCCGATCACCCTCCAGACCCCGCCGGCGCCACCCAAGGTGATTCCGATCGACGTGGAGTTCACTCCGAAGACGCAGGTGCCCCCCAAGCCGGTCGCCGTGCAGGTGCAAACCCCTGTCGACAGCGAGGCGCCGGTGGTGGACAGCGCGACAGTCGCAATTCCCGCTGCGGCCGATCCGGTGGCCGAGACTGCGCCGGTTGCAGCAACGCCCAGCAGCGGCCCGGTCGAGGCGGGTCAATTGCAGTACCTGAGCTCGCCTGCACCGAGTTATCCGGCAGCCGCCTTGCGCGCAGGCCAGCAAGGCACCGTGCTGCTGCGCGTGCTGGTCGGCACCGATGGACGGCCAACCGAGGTGAGCGTGCAGACCAGCAGCGGGCATCGTGTGCTCGACCTGGCGGCACGCAGCCAGGTGCTACGCAGTTGGCGCTTCCAGCCCGCGATGCAGAACGGTCAGGCCGTGCAGGCCTATGGTCTGGTGCCGGTGAGCTTCTCATTGCATTGAGCCGCAACCGGCTGCGGCGGCTTGCAGTTGCGGCCGCCGCATCGGCACAACTGCGCACAGGCGTCGCCCGTGCGCACCATCCGCCGAGCAATCACGCGGCGCCGCGCCCCCAGACGGCATCGCGCGCGTAGCTAGGCGCGGTGATACGGATGATTGGCCAGCATCGCGGCGGCGCGGTACAGCTGCTCGGCCACGACCAGTCGTACCAGCATGTGCGGAAGGGTCAACGGACCGAGCGACCAGCTTTCGCCGGCGCTCTTCAGCACATCGGCTGCATGGCCTTCCGGGCCGCCGATCAGAAACGCCAGGTCGCGCCCCTGGCCGCGCCAGTGCTCCATGCGCTGGGCCAGCTGTTCGGAACTGAGCGGGCGGCCCGGCACATCCAGCGCCACGACGTATGCATTCTTCGGCAGCGCCGCCAGCACGCGGCGGCCTTCGTCGTCGATGGCGCGTTGCGCATCGCGCCCCTTACCGCGCAGGCCGGGCTCGATCTCGATCAGCTCCAGCGGCATCCAGTGCGAGAGACGTTTCTGGTATTCGGCGAACCCCTGCGCCACCCAGGCCGGTGCGCGTTCGCCGGTGGCGATCAATCGGCATTTCATCGCTACATGATATCCGCGTCACAGCCTGGGCATCGCGCGAAGGTGTGTCGTCGCGTGTCATGGCGTGGTTACAGGCGGCAATTAGTGTCGCTCGACCACCCAGCCCGCAGGAGTCGTTCGATGCCGATTTTCGATCCCGCCCGCCGCCAGGTCCTCAAGGGAAGCGCTGCCGTCATGGCTGCCGGCGCCCTTGGCAGCCTGAGCGCCTTGCAGTCGCGCCAGGCCCTGGCCGCCACCTCGCCGTCGCTGCGCCTGGCGCCGGTGCCCAGCCGCTACGGCCCGTTGGCACCGGTGGCCGACCAGAGCACCGGCCTGCCGTTGTTGCAGTTGCCACGCGGATTCAGCTACCGCTCGTTCGGCTGGAGCGGCGACCGCATGGACGACGGCCAGCCCTGCCCCGACCGTCACGACGGCATGGCCGTGGTCGGCCTGCGCCGACCCGACTGGCGCCCCGGCAGCAACCCGTTGCGCGGCCTGGAGTACGTGTTGATCCGCAATCACGAGCGCGGCGCCGGCAACCCGTTCCGAGCGCCGGCAATGTACGACACCGGCATCGTCAGCGGCACCCAGCAAGCCGGTGGCGGCACCACCACGCTGAGTTACGGCCGGCGCGGCTGGGGCAGCCTGGAGCCCAGTCTCGGTGGCACGCTGGTCAACTGTGCCGGCGGTCCGACTCCCTGGGGCACCTGGCTGAGCTGCGAAGAGATCAAGACCAACGCGGTCTCCAGCACCGGCCGCAAGCACGGCTACGTGTTCGAAGTGGACCCGGATAGCCATCGCACCACCGGCCGGCCGCTGGTGGGCCTGGGCCGCTTCAGCCATGAGGCGGTGGCGATCGACCCGCGCACCGGCATCGTCTATCTCACCGAAGACGACCGCAACAAGTCGGGCCTGTACCGCTTCATCCCCAACGATCGCCGCGGCCGCAACGGCTCGCTGGAAAACGGTGGACGGCTGCAGGCCGCGCGTGTGCGCGGGCGACGCAACGCGGACCTGACCGTGGCCGGCATCGGCCAGCAGTTCCAGCTGGAGTGGGTGGATATCGCAGAACCCGATCTGGACGGCATCGCCGCACCGGCAGGTTTCCCCGATATCGGTGCCAACGACACCTTGAGCGGCCCGTTCGCCCAGGCCTGGGCCGATGGCGCGCTGCGCATGAGCCGTGGCGAAGGCATCTGGTACAGCTACGGCAAGCTGTTCATCGTCGACACCAGCACCGGGGTGGATGCGCAGGGCCGGCGTGGCTACGGCAATGGTGCGGTGTGGGTGCTGGACCTGTTGACCCAACGCCTGAGCGCGCTGTTCGTCAGCGGCAATCAGCTGGCCGCGCACAACCCGGACAACGTCACCGTCAGCGCGCGCGGCGGCGTGGTGCTGTGCGAAGACGGTGGCGAAAGCCCGGACGAATACGGCCCCGGCGCGCGTCTGCTCGGTCTGACCCGCAACGGCGAGTCGTTCTACCTGGCCAAGAACAACGTGCAGCTCACCTCGCAGCAGATCGCCGACGCCGGCAAGAACATCACCGAGGGCGACTACCGCGACACCGAGTTCTGCGGTGCCTGCTGGGACCCGCTGGCGCGTACCTTGTTCGTCAACATCCAGACCCCGGGCATCACCCTGGCGATCACCGGGCCGTGGGAACGCGGGCCGCTGTGATGCAGGGGCCACTGTCTGGAGGCATGCTCTTCAGGCGGTGGCCGCAGTGGTAGCGGCGCGATCGGGCGATCGCGCCGCGCGTGCAGTCCTCGACGGCCGAATGCCTCGGCCACGCGCCCTCGTACGCATCCAAGGGATGGCGCGACGGCGAGTCAGGCAGCGCGACTCCCGCCGATGACTGCGTTACGGACGTGCGCGACGCTGCAGTCCGGAGCCATCACGGCATGGACGCGTAAAACGTCATCGCCCGCCGTCTGCTATCCGTCCGTGGACGCAGCGGTGCGCCGCCGCGTTCAGCCGAACCGAAAACTGGTGCGCTGCAGTTTGAGCCAACGTTTGATCGACTGCGCATCGCCCAGCGCACGCATCTGGCGCAATACCTGCTGCAGCTCGCTCACATCATCGACCACGTCGCGCTTGCAGTGCGTCAGCAGCCTGTCCAGTTGCTCGGGCCTGGGTTGCGTCGGCAGGTCGAGTCCGTACTCGTCGCAGAACTCGATCGCATGCAGGGTCAGCTGCTGTTTGAGCTCCTTGCACTGACGATCCAGCTCGCGGTTGTAGTCCTGCAGACGCACTGGATTGATCGCATCCACGCCCTGCGCATCCAGCAGACCGATCTCTGCCTGCAGTTCGAGCAGGCCAAGCAGATCGCTCGCCTTGTAGGCGGCATTGAGGCGCTGCATGAGTTCGGTGCGGGTGGCGTGATCGCCTGCGTCGCTGGCGCGATCCGGGTGCAGGTTGCTGGCCAGTTTCCGATACAGCTCGCGCAACGGGGGCGGCTCTGCCGGCACGGCCGCAGTCTTCTTGTCCGGGCGGCGACGACGGTGCTGCCGGGATTGCGCGCGCGCGGACTCGGCATCGGCCTGTGCCTGGTCCAGGCGTGCATTGATCCGCTCGAAGAGTTCCTCTGGCGAATCGACCGCCTCCACTTCCTCGGGGTCCAGCCCATACATCTGACCGATGACGTGTTTCATCATCGCGTCGGATTCGCTCATTTCCTCGTCGTAACCGATCTCGCTGTGGCGTTCATAGATCGGTTTGAGCGCAACATGACCGTCGTCGATCAGCGGCCCGGCCAGATCGCAGATCTCGTCCGACACGAACTCGCGGTCGGTTTTGCTCAGCTTCACCGTGGCGGCGATGTTGTCCAGCAGATGGATCTGTTCGATCTCCAGCGCTCGGTGCTGATCCAGCAACGGCACGACTTCGTCCAGATACCGTGCCCGCCAACGGTCGACCGCTTCGCGCCAGGCATGCAGCTGCGCACGATGCTTCTGCAGATCGCGCAGCAGCCGGTCGAAGCGCTTGCGCGCGGGCGAGATGTCCTGGCCACCCGCAGCGCCTGGCACCTGGCTCAGGGACTGCAATGCACTGGAGACGGACGCTTGGGACGAGGATGCAGGGGACTTGCGAGACATGCTCGGCGGTTACTCGGAACCGGCGACGTCATCGTCCTCGGGCCGCTGGTCGCCCACGGTCCACAACCGCTCCAGTGCATAGAACTCGCGCACACGCGGCAGCATCACATGCACCACGACATCGCCCAGGTCCACCAGGACCCATTCGGCTTCGCGCTCGCCTTCCACGCCCAGCGGCATCACGTCCAGACGCTTGGCGAACTTGACCACTTCGTCTGCGATCGACTTGACGTGGCGGGTGGAGGTACCGGAGGCGATCACCATGTAGTCGCAGACGCTGGACTTGCCGCGCACGTCGATCTCGACCACGTCCTTGGCTTTGAGCTCTTCTACGGCCGCGCGCACGGTGGCCAACAGCGCCGGCACGGACGGCGGCGGATTGGGAATGGAGGTCTTGATGACGTGGGCTTGACTGGTCAAAGCGGCAACTCGATGGAATTGACGCGAATTATAGGCCGGTCCGCACGAATGCGTGTTCAGCTTGCAGGGCGGGCGCAACCGTACAGACCGTGCTGCGCGATGAAGTCCGCCACCGCAGCCGGAACCAGCGCCTGCCACCGGGCGCCACTGGCGATGCGGGAACGCACGGCGCTGGCCGATTCGCCGCGCAACGGTTGCCGCAAGCGCCATAGCCGGCCGGCCGGCGCGGTCGTGAGTTCGTCCGCGTGGGCGGCCCATCGCGCCTGCACCGCTGCGGCGAGCTCGGGCGCGGCGGACAGATCCAGCGTGGTTCCAGGGCGCGCGGCGATGACGAAATGCGCCAGCCCGAACAACGCCTGCCACTGATGCCACCTGCTCAATGCGACGAAGGCATCGGCGCCCAACAACCAGGCAATCGGGGTCTGCGGACCGAGCTCGGCGCGCAGCTCGCGCAGGGTATCCACGGTGTAGGACGGCACGCCGTCGGCGCTGGCGCGTTGCAGCTCGCGCGCATCCAGCACCAGCCCTGCCTGCCCGGCCAGCGCCAGTTCCAGCATCCGGACCCGCTGCTCGGCCGTCGCCCCCGGGACCGCGCGATGCGGCGGATCGGCGGCCGGCACCAGATGCACGCAGGCGTCCCATTCGTCGCGCGCCGCACAGGCGATGGCGAGGTGGCCCAGGTGGATCGGGTCGAAAGTGCCGCCGTAGTAGAGGTTAAGCCGGGGGAGCCGGGACCCGGGACCCGCGACCCGGGACCCGGAAGAACCGGGTGCGGCAACTTGGTCGGACTGTGCTTGTTGTCCTGTGAACCAGGGACCCGGGACCCGCGACCCGGAAACAGCAAAAGCCGCAGCCTCATCACGTCCCGACGCCTCGCTCTTCCGGGACCCGGGTCCCGGGTCCCGGGTCCCGGCCGTCCCGGCTCTCCCGGCCTTCACACCAGCAATCTCACCGCACGCGCCTCGGCCACCGCCACCAGCAGACGTTCCAGGCCGACCCAGGCGTCGCCGTCGGCGCGCCCCTTGGCCATGCGGTCGACCAGCCCGGCCTCGGCGACGAACCGCTCCCAGCGGCGCGGTTCGGGATGCCGCTGCAGCGCGCGCTTGAATGGAGCCTGGCGCGACTCCCAGATGCCCTGCGACTTCATTTCGGCAGCCAGATTGCCGCCGTTGGCCTGCACCTTGGCCAGCGCGGCGGTACGCAGCAGCTCCTTGATCAGGATCGGCATCAGTGCCGCCACCGCCTCGCCCTCGGCACGCAGGCCGGCCAGCATGCGGATCACCGCAGCCGGTTGGCCGGAAAGCACGGTCTCGGCCAGCCGGAACACGTCGTACCGAGCCGCGTCGGCAACCAGCGATTCCATCGCTTCCAGGTCCAGCGGCTTGCCGTCGGCCAGCAGGGCCAGCTTGTCGATTTCCTGCGCGGCGGCGAGCAGATTGCCCTCCACCCGCTCGCTCAACCGCTGCACGGCGGCCGCATCGGCGCGCAGCCCATGGCTGCGCAGGCGACGTTCGATCCAGTCGGACAGCTCATGCGGTTTGATCGCCCAGGCCACGGCGATCGTGCCGATCCGGCCGACCGCGTCGGCCCACTTGCCCTGGTGCGCCTTGCTCCAGTCGTTGGCGGTGATCAACAGCACCACGTCCGGTGGCGGATCGGCGCAGAAGCGGGTAATGACCTCGGCGCCCTCCTTGCCAGGCTTGCCGCTGGGCAGGCGAACCTCGACCAGCCGGCGCGGGCTGAACAGGCTGGGCGCGTTGAAGCTGGCGTCCAGCTGGTGCCAATCGAAATCACGGCCGTCGGCATCGAACACCTCGCGTTCGCCGATTCCTTCGGCGCGGGCGCGCGCACGAATGGCGTCGGCGGCTTCGAGCACACGCAAGGTTTCCGGGCCGGCGATCAGATAGGCCGGCTGCAGGGGCTGGCTGGACTGGCCGGCCAGCTGTTCTGGGCGAAGTTCCATGGGCTACGACCGCGCGTGCAGACCGGCGACGACTAGGCGAGGCCGGCGCGTCATGGCCCGCTGAGGCAGCAGTCGCGCTGCCGCCCGTGCGCGTGCCGGCGCCGGTCGGCGGCGCCCGCCTGGCCACTGCGTCGTCGTATCGATACCCACGCGCTCAGTTGTTCGACGTCGGCGCTGGCGGCAGCGATGCCGGCACGCTGGACTCGGGCGTGGACGGCTGCGCCGGCGGTGTGGCGGCTGGCGGCAGCGGCGCACTCGGGGTGCTTTCCAGCCCCTCGCCGCGCTGCACGCGTGCGCGCACCACGCTGTCGATGCGGCGCAGGATCGAGGCGGACATGTCCTTGCGCAGTTCGTCGGCGAGGATCTCGCGCTCGGTCGCGGTACCGGTGGCGTCCACCGGCGGCGACACGTAGTCGCGCGACAATTCGATCACCTGCTGCGGCACCAGCACCGAGCCATTGGCAGTGGTGAGCGTAAAGATGGCGGCATAGCGCAGGCTGTATTCCTGCGCGCGGCCCTGGCTGTCGATGGCGATGGGTAGGTCGCCCCAGCGTTCGGACAGCACCTGCAGTTGCGCGAAGCCGGTCTTGGCATCGTCTTCGGCCAGCGTGGCGCCGGCTGCCCGGAGCCCGCGGCGCAGCAGCTTGGCCAGCTCGCTATATTGCGTGGTGGACTGTACCTTCACCGCCGGCGTATCCGGTGGCAACGCGAGCGAATTACGCAGATGGAAGCCGCAGGCGGTGAGGCTGGAAACCAGCACGAGGGATGCGGCGAAGGCAGTAGGAAATCGGATCATGGGCACAGTCTGGAGGAGCGCCCCGGTGGCGGCAACAGGCGGCTAGCCTGACGCAGCCCGCGTGAACGGGGCTTGATAGGGCGCCGCGAAAAAACGCAGCGCCCAGGAATGGCGAACGCGTCGCCACGCGCCAGTGAATTGGATGACCAGAAGCCACCCCGGCAATCTCACCTGCACGTCGCCACGCGCCACTGAACTGGCGTAGCGGGAACCATCGCGGAAACTGCACCCATGCGTCGCGACGCGCCGGTGCAGTCAAATCGCAGAGGACCACCGCAGCAACCCGGCCTGCGCAACACCGCACGCCAGGGCACCACCTCGCCAAGACCGCCGCGGCACCCTTGCATCGCCTCGCCGCCCCGCTCCGGGCAACTGCCCGCAGCGGCAACGGCGACCCGACCGATCAGCAACGATCAGCCGGCCACGATATTCACGATCTTGCCCGGTACGATGATGATCTTGCGCACCGTCAGTCCGTCGAGGAACTTCGCTGCGTTCGGCTCGGCCTGGGCCAGCGCTTCGACCTGCTCGCGCGCCGCGTCCGCCGCCACCTCGATCGTGCCGCGCAGCTTGCCGTTGATCTGTACCGCCAGGGTCAGTGCATCGCGCACCAGCGCGCTGGCGTCGGCCTGCGGGAATGGCACGTCTTCCAGCAGCGTCTCGCCACGGCCCAGCACCTGCCACAAGGCATGGCTGGCGTGCGGAGTGATCGGATTGAGCAACAGCACCATCGCTTCCAGCGCTTCCTGTCGCACCGCCCTGCCCTGCGCGCTGGCGTCCTCGAACCTGGCCAACGCATTGGAGAGCTCCATCACCGCCGCAATCGCGGTGTTGAAGCTGTGGCGGCGGCCATAATCGTCGCCGACCTTGCCGATGGTTTCGTGGGTCTTGCGGCGGATCGCCTTCTGTTCGGCGCTCAGGCTGGCGGCATCCAGCGCAACGGCGGCACCCTCGCCCACATGCTTGTGCACCTGCACCCATAGCCGGCGCAGGAAACGCGCCATGCCATCCACCCCGGCCTCGTTCCATTCCAGTGACTGCTCCGGCGGCGCAGCGAACATCGAGAACAGCCGCACCGTGTCGGCGCCGTACTTGGCCACCATCGACTGCGGGTCCACGCCATTGTTCTTGGACTTGGACATCTTCTCCGTGCCGCCGATCTGCACCGGCTGGCCGTCGGCGATCAGCACCGCACCGGTGACACGGCCACGCTCGTCGCGCTGGATCTCCACGTCGGCCGGGTTGATCCAGTCCTTGCCGCCGTTGTCGGCGTCGCGATAGAACGTGTCGGCGATGACCATGCCCTGCGTCAGCAGGTTGGTCACCGGCTCGTCGCTATCCACCAGCCGCGCGTCGCGCATGAGCTTGTGATAGAAGCGGAAATACATCAGGTGCAGGATGGCGTGTTCGATACCGCCCACGTACAGGTCGGCCGGCATCCAGTAATTGGCGCGGCGGTCCACCATGTCGCGCGCATTCGGGCTGGTGTAGCGCGCCACGTACCAGCTCGACTCCATGAAAGTGTCGAAAGTGTCGGTCTCGCGTTCGGCCGGACCGCCGCAATCGGGGCAGGTGGTCTGGCGCCAGCTCGGATCGGTCTTGATCGGCGAACCGGTGCCGGAGAATTCCACGTTCTCCGGCAGCACCACCGGCAACTGGTCCTCGGGCACCGGCACCGCGCCGCACTTGCCGCAGTAGATCACCGGAATCGGGCAACCCCAGTAACGCTGGCGGCTCACGCCCCAGTCGCGCAGGCGGTAGTTGACCCGGCGCTGGCCCTGGCCCTTGCGCTCGAAGCGCTCGGCCAGCGCTTCGAAGGCGCCCTGGTAGTCCAGCCCGTCGAACTCGGCCGAATGGATCAGTTCCAGTTCGCGGCTCTTGTCGGTGTACCAGTCGCGCCACTGGCTGGCGTCCCAGGTCCGCTCTTCGTCGTTGCGCGGTTCGCGCAGCTTGACCACCTGCACGATCGGCAGGCCGTACTTGTTGGCGAATTCGAAATCGCGCTGGTCATGACCGGGCACCGCCATCACCGCGCCGGTGCCGTAGCCCATCAGCACGAAGTTGGCCACCCACACCGGCACCTGCTCGCCGCTGATCGGGTGCACCGCGGTCAGGCCGGTGGCCATGCCGCGCTTTTCCTGGGTTTCCAGCTCGGCTTCGGACACGCCGCCGTGCTTGAGTTCTTCCAGCAGCCGCGCCAGCTCCGGATTGGACTTGGCCGCGTGCAGCGCCAGCGGATGTTCGGCGGCGATCGACACGAAGGTCACGCCCATCAGCGTATCGGGGCGGGTGGTGAACACGCGCAGCGGGTCCAGCACGGCGCCATCGGTGTCGCGCACGTCGAACTGGATCTCCAGCCCTTCCGAGCGCCCGATCCAGTTGCGCTGCATGGTCTTGACCGAGTCCGGCCAGCCTTCCAGCTGATCCAGGCCGTCCAGCAGCTCCTGGGCGTAATCGGTGATGCGCAGGAACCACTGCGGAATCTCGCGCTTTTCCACCAGCGCGCCGGAGCGCCAGCCGCGGCCATCGATGACCTGCTCGTTGGCCAGCACGGTCTGATCGATCGGGTCCCAGTTCACCACCGCGTTGCGGCGATAGGCCAGGCCCTTGCGCATCAGCCGGGTGAACATGCGCTGCTCGTGCACGTAGTAGTCCGGCGTGCAGGTGGCGAACTCGCGCGACCAGTCGATCGCATAGCCCAGCGACTTCAGCTGCCCGCGCATGTGCGCGATGTTGGCGTAGGTCCACTTGGCTGGCGCGGTCTTGTTCTTGATCGCGGCATTCTCTGCCGGCAGGCCGAACGCATCCCAGCCCATCGGCTGCATCACGTTGTGGCCGGTCATGCGCTTGTAGCGGCTGACCACGTCGGAGATGGTGTAGTTGCGCACATGCCCCATGTGCAGCGCACCGGAGGGGTACGGCAGCATCGACAGGCAATAGAACTTGGGTTTCTCCGAGTTCTCGTCGACCTGGAAGGCGCGGGTGGCATCCCAGAACTGCTGGGCGGAAGATTCGACCTGCTGCGGGTCGTAGGCGTTCGGTTCGACGGTGGACATTGGGAGCGGATGCTCGGGCGGTGCAAAGCGGTACAGGGTACCGCAGTGCAGCAGGTGCACCAAACCGTTACCGCAGCGCCGCCGACTTCAGCGGCCAGATCCAGGCAGCCACCGCCAGCCAGCCGACCCAGGCCAGGAACGCCAGACGCTGGGCGATGGCCTGCCGCAGCAGGCCGGGCGGGCCAAATGCCAGCACCGCCACCAGCAGGCCGGCGGCCAGGCTCAGCCAGGCCAGGCCACGGGTGCCGGGGGCATTGAGCAGGCCCGCGGCGATCAGCAGCATGGCCGGCACGAAGGCCACCGCCCACAGCAGCCAGGCCGTGGCATGCGCCTGGCTGGCGCGGCCATCCAGGTCGGCCGGATCCAGCGGCAGCATGCCCATGCCGACGAAGGCCAGGCCGGCCAGCACGACCAGTTGGCCACCCACGCGCAGGCCCCAACCGGCCTTGAGCGGCATGCGCGCCAGCAGGCTGACCCCGGTGACCATGCCCAGCGCACCGACCAGCACGAAGGCCAGCAGGTTGAAGGCCAGGGCACGCGGCACGCCGGCCGCGCCCAGCAGTGCGACCGGGTGGCTGGCCTGCAGATAGCCCGGCAGCGTGGCGCCGAAACCGGCCAGCGCCAGCACGAACACGCTTGCCGCGATCAGGCCCAGGTAGCGCTGCGCGCCGTCGGTACTTCCCATTGTGGTGCTCCGGTTCGGGGCGCAGCGCGCCACCAGGACGCGGCATTGTCGGGCCGGGCGGCAGCGGCGTGAACCCCTGCCGCCCCCTGCCCCGGCCTTGTGTCGGCCGGGTTTGCCACCATTACGGTCCACTGTTGCCGTCCTTAACTTCCAGGAAACCCATGTCCGACAAAGCGCATGTATTCGATGTCACCACCGACACCTTCGAGACCGAGGTCCTGCAGAAATCGTTGACGACACCGGTGCTGGTGGACTTCTGGGCCACCTGGTGCGGGCCGTGCAAGACGCTGACCCCGATCCTGGAGAAGCTGGCGGCCGACTATCACGGCGCCTTCGAGCTGGCCAAGGTCGACGTGGACAAGGAGCAGCAGATCGCCGCGGCGTTCCAGATCCGCTCGGTACCGACGGTGTTCCTGGTCAAGGGCGGCGAGTTGGTGGACGGCTTCCCCGGCGCGATGCCCGAAGGCCAGATCCGCGAATTTCTGACGCAACATGGCGTGCTGCCGGCCGAGCCGCAGGTGGCCGAAGAACTTCCCGCCGCCCCCCTAGACCCGCAGGCACAGGCCGCGGCGTTGCGCGAGGCGATCGCCGCCGAGCCGGACAAGGACGAACTCAAGCTGGATCTGGCGCTGGCACTGCTCAAGACCGGCGACAGCGCCGAGGCCGAACAGTTGATCGACGCACTGCCCGCCAACCTGGCCACCGACGACCGCGCGGTACGCGCCAAGGCACGGCTGGGCTTTGCCAACGTGCTCAAGGACGCCCCGGACGTGGCGGCGTTGCAGGCCAGCGTGGCCGCCGACGGCGCCGACCTGCGCGCACGCCATCTGCTGGGCGTGCGCCACCTGCTCGACGGTGACGACGAAGCGGCGCTGGAGCAGTTCCTGGAAATGCTGCGGCAGGACCGTGCCTTCGACGACAACCTGCCGCGTCGCAGCCTGATCGACGCGTTCCGCGTCATCGAAAACGAAGACCTGGTCGGGCGCTATCGCCGCAAGATGTCGGCGCTGGTGTTCTGACAGCCGGTGGCGCTGCGGCGCCACATGGAGACACAGGAGCGGACCTAGCCGCGGCGGGGCATTGCCCGCCAGTTGCTGGTGACGCATCCCTGATAACGCGCCGCCGCGGCCGGGGCCGCTCCCACCGAGGTGCGTTGCTGCGCGACTGCGCGACAAGAAATGACGCGCCGCCTGATCCGGCGCGCAGCACGGGCACGAACACTGCGATGCCGGCCCTGTGGCATCGCTGCCATACGCATGCGAATGTTATGCTGCATCTCCACTTCGCCAGGGAATCCGGCCCGCATGCGTGCCCCATTGTTCAAGCTCGGCCTCAACGTGTGGCCACCGTATCTGTTCTCAGGCATCCACATCACCGTGCTGTCGTCGGACTACCGCTATGCCCGGGTGGAATTGCGGCAGCGTCCGTGGAATCGCAACTACGTCGGCACCCATTTCGGCGGCAGCCTGTTCGCAATGACGGACCCGTTCTGGATGTTGCTGATGATGCAGAATCTCGGCCGCGACTATTACGTCTGGGACAAGGCCGGCAGCATCGACTTCGTCAAGCCCGGGCGTGGCACGGTGAGCGCGGATTTCGTGATCGACACTGCGGTGCTGGCCGAAGTGCGCGAGGCTACCGACGGTGGTCAGAAGCATCTGCGCTGGTTCGAGAACGAGGTGCACGACAGCGCTGGCGAAGTGGTCGCGCGCGTGCGCAAGCAGCTCTACGTCAAGCGCAAACCCGGCCGCTGACGGTTGCGGCCTCGGCCGCCATGCGTGCATGGATGCGTCTGCATAAGTGTCCCTGCCATGTGACGCGCACGTCCCTGGCGCGCCAACGCCATGCGGCATAGCCTCACCCTACATTTCGGTGGTGCAGTAAACCCTGTGGTCTCCAATCCCACTACGGACTGCCCCATGAAAACGATCAATGTCATCACCCTGGTGCTTCTCATCGTTGGCGGAGTGAACTGGGGGCTGGTTGGCCTGTTCCAGTTCGATCTGGTCGCCGCCTTGTTCGGTGGTCAGGATGCGTTGCTGGCGCGCGCGGTGTACGTGCTGGTCGGCGTGTCCGCACTGTGGCAACTGGTCCCGTTGTTCCGCAACAGCCATGCGCCGGCGCAGCATCACACCTCGCCGCATGTTCGCAGCCATTGAGCGCATTGCCCGGGTATTGCGCACGATGCAGGCGCGAACGCATCGACACGCTGAGGCAATCGCGGAAGGACAGGCAAGACCACCCGACCGGCGGCAGCTCTCGGCAAAGATGCAATGTCGAGCGTAATGCTCGCACTGCAACCACGTTATCCAAGCGCCAACAGGACGATCCGGACGCCGGCTGCACACTGTCGGCGTCCGGATTTTGCGTTGTGGCGATGAGTCGGCAAGAATCGGCCATCCCTGCCGCCGGCCGTCTTCATGCGTCTACGTTCTCTCGCTCTTGCCTGCCTGTTCGCCCTGCCGCCGTTGACCGCCAGCGCCGCGTATCGGAGTCCGCAACAGATACTCGATGCCTCGCCGGCGTCTGCGTGGCGCGTGCTGGACCCTGCGCGCACCCTGTATCTAGAGCTGGACACCGGTCGAGCGATCATCGAACTGGCGCCGGAGTTCGCTCCCGCACATGTCGCCAATATCCGCGTCCTGGCGCACGAGCGCTTCTGGGACGGGTTGAGCATCTACCGCTCGCAGGACAATTTTGTCGTGCAGTTCGGCGACCCGGAGGGTGAAACTCCTGGCAAGGCCAAGTCCTTGGGATCGGCCAAGACGCATCTGCCTGCCGAATTCGAACGCGCATCGCAAGGCCTGCAGTTCCAGCGTCTGCCCGACAGCGATGGATGGGCACCGCAGGTCGGCTTCGTCGACGGTTTTCCGGTCGGCCGCGACCCGGCCAGCGGCAAGACCTGGCTGGCGCATTGCTACGGCACCCTGGGCGCGGGCCGCAACAACGACGAAGACAGCAGCATCGGCGCCGAGCTGTACGTCGTCACCGGGCAATCGCCGCGTCAGCTGGACCGCAACATCACTGTGGTCGGCCGCGTGGTCAAGGGCATGGAATTGCTCAGCGTGATCCCACGCGGACCTGACCCGATGGGCTTCTACAAGGAAGCAGCGCAACGCTCGCCGATCCGTGCGATCCGCCTGGCCAGCGAAGTGCCGGAACCCGAGCGTACGCCGCTGCAGCTACTGCGCACCGACAGCCAGACCTTCCGCGAGGTGGTCGAGGCCCGTCGCAATCGCAAGGACGATTTCTACAAGCGCCCGGCCGGGCATATCGACCTGTGCAATGTGCCGTTGCCGGTGCGGGCACCGCCGGGTGGCTAGTTCGGGATTCGGGATTCGGGATTCGGGATTTATAAAGCGGGCGCGCTTGCTCAGCGCGCGCGCTGGCTGAAGGCCACGCTACCGAGGATGAGGACGCCGGCCAGCAGCATGGTCCAGGTCAGCGGCTCGCCCAGCAGCGACCAGGCCAGTAACGCACCGAACACAGGCACGAGGTAGGTCACGGTGGATGCACGCGCCGGGCCGATGCGCTGGATCAGGCGGTAATACATCAGGAACGCCAACCCGGTGCAGACCACGCCCAGGGCCGTTGCGCAGGCCCAGGCCGCCGCAGGCACCGGTGTGGTGGGCCATTGCCACCAGGCCAGAGGAGCGAGCAGCACGGCGCTGCAGCCCAGCGTGGACGCTGCCGATGCCGCCGGTGGCAGGTCGCCCATGTGGCGCTTCACCAGGTTGTAGCCGATGCCGTACAGCAGCGAGGCGGTGGCGCCGGCCAATGCGGCCGGGCCCACGCTCAATCCTGCCGACTTGCCGGTCGCCAGCACCAGCACGCCAATGAATCCGACCAGCAAGGCCAGCGCGCGGCGCGTGCCGATCTTCTCGCCGAAGAACAGGAAGGCGACCAGTGCAGTGAACAGCACCGTCATCGCATTGCAGATCGCCCCGACGGCGGCCGGTGCGTGCTGGGCACCCCAGGCGAACAGCAGAAAGGGCAACGCAGAGTTCAGCACGCCGATCGCCGCCAGCATCGGCCAGCGATGCAGCGGAAAACGCGCGCGTGCCAGCCACAGGAACGGCAGCAACACCAACGCACCCAGCGCAAGGCGGATCTCCACCAACGCCGCCGTGCCGAAGACAGGCGCCGCCACGCGCATGAACAGGAACGAGCAGCCCCAGACCACGCCAAGGAAACCCAGCTCGAGCGGGGTGCGCCAGTCGCGCGTGGTCACGGCCTGCTGCAGCGACGGTTGCGCGCTCATGGGCATGCCCCCTCCGCCGGCCTCGATGCACCTGAAACAGAGGAAACGGCGCTGGATGGAAGGCTGGACATGGCACGATCATTGCGATGGGAGACCGCAGCATCCGCCGCCGCTCAAGCCACGACAAGCGCGTAGTATCGCGGTCAGCCACAAATCTGACTCATGCCTCGATGAACTTCCGCCCGACCCTGTTGCCCGCGCTGGGCGTGTTCGTCGCTGCCGCCCGCCACCAGAATTTCGCGCACGCGGCCGAGGAACTGCATCTGACCGCCAGCGCAGTGAGCCACCACGTGCGCAAGCTCGAGGCGCTGCTGGGGACGACCCTGTTCCAGCGGTTGCCGCGCGGGGTCAAGCTCACTGCCGAAGGGCGCCAGCTGGCCGATGCCGCCACCACCGCGCTGGCCGAGATCGCCGCAGTGGCAGGCAACCTGCATCCGCGCGAAGACGCCATTCCGTTGCGCGTGACCACCCTGCGCTCGCTGTCCTACTGCTGGCTGCTGCCGCGCTTGCCGCGCTTCTGCCAGACGTATCCGCATATCCGCCTGGACCTGCAAACCGACTCGGCGTTCTCGCGTTTCGAGGAGGGCGGCCCGGAGCTGGGCATCCGCTACGGACAGGGCGCATGGCCGGGGCTTACCTCGCATCACCTGATGGACGACGAACTGTTCCCGGTGGCATCGCCGTCGTTGCCGGAAGTGGCTGCGCTGCGCACGCCTGCGCAGATTGCGCAACTGCCGCTGCTGGCCGACATGTCCCCGCAGGGCTGGCGAGACTGGTTCCGCGCCGCCCAGGTGCGCGCCACGATGCTGCCACCGATGCACACCTTTAACGACAGCACCGATGCCATGCGCGCCGCTGTCTACGGGCTGGGCGCCGTGCTGGCGCGCAAGCACATCGCCCAGCCCTACCTGCAGCGCTATGAGCTGGTGCGCCTGCCCGGCCCCACTCTCAGGGCCCGCTACGCCTACTACATCGTGCACCCCAGCCATCGCGAGCCCAGTCCCGCCGCCGCCGCCTTCATCGACTGGCTCAAGCGCGAAGCGCTGGACGAGCGCACACCGATGCCGGCGCTGCCGGCCGAGCTG
Organism: Xanthomonas melonis; assembly: GCF_020783655.1. Lineage (GTDB taxonomy): Bacteria > Pseudomonadota > Gammaproteobacteria > Xanthomonadales > Xanthomonadaceae > Xanthomonas > Xanthomonas melonis. The sequence goes on along the minus strand of NZ_JAJGQH010000004.1, from coordinate 217,978 downwards.
CTGACCCTGCCGGCACATCCAATGCCCGGCACGCTGCAGCCAAAGCGGCCGCCGCGCGAGAAACCGGCGACGCGGTGAAACCCGCGCATGCGACGTCCGCTGCCATCTGCCGTGGCGTCGCCTACGTCCTGCCATGCTCCTGCCGTCCGGGCGACAGGAAGCGCAGCGGGAGCACGACCGGATCCCATCGCGATGGCCGCGCCGCCGGCCCATGCAACGTCGCCACCGGTCGTTCGACTCCAGGGCTACGAAGTGCCGGGCCGCGGATGTGCGCAGCGCCTGCGCGTCCCGGGCGCTGCGCTCCAGCCCGGCAAACGCCCTATCGCTTGACAATGGCGCTCACTTTATCATTAATTAGCTAATTCGTTAATTAGCTAAGCCAAATCATGTCCGCCGACCGCATCTTCGAAGCCCTCGCCTCGCGCCCGCGCCGGGAGATCCTGGCCTATCTGTCGGCGCAGGAGCTGACCGCCGGCCAGATCGGCGAACGTTTCGCGATGAGCGCGCCCGCCATCTCGCGCCACCTGTCGGTGCTGTCGGCCGCCGGCCTGGTCAGCAGCGAGCGGCGCGGGCAGTTCGTGGTCTATCGGCTGACCCCGGACAACTTGGTCAATACGCTGAGCGGGTTCGCCTTCGAGGTTTGCCCGGTCGCCGGCCCACTGCAGCGCGAGTCGCGTCGATTGGCCAAGAAATCCAGCTGACTGTCCGCCTTCCAACGCAAGGAGTTGCCATGGACTACCAACGGATTGTTTCCGACCACAGTTTCCCGCGCGTTGCGCTGCCCTCGTACAGCGGCGGCCGGCCAGTGGAAGTGATGCTGATCGCCCAGCTCGACCCCGGCGCCGGCGACAGCCTGATCGCGCAGACGGTGGAACGGCAGCGCCAGCATCCGGCGCATCACGATGCGCTGGACGAACCGTCCGCGCAGTTGTCGGCACCGGATCTGCGCCATGGCGATCCCACCTCGTTGTTCTCGTTCTCGGTAGGCCCGCAAGGCCACCCATTCCATTGCCACGCCGGCAATCGCGTGTTCACGGCCATCACCGGAAGCGGCGGCGCGCAACTGCGTTTTTCCACCGCCTCGCTGCAGCAGATCGAAGCCGACCCGCAGGCGTTCGTCTGCGCGCTGCACTACGTCAACCTGCCCGGCGACAGCCTGTTCACCGTTCGCTTCGGCGGCGGCACCTGGCACCAGTTCGCACCGGCGCAGGGTGACGCTGCGCATTCGGCCTTCTTTGCATTGTCCTGCCATCCGGACGAAGCCGGCGGCGCGCTGAACGAGGCGCAGCAGGCGCTGGTCCATCAGGGCCAGGCCACCATCGCCAGCCTGACCGAGCTGCTGCCGGCATCGGTCACCGCCTTGCTGCAGGCAATGCCACCGGCCGCCACCGACGTGCCCACCGTCTCGCTGTCGCTGCATGTCAGGCCGGAGAGCTGGAAGCAGCGCGCCTGCAGCCGCGTGCGGCGCTGGAGCGGCCGGCTGCGGCAAGCGCTGCCGCGCGTGCGTCAGCCCGGTTTCGTGGCCACCCGCCTGGGCGTGCCGCAGATCCGTCCGCTGCGCAGCCTGCCGGCCGACGCGTTGCTGCGCGGCCAACTGGGCGAAGCGGTGCATTTCGAAGACAGCCACCAGCTGGAACTGGACACGCGCCAATTGCGCACTGATCGCCTGCAGGGCGTGCTCTGCGATCTGCTGCAGGCCTTCGTGGATCAGCCGCCGGGCGGGGTGAGCGGCTTGATGCGGCTGCGCAATCTGATGGTCAAACCGCTGGGCTTGCGCACCTCGCCCCTGGGCTGCCCGGTCTCGTCCCTGCTCGATCCTTCCGCAACGCAGCTGTATGCCGGGCGTTTCCCGGTGCTGGCGCAACGCAGCGATGCCGATGGGCAGCAGGTCCAGATCGTCCTCGGCGCCGATGACAGACATCTGCGTTTTCGTTCCTCGATCGCACTGCGCCGCATCGGCGACCACCGCATCGTGCTGACCATGGCCACGCAAGTCAGCTGCCGTAACTGGCTGGGCCGCGTGTACATGGCCTGCATCCACCACGTGCATCACCACTACATCGTGCCAAGCATGCTGCGCGCCGCGGTGTCGCGCCTGCTGCATGCCGAGCAGGCAGGAAACACCGCCGGGCTGGCGCATTCGCTGTGAACCGATGCACCGGCGCCATCACCTCGTTTTGTCTTCGCGCTGCCTAGGCTTGGGATCCCCAACCCCAGGACACGTCCATGCCCACTCTTCGCCTGCGTATCACCGGCACCGACGACGACGCCCGCGCCATCGCCAACCTGCTGCAGAGCATCGAAGGTATCGAGCACGTGGAAGAAGTCGACGATCTGATGCCACATCTGGACGATGAGGATTCCAGCTCGGCCGGCCTGTCCGATGACGAGGGCCCGGGCAGCCACGAATTCGAAGTGGATGCCGGCAACGAGGCCACCGCACAGAAGGTACGCGACGCAGTGCAGGAGCTGGCATTGCAGTTGGATGTCTTTGTCGAATACGAATACGACGAAGGCTGAGCATCGGTTCAACACTGTCTGCCGCATGCGCGCGTGGGTGCGGTGCCTCGGGCTGCAACCTCTGATCGCGCTTGCCATGCGCCGCCTGCAAGATGCGGACGGCGCATGACTCCGGAGCATTGTTTCATCGCGACAGGCCTGCACGACACCGCCTGCACGCGCCACCTCCGCAGCTGATTCAGGGCATCCTGCGACGCCGTTGACGCCAGCGCCAGGCCAGCAGCGCCAGCCAGCCGATCGCTGCAGCGACCACGCCAACCGGCAGCAGCGCCGCCACCGCGCGAATCACGAAGGCGACGCTGGCTGCGAACACCTGTCCGAATTCGGCAGCCGCCGCGGCGATGTCGCCCCTGCCCTGTTCGCCGCCGGTACTGCTGAAACGCAGCGTCAACAGCTGGGTGCGCACGCGACGTTGCTGCTGCGCCGCCTCCTGCTGGGTCTGCTGCGCCTCGGCTTCGATTTCGGCCAGCCGCTTGGATACTGCCAACAGGTCGGCGACGGCCAGATCGCGGCGTTGCTGCAGTTCCAGCAGCCGTGCGTGTTCTTTCTGCAATCGCGCCTGCGCCAGCCCGGTATCGGCGATCTGCTGGGCCAGATCTTCGGCACGTGTGCTGCGTGCGGCCACATCGCCGTCCTGGCCGGCCAGTTGCACCATCGGCTCGACGCCCTCGGGCACCAGCCGCACGCTGACGCTGCCGCCCGGATCGCGCCCGCCGTTCTGCTCCACCGTCAGCAATGCGCAGGTGCCGTACTGCGCGCTCTGGCAGGCGCTGCGCACCGCCGCAATGCGCTCGCCGATCTGACCGGCAGGCAGTTCGATGCGGACATCGTGTTCGTAGGCCAGTGCCGCACCGGATGCAACCGGCGCCGGCGGTGCCGCGGAGGCGCCGTCTGCAGCCATCTCGCCCTGCGGCCGCGCGCACCCCGCCAACATCCACCCGATCAGCAAGACCACCGCATGCCGCGACACGCCGGGCTTCACAAGCTGGCCCCGTCGACCTTCTGCACGCTGAACGCGGCCAGGTCCAGATCGGGAATGCAGCGCACGTTGACGGCGACACTGGCTTGGCCGGTCTCGGGATTGGCGCCCTCGCTGAACGGGGCAATGCCGCAGTCCGTGCAGTAATGATGCGCGATATGCTGCCGATTGAAGCGATAGCTTCCCATCACCGGCGTGCCCGCCCGCAGCCGCAGTTGCGATCGGGTACCGAACCAGAGCAGTCCGCCGCGACGTCGGCAGAGCGAGCAGTTGCAGTCGTAGACTTCGGTGATCGGCGTATCGGTCTCGAGCTCGAACGCGATGCGTCCGCAATGACAGCTGCCGGCGTACTGCATGGGTCGTCCTCCTTGGAGACAGTGCGTGCTTGTAGACAGTGCGTGAGGCGTGAACGGAACACCATGGACAACTGCCGGAGCGCCGCCGGCGGTGCATGACGCCGGTTGGGTAAACCCTGGCCCGCCCTGCGCTTACGGTTGCGCTCGCCTGACAGGTCGCCCTGCGGCCCGGCAGCCACTCTAAACCAATGGCGGATGCGGACGGGCGCACGGATGCCTATCCTGGTGGTTTGCCCTCATCAGGATCCATGATGCGTCAACGCCTGCTCGTCCTTGCCCTGCTCGCCGGCCTCGGTGCCTGCCAGCAGCAGCCCGAATCCCCGCGTGCCGATGCCGGTTCCGCTGCCGACGCGCAGAGTGCGCAAACCCCGGATGCGCGGTTTGCCGCGCTGTCCAAGCGCGCGCTCGACACCTGGATGCAGCTGTCGCCGGTCACTGCCACGCAGACTGGCGACCACCGCTTCGATGCGCAGATCGACGACCTCAGCGACGGCGGCCGCCAGCGCAGCCTGGAAGCCAACAAGACCTTGCTGGCCGAACTGGACGCGGTCGATGTGGCCAAGCTCTCTCGCGAGAACCAGGTGGACGCCGCCATCCTGCGCAATCAGCTGCAATCGGAGATCTGGAATACCGAAGTGCTACAGAGCTGGGCCTGGGACCCGCAGGTCTATAACAGCCTGGCCGGCAGCGCCCTGTACGGCCTGATGGCGCGCGAATTCGCACCGCTGCCCGAGCGCCTGAGCGCGGCTACCCAGCGCATGGAAAAGATTCCCGGCATCTTTGCGCAGGCGCGTGCCAACCTGGACCCGGCACGCGTGCCGAAGATCCATGCAGAGACGGTGGCCAAGCAGAACAAGGGCATCCTCAGCATCGTCGACACCTTCATCGCGCCCAACATCAGCCAGCTGGGCCCGATCGAGGCGGCGCGCGCGCAGGCAGCCATCGACAACCTGAAGAAGGCGGTCGCCGAGCAGCAGACCTGGCTGGACACCGTGCTGGTGCCCAATGCCAAGGGCGACTTCCGCGTCGGTGCGGAAAAATACGACCAGAAGCTGAAATTCGCGCTGCTGTCGTCGCTGTCGCGTGCCGACATCAAGCAGCGCGCCGAATCCGAGCTCAAGCGCGTGCGCAGCGAAATGTACGGTATTGCGCGCAGCGTGCTCAAGGACAAGCCCGGAGCCCCGAAGCTGCCGGAGTCTCCGACCGACGACCAGCAACAGGCTGCGATCGAGGCTGCATTGGAACTGGCTTATGCCGACAAGCCTGCACGCGACAAGGTGGTGGAGCAGGCCAAGGCGGCGCTGGCGCAATCCACCGAGTTCGTACGCCAGAAGGATTTGATGACGCTGCCCGATGCGCCGGTGGACATCATCCTGATGCCCGAATTCCAGCGTGGCGTGGCGGTCGCGTACTGCGATTCGCCCGGCCCGCTCGACAAGAATCTCAAGACCTTCTACGCGGTATCGCCGATTCCCGACGACTGGAACGACAAGCAGGTCGACTCGTTCCTGCGCGAATACAACACCCGCATGATCCACCTGCTCAGCATCCACGAAGGCACCCCGGGCCACTACCTGGAAGGCTGGCACTCGGCGAAGTTCCCGTCCACGTTGCGTGCCGTGCTGCGCTCGGGCATGTTCGCCGAAGGCTGGGCGGTGTACACCGAGCGCATGATGCAGGAACAGGGTTATCTGGATAACGACCCGTTGTTCCATCTGGTGCAGCTGAAGTTCTATCTGCGCACGATTGCCAACGCCATCCTCGACCAGGGCGTGCATGTGGACGGCTGGGATCGCGACAAGGCGATGCACCTGATGACCCACGACACCTTCCAGCAGGAGAGCGAAGCGGCGGGCAAGTGGGTGCGTGCGCAGTTGTCGTCAGCGCAGTTGCCGACCTACTTCGTCGGCGTGCAGGAACATCTGGATACGCGCAAGGCGGTGCAGGAGAAGCTCGGCGACACGTTCGAGCTGAAGGCCTACCACGACAAGGTGCTGTCCTACGGCGCCCCGCCGGTGCGCTTCGCGCGCGAGTTGATGCTGGATCAGCCGATCGAGTGATTGATCCGTCTCGCGCACGCGAAAGAGAAGCTCCTGCGAAGCTTCTGCGGATTCGATCCATCCCCTTCTCCCGCATGCGGGAGAAGGTGCCCCGCAGGGGCGGATGAGGGGCGCCGCAGAAGTTTACGCGTCTCTGCAATGACAAACGCGTCGCCACGCGCCTTTGAAGGTGACGCACCCATTGCTCCGCCCCGTACCCTCACCCCAACCCCTCTCCCGCAGGAGAGGGGCGTGTTGCTGCGGTGGTTGCACATGCACGCTACCCCAGGAAAGCTCCCTCACCCATCCACCGCAACGAACCCACCCGTCTGCCGCGCCCATAGCCTGGCATACAGCCCGCCATGCGCGATCAACTCGGCGTGGGTGCCGGTCTCGACGATGCGCCCGCCATCCATCACCACCAGCCGGTCCATGCGCGCAATGGTCGACAGCCGGTGCGCGATCGCGATGACGGTCTTGTTACCCATCAAGGCGTCCAGGCTGTCCTGGATCGCCGCCTCCACCTCCGAATCCAGTGCAGAGGTGGCCTCGTCCAGGATCAGGATCGGTGCGTCCTTGAGCAGCACGCGCGCGATGGCGATGCGCTGGCGCTGACCGCCGGAGAGCTTGACTCCGCGCTCGCCCACATGCGCATCGAAGCCGCGGCGGCCTTCGCCATCCACCAGCGTGTCGATGAAGTCTTCCGCGCGCGCCTTGCGCACCGCCTCCAGCAGCTGCTCCTCGCTGGCCTGCGGGCGACCGTATAACAGGTTGTCGCGGATCGAACGATGCAGCAGCGAGGTGTCCTGGGTCACCAATCCGATCTGTCCGCGCAGGCTTTCCTGCGTGACCTGCGCGATGTCCTGACCATCGATCAGGATGCGCCCCTGTTCCAAGTCGTAGAGCCGCAGCAACACGTTGACCAGGGTGGACTTGCCCGCACCGGACGGCCCGACCAGACCGATCTTCTCGCCGGCGCGCACCTGCAGGTCCAGCCCGGCGATCACGCCGCCACGCTTGCCGTAGTGGAAGTGGATTTGCTCGAACTGTACCTGCCCCTGGGTCACCTGCAGCGGCACCGCATCGGGCGCATCCTGTACCTGCGCCGGTTGCGAGATGGTCTGCATGCCGTCCTGCACGGTGCCGATATCTTCGAAGATGCCGTTGACCGTCCACATGATCCAGCCGGACATGTTGTGGATGCGAATCACCAGGCCGGTGGCCAGGGTGATCGCACCCACGCTGATCTGGCCGCGACTCCACAGCCATAGCGCCAGCGCGCAGGTGCCTACGATCAGGAAGCCGTTGGCCATGGCGATGGCGGTGTCCATCGCGGTGGTCACCCGCGTCTGCCGCCGGTGCTTGACCGCCAGTTCGTCGATGGCATCGCGCACATAGGCCTGCTCGCGGCCGGCATGCGCGAACAGCTTGAGCGTGGAGATGTTGGTGTATCCATCGACGATGCGGCCGGTCGCCTTGGAGCGCGCATCCGAGGCGACCCAGGCGCGCGCCTTCATGCGCGGCACGAAGAACGCCATCAGCGCCACATAGACCACCAGCCAGAGCAACAGCGGCGCCATCAGCCACGGATCGGCCTGGGCGAACAGCCACAATGCACTGCCGGTATAGACCACGATGTACCAGAGGGCATCGACCATCTGCACCGCCGATTCGCGCAACGAGGTGCCGGTCTGCATCACCCGGTTGGCGATGCGGCCGGCGAAATCGTTGTTGAAGAAACCCAGGCTCTGCCGCACCACGTAGTTGTGCATCAGCCAGCGCGACCGATTGCTCAGGCCCGGCACGATGGCCTGATTGACCAGCAGGTTGTGCAGACCGGTGAACAATGGCCGCGCGATCAGGGTGATGCCCGCCATCCACGCCAGCTCGCCGGCATGGCGCCGGAAGAAGTCCGGCCCTGGCCGCTCGGCCAGCATGTCCACGATGCGCCCCAGGAAGTCGAACATCGCCACTTCCACCAGCGCCAGCAGCAATCCCGCCAGCAGCGTAGCGAGCAGGATCGGCCACAGCGGCCGCAGGTAATGCAGATAGAACCGCCACACGCTGCGCGGCGGCATGTCCCGCTCGATGGGCGGGAAAATATCGATCAGGGATTCGAACCAGCGGAACATTGCAGCCACATCGCCGACAGCGGGCGCCCAGGCTAGCCGATCGAAGGTCGGCGTGCAGTGGTGGATCGGTGCGGCCGGCAGTGGGGGCAGCGCCACAGCGTGCGCGACGCCGGCTCGCAGAGACTGCCGTGCCTGCGGAGCCAGCCATGGCGGCGCCACGGCATCAAATCGGTGCCGGGCGACAGCCACGCCCGTCGATAGCTGTTCTGAACGGCTGACGCAGTCGTTCTGTCAGCCGCTCGTAGCCGCCCGTTCCGCGGCTGACGGCGGATCACCGCGATTGCAGGCTCGGCACCGCGTCGGTCACGTTGGCGTGCCGGCGCATGATCCAGTTGAACAACGGCGTGGCCATCAGCGTGGACAGGATCGCCATCAGCACCAATACCGAGAACAGGCCCTGCTCGATCACTCCGGCCTGCAAGCCGATATTGATGATGATCAGCTCCATCAGCCCGCGTGCATTCATCAGCGAGCCGATCGCCATCGCGTCGCGATTGTTCTCGCCGGTGGCGCGCGCCGCGGCCCAGCAGGCCAGGCCCTTGCCGGCGAACGAGGCGGCCAGGATCACGACACCGGCCAGCATGATCTGCGGCTGCAGCAACACGCTGAGCTGGGTCTTCAGACCCGAGTAGGTGAAGAACAAGGGCAGCAGCAAGACCACCACGAACGGCTGCATCATCTCGCGCAGTTTTTCGGTCAAGGGGCCCTTGGGCAGGCAGACGCCGAGCAGGAAGCCGCCGAACACCGCATGGATGCCGATCGCGTCCATCGCCCAGGCGCTGACGCAGAACAGCATCAGCACCACCGCCAGCACGCCGTTTCCAAGCGGTTGACCGGGCACCACATGGTCGGCCAACCGGCGCAGCAGACGACGCCCGACGAAGATCATGAACACCGCATAGCCGATCCCTCCGCCGATGGCCAGGTACGCACTGCCCCAACTGCCGCCGAAGCTCGCCAGTACCACCGCCAGGATGCACCAGGCTGCAGCGTCGTCGAATGCGCCTGCAGTCAGCGCCAGCGTGCCCAGGGGGCTGTTGGTCAGGCCACGCTCGTGGATGATGCGGGCCAGCATCGGGAATGCGGTGATGGCGATGGCCGCGCCCAGGAACAACGACGCTTCCAGCAGCTTGGCCTTCTCCGAAAACAGCCCACCCACCGTCAGCAGCCACGGGCACAACGCGAACGCCAGAGCGAACGGTACCGCAATGCCGGCCAGCGAGACGCTCATCGCGCTGCGGTAGCGCGCACGGAAGTGATCGCCACGGAAGTCGGTGCCCACCAGGAACATGTACAGACCCACGCCGAACTGCGCGAATACGTACAGCACGTCCATGGTCTGCTTGGGAAACAACGCCGCCTGCCACTGCGGCAGCAGCAGGCCGAACAACGACGGCCCCAGCATCACGCCGGCGATCATCTCGCCCACCACCTGTGGCTGCCCCAGCCGTTTGGCCAGCAAGCCCACGAACCGGCAGACCAGCAGGATCGCGGCGGCCTGCAGGAAGAAATACACCGACATCTGCGGAGTGGTCATGCGCCAGGCGACATCCTTGAGAAGTGCGCGGATCATAACCAGCCTTGTCGGCTGGCGGTAGCGCGACGGTCACTGGCGCGCGCCCGGCCTGCGCGTCTTGCTTCGGCATCACGCGACGCCGCGCATCGCTCAGCCGGCGCGTGCGACCACGTGCGTGCCAGCGTGGGCCGGTGGCCGCGGCGGCATGCGCGGCGGCCGCAAGCGCGTCATTGCTGCGACGCGGACTCCGCCGTCACCGGCGTCAGCACCAGGTCCTGGAAATCGAAGCTGAAATCGGTCAGCGGCGACACCGCCTCCATCCGCAGCTCGCGCACCGCGCCGTCTGCGGTCAGCGCAAAATTGACGAAGGCGTCGGCATTCAAGGAGCGATCGTCCCAGCGCACGATGAAACTGTCGTGCTGCCAGTGCTCCAGCGTGCCGAGCAATTGCGCGGTCTTGGCGAACTGCATGCGCAGTCGTTTTCCGTCCTGGCGGATCACCACATCGCCGTACCAGGGGTCGCGATAGGTCGCCGCATAAGCGCTCAGCGGCAGCGATGGTGTCGAGCGTGCGGCGCGTGCCTGCCGATGCCGCGCCCAGCCGGCATCGGCGTCGGCGCCGGTCTTTTCCACCGCCTTGGCATAGGCCGTGGTCCAATCGGTTGGCGGCAAGTGCAGATAGGCGTCAAGCACCTGCAGGGTCAGCGCACCGAAGGCGGCCCCTACCTCCTGATTGGTCAGCACCACCACACCCAGCTTCTGCTCCGGCAACAGCGTCACCCGCGACACCATGCCGGGCCAGCCGCCGGTATGCCACACCATGCGATGGCCACGGTAATCGCTCAGGCTCCAGCCCTCGCCATAGCCGGCGAAGTTCGGCATCGCGCCGGCCAGCTCGGGGACCGGTGCGTCGCCAACGGTGATCGGCGTGATCATCGACCACATCTCGCGCTGACGCTTGGCACTGAACAATGGCGTGCCATCCGGCAACTGGCCACCAGCCAGCTGAACCTTCATCCACAATGCCATGTCATGCGCGCTGGCGTAGATGCCGCCGGCGCCGGAGTTGTTGGACCAGGTCAACGGCGCGACGGTGCGCAAGTCGGTGAAGTCGTATTTGGCGTGCCCGACGGCAGCGTTGTCGCCAGGCTGCAGATGATCGGCATTGAAGCGCGCGCCGCGCATGCCGACCGGAGCGAAGATGCGCTGCTGCAGGAACTGCGCGTAGGATTGCCCGGAAACCTGCTCGATCACCTTCTGCGCGACCGCGTAGAGAATGTTGTCGTAGGCGTAGCGATCGCGGAAGCCGCCTTTCAACGGCACCTTGGACAGCCGCTGCACGACCTCTTCGGTGGTATAGCTGGTGGTGGGCCAGAACAACAGATCGCCCGCACCCAGGCTCAGGCCGCTGCGGTGCGCCAGCAGATCGCGCAGGCGCATCTCGTTGCCGACGTACGGGTCGGACATGCGAAACCACGGCAAATGTTCGATGACCCTGTCGTCGAGCGAGAGCTTGCCCTCGTCGGCCAGGATCGACAGCGATGCGGCGGTGAAGGCCTTGGTGTTGGAAGCGATCGCGAACAGCGTATCGGCCTGCACCGGTTCCGGCTTGCCGGTCTCGCGCACGCCATAGCCGCGTTCCAGCACGATCTCGCCGTCCTTGACGATGGCCACCGCGATTCCGGGCACATCGAACTGCTTGCGCACGCGCTCGACCTGCGCATCGAATTGCTGCATCCCGTCCGGCAACTGCGCCGCCTGCGTCGTGGTCAAGGTCGCCAGCATCAGCACTCCCCCCGTCAACCAGTGATTCAAAGTCATTGCCAGCCCCTCATTGTCGATCAGACCACACCGGCGCCGCCGTCCAGCGGCAGCGGCAACGTCGAAACCAGAACTCCGTCGACATCGGCGTATAGCCAGTGCCCCGGCACGAACGCCACGCCAGCGAAGTTGACCGGTACATCGGTCTCGCCCAGATCGCGCCGTTCGGTGCGGCGCGGGCAGGCGGCCAGCGCCAGCACGCCCAGCGGCAGCGTCGCCAGGCTCGCCACATCGCGCACGCACCCGTGGATCAGTACGCCGGCCCAGCCGTTGGCCACCGCCTGTGCGGCGATCCGGTCGCCGAGCAGCGCGTGCTTCGACGAACCCTGCCCGTCCACCACCAACACACGCCCATGGCCGGGCATGGACGCCAGCTCGCGCACGCGCGAATTGTCCTCGAAGCAGCGCACCGTGGCGATCGAGCCGGCGAACGCCGTGCGGCCGCCGAAGTGCCGGAACAGCGGCTCGGCAACGATCACCTCGGGAAAGCTGTCACACAGATCGGACGTGGTCCAGGTCATCGATGCGGTCTCATGCGGACGAGTGGGCATGGTAGCCGTCCGCGTCGATACCCGGGTGGCTGTGAATGAAAAAGCGCGCGCTGGCGCGCAGGCAGACAGCCTGATGCTGGCGCGCGCAGTCCGCCGCATGGCGCGCTCACGGCCGTACTGCGCCAGCGTGCAGCCGCCGGTCCGGCAGGACAGATACGCGCCATCCGCCCCTGTCACGTGCCATCGCAGCGACAGGTGCCAGACTGAAGCGGCTGACGGAAACGTAGCAAACAGTCGTCGGGCAGGGATGGACGGCGCGCTCGAAACCGGACTGTACGAACGGAATATGGGGAATCGAGCACCGGCCGCGCCCGCCTGCCGGCTGCATGCTAGTTTCGTTGGCTGCGCTGCACGGCGGCCTCCACTTCCCGAGCGGACAGCGCCACCGTCCCTGTCCCTTCAACGAGTTCCTGCCATGACCGATCTGTTCGCGGCTGCGCCGCCCTCGCTGGAAGGCATCCACATCGGCATCGGTGGCTGGGTCTATGCGCCATGGCGTGCCGGCATGTTCTATCCCGAAGGGCTGGTGCAGCGCCGCGAGCTGGAATACGCCAGCCGTCATGTCACTGCCATCGAGATCAACGGCACCTACTACGGCGCGCAGAAGCCGGCGACCTATGCGAAGTGGCGCGATCAAGTGCCGGCAGGGTTCGTCTTCTCGGCCAAGGCGCCGCGCCGGATCACCCAGTCGCGCAGGTTGGCCGGTACCCGTACCCAGATCGAAGACTTCGTCGGCGGCATCGTCGAACTGGGCGATACGCTGGGCCCGTTGGTGTGGCAGTTCGAACAGGGGCATCGGCTGGCACACGATGATCTGGCCGGATTTCTGGCCCTGCTGCCCAGGCAGGTGGGCAAGCGCCGCATGCGGCACGTGCTGGAAATCCGCGACCCGGCGGCCGTGGACGCAGCATTGCTGGCGCTGGTACGCCAGCACGACGTGGCCACGGTGTTCACCGATTCGGACGAGCATCCCTCGTTCGCGGACCTGTCCACCGATTTCGTCTATGCGCGCCTGATGCGCAGCCAGGCCCGCCTGCATGCCGGCTATCCGGCCCCGGCCCTGCAGCGTTGGGCGGCACGCATCCAGGCCTGGCGACACGGCGAGGACCCGGCGGATCTGCCGCATGTGGCAACTGCCTCGCCGGCCACCAACGCGCCACGCGAGGTGTTCGTGTTCTTCATCAGCGCGGCGAAGGAGCGCAACCCGGCAGCAGCGATGGCACTGCTGCAGGAACTCACGGCCCGCTAGCGATGGCGATGGCGTAGCGCGAGCGGCGCGCAGGCCAGGCGCTGCGGCCATGCTCAGGCGTGTGGGGCGAGAGGCACTGCACGGCACCAGGGCAGCGCATTTCGGCGACAATGGCGCATGCCCAAGACCGACCTGCGCAAGGCGCAACTGCAAATTCATTTCTGCGTCCTGCTCTGGGGCATCACCGCAATCCTCGGCAAGCTGATCACCCTGCAGGCGCTGCCGCTGGTGTGGTGGCGCATGCTGATCGTGGTGGCGGCGTTGGCATTGTGGCCGCGTGTGTGGCGCGGACTGCGCGGCCTGTCCAGGCGGGTGGTGCTGGGCTATTGCGGCATCGGTGCGTTGGTCGCCCTGCACTGGTTGACCTTCTACGGTGCGATCAAACTGGCCAACGCCTCGGTGGCGGCTACCTGCATCGCGCTGGCACCGGTGTTCACCGCAGTGATCGAGCCATGGGTGACGCAGCGACCGTTCCGCCCACGCGAATTGCTGTTCGGGCTGGCCGTCCTGCCGGGCGTGGCACTGGTGGTCGGCGGCGTCCCGGACGGCATGCGCGCCGGCGTGGTGGTGGGCGCGATCTCGGCGATCTTCGTCGGGCTGTTCGGCTCGCTCAACAAGCGCATGGTGACGCATGCCGACCCGCTCACCGTCACCGCGCTGGAGCTGGGCGCCGGCACGCTGACCTTGACGCTGCTGGCACCGGCCATGCCGATGCTGCTGCCATTGCTGCATGGCGATCTGCTGGTCGTCCCCGGCCTGCACGACGGCCTGCTGCTGCTGGCCTTGTCGCTGGCCTGCACCTTGCTGCCGTTTGCGCTGGCGCTGGTGGCATTGCGCCATCTCAGCGCCTATTCGGTGCAACTGGTGACCAACCTCGAACCGGTCTACGCCATCGTGCTGGCGATCGCCCTGCTGGGCGAACAACGCGAACTCACACTGCAGTTCTATCTCGGGGTGGCGATCATTCTCGGCGCGGTGTTCCTGCACCCGATCCTGGAACGTCGGCACCGGGTAGTCCATCCAGAAGTGCTGGGCACCGCCGAAGCCAAGAACATCGTGGACTGAGAGTGTTGCGGGCCGGCGAACGCGCCGCTACTCCAGCGCCACCACCCGATCGCGCCCGCCCCGCTTGGCCGCATACAGGGCCTCGTCGGCGCGCTTGATCACCGATTCGGCAGTGTCGTGCGCCGACAGCATGGCCACGCCGATGCTGACCGTCACCGGCAATGCGCTCGTCATCGCGGCCACGCCTTGCCGCAGATACTCGCATTGCAGCCGCGCCTGCTGCAGATCCAGATCCGGCAGCAGCAGCACGAACTCTTCGCCGCCGTAGCGCGCAATGGTGCCGGCGCCCGCGACATGCGCCCGCAACAGCGAGGACAGCTCACGCAACACCCGATCGCCCTCGTCGTGCCCATGCACATCGTTGACCACCTTGAAGTGATCCACGTCCAGCAGCGCCACCGACAGTGGCCGGTTCGCAAGACGCGTCTGTTGCGTCGCCGCGGCAAGCGCAGCGGCGAATGCGCGGCGATTGGGCAGTCCGGTCAGCGGGTCGGTACGGGTCTGCTCCACCAGATCGGCATTGAGCGCCTCAATGGCCGCGTAGTACTGCGCCATCTGCTGCTCGTACCAGTCGCGCTCGCGCAGCTGTTGGCGCAACTGCCTGCCGGCCAGGCGCAGCTCCAGCAGCTGCGCAGCCTGCCGCGACAACGCCTGCAAGGCGGCGCGTTGATCCTCGCGCAGATGCGCAGGCGCCTGGTCGAACACGCACAACGAGCCCAGCGCCATGCCTTCGCTGGTGACCAGCGGCGCGCCGGCGTAGAAGCGCACCGCGCCTTCGCCGGTGACCATCGGGTTATCGAAAAAGCGCGGGTCCAGCAAGGTGTCTTCGACCGTCATCACCTCGTCCGGACGCAGGATGGCATGCGCGCAGAAGGAGATGTCGCGCGAGGCTTCGCTGCGCGGCACGCCGTGTGCGGACTTGAACCATTGACGGTGTTCGTCCACCAGCACCACGGCGGCCATCTGTGTCTCGCACACGGTCGAGGCCACCAGCGTGAGGTCGTCGAAGGCGCGCTCGGGCGGTGAATCCAGCACGTCGTACTGCCGCAGCGCGATCAGCCGCTGCGCTTCGTTCCCGGGCAGTTGCGGTTTGATCACGCGGCCAGCCCCCCTGTTGCGTGGTTATCGCCGGCAGTATGCAGGAGCCCGCCTCGCCGAGCCATCCGCGCGGCCGGCAGGCGGCCACGCAGCTGTCCTGCGGTTCATCCCGCCGGCCGGCTCACCAGTCGGTCCGTTGCGGCAGCAGCCCGCGCAGTTCGGCGTCGCTGAGATTGCGCCATTGCCCTGGCTTGAGCGCGGCCAGCTTGATGTTGTCGATGCGCACCCGGCGCAACTGCGTCACCCGGTACCCGAACGCGGCGGCCATCAAGCGGATCTGTCGGTTCAAGCCCTGCTCCAGCACGATGCGGAAGCCGAATTTGGCGATCCGCGCGGTGCGGCACGGCAGGGTGGTCTGGTCGTGGATGCGCACGCCGCGCGCCATGCCGCGCAGGAAGTCGTCGGTGACTGCCTTGTTGACAGCTACCAGGTATTCCTTCTGGTGGCGGTTTTCGGCGCGCAGGATCTCGTTAACGATGTTGCCGTTGCTGGTCATCAGGATCAGTCCTTCGGAGTCCTTGTCCAGACGTCCGATCGGAAAGATGCGTTGTTCGTGGCCGACGAAGTCGACGATGTTGCCCTTGACCGAACTCTCGGTGGTGCAGGTCACGCCCACCGGCTTGTTGAGCGCGATGTACACGTGCTTGCGGCCGCCGGGCGTTTTCGCCTCGCGTGCGCGCAGCGGTTGGCCGTCCACCAGCACGGTATCGTCCTCGCCCACCACCGCACCGGTGCCGGCCACCACGCCATTGACGGTGACGCGGCGCTCGCCGATCAGGCGATCGGCCTCGCGGCGCGAGCAGAAGCCGGTTTCGGCGATGTGTTTGTTGAGTCGGGTCGTCATCGGCAGATTATCGGCGATTTAGAGCAGCTAACAGAACTACTGCGCAGCCGCCAGGCGGGCGCGGCCGGTGCTCGGAATCGGCATGTACCACTCGTACATTCCGGTTCCTCCGCGCCGTCCACACCCACCTGACGACCGCTCGCTACGTCCTGTGAGCCGCTCTTGACCGAACGTGCGCCGCGACATGTCGGGCGGGCCGCTATCGCTCCGGTCGGCGGCGACGCGCGCGCACGACGCAGTCGCGCGCATCGCTCACGCGCACGCTCAGCCAGATACCGCCAATCGCGGCTGCGGCAGGTACAGCTCTTCCAGCGGACACGGGCGATGCAGGCTGAATCCCTGCACCTGGCCCACACCGGCCTGGCGCAGGCCGGGAATATCGGCTTCCGACTCCACGCCTTCGGCCACCACCTCGATACCCAACGCCAGCCCCACCTGGGCGATCGAATGCACCGCGGCGCGGTCCACCGCATCGTGCGCATAGTTGCGCACGAAGCCGCAGTCGATCTTCAGCACGTCGACGGTGAACTGCTTGAGGTAGGCGAACGAGGCCAGCCCGCTGCCGAAGTCGTCCAGCGCCACATGGCAGCCGCGCGAGCGCACGCTCTGCACGAAACGCTGTGCGTGCTCCAGATCGCCGATGACCGCGGTCTCGGTGATCTCCATGCACAACTTGGACACCAGGGTGGGATAACGCTCGAACAGGGCGCATACGAAGTCGAGGAAATCCGGCTGCGCGATCGACTGCGCCGACAGGTTGACGTGGCACAGGTCCAGGCTCGCCACATGCAGCGGGTTGGCCGACAGTTGCGCGCACAGAGTTTCCAGCACATGCGCATCGACCATGCGCCCCAGCCCGTAGCGCTCCACCGCAGGCAGGAATTCGCCCGGGTTCAGCACGCGCCCGTCGCGCGCGCGCATGCGCACCAGCACCTCGTACTGCAGTCGCGTGGGGTCGCTCAGCACCTGGATCTTCTGTGCATACAGCAGTAGCCGGTCCTCGGCGATGGCCTGCTGCACCGCGCTGATCCAGCCGCCATCGTGGCGGCGCCGCGCCAGCGCCAGATCGCTTTCGCCGAAACAACGGATGCGGTTGCGCCCTTCTTCCTTGGCCGCGAAGCAGGCCAGATCGGCGGCGGTCATCAAGGCGTTGACGTCGCTGGCGCCATCGCGGATCTCCACCACGCCGAAGCTGCAACTCGGCGTCAGCGGGCGCCCGCCCTGGTGGCTCCACGGCTGCCCGAGCACGCCGTGCATGCGCTCCAGCAGCGACTGCGCCTGGGCCAGATCGGTGTTGGCCAGCAGGATCGCAAACTCGTCCCCGCCCAGCCGTCCCAGCCAGTCGCCGGGCCGCAGCTGCATGGTGATGACATCGGCGAAGTGGCACAGGAATTTGTCGCCGACCGCATGGCCGAAGGTGTCGTTCACCAGTTTGAAGTGGTCCAGATCGACGAAGCACAACGCATGGCAGGTCTGCGGCGGATGCGGCCCCTCGATCAGGCGCAGCAGCCGTCGCTCGATCTCGCGCCGGTTGATCAGGCCGGTCAGGGCATCGTGCCGCGCATGGAACGCGACCTCCTCGGCCAGCTCGTGCGCGTGCGAGACGTCCTCGATCACCGCCAGCACCAGCGTCGGTTCCTCCGGACCCGGCTCCACCAGCGAAGCGCTCCAGCGCCCCCACATCACCCCGCCATCGGCGCGCAGAAACCGCAGCTCGGCCGATTGCAGCAGCCGCGGCCAGTCGATCATGCCGCGGCTGTCCAGCACGATATCGTCCGGGTGCATCACCTGGGCCAGCGTGCAGGCCTGCAATTCCTCCGGGCGATAACGCAGGATGTTGGCCATCGATGCATTGGCATCCAGCACATGGCCGCGCAGATCGAATTTCACCATGCCCAGCGCGGCCTGCTGAAATGCAGTGCGAAAACGCCCTTCGTGCGACAGCAGATAATCGCGGATGCGGCGGGTGGCCAGCACGCAGGTGGTCACCACCAGCAGCAGGGTGGCCAGACTGCAGATCGCCATCACATCGCGCAGCAGCCGCACCGAGCGGGTCAGCAGCGTCAGGAACTGGGCCGCATTGTGGCGCATGCGCCCATCGAGCAGGTGCAGCTCCTCGCGCAGGGCCTTCAGGATGTGCGGATCCGGCTGGCCGGTGGCCTGCGCCGAGGCCGCGCGATCGGCCAGCGAACTGAGCTGCAGGATGTCGGCATCGGTCTGCTTCCACAGCGCGATCGCATCGCCCAGATAGGGAAAGCCCTGGCCGTAGCGATACAGCCGCACCATTTGCGGCATGTCCTCTGGGGCATTGCGGCCGGCGCTCAGGCCGGCATTGACCAGCTCCCAATCGATCGTCGGCTGTTCGACCGCGATACGCGCCGTGCGGTCGCCCAGCGGCACCGCCAGCGCGCGACAGGCGGCCTGCAGGTCGGCCGGATCGCCACTGCCCAGATACCGTTCCAGCCAATAGACCGATTCCTGCTGGGCCTTGGACCAATGGCTCTCGCCAACGATCCAGGCGGTCGCACCGGACTGGGTCTCGATCGCCAGCGCCGACACCACGGCCATGACCACGGCAGCGCCGAGCAGCAGCGCCAAAGGCAGCGTCAGCCAGCCGCGCACCAGGTGCATGGTCTGACCATTGCCGTTGCCGCGTGCCGCCTGCGCCATTGTCATCGCCCCTTCGCCGCCTCGGTACGCTTCAGGCAGCCAGTGGGCGCCTGAAGCCAGTAGCGGCCGCAACGGCCCAAGCTGTATGGCCGCGTTCGCTCGCCATGGCGGATGCCGCGGCAGACCGCTCGGACACAACCGGCGCAGTTGCCGGCCGCTGTGGAGTGCCCCGAGGCGTCAGCGGCGTCATGCACCCCCATGCATAGCAATCTCGACTGGCGCGGCGCCGCCGGCGCCCTGCCCCGCCTCCGAACGAGAGACGCCATGGCATAGCCACGCGCAGTGCGCAATCGCTGGACACGCGCGGACGTTCTGCACCCACCGCGCCTACCCGGTGAAGACGCGACCGGCGCGCCCCCGGCAACGGCCCCGCTTGACCGCGCTTACTCGCCGCGCGGCTTGGGCGGCCCCTTGCGATGCGGCGCGCCGAAGCGGTCCGTCGGCCGCGCCGGACCGTTCGGACGGCCCGAGGGCTTGGCCCCGCGCGGGAAGCGCGGCTTGGACGCGGCGGCGGCGGCCTCGCCATCTTCCAGCTTGCGCATGTTGAGCTGCTGGCCGGACACCCACACTTTCTTCAGGTGCTGCAGCAGTTCGCGCGGCATGTCCGCCGGCAGGTCCAGGATCGAGTAGTCGTGCTGGATGTCGATGCGGCCGATGTAGCGGCTCTCCAGACCGGCCTCGTTGGCGATCGCGCCGACGATGTTGGCCGGCTTCACGCCATGGCTGTGGCCCACTTCGATGCGGTAGCTCTCCATGCCGAACTCCGGCTCGCCACGTGGGGCCGGCTCACGACGCGGACGCTCGCCGGCATCCTCGCCACGCGGCGGACGCGGAGCGCGCTCGCTGTCGGCACGCGGGCCGCGCTCGAACTTCGGCTCGAAGCGCGGGCGCTCGCCGCGCTCGCCGCGATCGGCACGCTCGTGGCGCTCGCGCGGCGCGGCATCCTCGCGGGCGCCGCGCACCGGCGGGGTCAGCAGAAACGGCGCATCGCCCTGCAGCAGCCTGGCAAGCGCTGCGGCGATATCGATCGCCGGCACGTTGTTCTCGCTCTCGAAACGCTGCAGCAGGTCCCGATACAACTCGATCTGCCCACCCGCCAGGGTTTCGCTGATGCGGCTCATGAAGCGCGCCACGCGGGTGTCGTTGACCGCATCCACGCTGGGCAATTGCATCTCTTCGATCGGCTGGCGGGTGGCGCGTTCGATCGAACGCAGCATGCCCTTCTCGCGCGGGGTGACGAACAGGATCGCCTCGCCGCTGCGACCGGCACGCCCGGTGCGACCGATGCGGTGCACATAGCTTTCGGTGTCGTAGGGGATGTCGTAATTCAGCACATGGCTGATGCGCTCCACATCCAGGCCGCGCGCGGCCACGTCGGTGGCGACCAGGATGTCCAGCTTGCCGTCCTTGAGCTGGGCGATGGTCTTCTCGCGTGCGGCCTGCTGCATGTCGCCGTTGATGGCGGCCGCGGCCATGCCGCGCGCCTGCAGCTTCTGCGCCAGTTCCTCGGTCGCCGCCTTGGTGCGCGCGAAGATGATCATGCCGTCGAACGGCTCGACCTCGAGAATGCGGGTCAGCGCGTCCAGCTTGTGCAGGCCGCTCACCCACCAGTAACGCTGGCGGATGTTGGCCGAGGTGGTGGTCTTGGCCGCGATGGTGACTTCGGCCGGCTCCTGCAGGTAGGTCTGCGCGATACGGCGGATCGCCGGTGGCATGGTGGCCGAGAACAGCGCCACCTGGCGCTGCTCGGGCAGCTTCTTCAGTACGGCCTCGACATCGTCGATGAAGCCCATGCGCAGCATTTCGTCGGCTTCGTCCAGCACCAGCGTCTTGAGCTGGGACAGGTCCAGGGTGCCGCGATCCAGGTGATCGATCACACGGCCCGGGGTTCCGACCACCACGTGCACGCCGCGCTTGAGCGCGCTGAGTTGCTGGGCATACGGTTGGCCGCCATAGACCGGCAGCACACGGAAGCCAGGAATGGCTTCGGCATACTTCTGGAACGCCTCGGCGACCTGGATGGCCAGCTCGCGCGTGGGCGCCAGCACCAGCGCCTGCGGCTTGACCTGGTGCAGATCGGCGTTGGACAGCACCGGCAGCGCAAACGCGGCGGTCTTGCCGGTACCGGTCTGGGCCTGGCCGAGCACGTCGCGGCCGGCCAGCAGCGCCGGAATGGTGGCGGCCTGGATCGGCGACGGCGACTCGTAGCCGACGGCGGCAACGGCCTTCATCACAGCGTCCGAGAGGCCGAGGTCTGCAAACAGCAGCGGCGCGGAAGATTCTTGGGTCATGGGTAACTCCGGAGGCGCCGCACGGAGCCGGCAGGCGCAAAGCAGCATAGTGTGCGCCCTTACCCCCCTCGCTGTCGAAGGGCCGTGACAGTCCGTTCAGGTTGTGAGGATTCGCCCGGTCCGGCGAATCACCCTCCCAAGCCTGCCTGCCTCCCCTCTCCGCGCCTGCCTCATGCCCTCGGAAACAGACCTCCACGCCCGATTCAACAGCCTGTTGCGACAGCATCACGGCATCGTGCTGAAGGTGGCGGCCAGCGATTGCCGCGACCGCGACGACCGCGACGAGCAGGCCCAGGAAATCGCCGCCCAGCTGTGGCAGGCGTTCCCCCGCTACGAACCGGGCGCGCACGCCATCCCTGGCTGGATCGCCTGGACGAGGCGCATGCAGGGCGCAGCATCACCCGCGCAAGCGGACTGCTGGAGGAGATCGCGCGTTTCCGGCGCGAGTGAGCGCAAGCGGTGGTGTCCAATCCCGCAGCCCTGCACGCGCAACGTCCCATGGCCACTGCGCCTCATCGCGGCGCCCGCTCATGGTGGTATTGCCGGCTGCCGCAGGCGGATAATCGCCCTCCTTTGTCAGCGAGCGCAGCATGCAGATCCTGGAATTCGACATCGACGGCGACTACATCGAGCTCCACCAGCTGCTCAAGCTGGCCGGCCTTGCCGACAGCGGCGGCCAGGGCAAGGCCATCGTCGCCAGCGGAGCGGTCAACGTCGACGGTGCGCAGGAACTGCGCAAGACCGCCAAGATCCGTCCCGGCCAGGTCGTGCAGCTGGAGGATGTGGAGATCCGCGTGATGGCCATGGATCTCGACGCTGCCGCCGCCGACTGAACGCACCAGCGTTGCGCCCGTGCCCGCTGCAACCGCAGGCGCGAATGGATTCGCCTGGCCGGCTCAGGCAGTGCGTTGGATCAGGTGCGCGGCAATCGCCCGCTTGAACGGTGCCTTCACGTGCGCGGCCCGCAGCGTAGGTTCCAGCGCGAACGGCGACCGCCCCTCCATGACCCACGCATCGCGCAATGGCGAGATCGCCTCAGCCGGAAACCGCTGCCAGATGTCCGACTGTTCCAGCAAGGCGCGCGAGGCATGGATCAACGCGATCTCGCGCCCATCGAAGGCAGGCTCGGCCAGCTGCGCCTGCGGCTGTTGACCAACCAGCACCATCGACAGGCCGGTGCCGGCCAATGCGCGCGCAAGACTCAGGCCTACCGGCCCTGCGCCAATGGTGGCGATATCCACCTTCTGCCTGCGGTACATCCGTCGTCAGCGATGCGCGCAGTCTGGAGTCGGCAGAGCGCGCGGCGCTTGATCCAGATCAAGCGCCGCGCATTCCAGTCGCGCTGGCACTGCACCCACGCGCGCCGCCAGGTCTGGCATGCCGGCGCCGTCGTGGTAACCGGCGCCGTATCAAATCCCCAGCAGCGCGCGGATCAGTTTGACGATGCCCCAGAACGACACCACCCAGATCGCACTGCGCAGATAGGGAATCCCGGCCGCATAAACCGGTACATAGGCCACGCGTGCCCAGAGATACAGTTGCACGGCCAGGGCGGTTTCCGCACTGGTACGCCCCGCCACGCTCACTGCCAGCACCGCAGCCGCGAAAATCGGAAAGGTTTCCAGGTAATTGCGGAATGCGCGGTCCAGGCGGGCCGCCACGCCGGTCAGCGGCTTGGCATCGCCATCGCGCGCGCTCGCGTTCCACTTGGTGCCGCGCTGGGCGGTCATGCTCGCCGAGGCGGCCAACAGCTGTACCAGGCCGAGCAGCATGGCCCAGCCCAGCATCTGCAATTCGATCGTCAGTTGCATGCGCGTCTCCGGGCCGATTGCCGCATCACTTCGCCGCCGTGCGCAGGCTGTAGCCGGCAACGCGCCAGGTCTTGTCCTCGTCCAGACGGAACGACACCAGTTCGCGCACCGGCTGCTGCGCATTGGCGAACCGGGTCGGAAAACTCACGTTGACGTACAGCCCTTCGGGCACCTGCGCGCCAGGGCCATACTTCACCCGCGTCACCGAGCTCTGCCCGCGACCGACCAGCGCACCCAGGCGCGCACGCTCACCGGCAAGCTGAGACACGAAGGCGTCGCGCTTGACCGCACTCTTGGCCACGCGGGAGGCACCGTCCCAGACGGTGGCAGCCTTGTTGGTATCGACCATCTGTGCCACGCGCAAGGCGGCCTGGGTCATTTCGATGTCCTGCTTGGCCACCTGTGCCTGCTGCGCGGGGTTCAGCGCCGCGGCCGCCGGCTTTTGCGCAGCGGGTGCCGGTTGCGCCACAGCAGCGGCCGCGCGGTTGGAAGGCTGCGGTTGTTGCGCGAACACCAGCGCCGGGGCGAACAACAGGGCAACAAGCAAACGGGGACGACGCATGGACGGGCACCTTTGTGCTGGATCGGATGGAAGGGTCAAGAGCCGCACACCGTGCGGCCGTCGGCGCAGTCTATGCCGCGACCCGTGCAAAACAAGCCGCCAATGCGATTGGCCAGCAATCGCCGACACACCAGGGAGATCGCCGATCGCGGTCGAATCGATGGCATGTCCGGGAGGCGAGGTATTTGCTGTTGCATGGCGTAGAGCTCGCGCTGGAAAGGTCCAGGTCGACGACATGCCACGCATGGTCGGCAGCGCTGTGGAGAACCCCACCGAACCTGCGTGGGCGTGGGGTAGATGCGGAATGACGCGCAACGGCCGCGCCCACCTGGCGACTGTGCAGCCGTCAGGAAAGACCTCTACACCTCACCACCGGATGCCGGCGGCACCGGCGTCACGCCACGCGGCCGCCATAGCCGCCAGCTCACCCAGAACGCTCGCGCAATGGCCGCAATCAGCGCTGCCAGGCTCAACCACGTCGCCAGCGTGGCCGGCCACTGCTCACGCATCGCCTCGGCCGCCAGGCGCAGCAATTCGGCCACGCCAAAGCCGATCAGCACCAGCAATGCCGACGGCAGGTACGCCAGTAACACGCCTTTGGTCTTGCCTCGCATACTGCCCCCTGACCGGTTGTGGTGCGGCGACCATAGGCAGCGCTCAGTGCGATGTGCGTGAAAGCCGCAACGGCCTCAACCGTCGGCAGGCGCAGGTATCGGGGGATCCGCCTGCGCTGCGTCGCGGGCCGCCTCGGAAGGCGGCTCGGTCGCCGGCATTGGCGGCTGCGCGGCGTCGCTCGGCGCATCGCCCTGCGCATCCGGCGCTGGCGTGGCCGGCAGCGCCGCAGCATCGGTTTCGGCCAGCGGGCTTTCCTCCGGACAGGCCGTATCCGGAAAGCCGAAGCGCTGTTTCAAGGCCAGCCCACAGGTATTGACCGCATCCAGATCCGCGCCCTCGCCCTTGCACTTCTGGTCGAACGCCACCAGAAACGCGTCCTTGCGGCGCACGAACGCCTCGCCACACTTGCGCATCTGGCGGATGCGCTCCAGGTCGTCCTGCACCGCGTTGGTTCCGTCCAGGCCGTATTCGCGCAGCTCTTCCATGGTGAGCAGGCGCAGGCTGCGATTGGGCACCGTCATCATCAGGTCGGCCACCGCCACTGCCACGCCGTTGCGTTCCAGGTATTCCTTGACGTTGCCGTAGACCTCGCGCAGTTCGCGATTGAGCTCGGCCCGCGAGGTCGCCTTCGAGCTGATCCGCATCATCCGGTGAATGCCGACCTTGCCGGCCACTAGCCGGTTGTCTCCGGCCGCCAGCACGAACACGCAGGCGCTGTGGCAGACCGAGCCTTCGCGTACCCAGATGGTCCAGTTGGATTCGCCGATGGTATCGCCGGCCCGGATCGCCGCCTCCACCTGGCCGCCGCTGGAATCCAGATCCAGGATGCGATGCGGCAGCTTCCACTGCTCGGCCACCGAGGCCAGCCGCCATACCAGCGCGGCGAAACCCGCGTTGATCTTGCCTGTATAGCGCACCCGTACCAGGCCGGTCTCGCGGCACGGCGCCAGCGCGGCCTCCACGCTGGCACGGTCCAGTGCCGGCAACAGCGTGCCGTCGCCGGCCTCCTTGCCGTAATCGGTGGCGCAACTGATCCAGGCCTGGCCCGCTTCCAGTTCCGCCTGCGGCCAGCCTGCGGTGCCAGCCTGCGCACGCGGGCGCGGCGGCGGTATCGGGTCGGGCGTATCCACCGACACCATATGGTCGCCATCGCCCACCTGCGCTGCACCAGCCGGCGGCGCCCCGACGGCATCGGCGGAGGTACCGCTGCGATCACAGGCAACCAGCGAGCACACACAGACGAGTGACAGAAATAGCGGTTTGAACATGGGCAAGCATCGGAGCGCGACGAAGATCACCTTCAGTCTATGGCTGAAGCGGTCGAGGATTTGACCGCGCCATGAACACAGCCCGCTCGAGCAACCCTGTCCGAAAACGGCCAGCCGGCACCAGGACGAGGGCATAGACTGGCGCCATGCAGACCCTCATGCCCGATCGGACCCAATGCGACCGCGCCCGCCTGGCGCGCGATGCACGCTTCGACGGGCTGTTCTTCACCGCCGTGCGCAGTACCGGCATCTATTGCCGCCCGGTGTGCCCGGCGCCAGCGCCCAAACCGGCCAACGTGAGTTATTACCCCACCGCCGCGGCAGCCAGCGCGGCCGGCTACCGGCCGTGCCTGCGCTGCAGGCCGGAACTGTCTCCGCAGGCGCAGCAGCATCTTGGCGAAGAGAGCGTGCAGCGTGCGCTGGCGATGATTGCCGAAGGCGTGCTGCAGGAGCAGCCGGTACAGGCCCTGGCCGATGCCGTCGGGGTCAGCGCGCGGCAACTGCAACGGCAGTTCGTGCAGCAGCTCGGCGCCACGCCGATCCAGGTGTACGGCACCCGCCGGCTGCTACTGGCCAAGCAGTTGCTCACCGAAACCGCCCTGCCGGTGACCGAGGTCGCCCTGGCGGCCGGCTTCAACAGCCTGCGCCGGTTCAATGCGGCATTCCTGGAGGGCTGCGGGATGCCGCCATCGGCATTGCGCAAGCAGCGCGCCGAGGTGCCGGGCGGCGAGCTGACGCTGCGTCTGGGCTATCGGCCGCCACTGGATTGGCCAGCCATGCTGGCCTTCCTGCGGCGCCGGGCGATCCCGGGCATCGAGCAGATCGATACCGCCAGCTACCGCCGCGTGATCGGCACGCCAGGCAACGCCACCGTGATCGAGGTCGCGCCGGCACCGCAGCGCGCCGAACTGCTACTGCGCATCGGTGCCACCGATCCGCGCCGGATTCCGCAGATCGTGCGCCGCGTGCGCCGGCTGTTCGACCTGGACGCGGATCTGCAGGCCGTGCACGCCACGCTGGCGCCCGAGCCGCTGCTGGCCGAAGCGATCGAACGGCGACCCGGCCTGCGCGTACCCGGCGGCTGGGATGGCTTCGAGATCGCGGTGCGCGCGGTGCTCGGCCAGCAGATCAGCGTCGCCGGTGCCGCGACGCTGGCGGCGCGGCTGGTCGAACGCCATGGCGGGCGACACGCCGACATGCCGCCGGGGCTGGATCGCAGTTTTCCCACGCCGGAACAACTCGTTCATGCGCCGCTGGAACAGCTCGGGTTACCGGGCGCACGTGCCGCCACGTTGCGTGCGCTGGCCTCGGCCTGCGCGCAAGGCCGGCTGCAGTTCGGCGCCGGACAGCGCCTGTCGGACTTCGTGTCCGCCTGTACCGCCCTGCCGGGCATCGGGCCGTGGACTGCGCACTACATCGCCATGCGTGCGCTCTCGCATCCGGATGCGTTTCCGGCCGGCGACCTGATCCTGCAGCAGGTACTCGGCGCACCGCTGCGGCTGAGCGAACGCGCCACCGAGGCGCGCTCGCAGGCCTGGCGGCCATGGCGCGCCTACGCCGTGCTGCACCTGTGGCATCTCGCCACCGACCTGAAGGAGTCGCGCCCATGAGCACCGTGCATTACGACACCTTCCCATCCCCGATCGGGGCACTCAGCGTTGCCGCCGACCAGACCGGCGTGCGCCATATCCTGTTCGCGCAGAACCGCTACGACGCGGCCGGACGCGCATGCTGGGTGCACGATCCGGACGCGGCGCTGGTGCGCGAGGCACGCGAGCAGTTGCTCGAATATCTGCATGGCGGGCGACGCCAGTTCGACCTGCCGCTGGCGCCTGCCGGCACGCCGTTCCAACTGCAGGTCTGGCACACGCTGGCGCAGATTCCGTTCGGCCGGACCTGGAGCTATGCGCAGCTGGCGCAGGCGGTGGGCCGGCCGGCGGCCAGTCGCGCGGTGGGCGCGGCCAACGGCCGCAATCCGCTGCCGATCGTGCTGCCCTGCCACCGCGTGATCGGCGCCAATGGCGCCTTGACCGGCTTCGGCGGCGGCTTGCCGACCAAGCAGGCCCTGTTGCAGCTGGAAGGCTGGTCGCCACGGCAGCTCGCCCGCGCCGGCGATCTGTTCGCCCAGCCGCCCGCCCCGCCGCGCTGACTTCGCGACGTCATCGCTGCGCCGTACACTCGCCGGCATGATCGAACGACGTCTTGTGTTTGCCGCAGCCGCCACAGCCCTGCTCGCGGCCTGTACCAGCCAGCCCCCGCAGCGCAGCGCAGCAGTGCAGCCAGGCACGGCCCCGGCACCGATGGCACCGCCGCCGGATGGCGCGCCGCACACCTTGCTGCTGATCTCCATCGATGGCCTGCGCGCGGACATGCTCGATCGCGGCATCACACCCACGCTGTCTCTGCTCGCCCACCAAGGCGTGCGTGCGCGCTGGATGACACCGTCGTATCCCTCGTTGACGTTTCCCAACCACTACACCCTGATCACCGGCCTGCGCCCGGACCATCACGGCATCGTGCACAACAGCATGCGCGATCCGGCGCTGGGCACTTTCTGGCTGAGCAAGCCGGAAGCGGTGGGCGATGCGCGCTGGTGGGGCGGCCAGCCACTGTGGGTGGGCGCAGAACGCGCCGGCCTGCATACGGCCACTTGGTCATGGCCGGGCAGCGAAGCCGCGATCCAGGGGGTACGTCCGACGCATTGGCGCCATTACGAAGAAGGCGTGAGCATGCAGGCGCGCGTGGACGCGGTGCGGGCCTGGCTCAAGGCCGCCGGCAGCGCCCGCAACCGGCTGGTCACGCTGTATTTCGAACACGTGGACGAAGCCGGCCACGACCATGGCCCGGAGTCGCGCGAGTATGCCGACAGCGTACGCGCAGTGGATGCCGCCATCGGCACCTTGCTGGACGGCATGCAACGCGACGGCACCCGCGCACGCACCAACATCTTCGTGGTCTCCGACCACGGCATGGCCGAAGTGCCCCCTGGCCACGCGATCGGCGTGGAACGCATGGCGCCGCCCGCCCTGGCAACGGCAGTCACCGACGGCCAGGTCATCGGCTTCGAACCACGGCCCGGACAACAGGCCGCCGCCGAGGCGCGCCTGCTCGGCGCACATGCGCAATACGACTGCTGGCGCAAGGCGGAGCTGCCGGCGCGCTGGCATTACGGCAGCCATCCACGCATCCCTCCGATCGTGTGCCAGATGCACGAAGGCTGGGATGCCCTGTTCCCGGAAAAACTGGCCAAGCGCCCAGCGCAAGGCATGCGCGGTTCGCACGGCTTCGATCCGGCACTGCCGTCGATGCGCGCGGTGTTCCTGGCGCAAGGCCCGGATCTGGCGCAGGGCAAGATCCTGCCGGGCTTCGACAATGTCGACGTCTACCCATTGATGACGCGCCTGCTGGGCATCGACGCCGCGCCCAACGATGGCGATGCGGCGGTGTTGCTGCCCGCCTTGCGTGTGCAACCGGCCACTGACGGAAAGTAGCTGCGTGCAGGCGTGCAGGCGTGCAGGCGTGCCGGTGATGTCGGAACCCGTGGCATCTGGCGCGACCGCGCGATCGCGCCAGATGCCGTGCTGGGTGGCAGATGCGCCTGCAGCAACGCCGAAGGCGCACGGCCTGCCCCGCGCCCTGGCCTTGAAGTGCCGCGTGCAGGCGTGCCGCTCCACCCAGCCTGCGCGGCCGATACCGCCGATCGTCCAGGAATGTGGGTCGCTGCAGACCGGGTGATGGCCAGGCAATGCGACAATGCCGCGATGTCCGGTTCCGATTCCTCGCCGCGTCGCCTGCGGCCGATGTTGTCCAGCGCAGGCTGGCGCCGCCGCGCCGCGCTGTGGGGCGGTGCGATCGCCGTGGCGCTGGTGGCGATCGTGTTCGCCAAGGCCAGCGATGCGGCCTTCCATCTGTTCCAACGCATCGTCGCGCACTCGATCTGGTGGGCCTTGTTGCTGACCCCGGGCATCTTCGCCCTGCTCGCCTGGCTGACCTCCGGCGCATTACGCCCCACCCGCGGCAGTGGCATTCCGCAGGTCATTGCCGCGCTGGAGCACCCGGACCCGGCGTTTCGCGCCACCAATCTGTCGCTGCGCGTGTCGGTCGGCAAGCTCGTACTGACCACCCTGTCGCTGCTGGGCGGCGCATCGGTCGGCCGCGAGGGCCCCACCGTGCATGTCGGCGCCAGCCTGATGCATGTGTTCGGGCGCTGGTTCGGCTTTCACGATCCGCGCGAACTCTCGCACTTCCTGCTGGCCGGCGGTGCGGCCGGCATTGCGGCGGCCTTCAACACGCCGCTGGCCGGGGTGGTATTCGCGATCGAGGAATTGAGCGGCCGCTTCGAACACCGCTTCTCCGGCACCCTGCTCACCGCCGTCATCGTCGGCGGCGTGGTGTCGCTGGGGCTGCTGGGTAGCTATACCTACTTCGGTAAGGTGACGGTGGAGCTGCCGCTCGGCAGTGCCTGGCTGGCGATCGCCCTGTGCGGAAGCGTGGCCGGCCTGCTCGGCGGAATCTTCGCGCGGCTGGTGCTGGCCAGCGTCGGCGGCAGGCCGCGCTGGCTGGGCGCGTTGCGCCAGCGCCATCCGGTGCTGCTGGCCGCCGCGTGCGGGCTGGCGCTGGTCGGATTGGCGCTGGTGTTCGGGCAAGGCGCCTTCGGCACCGGCTACGAACAGGCGCGCAGCCTGGTACAGGGGCATGCGCAGGTCGGCCATGAGTTCGGCCTGATGAAGCTTTTCGCCAACCTGGTGTCGTACCTGGCAGGCATCCCGGGCGGCCTGTTCTCGCCGGCCCTGGCGGTGGGAGCCGGGATCGGCCACAACCTGTCGGCGCTGATGCCGGGCGTGGACCCGCGCACCTTCGTGTTGCTGGGAATGTGCGCCTATCTGACCGGGGTGACCCAGGCGCCGCTGACCTCGGCAGTGATTTCGCTGGAGCTCACCGACACCGGGCAGATGCTGCTGCCGATCCTGGCCACGGTGCTGATCGCCCGCGCGGTGTCCGGTCTGGTCTGCAAGACCCCGATCTACCGCGGGCTGGCCGAACAACTACTGGCGCCATCCGCCGCCCCGCCAGCCCATGACCAGCGATGAACCGAGCCTCACATCGGTCGAACGACTCCCGGCACGCCTTCTGCCGCACCAGCGACGGGCGGGCGCAGGAACGACGGGCATAAAAAAACGCGGCGCAGGCGCCGCGTTCTTCAAGTCGCACAGTGGGCTGGAATCAGCTCGCCTTGGCAACGGTCTTCTTGGCGACAGCCTTCTTGGCCGGCGCCTTGACCACGCCCTTCTTGGCAACCGGGGCGGCGGCACCCACGACGACCTTGCTCACCGCGTGCGAACGCGAATTGCCGTAGCTGGAATTGTAGCGCTTGCCCTTGGCGGTCTTGCGGTCACCCTTACCCATTTCGTCGACTCCTGAATGTGAAAACAAAGTCCCCGTGCTGAAGCACGGGTCTGGCGAGGTTGCGCCAGCGGCGCCCTCGCGCAAGGCCGGCAAGCCTATCACGTCGGCCCGCGGGCGCGCAGCCCGCTCGACAACCCCGACACCCACACCAGCGGCAGGCTGTGGCTCAGTGCGCGCAGCGCGCGTCGTGCACGTGGGAATGGCTGTGGTTCAAGCGCAGGTTGACCAGATGGGCAATACCCACCAGCGCGCCACCCAGGGTCATGACCACCGCATGCGGCACCACCGAATGATGCAGGGGCTCGTACAGCAGGCCCAGCCACAACAGCCCCAGGCCAGGCAGCAGCAGGGCCAGCGCGTGCAGGGCGCGATGGCGACGATAGCCCAACACCAGGCTGAACAACCCGAGCAGGGTCACGAACACTACGATGGTCCGTTCGACCCCGTCTCCCAGCCAGAACGACAAGCCCAGCGAAGGCGCCAGCGCCAGTACCAGCGGCAGCACCGCGCAATGCACCGCGCACAGCAACGAGCCGGTGGCACCGAAGCGATCGAGCAAATGGCGAAGTGTTGGCAAGGACATGACTTCCAGCAGGGGATCGCGGCGACCTGGAATAATATAACATCTTCCTCGTTCCAGACCCGCACCGGTGCATCGCGCCCGTGTGGTGTGTGCCGTCGGCGCCGCAGGCTTGTTGCGCCATCCCATTGATACACAGTAACAATTTATCGAGTCCGGTTCGCCATGTCCCCCAGCCTTGCTTCCCCGCTCCGCCGTTCAACCCTCACGCTGGCCCTGGCCAGCGTGCTGATTCCCGCCCTGGCCATGGCCGAGGACAGCCCGGTGCCTGCCGATCCGCAGACGCCGCCCGGCTCCGACAACCGCCACGACGCCTCGCCTTCCAGCGGGCGCCACATCAAGGATCTGGACAAGGTGGTGGTCACCGCCAGCCCGCTGCGCGACGCGGCCGGCGACTTGAGCCGCCCGGTCGAAGTGCTGGCCGGCGCGCGTCTGGACGAGGTGCGCACCTCCAGCCTGGGCGAAACCGTGTCCAGCCTGCCGGGCGTGCAAAGCTCGAACTTCGGGCCAGGCGTCGGCCGGCCGATCATCCGCGGCCTGGACGGTCCGCGCGTGGCGGTGCTGCGCGACGGCCTGTCCACCCAGGACGTGTCCACCGTGAGCCAGGATCATTCCCCGGCCATCGAACCGTTCCTGGCCAACCAGATCGAAGTGCTGAAGGGCCCATCGACGTTGCTGTACGGCTCCGGCGCGATCGGCGGCGTGGTCAACGTGGTCGACGGTCGCATCGCCGAGACGCCGGTGGACGGCTTCAATGGCCGTGCCGAAGTGCGCTTCGACGGCGGCGACAAGGACGGCAACACCGACATGTTCCGCGTCGATGCCGGCAACGGCAGCGGGCTGTCGATCCATGCTGACGGCGTGTACCGCAACCAGAACGATTACGACACCCCGCGCGGGCGCCAGCTCAACAGCTGGATCGACAGCAAGGTGGGCTCGGTCGGCGCGTCGCTGGCCGGCGACTGGGGCTTCGTCGGTGTGTCGGCATCGCGTTTCCGCGACAACTACGGCAATCCGGGTGAGCCGGGCGACCCGTCGATCGGCGAGCGCGGCGTGTCGCTGAAACTGCAACAGGACCGCTACGACCTCAAGGGCGGGCTGACCGACCCGTGGGGCGACGGCAGCGCGCTGCGCTACAGCTTCGGTCACACCGACTATGCGCATACCGAATTCGAAGGTACCGAAGTCGGCACCGTGTTCTCCAAGCGCGCCAACGAAGGCCGCGTGGAAGCGTCGTTCACCTTCGGCGGCGGCTGGCAAACCGCATTCGGCCTGCAAGGCAGCGATACCACCTTCCAGGCGATCGGCGAGGAATCCTTCGTCCCCAAGACCGATACCCGCTCGCTGGGCGCCTTCGCCGTGGCGCGCAATAGCTGGGAGCGCGTCACCGCGGAGGTGGGCGCACGCGTGGACAAGGTCAAGTACCAGACCGACATCGGCGTGGAACGCGACTTCACCCCCACCAGCTTCTCGGCCAGCGGCGGTTTCCGCTTCAACGAGCAATGGCGCCTGACCGCCAACCTGGACCACGCCGAGCGCGCGCCGGCCGAGGAAGAGCTGTTCGCCAATGGCCCGCATATCGCCACCCTCGCCTTCGAGATCGGCGATGCCAACCTGAAGACCGAAAAGGCCAACCAGGCCGAGCTGGGTTTGAACTTCCAGAACGACTGGGTGGATGCCAAGGTGGCCGCTTACTACAACCGCTACAACGATTTCGTCTACATCGTCGATACCGGCGGGCAGTGGTTCCACGAAGAAGACAACGACTTCCTGCCGATCCGTCAGTGGACCCAGGCCGATGCGATCTTCCACGGGTTCGAAGGCGAAGCCACCTTCCACCTGGCCAACAACGACACCGGCGCCTGGGATCTGCGCATGTTCGGCGACACCGTGCAGGCGCGGCTGAAGGACGGCGGCAACCTGCCGCGCATCGCTCCGGGCCGGTTCGGTGCGCAGTTGCGCTGGGATGCCGAACAGTGGCGGGCCGCGGTCGGCGCTACCCGCACGATGAAGCAGGACAAGGTGGCGGCGAACGAAACGCCGACCGACGGTTACACCTTCGTCGATGCACACCTGGCCTACCACGTGGACCATGGCAGCAATGCCTGGGAAGTGTTCCTGGACGGCAACAACCTCACCAACCAGGACGCCCGCGTGCACACCTCCTTCCTCAAGGACGACGTGATGCTTCCTGGCCGCAGCGCCTCGTTCGGCGTGCGGATGTTCTTCTGACGGCGGACTCTCTCCCCCGCCGACTGGAAGCTGAGGCCGCCTTCGGGCGGCCTTTTGTTTGTGGCCGATGGAGGCGGCGACGCTCGCGCCATGCGGCCGCGACTGACCGCGTATTGGCGCACGTGTCGCGATGTTTCACTGCCCGCATGCCCGTACGGGAAACGGCTTGGACATGCGCTCGCCGCCGGCACAGCTGTTGCGCCGCACAACGTTGCGCTGCGCTTCTGCGGTAAAAGATGGATGCACTGCGCTGACAGGGGGCGCATGCGCGCGCAGTTACTGCGTGCACATGCGCGTGCACTGTCTGCCGCTGCCTGCATCGACCGCACGCGCCACGGCAGTCCTTTCGCGATGAGACAAGGAGCTTGCGCATGCGTTCTTCCGTAACCCGCTACACCCTCTCGCTCGCCGTTGCCGCCGCGCTGCTGGCACCGGATGGCCGCGCCCAGACCGTCACGCCAGCCTCCGGCGATCAGGACGCCACCACGCTGGATGCGGTCATCGTCAGCGGCACGGCGCGTTTCAAGGGCCTGGCCAAGCGCGATGCCAGTTTTTCGATCACCACGGCCAGCCCGGAGCAGATCCAGCAGGCGGTCCCGCAAAGCACTGCCGACCTACTGAAGATCGTGCCTGGGGTGTGGGCCGAGCCGAGCGGAGGCGGCACCGGTGCCAATATCTTCGTGCGCGGCATGCCCTCCGAAGGCGATGCGCCGTTCGTCACCATGCAACTGGACGGTTCACCGCTGTTTCCGCCGCCCACGCTGTCGTTTCTGGAGAACTCCACCCTGTTCCGGGTGGACGACACGGTCGAGCGCATGGAAGTGCTGCGTGGCGGCTCCAGCCCGATCTTCTCCAATGGCCAGCCCGGGCTGACGGTCAACTTCATCCAGAAAAAAGGCCAGGACCAGCCGGAGGGCAGCGTGCGCCTGACTGGCGGCAACAACGCATTGCGTCGTATCGATGTGTTCAACAGCGGCCCGATGGGCAACGGTTGGTATTACAGCGTGGGCGGCTTCTTCCGCGAGACCGACGGCGTACGCGATCCACAGTTCTCGGCCGACAAGGGCGGCCAGTTCAGCGCCACCTTGAGCAAGCGCTGGGACAGCGGCGAGCTGTCGTTCTACGCACGCCATACCGACGACAACAACGCGTTCTACACCGCCATCCCGCTGCTGTCGCGCAACAACGGCAACGATCTGTCCAGTTTCCCCGGGCTCGACGCGCAGACCGGCACCCTGCTCGGCCGCGATTTCCGTCACGTGGATCTGCTGGTCGGTCCGAACGGCCAGACCCTGCAGCGCGATCTGGCAGACGGACGCGGTGTGAACATCGATGTGTTCGGCGGTGAGTTGAATTGGGAAACCGGCGGCTGGACCGTTGCAGACCGCTTCAACGTGATGAGCGGCAGCGCGCCGACCCATGCACTGTTCACCGGCGATGCGCCGCTGCGGTTGAGCGACTTCATCGCCGGCTATGGCAGCGCCGGAACCGCGCGCTACACCAACGGCGGCGGCGTAGTGGATCCCGATCAGCAGGTACTGGAAGCCGGCTGGTGGTCGGTGGACAAGCGCCTGAATTCCTTCACCAACGATCTGCGCCTGAGTCGCGAACTGTTTGCCGGCAACACGCTGACCGTTGGCGCGTACTACGCCAGGTATTCCTCGGCAGATACCTGGTACCTGGGCAATACCATGCTACTCACCGCGCAGAACAACGCCCGCCGCATCGACGTGGACCTGGCCGATGGCCGCCAGGCCACCCGCCAGGGTTTTACCAGCACCGCCTTCTTCAACCTGCGCGCCGACTACGACGGCGAGAACCTGGCGGCCTTCGTTGCCGACGAATGGGAACTCAATGCGCGCCTGCGCCTGGATCTGGGCGCACGCTACGAGCGCCAGAGCGTCACTGGCGATGTGCACGATACCAGCACGGTGGATCTGGACGGCAACCCGGCCACACTCTACGACAACGCCACCTCGCTGGCATTGGCGACTACCCGTCGTATCGATCAGGACGATGAAGCGTTCTCGTGGACGGCAGGTCTGAATTTCAAACTCGACGACAGCAACAGCCTGTTCGCGCGGGTCAACTCCGGGGTGAAGTTTCCCGGCTTCGACAATCTGCGCGACGGACAGAATCGCGTACAGGAAGTGGACCAGTACGAGCTGGGCCTGAAATCCGGTGCCAGCAGCTACGACCTGTATCTCACCGCGTTCTACAACACCTTCAAGAACTCGCCGTTCCAGGCCTTCCTGTCCAATGGCGAAAACTTCACCGCCGTCGGCGACTCGCGCGCCCGCGGCCTGGAAGTGGAAGGCGCCGTTCGCCCGTTCGGTGGCTTCGAACTGGCCGGCACTGGCGTGTGGCTGGATGCGACGTACCGCAACTACCGCGAGTTCACCGGCAACCAGGTGATGCGCCAGCCCAAACGCCAGTTCCGCATCACGCCCAGCTATTACTGGATGCTGCCGTTCGGCGATCTCAAGGTGTTTGCCACCTATTCCTATATCGGCGATCGCTTTGCCGACCTCGCCAACAACCAGCGCCTGCCCTCCTACGACATGCTGGATATCGGCGCCAACCTGCATGTGGGCGAGCATTGGGAGGTGATCGCCAGCGGCAGCAACGTGACCGACACCCTGGGGTTGACCGAGGGCAACGTGCGGGTGCCCGGAGCCGCGACCGGCGGGGTGTTCATGGGCCGGCCGATCGCCGGGCGGCAATACCAGATGTCGGTGGCCTATCGCTGGTAACGGCTGGAAACCAAGGCGTACGCATGGCGGCCAGGCGCCGCTGCGCCACCGCCGCAACATAGCGCCGGCCCCGATCGCGATGACGACGCGTTACCGGCCCGCCTGTGACTGCTCCTACACCACTGCGCCCATGCGGTAATGCAGGCGGCAACGGAACTCGGGCGCCCATATGCGAAGCGTTTCGACGCTTGGCGATCGTTTCTACGAATCGAAGGTGATCGAATCATCGCGTACAGCCGCCTGGATTCCACCGTAAAGCGCAGTTGTCGATGTCATTCGGCATGCCCGGGTACAAAGCGGGTGAGCGGTCACACGCGAGTCACATTTCACCTGCCTTGCATCTACCGCATTGGCCTTTTCTAATCGATTCGCTGTCGGCGCTGCCGCGCTGCCAGCATCGGTCGCGCGCAGGCGCACAGGGGGCCGATCGATAACCCACCGCATCCGCACATCGTCTCGGGCAGATGCGCCTGTTGGCTCTCAGGGAGAAACGGACATGACTCCTGATATTGCTGCTTCGCACCCTTTGCCGCCTGACGCGGCGTTCCACCCTGCACGACATCGGCGACAGCGCGCCTTGCGCTCTCCCAATCCCTGATAACAGGAACTGCGGCGACCCCGCACCCAGTCGATACGCGTGTTGGTCCCGGCACAGGACGATCAGCTAGCGCCTGTCCGATGGACCGAACCACTGACCGATCCGGCGATCGGCCAGACGACTGCGCGTGTCGTTCACCCATGCTCATTTCGATAGGAATCGAACGGATGAATCTCTTTCGCAAGCGACACCTCACGCTGTTGATCGGCATCGCGCTGATCGGCACGCCGGCGGTCCACACGCTGGCCGCGCAACCGGCCATCACCGCAAACGGCGGCGCAAGCGATCCACTGCTGCGCTACCAATGGCATCTCTCCAACCAGGGGCAGGCGGTCATCGGCGACACCAGGCCTGTGCCCGGCATCGACATGGACGTGGACATCCTGCACGGTTTGGGCATCCGCGGCCGCGGCGTGCGCGTCGGCATCGTGGACGATGGCCTGGAGCTGCGCCACGAGGATCTGGCCGCCAACATCCTGCCGAACGGCTCGTACAACTTCGGCGACCGCTCGCACGACACCACGCCCAGTGATCCCGGCAACGGTCACGGCACTGCGGTGGCAGGCATCGTTGGCGCGGTGGGCTGGAACGGACGCGGCGGACGCGGCGTGGCACCCGAGGCCCTGCTGGCAGGCTTCGACTTCCTTGCGCGCAGTTCGTCCAACACTTACGCAGCGATCCGCTACGCGTGGGGTGACGGCCCGGAAGCGCGCAATATCGAGGTCTTCAACAATAGTTGGGGCAGCAGGCCATTTTACTATCCCGACTTCCCGGTGGAGGAGCAGCGCTCCTGGGAAGCGCTGATGCGCTCCACCCGGGGCGGCCTGGGTGGCATCTACGTCAAGGCGGCGGGTAACAGCTTCCAGGACGCCTGGGGGTTCGACGCCAACGGGAACGAGGTCGAAATGTGCAGCGAGGCCGCGCGCTCGGCGAAGGTCGGCTGCGTACTGGCCAACGTCGACCCTCTTGCCAATCTTCCAGGCACGGTGGTCGTCGCCAGCGTCAATGCCAAGGGCGTGCGCGCGTCGTACTCCTCGTCGGGATCCGCCGTGTGGATCTCCGGTCTGGGCGGCGAGTCCGGGTACCAGCGCAGGTTCTTTGCCAATCCGCCGGCATCGCCTCCTTCTCTCTACGATCCTGCCATCGTCACCACGGACCTGAGCGGCTGCAGCGCAGGTTACAACCCCGCATTTGGCATAGTGAACGCACTGGCTGGCAGCGGTTCCCGGATCGACCCGTCGTGCAACTACGACGGCACCATGACCGGTACCTCGGCCTCCGCACCCACCGTCTCGGGGGTGGCCGCCTTGATGCTGAGCGCGAATTCCCGGCTGACCGCGCGCGACGTGAAGTACATCCTGGCCAAGACCGCGCG
Organism: Xanthomonas melonis; assembly: GCF_020783655.1. Lineage (GTDB taxonomy): Bacteria > Pseudomonadota > Gammaproteobacteria > Xanthomonadales > Xanthomonadaceae > Xanthomonas > Xanthomonas melonis. The sequence goes on along the minus strand of NZ_JAJGQH010000004.1, from coordinate 179,648 downwards.
CCCGGTCGACCCGTGGCAGCCCGCCGCGACCTACCGGGGAAGCGTGATCGACCCGGGCTGGATCACCAACGCGGCCGGCCATCGCTTCAGCAACTGGTATGGCTTCGGCCTGGCCGATGGCGCCGCGGCGGTGTACGAGGCGGCCCACTTCGAGCCGCTTCCGCCGCAGCGCGATACGCAGTGGCTGGCATCCACCGCGGCAGCAAGCCCGATCGGCGGGCCTGCGCGGCCGGCGCGGCAACGGCTTCGGATCACGCAGGCGATGCGGGTCGAAGGCGTACAGCTTTCTCTCGCCACCTCGCACCGCAACCCGACCAGTCTGCGCGTGGTCCTGATCTCGCCGAGCGGCACACGCAGCTACGTGGTCACGCCGTTCTCGGTGCTGGATCCGGAGACTTACGCAAGGACCGGGTTCTACATCGACCTGACCTCCAGCAACGCGTTCCTGGACGAAAGAGCGCAAGGTGTCTGGACCCTGGAGGTCACCGACATGAGCGCGCCGCAGACCACCGCGACGCTGCAGAACTTCAAACTCCGCATCCTGGGGCACTGATATGAAATCCACTTTCATCGCCGTACTGCTCACCGTCTGCACCGTCGCTTCCGGCAGCGCCCAGGCACAGTCCATGGACGCCAACGCGCTGGCCGCGGCCGCCACCGGCGAGCGCTTCCAGTCCGGCAAGGACATGTTCCGCATGCTGCCGGGCACCGTCATCGATCAGCGTCGGCCCGCAACAGCGGCACCGCAAGCGAACCTGGCCAGGACCAATGGCGCGATGGCCTCGCCTGCCGGCAAGGTGGCTGCACGCATCGGCCCTTACGCGATCGTGTTGAGCGACTCGCCTGCGAGCATGCCGGGCCCCAGGGCGTCGGCCAACCGGGCATCGGGCGCAGAACGGACGATCGCGGCGGCGGTCAACGAACGCACCGGGCGCGCCGTCCTGGTTCGACCGCAGGTCAAACTGACCGGCACCACGCCGGCCACCGCGAACGCGTTGGCCAGCAGCACCAACGGCAGTATCACGTACGCCTCCACGATCGACGGAAGCGCGGTGATCAGCTACCCCAGCATCGAGCGAGCGCAGGGCGCGCTGGCGACGCTACAGCGCAGCAGCGGCATCGCCAGGGCGTGGCTGGTGGTGCAGCAATCGGTCATGGAACCGAACTGAGCGTAGCTGTCGGAACGACTGCGCTGCCAGGCAGGCACGGGCGTCGCCCGGGGTTCCCGAACCGAGCGTCCGTGGGCGCCCGGGAATCCTGGGCGCGTTTCCCGCGGCCGCTTTCTTGAGCTGCCTGTCCAGCACGTGCCTGTCGGCCGTCGGCCTACCACGCTTGCGGCCGACCGCGTCGTTCGAGCATGGATCGGAGCGCGTAGCGCTTGGCTGGTCATCATCGCCATCGGGGCATCGACCGTCCCCGGCGGCCTCGACCCGACCATGTGTTGGTCCATCAAAACCTGCATGGGCGCTGGATCAGCGCCCTCCACTCCGCAGTCGCTTGTGCAGACCCCGGCGTTGCGTCTCGCTCAGCAGAGGCCCGTGCGTCTGCAGGATACCCAGGATCTGCCGGTACGCCTGCTCGGTGCGCAGGGCGAGTTCTGCCGCGGCGGCCGCCTCGAGCTTCTTCCACTCGGCTGGGCTGGTCGGCATTGGAAACGTGGACGGCTTTGCGGGCATGGAACGACGCGGGCACGAGACGGGCGATCATGATATCGATTATGCGTGAGTGCCCGATCAGCGCCGGAGACGCCCTGCTGGCGGCCTGCGGCGACATCGCCGATCGGGTCTGGCCTTGGCGGCCGCGTGACCTGCACTCTTGTAGCATCGATGGCAACGCGGCCAGGCCGCCCTGTGCATCGATGAGTTCTACATGTCTTCGCTGACCGAATTGAGCGCCCTGCTGCTGCGCCACGCACCGGCCGATGGCCTGCATGCCACGGGCATTCCCGGGCTGCAGATCATGCGCAGCTCCGTGCGCACGCTATCGATCCCGACCGTGTACACCCCGATGCTGTGCCTGGTGGCACAAGGCCGCAAGCAGGCAATGCTGGGAGCACAGGCCTATCACTACCATCCACAGATGTACCTGGTGGCCTCGGTGGACCTGCCCATCGTCGGGTCGGTGACCGAGGCCAGTGCTGCGCTGCCATACCTGTGCTTTTGCCTGGACCTGGATACTGCCGTCCTCAGCGAGCTGGCGATCAACCATCCCGAACTCGCCGAGCCGGGACGCACCACCGCGACTGCGGGGTTGCTGCTCAACCGCAGCACGCCGCCGTTGCAGGATGCCGCGGTGCGGCTGGCGCGACTGCTCGATCAACCGCAGGAAATCGCCGCGCTGGCACCGCTGGTGACGCGCGAACTGCTGTATCGGTTGATGGCCGATCCCGCCAATGCGGTGGTGCGCCAGATGGCGATCGCCGACAGCCGGCTCAACCAGATCTCCAGGGCCATCGTCTGGTTGCGCGAACACTACACCGAGCGCTTCAGCATCGAGCAGATCGCCGACCTGTCGGCGATGAGCCGTTCCACCTTCCACGCGCACTTCAAGACGGTGACCTCGATGACGCCGCTGGAGTACCGCTCGCACCTGCGCGTGCACGAAGCGCGCCGGCTGATGGTCGCCGACGCGCTGACTGCCGCCGATGCGGGCTTTCGGGTGGGCTACGAAAGCGCCTCGCAGTTCAGCCGCGACTACGCGCGCATCCTGGGCGAGCCACCGGCGCGCGATGCGCAGCGGCTGCGTGCAAGTACACCCGATGCGGCGGTAATGGCCTGAGCGCCGCGCTTGCGCTCCGTGACGCCCGGTAGCGGAACGCAGACGCCAGACAGTCGAGCAGCCGCCCGAACCGGACCGGCTAGGCCTCGGCCACCGCGCACTTGGCGCACAGGCCGTGCACTTCCAGCGTCTGCGCCTGCGGCTGGAACCCCAAAGCCTTGGCGCGGGCCTCCAGCTGCGACACCACGTCGCGGTCTTCCAGTTCCACCGCGCTATGGCAGCGGTCGCAGATCAAAAACGGGACCGAGTGCTGGGCGCTGTTGGGGTGGTGGCAGGCGACGAAGGCGTTGACCGATTCGAGCTTGTGCACGAAGCCGTTGGCCATCAGGAAATCCAGCGCACGGTATACCGTGGGCGGCGCATCGGCACCCACGCCCTTGCCTTCACGCACCCAGTCCAGCAGTTCGTAGGCCTTGACCGGCTTGCCGGCATCGGCGATCAGGCGCAGCACGTTGGCGCGGATCGGCGTCAGCCGCAGGCCGCGCTCGCCACAGGCGCGTTCCACCGCGCGCACGAAGCTGTTGGCGTCGTGGACATGATGGTGAGGCTCGGTACAGGCATGCTTCTGCGAAGGGGTGTGCTTGGTCATACGGGCTCCGGCGTCAGGCCGCTCCGATCTTGATGAGTGCGGCGTCGATGCGTTTCAAGGCGCCCTCGCGCCCGGCCAGGTACACCGTCTGCGAGATATCCGGGCTGACCTGCGTGCCGGTGATGGCCACGCGCAGCGGCTGAGCCACCTTGCCCATCCCCAGTTCCAGCGCGGCAGCGGCATCGTGCAGCGCCGCCGAGACGCTCTCCACGCTCCAGTCGCCCAGCGCCGCCAGCAGCTCGCGCACCTTGCCCAACGGCACTTCGGCACCGAGTTTCAAGTGCTTGATCACCGCCGCTTCGTCGTACACCTCCAACGGCCGGTACCAGACCACGGCCTTGTCGGCCATCTCCTTCAAGGTCTGCACGCGCTCGCGCAGCGCCACCACCACGTCCGCTGCAGCCGGGCCATCGGCTACGTCGATGCCGAGATTGCCCAGCTGGTACTCCAGCTGCGGCGCGATGCTGGCCGGGTCGTCGGTCTTCAGATAGTGCTGGTTGACCCAGCCAAGTTTGGCCATGTCCAGCCGTGCGGCCTTGGAGTTGACGTCGGTGATGTCGAACAGGTCGAGCAATTCCTGGCGGCTGAACAGCTCCTGGTCGCCATGCGACCAGCCCAGACGGGCCAGGTAGTTGATCAACGCATGCGGCAGGTAGCCGGCGTCCTTGTACTGCATCACGTCGGCCGCACCGGTGCGCTTGGACAGTTTGGCGCCCTGCTCGTCCAGGATCATGGGCATGTGCCCGAAGCGCGGCACCGGCGCCCCCAGCGCTGCATAGATATTGATCTGGCGCGGCGTGTTGTTGATGTGGTCGTCGCCGCGGATGACCTCGGTGATGCCCATGTCCCAATCGTCCACCACCACCGCGAAGTTGTAGGTGGGGTAGCCGTCCGGGCGAAAGATCACCATGTCGTCGAGCTCGCTGTTGGCGATCTCGATGCGGCCCTTGATCAGGTCGTCGAACACCACGCTGCCGTCGACGGGATTCTTGAAACGGATGACACGATTGGGGTCGTCGCGGTACGCCAGCTGCTGCTCGCGCGCAGCCCCGTTGTAGCGCGGCTTTTCCTGCCTGGCCATGGCCGCCTCGCGCATGGCGTCCAGCTCCTCGCGGGTTTCGTAGGCGTAATACGCCTTGCCCTGCGCCAGCAGCTGCTCGGCCACCTCCTGGTAGCGGGCGATGCGCTGGGTCTGGTAGATCGGGCCTTCGTCGTAGTCCAGCCCCAGCCAGTCCATCGCTTCCAGGATGGCGTCGATGGCCGCCTGGGTGCTGCGTTCGCGGTCGGTGTCTTCGATACGCAGCACGAACTGCCCGCCGCGACGACGTGCCTCAAGCCAGCAATACAGGGCGGTGCGGGCGCCGCCGATATGCAGGTAACCGGTCGGGCTGGGGGCGAAGCGGGTGCGGCAGGTCATGGAGCGCTCGGCGAAACGGGGGTGGGCCGATTTTACCTTGCGCAGCGGGGCGCTGCCCGGCGACCGCTCAGCGGTTGCACAGCAGGTCGCCGTAGACCACGCAGTCGCCACCGCTGCGCGCCGGGCCAGGCGCGTCGTACAGCACCAGCCAGCTCGGACGCCTGCCGGCCAGCTGCGGCGGCAGGTCGCAGATCGCTTCGGCGCGATCGCTGTCCTTGCCATGCGGCAACACCGCCGATTCCAGCAGCGTGTGCTGGAACCGCACCGGCTCGCGGTTGGCGGCCAGCACCTTGCGCGCATCCGGCCATTTCAACAGGCGGATCTCGCCGTTCAGGACCATGGTCGGCCCGGCCAGCAGGTACAGATCGTCGCCGGAATAGTGCAGGTCGCGCACGCCCAGCCCACCCAGCTGCAGGAAATGCTTGCGCAGCAGCGTGCCGTCCTCGTCCAGTGGGGCCAGCCGCAGATGGTCGCCATGCGCTTCCACTGCGATCTCCAGCAGCGCCGACCAGCCGCGCAGCACCGGCCCGCGCAGGCCCAGCAACAGGCGCTGGCCGTCGACCACGATGCCCTCGATGTCGAAACCGTTGTCCTTGCCGGGAATCTTCAGGAACGGGCCGAAATGCGGGTCCTCGGCCAACAGCTCGGTGAGCTGGTTGTGCTTGGCGTCGCCCTTCAGACGCAGCGCGCGGCGGCCATCGGCGGTCTGCCGCACCAGCCGCGGCGTGCCGTCGTCGTCGCGTTCGACCGGCAGGCAGGCCAGCAGGCGGCGGTTGGCGTCGAGCTTGAGTTTGGTCAGCCGCTTGGCATTGTCGGCATCGGTGCGGCCGGGTTTGGCGTTCTTGCGCTTGGAGCCATGCGAACCCACCACCCACAGATAGCCATCCGACAATCCCATTCCTTCCAGGTCGGCTTCCTCGGCATCCTCACCCGGCAGGTCCAATAGCTCGGCCAGCGGAAAACTCTGGCCTTCGCCGAAGCGCAGGCGTTCGCGCTGGCCGGGCTGCAACCTGCGCAACCGGTCCACCGAGCAGGCTTCGTCGCCGGCCACCCATAGCCAGTCGTCGGTGAATGCAGCACCGGACAGATTGCTGTGCACCAGCGCGCCCGGCGTGAACTCGAGCCGGACGCTATGCGGAATCAGATTCTTTTTGGCCATGGGTGCGTCTGGACAACCGTGCTGGAGAAGGCCGCCAGTACACCACGATCACGGCGCCGGCGGGCGCTGCGCATGGCAGCACGGGCATGCCACGGACGTCCCAGCGGGCTTGCGAACGTGATCTGCCTGCATCCGCACTACGCGCAGTGTGGCGGCCTCATTCCCAGGTCGCCAGCCGGGCACGCGCGAGGCCGGCTCCCAACTGCCCGGACCAATCGCGATCATTGGCCACCTGCGCCTGGGCGCGGCTGGCTTCGAAGGCAGCGAAATCCAGCGCCGCATACGCCCATACCGCCTCGCCGCCGGTCTGCGCGAGCACGCCGTCGGCGGGGAAGCCCACATCCATCGGTGCGAACACCGCCGCCTCACCGGTATTGACGTCCAGTGCCGGGCTCCAGGGCGCATGCCCGGCGGTGACCGACTGCGCGACGAAGATGCGGTTCTCCAGCGCGCGCGCCAGGCAGCCGACGCGCACGCGGGTGGCGCCGGCGTCGGTGTCGGTGCAACTGGGCACGATCAGCAGGCGCGCACCGGCTTCGTACTGCGCATGCACCGGCAGCGGGAATTCGCTGTCGTAGCAGATCGCGATCGCCGCACGCACGCCGTCCAGGTCGAACACCTTCAGCGCATCGCCCGGCTCGATCAGCCCGGTCGCTTTTTCGAAGCCGGTGAGCTGCAGCTTGTCCTGCCACCCGTGGCGGCCATCCGGCGTGAACCAATCGCTGCGATTGCGGTAGCGCCCCTGGCCCAGATCCAGCAGAAAGCTGCCGGATATCAGATGCAGGCGGTGCTGCCGGGCCAGCCCGGCAAACAGCTCCAGCCACGGTGCACGCAAGGCCTGGATGGCCGCCAGCGACTCTGGCAGGCCGGCGGAGATCTGCGTGCCGAAGGTCGCGGCCAGCTCCAGCGACAGGTATTCCGGCAGCACCGCCACGCGCGCGCCGGCCAGCGCCGCCTCGCCGACCAGGGCCGACACGCGTACGGCAAAGGCGTCGAAATCCGCCGGTCGACCGATCGGGTACTTGGCAACGGCGATGGTGAGCGGCGCATTCATGGCGGTTTCCTGTGACGGGAAGCGGGAACAAGTGCAGGCGACCCGCGCGGGTGGCAGGCGGCCATGCAGGAGGTACGGGCGCAGCTAGTCCGCCAATGCGCGCGTCCATACGCTCAAACTGTGGTCGATCTGCCCGCGTTGCAACTCCGCCCACGCCAGCCGCACCTGCATGTCCGGCTGCGGCGCATAACCGCGCTTGCGCCAGAACGCATCGTTGGGCCGATAGTCGGCTGGCTTGCGCGGATCGTCGGGCGTGCGTTCCACCGAGCAGAAGGCGGTGAGCGCGAAGCGGCCCAGCGCGCGCGCATGCGCTTCGCGGCGGTCGAAGAACGCATGGCCGATGCCCCGCCCGCGATACGCGGGCAGCAATACCGATTCGCCGAAATAGAACACGCTGGCCGGATCGATGCCGGCGGCACGGAACGGTGCATGAAACGCCTCGCTGTCGTCGAGCAGCGGCAGGCCGGTGGACGCGCCGATCACCGCATCGCCATCGCGCGCCAGCACGAACACGCTCTGCGGCGAGGCCGCATACGCTGCCAGATAGTCGCGTTCGTAATCGGCATCGCCCTCGTACAGATAGGGCCATGCACGAAACACCGCGATGCGCAGCTGCGCCACCGCATCCAGATACGGCAGCACCGCATTGCCGCTTACTGCTTCGACGATGAGGGAGGTACCGGTCATGCCGGCCATGGTAAGCGAGCCGGACGTATCGCGCTGCCCCGCCACCGCCGCTCAGCGCAGCCAGCTGCCGTGGCGCTGTTGCAGGGCACCGGGCTGTTGCCACATCAACCACACTGCCGACGCTTCCGCCGCCACCAGCACCCCGAGCAACGCATCATTGCTGCGGGTCCAGTAGCTGCCATTGCTCAGGCGCTGCCATGGCCCGTAGCGACGCAGGCCGGCCTCCCCCTGCGTCATCTGCTGCCGTGGCGCCTGCATGAAGTTGCAGCCACCGGTGCGCAAGTCCTCGGCGGTGCGGTCATGCAAGCGCAAGCCGATCACCCCGCCGCGCCCCTGCCCGGCCCACGGCAAGGCCGATAGTGCCGAGCCTTCCCACTGTTGCGGTAGCGCTGCGGGAAGCAGCGCCACCGTGTCGATCCCTGCGGGCAGCAAACGCTGCGCCCGCCGGACCAGTTGTGCCTGCGCTCTCATGCCGCTCTCAGCGCAGACTATTGCCAAGTTCGTACCAATCGAGTTTGCGGGTCACCCACATGATGCTGGCCAGGATGCCGAACAGCAGCAGGGAGCCCATCAGCAATGCGTTGTCTTCGGAGATCAACAGGCTGTACAGCACCCCATACAGGGCCGTGAGCATCACCGAGAATCCTGCGGCGCGGCCCCAGCTGCGCAGCACGCCCGACAGGTAGAAGAACTGCAGCCCGATACACGCTGCGGCCGAGAGCAGGTACGCCTTCCAGAACGCGATCTGCTCGGACAGACTGAGCAGCAGCAGGAAGAAGATGGCCAACGCCAGGCCGACCAGCAGGTATTGCAGCGGATGGATGGGCAGGCGTTTGATCAATTCGAACAGCACGAACGCCACGAAGGTCAGCACCACGAACAGGATGCCGTACTTGCTGGCTCGGTCGGCCTGGGTATACACGTCCACCGGATCGACCAGGCGCACCTCCAGCATGTCCAGCGCATCCTGGCTGGACTGCAGCTGGGTCTGTGCGCCGGTGGCCAGCGACGACAGCGACCAGGTGGCCTCGAAACCCTTGGGCCCGATGCTCGGCGCATTCGGCAGGAAACGGCCGCCGAAGGAGGGGTGCTGCCAGGCCGAGCGCAAGGCGATCTCGTTGTTGTCGGCGATCGGCGCGATGGCCAGCCGGCGGGTGCCGTCCAGCACGAACTGCATGTTCACCACGCTGCCCTCCTGCAGCCGTCCGGCGGCCGTGTCGGTCAGCGGGCTCAGCGCGGCATGCACGCCTGCGGAGCGATCGGCCAATGCACCGGCACCGCTTTCCAGTGCCACTGCACGCCCGTCCACCTGCAACCGCGGGGTGCCGACCAGCCCGCGCACGTCGGAGATGCCCACCGCCAGATGCGGCCGGCCGTAGACGCGGGTCGGCACGGCAGCGTAGTCCAACGGCGCATATTCCGCGTGCAGGGTGGCGTTCCAGGAATACACCTGCACCCGGTACAGGCCCACCTCGCGGACCGACGGCACCATCTCGCCGCCGAGTTTCAGGCGACGCGGCGTCTGCATCAGCACGCCTTCGCGCTTGCGCCAGACCTTGCGCTGGTTGCCCTGCTCGTCCGGCTCGGTCACCTGCACCTCTTCGGTATACGGCAGCACGCGCACCGGCGCGATGAATTGCTGCTCGCCGGCCTTGCTCTGCGCCACCCGCTCCACCGCCTCGTCACGATAGCGGGCACGGTCCTGCACCGCGCCACGGATCAGCAGCAAGGGGATCAGCAACAGCAGGATCAGCCCACCGATGGTGGCGAACCGCAATAACAGTTTCAGGGATTTCATCGACCGTCCTCGTCTTGGAAGCGGCCAGGGTGCGACGTGGCGGTGTCGGGGGTTTGAGGCGAAATTGAAGCGAGTGTGAAGTGCTCTGCGTACGCTGCCGCGTCGGCGCCGCCAGTCGATGGCAACGGACCCGCGCGGGCGCGGGGGGACGTGATCGGGGGCGGCCACGGGCAGGTGTACAGCACGCCACCCCGCTACCGTGCTGCGCTGTGCGGGCGGCCTGGCAGAGCCGCCCGAGGCCGCTGGCCTCGCGCTCAGGCGATGGGCACGCGCAACACGGCCACTGCGCCGCCGCCCTCACGATTGTCCAGCCTGACCTCGCCGCCATGCAGGCGCGCCACCTCGCGTACGAAGGGCAGCCCCAGGCCGGAGCCGCGCTGGCCGGTCTGCGGGCGCGCCAGCGAGTAGAAACGTTCGAAGACGCGCTCGATCGCATACCCCGGCACACCGCTGCCGCGGTCTTCCACCAGCAGCTGCAGCTGCGCACCCTGCAGTTGCATGCGTAGCTGCACACGGCTGCCTGCGGCTGAGAACGCGATGGCATTTTCCAGCAGGTTGATCAGCGCCTGCCGCAGCAGGAACGCATCGCCGTGCACGGCCTGATCGCCGGCCGTCAGGCATGCAGCATCGATCTCGACCTGCACCCCGGCGCTGGCGGCGCGTTGCGCCACGGCTTCCACCGCCGCCTGCAGCAAGCCGGACACGTCGATGCGCTCGCGCCTCTGCAGCCAGCCGTGCTGTTCCACCTCGGCCAGCGCCAGCAGCTTGTCGATGGTCTCGGTCAGGCGCCGCTCCTGCGCCCGGATGCTGGCGACGAAGTGCTGGCGATCGGCGTCCGGCAGCGGCTCGCTCAGCAGTTCGGAGGCGCCGCGAATCGCGGCCAGCGGGCTCTTCATCTCGTGCGTCAGCGACTGCACATACTGCTCGACATAGGCCTTGCCTTCCAGCTGGCGGCGCATGGTTTCCAGTGCCTGGCCCAGATCGCCGATCTCGTCGCTGCGCGGTGCCGGCGGCGGCACCGGCTGGCCGGCACTCACTGCCTGCGCATAGCGATTGAGCCGGCCGATGCCGCGCATCAGCCACCAGGTCATGGCGATGCCGATCAACGCCGAAATGCCGATCAACCAGGCGCCGCGTTGCAGGATGTTGCGCTGGCTGGCCTCGATGAAGGGGTCGATACTGCGGTTCGGCTGGGCCAGGGTCAGCACGCCGATCAGTTTCCCGGAGTCATCCGGCGCGTAGATCGGTGCAGCCACGTGCATCACCGTCGCGGTGGGATCACCATCGTTCTCGGGGCTGGAACGCGCGCCATATTCGCCGCGCAAGGTGCGGTAGACATCGTTCCAGCGCGAATTGTCGCGCCCCACGTCGCGGCCCAGCGAATCGAACACCACCACGCCGCGCGCATCGGTCACGGTGACGCGGTAGTCCACGTTGTTCTTGCGGAAGCGCCACACCCAGGCCTTGGGATCGCGCTGCTGCGCCTGCGCCAGATGGCGGGCGAAGCTGCCGCTGGCAATCGTGCCCTGCGCAAGCTCGGGGCCGGCCATTTCCGCCAGTACATTGGCCGCATCCACCAGCGTGGATTCCATCGCCTGGCGCACGCCGGGCTTGACCTCGTTGACGAACACCCGCATCACGAAGAACGCGGCCAGCCCGACGATCAGGAAAAACCCCAGGAACAGCTTCAGACCGAGCCGCATCTCAGCGCCCGGCCCGGGGGACGCACGCACGCCTGGGCGAGGTCATCGGCTACACCTCCAGGGCGTAGCCGAGGCCACGGTGGGTGCGGATCGGATCGGTCGGCACGCCGGCCTCGCGCAGCTTGCCGCGCAGTGTCTTGATATGCGTATCGACGGTGCGATCGGCGCTGTCGGCGCTGGCGTCCCAGCCGCGGTCCATCAGCTGCGCGCGGCTGAGGATGGCGCCGGGCCGCTGCAGCAGCGCGGCCAGCAGCGCGTATTCGTAGCGGGTCAGCGGCAGCAGGGTCTGGCCGTAACGGATGCGGCTGCCTTCGCGGTCGATCGCAAAGGCGCCATGCGGCTGCCAGCCGGCTTCGGCGGCTACAGGCGCCGCCCGCCGACGCAGCCGCGCCCGCACCCGCGCCACCAGCTCGCGCGGAGAGAATGGCTTGGCCATGTAGTCGTCGGCGCCCAGCTCCAGCCCCAGCACCCGGTCGATCTCGTCGTTGCGGGCGGTCAGGAAGATCACCGGCACCTCGCTGAAGCTGCGCAGGCTGCGGCAGACGTCGAACCCGTTGATGTCCGGCAGGCCCACGTCCAGCACCACCACATCGGCAGGATCGGCACGCAGCCGCGCCAGCGCCTCGCGCCCCAGCACGCAATGTTCGGGCGCATAGCCCTCGCTGCGCAGCGCGTACAGCACGGTATCGGCAATGGCGGCCTCGTCTTCGACGACGAGCACGCGGACAGGAGCTTGGGACATGGCGCGCAGCATAGCCGCATGCGCGCGTGGTCTGCAGCGCCGTCGTCTCCCGCTCGCCCAGCACCGCGGGCTGCACCCGCTTTCGCAACGCTTGCCGGCCGGGTCCCGCGTCCGCACGCCGCCAGCCACCCGCGCACCAGCGCAAACGCGCCCGCCCGCTTACACTGCCGCGATGAACTATCGCCACGCCTTCCATGCCGGCAACCACGCCGACGTGCTCAAGCACATCGCCCTACTGGCGCTGATCGACTCGCTCAAGCGCAAGGACACCCCATTCTTCGTGCTCGACACCCACGCCGGGCGCGGCCGTTACCAGCTCGGTGGCGAGGAAAGCCGCAAGACCAGCGAAGCCGACGCCGGGGTACTGCGATTGATGGCCCAGCCCACCCTGCCAGACGTGGTCGAGCGCTATCTGCGTGCGGTGCAGGCCGACAACCTGGCGCCTGCACGCCCCGTGACGCCCGGGCAGAAGCCGGCCCGCCCCACCGCCGGCATCCAGCTCGATCATTATCCCGGCTCACCGCTGCTGGCCGCACAGGCGCTGCGCGCGCAGGACCGCATGGCGTTCTGCGAACTGCAGGCCGACGAGGCACAGGCGCTCAAGAGCCTGTTCGACAAGGACAGCCGCGTACGCGTGCATGCCGGCGATGGCTATGCGGCGATCCGCGCCTTCCTGCCACCGCGCGCGGGCGACATCAAGATCGGCCGCGGGCTGGTACTGATCGACCCGCCGTACGAGGCGCAGGACGCCGAGTACCCGCAAATCCTGCACAGCGTGCGCGAGGCGCTAGCGCGCTGGCCGCAGGCGATCTGCATGGTGTGGTACCCGATCAAGCTGCGCCGCAGCCTGCAGCCGTTCATGCGCAAGGCCGCCGCGCTGCCGGCCAAGTCGGTGTTGGTGGCCGAGCTGCAGGTGCGGCCGGACGACTCGCCGCTGCGCCTGACCGGCAGCGGGCTGTTGATCGTCAATGCCCCCTGGCAGTTCGACCGGGTGCTGGCGCCTGCGTTGCCGGTACTGAAGCAGCATCTTGGCGAACCCGGCGCCTCCACCCGGCTGGAGTGGCTGCGGCAGGACGCCTGATCCGCCGCCGGCGGTCGCGGCTGCCGGCGGCAGCCGGGGCCGGCTGGCGCTGCAGCGCGACACACGCCGGCCGTTACCGTCCCACCACCTGATCGCGCGCCCCCCGCTTCGAGGCGCGGCAACGCACGCGCCGGCCCGCGCGTGTCCGGGCCGCCGACCCGGCTGCCGGAGCTGCGTGTGTGAGCGTGCCACGGGAAGCCCCGCGGTCGGATGGCCGCCCACGCGCACCCTGCACTCTCACGACTGGCTCACGGCTCGGCTCGTTACAGTGACGTGAGAAGCACTGTCACCGCTTGTCGATCCCTCGCCGCGCACCGGATTCATTCACGGTTGCGCGCCGTGCTGGTGCCAGAATCTTCCGATCTTGAAGGAATTACCGGTCATGGCCATTCGCAATCGCATGCCTCCGTGGCATGAAAACTTCAGCCTGCCCAATGGCCGCACCCTGCTGCTCCGTCCGATCCGCCCCGAGGACGGCCCACCCTTGCAAGGGGCCTTCAGCCTGCTGGGGCCGGAGGAAATCCGCGCGCGCTTCGTGCGCTCCTCCACCGAGATCACTCCGGAGATGGTGCAGCGCCTGACCCATCCCAACCCCAAGAGCGAGATCGTACTGGTGGCCGCCGAGCAACTGCCGCCGGGCGAGGCCCTGGTCGGTGCGGTCGCGCGCGCCGCGCTGGTACCCGGCACCCGCCAGGCCGAATACACCATCCTGGTCAGCAGCTTCGTCGCCGGCCAGGGCTTGGGGCGGCAGTTGATGCGCAAGCTGGTCAAGTGGGCGCGTCGCAAGTACCTGGACTGTCTGTTCGGCGACGTGCTGCAGAGCAACGTCCCGATGCTGCAGCTGGCCGAATCCCTGGGTTTCAGACCGCAGGCGCATCCGGAGTCGCCGGAGCTGGTGCGGATGGTGCTGGAGTTGGATGCCTGAGGGGCTGGGATTCGGGATTTGGGATTTGGGATTCGGCTTGGAGCTGGCGATCTGCGGCTTGGTTGCAAGGACCAGTCGAGTCGGTCGGTGTGCCTAGCTTTCAATAAAACCACCAGCAAACTCTCTGGCGCGGTGTGCTTACCGATTGCGGGACCGTTGGCGGCATGGATGCCGCCAACGAGCCTCCAGGGACGGATTCACGGCGTGTCCCGCGAGCGGTAAGGGCGCCGCGCACTCGACCAGCGTGGCTTTGGACTCTCCAGGCCCCACAGAAAGCCGCCAACAAAACAGATGCACGAGCTCGCAAGGGCTGTAGCCCCGCAGCGCCCTTCGGCATGCACCGTGCGAATCACCTTTCACGCCAGATGGACCGGCCGCGGCGGGCGCTCTGATAAAATTGCCGGCTGATGCCGTCGCCTACCTACCCTTCTCCGCCGCTGCCCAAATCCGGCCAGCTCCGCGCCTACTGGCGCGCACCGTCGTCGCCCACTGCGCTGGCCTGGTCGATCGCCCGCGCGGCCGAGGCGCATGCCGGGCCGCTGCTGGTGATCGCGCGCGATAACCAGAGCGCGCACCAGATCGAATCGGATCTGCTGACCTTGCTGGGTGACTCGACGGCGCTACCGGTGGTGCCGTTTCCCGACTGGGAAACCCTGCCCTACGACCAATTCAGCCCGCACCCGGAGATCATCAGCCAGCGGCTGGCCGCGCTGCATCGCCTGCCCGGACTGAGCAAGGGCGTGGTAATCGTTCCGGTGCAGACGTTGCTGCAGCAGCTGGCACCGCTGAGCTACATCGTGGGCGGCAGCTTCGACCTGCGCGTCGGCCAGCGCCTGGATCTGGACGCGGAAAAACGCCGCCTGGAAAGCGCCGGCTACCGCAATGTGCCGCAGGTGATGGACCCGGGCGATTTCGCCGTGCGCGGCGGTCTGCTCGACGTGTTTCCGATGGGCGCGGACGCACCGCTGCGGGTGGAGCTGCTGGACGAGGACATCGACTCCATCCGCGCCTTCGACCCGGAATCGCAGCGCTCGCTGGACAAGGTGGACGCGGTCAAGATGCTGCCCGGCCGCGAAGTGCCGATGGACGACGCCAGCATCGAGCGCGTACTGGCCTGCCTGCGCGAACGCTTCGACGTGGATACCCGCCGCAGCGCGCTGTATCAGGACCTGAAATCCGGCATCGCCCCGTCGGGCGTGGAATATTACCTGCCGATGTTCTTCGGCAAGACGGCCACGCTGTTCGATTATCTGGACAGGCGCGTGCTGCCGGTGATCGCCACCGGTGTCTCCAACGCCGCCGATGCATTCTGGACCCAGGCGCAACACCGCTACGAACAGCGTCGCCACGATGTGGAACGCCCGCTGTTGCCGCCGGACGAGCTGTACCAATCGCCCGATGCGTTGCGCGAGCGGCTCAACAAGCTGGCGCGTATCGAAGTGTGGCCGGCCGATCACCCGCGCATCGACGAGGCGTCCGCGCTCGGCGACCAGCCATTGCCGCCGCTGCCGGTGGCCGCGAAAGACGCGCCCGCCGGGCAGGCGCTGGCGTCGTTCCTGGGCCATTACCCGGGCCGGGTGCTGGTCGCCGCCGACTCGGCCGGCCGCCGCGAAGCGCTGATGGAAGTGCTGGCCGCCGCGCAACTGAAGCCGGAGGTGGTTGCCGACGTGCCGGCATTCCTGGCCGGCACGCTGCGCTTCGGCATCACCGTGGCGCCGCTGGACGACGGCTTTGCGCTGGATGCCCCGCAGATCGCGGTGCTGACCGAGCGCCAGCTGTTTCCGGAGCGGGCAAACCAGCCGCGTCGCACCCGCCGCGTGGGACGCGAGCCGGAAGCGATCATCCGCGACCTGGGCGAGTTGTCCGAGGGCGCGCCGATCGTGCACGAAGATCATGGCGTGGGCCGCTACCGCGGGCTGATCGTGCTCGATGCCGGCGGCATGCCCGGCGAATTTCTGGAGATCGAATACGCCAAGGGCGACCGGCTGTATGTGCCGGTGGCGCAGTTGCACCTGATCAGCCGCTATTCCGGCGCCTCGGCCGAGACCGCCCCGCTGCATTCGCTGGGCGGCGAACAATGGACCAAGGCCAAGCGCAAGGCCGCCGAAAAGGTCCGCGATGTCGCAGCCGAACTGCTGGAAATCCAGGCACGCCGACGCGCGCGTGCGGGTCTGGCCTTGCAGGTGGATCGTGCGATGTACGAACCGTTCGCGGCCGGCTTTCCGTTCGAGGAAACCGGCGACCAGCTGGCCGCCATCGATGCGACCCTGCGCGACCTGGCCAGCAGCCAGCCGATGGACCGCGTGGTCTGCGGCGACGTGGGCTTCGGCAAGACCGAGGTCGCGGTGCGTGCCGCGTTCGCCGCGGCCAGCGCCGGCAAGCAGGTCGCGGTGCTGGTACCGACCACGCTGCTGGCCGAACAGCATTACCGCAATTTCCGCGACCGCTTCGCCGATTACCCGATGAAGGTGGAGGTGCTGTCGCGCTTCAAGAGCACCAAGGAGATCAAGGCCGAACTGGAGAAGGTGACCAGTGGCGAGATCGACGTGATCATCGGCACGCATCGGCTGCTGCAGCCGGACGTGAAATTCAAGGATCTGGGCCTGGTGGTCGTCGACGAAGAGCAACGCTTCGGTGTGCGGCAGAAGGAAGCGCTCAAGGCGATGCGTGCCAATGTGCACCTGCTCACGCTCACCGCCACGCCGATCCCGCGCACGCTCAACATGGCCATGGCCGGCCTGCGCGACCTCTCCATCATCGCCACCCCGCCGCCGAACCGTCTGGCGGTGCAGACCTTTATCACCGCCTGGGACAACACGCTGCTGCGCGAAGCGTTCCAGCGCGAACTCAGCCGCGGCGGCCAGCTGTATTTCCTGCATAACGATGTGGAAAGCATCGTGCGCATGCAGCGCGAGTTGTCCGAACTGGTGCCGGAAGCGCGCATCGGCATCGCGCATGGGCAGATGCCCGAGCGCGAGCTGGAACGGGTGATGCTGGATTTCCAGAAGCAGCGCTTCAACGTGTTGCTGTCGACCACGATCATCGAATCGGGCATCGACATCCCCAATGCCAACACCATCATCATCAACCGCGCCGACCGCTTCGGCCTGGCGCAGCTGCACCAGTTGCGTGGCCGCGTCGGTCGCTCGCATCACCGCGCCTACGCCTACCTGGTGGTGCCGGACCGCCGCTCGATGACCTCCGATGCCGAAAAGCGCCTGGAAGCGATTGCCTCGATGGACGAGCTCGGCGCCGGCTTCACCCTGGCCACCCACGACCTGGAGATCCGCGGCGCTGGCGAGCTGCTGGGCGAGGACCAGAGCGGGCAGATGGCCGAGGTCGGTTTCAGCCTCTACACCGAACTGCTGGAACGCGCCGTGCGCAGCATCCGCCAGGGAAAGCTGCCCGACCTGGATGCCGGCGAGGAAGTGCGCGGTGCGGAAGTGGAGCTGCACGTGCCCTCGCTGATTCCCGAGGATTATCTGCCCGACGTCCATACCCGCCTGACCCTGTACAAGCGCATTTCCAGCGCGCGCGATGCGGAGGCCTTGCGCGAGTTGCAGGTCGAGATGATCGACCGCTTCGGCCTGCTGCCGGATCCGGTCAAGCACCTGTTCGCCATCGCCGAGCTCAAGCTACAGGCCAATGCACTGGGCATACGCAAGCTGGATCTGGGCGAAAACGGCGGACGGCTGGTGTTCGAAGCAAAGCCGGCGATCGACCCGATGACCATCATCCAGATGATCCAGAAGCAGCCGAAGATCTACGCGATGGACGGCCCCGACAAACTGCGCATCAAGCTGCCGCTGCCCGAAGGCGCCGACCGCTTCAACGCCGCACGCGGCCTGCTGGCGGCGTTGGCACCGGGCTGAAGCGGGTAGCGGCGCAACGCTCCGCTGAGCAGACAGCCTCGAACGCTACGCGGCGTACGCACTATGCGCATGTGGGTCACGTGCCCGGCGGCGAGGCGATCCCCGGTCCTCGGCCGCAGCTGGATCCAGGCAAGACCCCTGCACGCCTGCGTATTCCCATCCTGTGCCCACCTCGCCGTTTCTCCAGCGGCGCTCTTCCACCGTCGGGATCGGCTTGCCTGCGGCACCACACCGCCACCTTCACGCCGATCGACCAATCTCCCGCGCTATGGCTGCGTTGGGGGTGCGCGCTGTCCAGGCACGATCGATCCGGCGCCATTGTCCACAGGACTGTCCCGGACAATCCGTCCCTGAGCCTGCTTGCGACAAAACTGAGCGATTAATTCGCGCGCAGTGACCCGTTTCGCATTTCCGTCATCGCACTGAATTAGGCCTAAATATTCCGGACCAGGGCCGATACCTGCATAGACCGGCAGCTGCGGCGTGTGCGAACCGCGCACGTTCACCCCACCGCAGCGCCATTCCCCGCGTCAGCGTATCGCCTCGAGGCATCCATGAGCACCCCATCGTCCGATTTTCCTGCGCCGCTGACGCTTGCCCTGGAGGGCGAGATGACCATTCGGCGCGCCGCCGAACTCAAGCCGCTGCTGCAGCCGGCGTTGGCGCATCCGGGCGGTCTGCATCTGGACCTGGGCGCGGTCAGCGAGATCGACACCACCGGTCTGCAATTGCTGCTGGCCACCAAGCAGGCCATCCAGGCCGACGGACGGCCGTTTTCACTGACCGACTCCAGCCGCGCGGTGGTCGATGTGATCGAACTGCTGGGCCTGCTCGAAGCCTTGTATCCGCACGCGGTCGCAAGCCTCGACGCACGCATTCACTAACGGACCGGTGACGCGCGCATGGACATGAATCAGCTGATGCAGACCTTCCTGGCCGAGAGCCGGGATCTGCTCGAGGACATGGAACGCCATCTGCTCGAAGCCGAGCGTGGCGAATCCTCGCCGGATGCGGTCAACGCAATCTTCCGCGCCGCGCATACCATCAAGGGCTCGGGCGGTCTGTTCGATCTGCCGCAGTTGGTGGGCTTTACCCACGTGGTGGAGAGCGTGCTGGACCTGGTGCGCGATGAAGCGCTGACGCTGAGTTCGGAACTGATCGCGCTGCTGCTGGTGTGCTGCGACCATATCCACGCCCTGGTGGAAACTGCGGCCGACCCCGGCCATGCCGATGCGGCGGCATTGGCCGCCGAAGCCGAGCCGCTGCTGGCGCAGTTGCAGACCTACCTGCAAGGCAGCGGCTGTGGCGTCACCGCGGCCGTCGCGCAGCACAGCACCCCGGAAAAACAGAGCGGTTACTGGCGCATCGACCTGAAACTGTTCGCCGATGCGCTGCGCTTCGGCAATTCCCCGCTCAAGCTGATCCGCAACCTGCGCAGCCTGGGCTCGGTCGAGTCGATCGACACCGACGACAGCCAGTTGCCCGCCTTCGAGGATCTCGACCCGGAGGCCAACTACCTGGGCTTCCGGATCCTGCTGCGCAGCGACGCCGACCGTGCTGCCATCGACGACGTATTCGAATTCGTGCGCGACGATTGCGACCTGCAGATCGCCGCCGTTCCGGCACCGGCCGACGCCGCCGCACTGCTGGCCAGCGCACCGGTGACGGTTGCGACGCTGGCCAACGTGCCCGCGGCCGCACCGGCAGCGCCGCGTCCAGCGCCGGAGTCCGGTGCGCGCGGCGGTGCCGACGCGCGCTCGATCCGGGTGGATGCGGACAAGCTCGATCGCATGATCGATCTGGTGGGCGAACTCATCATCGCCGTGGCCAGCACCAACGCCAACGCGCAGCGCAGCGGCGACGCGCAGCTGCTGGAATCGGCCTCGATCCTGGCCGGGCTGGTGGAAGAGGTGCGCGAAAGCGCGCTGCAGCTGCGCATGGTCAAGATCGGCGGCACCTTCAGCCGCTTCCAGCGCGTGGTGCACGATGTGGCCCGCGAGCTGGGCAAGGACATCGCGCTGGTGGTGGCCGGCGAAGACACCGAACTGGACAAGTCGGTGGTGGAAAAGATCGGCGACCCGCTCACCCACCTGGTGCGCAATGCGATGGATCACGGCATCGAACCGGCCGAGGTGCGCGTGGCGCGCGGCAAGCCCGCGCGCGGCACCGTGGGCCTCAACGCCTACCATGACTCCGGCAGCATCGTCATCGAGATCACCGACGATGGTGGCGGGCTCAATCGCGACAAGATCCTGGCCAAGGCGCTGGAACGCGGCCTGGTCGAACCCGGCCGCCAGCTCAGCGACCGCGAGGTCTTCGCCATGATCTTCGAGCCGGGGTTCTCCACCGCAGAAAAGGTCACCAACCTGTCCGGCCGCGGCGTCGGCATGGACGTGGTCAAGCGCAACATCACCGCGCTGCGTGGCACCGTGGAGATCGACAGCGCCGCCGGGCTGGGCACCACCATTTCGGTCCGCCTGCCGTTGACCCTGGCCATCATCAACGGGTTCCAGGTGGGCGTGGGCAAGTCGGTGTTCGTGGTGCCGCTGGACGTGGTGGAGGAATGCGTGGAGTTCGCACCCGACTACGCCAGCGACTACATCGACCTGCGCGGCAGCGTGCTGCCCTATGTGCGTCTGCGCGAGCTGTTCGCACTTGGCGGCAAGACGCCGGCCCGCGAGAGCATCGTGGTGATCCGCCAGGGCGCGCAGCGCTTCGGCCTGGTGGTGGACACCCTGCTGGGCGAATGGCAGACGGTGATCAAGCCGCTGTCGAAGGTGTTCGCGCAGGTCAAGGGCATCAGCGGCTCGAGCATTCTGGGCAGCGGCGATGTCGCGCTGATCCTGGATGTGCCCAGCCTGATCCAGCAGTTGCACCCGCAGCAGGACGCGCTGGCCGCCTGAGTGCCTGCACCACCGCTGTTGATATCCGGCGTCATCGCTGGCCAACAAACCGTTCGTCACGTTGTTCCCTGACCCCAGGAAGCTACCGCCATGTCACACCGTCTTCCGATCGCCACGCAGTTGTGGTTCACCGCCGCACTGGCCGTTGCCCTGCCCGTTCTCGTGATCGTCGCCGGCTTCGCGCTGACGCTCTCGCATGCCGCCCTGCTGGCCGCCAGCGTGGTCGCCGCGCTGGTCAGCGGCGTACTGCTGGCATGGGCCATTCGCCTGGTCAACGGTTCGCTGGACCTGGCCACCACGACGCTGGATGCCTTCTCGCGCGGCAATTTCGATGTCGCCCTGCCGCAGGATCGCGACGAGCAGGCCGGCGACGTGTTGCGCGGGCTGCGCAAGGTGCAAAGCGGCATCCGCCACGTCAACGAGGAGATCATTCGCGTCTCGCGCGAACACGATGCCGGCGAGATCGATGCGCGCATCGACGTGGCGCGCTTCGAAGGCGATTTCCGCGCCATGGGCGACGGCATCAACCGCATGGTGGCCAGCCATATCGCAGTCAAGAAGCAGGCGATGGCCTGTGTGGCCGAGTTCGGCCGCGGCAACTTCTCGGCGGAACTGGAACGGTTGCCGGGCAAGAAAGCCTTCATCAACGAGATCGTCGACCAGATCCGCGGCAACCTCACCGGCCTGGTCGCCGAGGTCAACCGCATGTCGGCCGAGCACGATGCCGGCGATATCGACGTGGTCATCGACACCCAGCGTTTCACCGGCGATTTCCGCCGCATGGCCGAAGGCATCAACGCGATGGTGGCCGGCCATATCGCGGTCAAGAAGCAGGCCATCGCCTGCGTGGGCGAGTTCGGTCGCGGCAACTTCACCGCGCAGCTGCCGCTGCTGCCGGGCAAGAAGCGCTTCATCAACGAAATCATCGAGCAGGTGCGCGGCAATCTCACCGGACTGATCGGCCAGATCAACCATATGTCTGCCGAACACGAGGCCGGCGACATCGACGTGGTGATCGACATCAGCCGCTTCGATGGCGATTTCCGCAGCATGGCGCTGGGCATCAACCAGATGGTCGGCGCGCATATCGCGGTGAAGAAACTGGCGATGGGCGTGATGGCCGAATTCGGCCGCGGCAACTTCGATGCGCCGCTGGCGCAGTTGCCGGGCAAGAAGGCCTTCATCAACGAGACCGTGGAGCGCGCGCGCGGCAACCTGCGCAGCATCTCGGAGGTGATCCAGGTGATGGGCGCCATGGCCGAGGGCGATCTCACCCATACCGTGGAAGGCCGCTACGAAGGCGCATTCGCCGACATGCAGCGCTACGTCAACACCACCATGAGCCGCCTCACCGAGATCGTCGACGAGGTCAACCGCAACGCCGAGAACCTGGCCAGCGCCTCCGAAGAGGTCAGTGCCACCGCACAGGCGCTGGCCCAGGCCGCCAGCGAACAGGCCGCCGGCGTGGAAGAGACCAGCGCCTCGCTGGAGCAGATGACCGCCTCCATCGCGCAGAACACCGAAAACGCGCGGGTCACCGACAGCATGGCCGCCAAGGCCGCCAGCGAAGCGGCCGACGGCGGCGACACCGTGCGCGCCACCGTGGTGGCGATGAAGGACATCGCCAAGAAGATCGGCATCATCGACGACATCGCCTACCAGACCAACCTGCTGGCGCTCAACGCCGCCATCGAGGCCGCGCGTGCCGGCGAGCATGGCAAGGGCTTTGCGGTGGTCGCCGCGGAAGTGCGCAAGCTGGCCGAACGCAGCCAGATCGCCGCGCAGGAAATCGGCGAGGTGGCCGGCTCCAGCGTGGAACTGGCCGAAAGCGCCGGCCGCGTACTGGGCGAGATGGTGCCCTCGATCCGCCGCACCTCCGATCTGGTGCAGGAGATCGCCGCCGCTTCGGAAGAACAGACTGCCGGGGTCAGCCAGATCAATACCGCCGTGGGGCAATTGAACCAGACCACGCAGTCGGCCGCGGCCAACGCCGAGGAACTGGCCGCCACCTCGGAGGAGATGAGCGCGCAGGCCGAACAGCTGCAGCAGCTGATGGGCTTCTTCCGGCTGGGCAATGGCGGACGCCCGGCCGGCCGGTCGGGGCCGCGTCGGACGACGCAGGCCAGCCAGCCGGTGGCCGCCCATGCACCGGCACGGCGTACCAATGTGCGCCAGATCGGCGTGGTGGCCGCCACTGCCGATGCCATCGACGAATCGCAGTTCGCCAGTTTCTGAAGGAGCCGACGATGCAACCGCACAGCAGCGCGTCCGCCGATGCGCCTTCGCCCACGGCGCCGCAGCAATACCTGACGTTTTCGTTGGGCAAGGAGATGTTCGGCCTGGGCATTCTCGGCATCAAGGAAATCATCGAGTACCGCGTACCGACCGATGTGCCGATGATGCCGTCCGCCCTGCGTGGGGTGATCAACCTGCGCGGGACGGTGGTGCCGGTGGTGGATCTGCAGCAGCGCGTCGGCCGTAGCGCCAGCGCGATCACCAAGCGCAGTTGCATCGTGATCGTGGAGATCGCCCATGGCGACGGGCACCAGGTGCTCGGCCTGTTGGTCGATGCGGTCAGCGAAGTGCTGGAGATCGCAGCCGAAGACATCGTCCAGGCGCCCAGCTTCGGTACCGGGGTTGCGCGCGATTTCATCCATGCCATGGGCAAGATCGGCGAGCGCTTCGTGATCCTGCTCGATGCCGATGCCGTACTGGGCCAGGATGCACTGGCCCAGCTCCCCGCCGCCGCACTGGCGGCCTGACTCTCGGATGCTCGCCAGGATTCCCATGCGCCCTGTTCTTCTCTCCTGCAACTGTACGCTGGCCGGCCCGGTGCTGGTCGTCGACGACAGCGTGGTCCAGCGCGAACACGCCATGGCGCTGTGCCGCCAGCTTGGCGCCAACGTGGTCGAGGGCGCCGCTGATGGTCATGCCGCATTGGACTGGTTGAGCCGCGCCAACGCACCTTCGCTGCTGCTGGTCGATCTGGAAATGCCCGGCATGGACGGCGTGCAGTTGCTCGACGCCTTGGCACGCGGCCAGTACACCGTGCCGGTGGTGGTGGTGTCGCAACGCGGCGGCGCGCTGATCGACGCGGTGATGCAGCTCAGCCGCAGCGCCGGGGTGCGCGTGCTGGGCGGCATCGAAAAGCCGATGAACCTGCAGGACCTGGCCGCCGTGCTGGAATGCGAACCTGCCTCCGCCGGTGCGACGCCGGCAGCGCGGTCGGCGGCGATCTCGCCACTGATGTCCAGCGGGGGCGCAGCCGCCTCGCGGCTGGACCGTGCCATGCGCCGCGGCGAGATCCGCGTGGCGTACCAGCCCAAGCTCGACCTGAAGGACGGCCGGCTGCGTGGCGTGGAAGCCTTGGCGCGCTGGCGCCGCCCGCAGGGCGACATGATCGGGCCGGACCGTTTCATTCCGCTGGCCGAACGTGAGGGACTGATCCACGCGCTGACCCAGCAGGTGATCGACAAGGCCATTGCGCAGATGGTGGACTGGCGCGAGGAAGGCTTTCAGCTGAGCCTGGCGTTGAACCTGTCGCCGAACCTGCTGAGCGAGCAGGATTTCCTCGAACAGCTGTGCGCCAAGCTGGCCGACAACGGCCTGAGCCCGGCTGACCTGGTGCTGGAATTGACCGAGAGCGCCATCGTGGAGCCGGCCAACGCACTGAGCATGCTGGCGCGCCTGCGCCTGCACGGCTTCGGGCTGTCCATCGACGATTACGGCACCGGCTTTTCGTCGCTGCAGCGCCTGGCCAGCATTCCGTTCACCGAACTCAAGCTGGACCGCAGCTTCGTGCAGGCCGCCCATCGCAGCCGCAGCCAGCGCACCGTGCTCGAATCCACGCTGGAACTGGCGCACCGGCTGGAGCTGACTGCAGTGGCCGAAGGGGTGGAAACGCCCGACGACTGGCGCCTGCTGCGCGAGCTGGGCTGCGATCTGGCGCAAGGCTACCTGATGGGCTCGCCGATGCCGGGGCCGATGCTGTCGGACTGGTGGCGCGAGCACGCCGTGCGCATCGCGCGCCTGAGCGATGGTTCCTTCTCCGCCGATGCGGATGTGGCCTGAGCCATGAGTACCGCCACTGCCATCACCGAGCAGGAGTTCGGCCGCTTCCAGCGCTTCATCTTCGAGGCGGCCGGCATCAGCATTTCCTCCGGCAAGAAAGCCATGCTGTGCGGCCGCTTGGGCAAGCGCCTGCGCGAACATCAGTTCAACAGCTACACGCAGTATCTGCAGCTGCTGGAAAGCCGCCAGGACCGCGCCGAGATCCAGACCGCGATCGATCTGCTGACCACCAACGAAACCTATTTCTTCCGCGAGCCCAAGCATTTCGACCTGCTGCGCAAGCTGGCAGGCGAGCACCGCGGCGGGTTGCCGTTGCGGTGCTGGAGCGCGGCCAGCTCCAGCGGCGAAGAGGCCTACAGCATGGCGATGGTGCTGGACGACACCTTGCAGGGGCGCCCGTTCGACGTGGTGGGTACCGACATCAGCACCCGCGTGCTGGCCAAGGCGCGTACCGGGCACTACGCGCTGCAGCGCATCGACGGCATTCCGCAGCCCTATCTCAAGCGCTACTGCCTGCGTGGCCAGGGCGAGTACGCCGGCACCTTGCTGGTGGAGCGGCGCCTGCGCGAGCGCGTGCAGTTCGTGCATGCCAATCTCAATGCCGCGCTGCCCGCACTGGGCAGCTTCGATGCGATCTTCCTGCGCAATGTCATGATCTATTTCAACGGCCAGACCAAGCGCGAAGTGATCCTGCGTGTACTCGCCAACCTGAAGTCGGGCGGCTACTTCTGTATCGGCCATTCGGAAAGCCTGAGCGAACTCGACATCGATCTGGTCCAGGTGGCACCCTCGATCTTCCGTAAGGCATGACCCGAGGATCCGCCGTGCCGACAGCCTTCAACCGCCCCGCCTCCGCCCCTGCCCCGCACACCATCAAGGCGATGGTGGTGGACGACTCGGCGGTCGTCCGCCAGGTCCTGGTGGGCGTGCTCAACGACGCGCAGGGCATCGAGGTGATCGCCACCGCCGCCGATCCGTTGCTGGCGATCGAGAGGATGCGCCAGCAATGGCCGGACGTGATCGTGCTGGACGTGGAGATGCCGCGCATGGACGGCATCACCTTCCTGCGCAAGATCATGAGCGAGCGTCCCACCCCGGTGGTGATCTGCTCCACGCTCACCGAGAAGGGTGCGCGCGTGACCATGGATGCGCTGGCGGCCGGTGCCGTCGCGGTGGTGACCAAGCCGCGCCTGGGGCTCAAGCAATTCCTCACCGATTCGGCCGATGAACTGGTGGCCACGGTGCGCAGCGCCGCGCGCGCCAACGTCAAGCGGCTGGCCGCACGCGTCAGCGCCGCGCCGCTGGAGGCCGAGGTCAAGCACACCGCCGATGTGATCCTGCCGGCGCAAAGCGGCCGCGCCCTGGCGCAGACCACCGAGCGCATCGTGGCCATCGGCACCTCCACCGGCGGCACCCAGGCGCTGGAAGAAGTGCTCACCGCTCTGCCGCGCGTGTGCCCGGGCATCGTCATCGTGCAGCACATGCCGGAAAAGTTCACCGCCGCCTTCGCCGCACGCCTCGACGGCCTGTGCCAGATCGCAGTGAAGGAGGCCGCCAACAACGACCGCGTCATGCCGGGCCGTGCGCTGATCGCACCGGGAGGCAAGCACCTGCTGTTGCGCCGTAGCGGGGCGCAATACTTCGTCGAAGTGATGGAAGGCCCGCCGGTCAACCGGCACCGCCCGTCGGTGGATGTGCTGTTCCGCTCGGCCGCGCGGGCGGCCGGCAGCAACGCGCTGGGCATCATCATGACCGGCATGGGCGACGACGGTGCCGCCGGCCTGCTGGAAATGCGTCAGGCCGGCGCACGCACGGTGGCGCAGGACGAGCACACCAGCATCGTGTTCGGCATGCCCAAGGAAGCGATCAAGCGCGGCGGTGCCGACCGCATCCTGCCGCTGGGCGCGATGGCGCGCGAGATCGTCACGCAGTTGCAGTAGCTGCCACGCGCTCGTGGTCGTGGCTCTACCGGCATGCATGCCCCCGGGCGACTGGAACCCTTGGTCGCCAGCCCCTAAAGATCCACCACCGCTGCCGCTATCGTTCTTGAAGACCCAGCATTGCGCGGGTCACCCGATGCGGCGACGCCCGCCGTCACGGGACAGGAGGTGCAGCATGGCCACACGCGATCTCACCGACAGCCTGTTCATCGATCCGGTCAGCGTCGACTCGGTATTCGTCGACCCCGTCATCGACGCAGGTGCCCACATCCACTGCACTGCCGCCACTGCCCCGCCGGTCCCTACCACCGAGGACGAGCGCTTGCGGCCGCAGCGACTGCAGCAGGCGCTCACCGTGCAGTGCCCGCAGCCGCAGCCGGTTCTTCGCCCCGAGTGGGTGCAGGCACGGGCCGCCTTGCTCGCGATGGGCGATGCGCAAGGCGATCGGGCTGCGCCGGAACCGTTCGACCGCTCGCCGCACGGCTGCCGCCTGCACTGACACGGGTGTGCGCTGCCGACGCACGCCGCTCGCGTGCGCCGGCGGATCTCGGCGCTGCGCATCCGGCGGTAGCCATCCAGATGCCGTGGCCGCACTACGGCGCCGCAGGCCGACCGCGCTCGCCCGAGGCGAGCGCGGTCGTTCGAGATGCCGCGGTTACCAGATCGCGACGCGGTCCTTGTCGCCGCGCACCATCGCATCGCCCGGCTTGCACTGGAATGCCTGCGCGAACGCCGGCATGTTCGAAGGCGCCCCGTTGGCGCGGAAATTCGCCGGCGCATGCGGGTCGGTGTTCAGGCGCACGCGCAATTCGCCAGCGGTGAAGTTGCGGCGCCATACCGTGGCCCAGTTCATGAAGAAGCGCTGGTCCTGCGAATAGCCGTCGATCGGCTTGTTCGCATCCGGCCGCTCCTTCAACGCCATCTGCAGGGCATCGTAGGCCACGGTCAGGCCCCCCAGGTCACCGATGTTTTCGCCCAGGGTCAGCTTGCCCTTGACGTGCACGCCGGGAATCGCCTCGTAGCCGTCGAACTGCGCCACCAGTTGATCGGTGCGTTGGGTGAACAGCTTGCGGTCGGCATCGGTCCACCAGGTCGCGAAATTGCCCTTGGCATCGAACTGGCTGCCGGAATCGTCGTAGCCGTGCATCATCTCGTGCCCGATCACCGCGCCGATGCCGCCGTAGTTCAAGGCCGGATCGGCCTTGGGATCGAAGAACGGCGGTTGCAGGATCGCCGCCGGGAACACGATCTCGTTGCGGGTGGCGTTGTAGTACGCGTTCACCGTCTGCGGCGTCATATGCCACTCGCGCTTGTCCACCGGCTTGCCGATCTTGTCCAGCATGTAGCGGTAGTTGAACGCCTGGGCGGCCTGCATGTTGGCCAGGAATCCGTCGCCACGCGTCTGCAGGCCCGACCAGTCGCGCCATTGGTCCGGGTAGCCGATCTTGGGCGTGAAGCTGGCCCACTTTTCCAGCGCGCGCTGCTTGGTTTCCGCGCTCATCCAGTCGAGCTTTTCCAGCCGCGCCTTGAGCGCCGCCGACAGGTTCTGCACCAGTTGCTGCATCTGCTCCTTGGATTCGGCGGGGAAGGCGGACTGCACGTAGAGCTGGCCCAGCGCCTCGCCCATCGCCTCGTTGACCGCGTTCAAGGTGCGCTTCCAGCGCGGCAGCATGTCCTGCTGACCGCGCAGCGTCTTGGCATAGAAATCGAAGTTGGCCTGCTCGAATGGCTTGGCCAGATACGGCGCGGCCTCGTCGATGCTGTGGAAGCGCAGGTAGGCCTTCCAGGTCTCCACCGGGGTGTCGGTGAGCATTGCATCGAGTTCGGCGAAATAGCCGGGCTGGCTCAGCGAGAAGGTGCCTGCCGGTACCTTGAGCGCGCTGAAGAAGGCCTGCCAGTCGAAGTGCGGCGTCACCGCGTTGGCGCCGGCCACATCGACCGGGTTGTAGCGCTTGGCCGGGTCGCGCAGTTCGATCCGCGACAGCGAGGCCTTGGCCAGCCGCGTTTCGAATGCCATCACCGCCTCGGCCTGCGTTGCCGCCTGCGCCGCCGGGATGCCGGACAGTTCCAGCACGCGTGCGATGTAGGCCACGTACTGCTCGCGGATCCTGGCCTGCGCCGGATCGGTGTAATAGCCCTTCTCGGGCAGGCCCAGACCGCCCTGCCCCGCATAGGCGATCATCTGTTCGGAATTCCTGTAGTCGGCATTGGCACCGAACGAGAACACCAAGCCCTGGCCCTTGGCATAGCTGTCGCGTAGCCACGCCGCGATGGCCGGCGCATCGCGCAGCGCATCGATCGCCTGCAACTGCGGCTGCAACGGCGCGATGCCGGCGGCGTCGATGGCCG
The DNA here is from genome assembly GCF_020783655.1 of Xanthomonas melonis. Taxonomy (GTDB): domain Bacteria; phylum Pseudomonadota; class Gammaproteobacteria; order Xanthomonadales; family Xanthomonadaceae; genus Xanthomonas; species Xanthomonas melonis. Next base: position 150,580 of record NZ_JAJGQH010000004.1, on the reverse strand, counting down.
CTTCGTCCGAGCCGGTGCGCCATAGATCGGCGATCTTGGCGTCGACCGAGCCGGCCGATAGATTGCCGCGCGCCAGCTGTTCCACCAACGCATGCTGGATGGTCAACGAGCGCTCGGCCAGTACTTCGAAACTGCCCCAGCTGCTGCGGTCGGACGGCACCGGGTTGGCCTTGAGCCACCTGGCGTTGACGAAGCCATTGAAGTCCTGGCATGCCTTGATGGACGGATCCAGGTCGCCACTGCCGAACGCCACGATCGGCGCATCCAGCGTGGACACGTCCACTCTGGCCGGTGCAGCCTGCGGCGCGGCGGGCGCGGCCTTGGGGGCCTGGTCCGAGGCACCACAGGCCGACAACGCGGCCGTCATGGCCAACGCAAGCGACAACGGCGAGAAACTGCTCAACTTCATTGCATTCTCCAAGGCACGACCGCGCATGCGCGGCCGAAGAAAGGTCGGCAGCCGGTCGAGCGCGCTGGCGACGAGCAGCGCATCGAGCAGCGCCCGCTCCTTCGTCAGCCACGCAACAACCGGCCATCCCAGATCACTGCAGCGGCACCGCAAGGCACTGAGGTCCGCTGCCGCGCGTTATCGAACGTCATTGCAACCCCTGGCCGCTGGCGCTCCTATCACTGACGCCGCGACCGACGTTTGTCACCCAACACCCGCATCCCGGCGCAGCACGCGCCATCGCATGCCCTCAACGACGCACGTAGAACGGCGCCATCACCAGGTACAGCGGATACGCCAACACCATCAGCACCAGGGCGACCTCATGCCCGGATGCCGCATCGGCCCATGCTTCCATCTGTCGCACCGGTCCGACGACGCCAAACCCCATCAGCAGCGCGCCCATCGCGCTGATCAACAACGCCAGCACCAGCCCAGCGCCGGAGATGTCGCGAGCGGCAAGGGCGACAAAGCCAGCGCCGCCTGCCACCAGCATGCCCAGCGTCACCAGATATGCGCGGCAGTAGACGGCATTCATCTGCCGGGTCTTCCGTTTGCCGGACATCATGTCCGGCCCGCACACGCGTGCGGGGCGCGCATCACGCCCATGCACCACCTCCATGCAACGCAGCACGCAGCGCTTTGCAGCCGTGTGCCACACAAGAACAGGCGCTGCGCGCGACGCACGCAACGCTGCAACCGCCAGCGGCGCTTACTTCGCCTTGCCCTGATTGGCGACTGCCTCGGCCGCCCGCTTGGCCGCTTCCGGGTCGCCCAGATAGCGGTAGCTGCGCACCTGCAGGCTGTCGTCCAGTTCGAACAGCAGCGGGATGCCGGTGGGGATGTTGAGCTCCAGGATCTGCTCGTTGGAAATGTCGTTGAGATACTTGTACAGCGCGCGCAGGGAATTGCCGTGCGCGGTCACCAGCACGGTCTGGCCAGCCTTCAACTGCGGTGCGATTGCATCGTGCCAGTAAGGCAGCACGCGCACCAGCGTGGTCGCCAGCGACTCGGTGCCCGGCAACGCATTGCGATCCAGCGTGGCATAGCGGCGATCGTGGCAAGGATGGCCGGGGTCGTCGACATCCATCGTCGGCGGCGGGATGTCGTAGGAACGCCGCCAGATCTTGACCTGCTCTTCGCCATGCTTGGCCGCGGTCTCCGCCTTGTCCAGGCCCTGCAACCCACCGTAATGGCGCTCGTTGAGGCGCCAGCTCTTGTGCACCGGCAGCCAGTCCTGGTCGAGCTCCTTCAATGCGCCCTGCAGCGTATGGATGGCGCGCTTGAGCACCGAGGTGTACGCCACGTCGAACTGCAGCCCTTCGTCCTTCATCAGCTTGCCGGCGGCAGCGGCCTCCTGACGGCCCTGCTCGGTGAGGTCCACATCCACCCAGCCGGTGAAGCGGTTGTCCAGATTCCATTGGCTCTGGCCATGGCGCAGCAGTACGAGTTTGCGGGTCACTACGGTTCTCCGATTGGGGCCGATCAGCCTGCGATTGTAGCGGCAGCCAGCGCATCGCTGGCGTGCACGATGCCGCCACGCACTGCACGCGATGCTGCGGCCATGTCCACCATCGCTCCCGTCTTCGCCGGTTGGGACGGCAGTGTCGTCCAGGCCCGACAGTTGCAGCAGCAACTGGCGCAGCAGGTCGTGCTGCAGGATACGCTCGCCGCAGCGCCGCAGCTGCTGGCCGGCTTCGACGTCGGTTTCGAAGACGAAGGCCGGACCACGCGCGCGGCGGCCGTGCTGCTGGACGCGCAGAGCTTGCTGCCGCTGGAGATGCAGGTGGCACGCGTACCGACCTCGATGCCCTACGTGCCCGGCCTGCTCAGCTTTCGCGAACTGCCGGCCCTGCTGCAGGCGCTGACGCTGTTATCGCGGCCGCCGGATCTGGTGTTCGTCGACGGCCAGGGCATCGCCCATCCGCGCCGGCTCGGCATCGCCGCGCACTTCGGCGTGGTGACCGGGCTACCCAGCATCGGCGTGGCCAAGCAGCGTCTTGCCGGCCAGTTCGCCGACCCCGGCCCGGAACGCGGCGACCACAGTCAGATCCTGCTGGGCGGCGCGCAGATCGGCTGGGCGCTGCGCAGCAAGCCACGCTGCAAGCCGTTGATCGTCTCGCCCGGCCATCGCGTGTCACTGCAAGGCGCACTCGACTGGACCCTGTGCACCCTGCGCGCCTATCGCCTGCCGGAACCCACGCGCCTTGCAGACCGCCTGGCCTCACGCCGCGGCGAGATCGTGCTGCCCGCGCAAGCAAGCCTGCTCTGATACAGCACGAGCGCGGGCCCCATGCATGGCCGGCGCGTGGACCACAGCCGTGCGCGATCGGGGCAGGCAGAACATTCCATCTTGGGCGCCGCCGCACGCAGGACGCGATGCGCATGCGAAGCTTCGGCCTCCGCTTCGTCACGAGCCAGCGCCATGACCACCCTGATCGCCCCGCGTGTGCACGACATCGGCGGGCTGCAAGTGCGCCGCGCCGTGCCCACCCTGCAGGCGCGCAGCGTGGGTCCGTTCGTGTTCGTCGACCACATGGGGCCTGCGGTGCTGGAGCCGGAGCATGGGATCGACGTGCGCCCGCATCCGCATATCGGCCTGGCCACGGTGACCTTCCTGTGGGCCGGCGAGATCGGCCATCGCGATACGCTGGGCTCGGATCAGATCATCCGTCCTGGCGACGTCAACTGGATGACCGCCGGGCGCGGCATCGCCCATTCCGAACGCACGCCCGGCCCCGAGCGCGTGCGCGAACACGCGTTGCACGGCATGCAGACCTGGATCGCGCTGCCGCGCTCGGCCGAGGAAACCGCGCCGGCGTTCCATCACTTCGCCGCCGCCAGCCTGCCGCAGCAACGCCGCGACGGGGTATGGCTGCGCGTGATCGCCGGCCGCGCCTATGGCGAGGAATCGCCGGTGCAGGTGTTCAGCGGCACCCTCAACGTGGCGCTGGATCTGGCACCGGAGGCGGAGATCGACCTGGATGCCGGCCATGCCGAGCGTGCCCTGTACATCCTCGACGGCCAGGCGCAACTGGACGGCGCCGATGTGCCGGCGCGCCACCTGATCGTCCCCGCGCCGGGCGCTCGTGGGCGCCTGCGCGCCAAAACCCCGCTGAAGGCACTACTGCTCGGCGGCGAGCCACTCGATGGCCCGCGTCATCTGTGGTGGAACTTCGTGTCCAGCTCCAAGGAGCGCATCGAACAGGCCAAGGACGATTGGCAGGCCGGCCGTTTCGGCACCATTCCCGGCGACGATCAGGAGTTCATCCCCCTGCCGCAGACTCCGGCACCGAAGCCGGTTGATTACCCTTGAAACCGTGCGCGAAACCAGCATCGGTACCCGATCGGTCGCCATGTCCCGTTTTGCGAGTGCCGCACCGCACAAGCGGTGCCGTGGGCGATTGCGACAGGGCTTGAGCTTGCTCCCGAAGATGTGGTAGTGATGGTGGCGTGAGCGGAGCGCGTCATGTGCACGGCAGACTCGAAGCGGGGAGCTAGAGGCGCTGCACGGCACGAAGGTCGACGTCGCCCCCGCATCGTCATCCAACGCCGGGGAACCCTTGAATGAAGCCTGCATCCTGCCTTGTCGGCCTGAGTCTGCTGCTAGCCGCAGCCACGGCCAACGCCCAGACCTCGCCAGTCTGCCCACCGCTGCCGCCAGCCTCAGGCCTGCAGTGGAACGAGCTGGCCGGTGCCGACTATCTGGTCTGCAAGGCGGTCAATGCCGAAGGCCGCCAGCTGGTGGGCATCATGCTGACCACGCGGGACCCGGCCATGGCGCTGGCCCGCGACCGGCGCGCCGAAAAGGGCCAGATCCAGCAGGAAGACTTCTACTGGTACAAGCTCGACCTGGGCGGCCGCGAGGTACCGGGCATGGAGTCGCGCCGCGTCACCGTGGTGGAGCTGGGCAAGAGGCGCTATGCGCAGCTCTGGATCGACGGGGCCAACAACGACGAACTGGCCTCGATGCAATCGCTGGTCCAGGCCATGGATCTGCAACCGGCCAGCCTCGCCCTGCAGCGCTGACCCGCGTGCGATGAGGCGCCATCCCGTGCCGGAGCGCGCCTCATCGGATCCCCCTCGCCTTCCGGACGTCCGCACGGCGAGCGCCGGTCGTTGATGGGCGCCAGGGCAGCGCACATCGAACCCCGCATGCGCCATGTGTCACGTGAATGCACCACGCATGCCCTGCATCCAATCGCACCTGAGCTCGCGGGCCGGCAGCCACACATCCTGGCTGTCGGCCCGCGAGGTATCGCTGCCGATCTCCCCAGGCAGGCACGATGCCGAGGCGGTGCGTGCCCGATAGGTCTGGCCTCAGGAACGCGCGCGCGGCAGCGTTATCGCGCGGGGGCGCAACAACCCGTGTGACCGTCGCCCTACCGCACGCTTGCGCGTTCGGGATCAGAACCGTCCTTCCTGAAAGTCGACGAACGCCTGCATCAATTCCTGCCTGGTGTTCATCACGAACGGGCCATGCCGCATCACCGGCTCGTTGAGCGGGCGCCCGGCCACCAGGATCAGGCGCGCGCCCTGATCGCCCGCACGCAGCGCCAGACGCTGGCCGCCGCCCAGCACCGCCAGTTCCTGCGCCGGCAGGTTGCGTGCGGCCTCGCCCTCGCCCACCGCCACCGCGCCCTCGAAGGCATACGCAAAGGCACTATGCCCCTCGGGCAGCAGATAGTCCCACGCCGCGTTCGCGTCCAGGGCGATATCCAGGTACACCGGGCTGGTCGCCGGCTGCACGATCGGGCCGGTCACCTCGCCCACTGCGCCGGCGATCACCTTGACCGTCACGCCTGCCGCAGGCTGCGCCACCGGAATGCGGTCCGGCGCGTACTCCTGGTACCGGGGGTCGGTCATCTTGTCGCGTGCCGGCAGGTTCACCCAGAGCTGGAACCCACGCATCCGCCCGGATTCCTGTTCGGGCATTTCCGAATGGATCACGCCGCGGCCGGCAGTCATCCACTGCACGCTGCCGGGCGTCAGCAGACCTTCGTTGCCGTGGTTGTCCTTGTGCCGCATGCGCCCGTCCAGCATGTAGGTCACCGTCTCGAAGCCGCGGTGGGGATGGCTGGGAAACCCGCCGATATAGTCTTCGGGCTTTTCGGTACCGAACTCGTCCAGCATCAGGAACGGGTCCAGTTCGGGAAGCTGCTGGGTGCCGATGACGCGCGTCAGGCTGACGCCGGCGCCGTCGGAGGTGGGCAGGCCGCGGATGGTGCGCAGCACATGCGCCGGTGTGGTCGGAGTGGTCATTGCCTGATCCCTGTGCAGTGTCTAGGTACAGCCATCATGGGTGCGGGTAGCGCCGCTCCCAATCACGACCGCTGCAACCGATCGTTCCAAACGCCGGCGTGCGCCCTGCCGCTAGCGCATCCTGCGCCCAAGCACTCTACGACCAAAGTTCTACCCTGCTGCGGAGCGCCGGCATTGACCGCAGGCGGGCACGGGTGGACCCTTGGGCGAATCGTTTCTGAGGGGCATGCATGAAAGGGTTCTCGAAGCTGGCCTGGGGCGCGCTGGCGCTGCTGGCTGCATTCTGTCTGGGTACCGTGGCGCTGCGGCGCGGCGAGCACATCAATGCGTTGTGGATCGTGGTGGCGGCGGTGTCGATCTATCTGATCGCCTACCGGTTCTACAGCCTGTTCATCGCCAACAAGGTGATGCAGCTGGATCCCACACGCGCCACCCCGGCCATCGCCAACAACGACGGCCTGGACTATGTGCCCACCAACAAGCACGTGCTGTTCGGCCACCACTTCGCCGCCATCGCCGGCGCCGGCCCGCTGGTCGGCCCGGTGCTGGCCGCGCAGATGGGCTACCTGCCCGGCCTGTTGTGGCTGGTGGTGGGCGTGGTGTTCGCCGGTGCGGTGCAGGACTTCATGGTGCTGTTCCTGTCCAGCCGCCGCAACGGCCGCTCGCTGGGCGACCTGGTCCGCGAAGAGATGGGCCAGGTACCGGGCACCATCGCCCTGTTCGGTGCGTTCCTGATCATGATCATCATCCTGGCGGTACTGGCGATGGTGGTGGTCAAGGCGCTGGCCGAAAGCCCGTGGGGCATGTTCACGGTGATCGCCACGATGCCGATCGCGATCATGATGGGGGTGTACATGCGCTACATCCGCGTCGGCAAGATCGGCGAGATTTCGGTGGTGGGGTTGATTCTGCTGCTGGCTGCGATCTGGCTGGGCGGCAAGGTCGCCGCCGACCCTACCTGGGGCCCGGCCTTCACCTTCACCGCCAAGCAGATCACCTGGATGCTGATCGGCTACGGTTTCGTGGCCTCGGTACTGCCGGTGTGGCTGCTGCTGGCGCCGCGCGACTACCTGTCCACCTTCCTCAAGATCGGCACGATTCTGGCGCTGGCGATCGGCATCCTGGTGGTGATGCCCGACCTGAAGATGCCGGCACTGACCCAGTTCGCCTCCAGTGGCGATGGCCCGGTATGGAAGGGCGGCATCTTCCCGTTCCTGTTCATCACCATCGCCTGTGGCGCGGTTTCCGGTTTCCATGCGCTGATCTCTTCCGGCACCACGCCCAAGCTGCTCGCCAATGAAGGCCACATGCGCTACATCGGGTACGGCGGCATGCTGATGGAATCGTTCGTGGCGATCATGGCGCTGGTGGCAGCGTCGATCATCGAGCCGGGCGTCTATTTCGCCATGAACAGCCCCGCTTCGCTGGTCGGCACCGATGCGGTCGCCGTCGCGGCCAAGGTGTCCGAATGGGGCTTTGCGATCACCCCTGAAGTGCTGGAAGCCACTGCCAAGGACATCGGCGAACACAGCATCCTGGCCCGGGCCGGCGGCGCGCCCACGCTGGCGGTGGGTATCGCGCAGATCCTGCACCAGCTGTTGCCGGGCGAGGACACCATGGCGTTCTGGTACCACTTCGCCATCCTGTTCGAAGCCTTGTTCATCCTCACTGCGGTCGATGCCGGCACGCGTGCGGGCCGCTTCATGCTGCAGGACCTGCTGGGCAACTTCATCCCGGCGCTGAAGAAGACCGAATCGTGGGCCGCCAACATCATCGGCACCGCCGGCTGCGTGGCGCTGTGGGGCTATCTGCTGTACACCGGCGTGGTCGATCCATTTGGCGGCATCCAGACGCTATGGCCGTTGTTCGGCATCTCCAACCAGATGCTGGCCGGGATCGCGTTGATGCTGGGCACGGTAGTGCTGTTCAAGATGAAGCGCGACCGCTACGCCTGGGTCACCATCATGCCGGCGCTGTGGCTGTTGCTGTGCACGACCTACGCCGGGCTGATCAAGATCTTCGACAGCAACCCGGCGCAAGGCTTCCTGGCACAGGCGCACAAGTTCCAGGCCGCCATTGCCAGCAACACCATCACCGCACCGGCCAAGACGGTGCCGCAGATGCAGCAGATCGTCACCAATGCCTACGTCAACACAGGGCTGACGGTGCTGTTCCTGTTCGTGGTGGGCGCGATCCTGATCTACTCGGTCAAGACGATCGTGATCGCGCGACGCACTCCGCAGCGCAGTGACCGCGAAACCCCCTACGTGGCCCTGCAGCCACACCAGATGGCGGACCTGTAATGGGCACCCAACTCGTCCTGGCCAGCCAGTATCAGGCGCACCGCCGCATCTGGCGGCGCCTGATCCAGACCGCGCGGCTGTGCTGCGGCATTCCCGACTACGACAACTACGTGCGGCATATGCTGGAAACGCATCCCGACAAGCCGGTGATGGATTACCCCGCCTTCTTCCGCGAGCGCCAGGACGCGCGCTACGGCGGCAAGAGTGGATTTCGCTGCTGTTGATCGGCTGAGTGGCTGAGTGGCTGATCAGCGAGTGACTGATCATCTGGTGGAACCGCAACAGGGCGCGATGCGAATCGCGCCCTATTGCGTTGCTGGCGTGAGTTAGCCGCAGGGTGCTTGCCTGCCACCGTCGCGGGACGCGCCGCAAAGTAGAGCGGCTGATCTGCGGCTTGGCTGCAAGGCCCTTGCCCGCTCACCATCGCGGGACACGCTGCAAGCTAGAGCGGCTGATCTGAGGCTTGGTTGCAAGGCCCTTGCCCGCCCACCATCGCGGGACACGCTGCAAGTACGTCCTTGTAAGATCTTACGCGGCATCCATGCCGCGTAAGGTCCCGCGACGGTGAGCGGGCAAGGACCAGTCAGGATGGTCGGTATGCAAGATGCAGGAGGCAATACATGAGGTGCTTCCAATTCGCTAATTCTCATGTCGTTGCGGCCCGCAGCGGCAAGCCAATGCAACTAGCAAGCTGGCCCGGTTTCACCTAGCGACCGACCAACTCTGGTGCGATGTCCTCACCGATTGCGGGACCGTTTGGCGCATGGATGCCGCCACCGAGCCCCCAGGGACGGGTTTACGGCGTGTCCCGCAAGCGGTGAGGGCATCGAACGCTCGACCAACTAGGCTTTTGATCTACGAGCGGCCAACAAAACGTGGCGAGCGGTCGTCAGGTGGGTGTGGACGGCGCGGAGGAGCCGGAGTGTACGGGTGGTTCGTGCCGATTCCGAGCAGCGGTGGCGCCCGCCTGGCGGCTGCACAGCCGCTTTATCAGTTGCTCTGAGCATTCGACTGCAGCCGAACGATGCGACGACGCGACATCCTCAACCAGCGCGCTTTTGCGCGAGCCGCTCGAACAATGCAGGCAAATCGCGCATATCGTCGAACACCTCCAGCACGCCGATCCGACGCAAGGTCTCGCTGTGCCCCTGTGGAATATGCCTGGCACCGGTAAACCCCAACACCTGCATGCCTGCCGCCAGCGCGGCGGTGGCACCGGTCGGGCTGTCTTCGATCACCAGGCAACGCTCCGGGGCGACACCGGCGGTGCGCGCGGCCAGCAGGTACACATCCGGTGCCGGCTTGGGCCGCTCCACCATATCGGCACTGAAAATCCGCCCTGCCGCACGCGCCGTGAGCCCGGCCCGCTCCACCGATGCAATCACGTTGTGACGCCGGCTGTTGGAGGCCACCGCCAGCGGCAACGGAATCTGCTCCAGCGCCTCGCGCACGCCCGGGATGGGCTGTACTTCGGCGGCGATCAGGGACTCGCTGCGTGCCTGGATCTGCGCCAGCAAGGTGTCCGGCAACGGCAAGACAAAATGCTCTTCCACACGCCGCAACACCTCGCGCGTGGTCTGCCCGAACGTGGTTTCCAGCAGCTGTTCCAGCGGCTCGCTCGGCACAAAAGACGCGAGCGCCTCACGCATCACCCGATCGGCCAATATCTCGCTGTCGACAAGAACACCATCGCAGTCACTGATCAGTAGCTCGTAGCCCATTGCACCCATCTGCTTGCAAAGCGCCATTATGCCGGCCGCCTTGTGACCATTGGCCGTGCCGCGGCGCCTGCGTGACGCTGACCGCATCGGACGACCCCGGGGCTGCACAGCCGCGCAAGCAGGCCGGGCCGTACGCCGACGCTGCTGCAGACGCAGGTTACGAAATCTTACCGCACCCGTTTTTTGCAGCTGGTAGGATCTGCCCCGCTGCGGCGGGACCTGCCGTAGCGTCTTCAGGAATGCGATCAGGAGAAGGAGATTTCGATGCAGACGCGATTCCCGACCCTGCTCGTTCTTGCGACCTCGTTTTTCGCGGTCTCATGCACCGCTTCCGCTGGTGCCAAGGAGCAAACCAACATGTCAGCTACGCTGCAGGACCACACCGTCGCCTTTCGCGACCCACGCTTGACTGACATCGCCGGCGCCATCGCGCAAGGCGACGTCGCCCGGCTCAAGGCCCTCGCCCCCACCGTCGATCTCGCCGCGCACGGCGATCAGCACGTGACCTTGCTGGAGTGGGCGATCTGGAACGAACAACCGCGCGCGCTGGATGCCCTGCTCGCTGCAGGCGCAGACCCTGCGCTGCCGGGTATGGACCAGGAAACCGTGGTGCACATGGCCGCGATGGCGCAGGATCCGGAGTATCTGAAGATCCTGCTGCAGCACAAGGCGCCGATCGACGTGGTCAGTGCGCGTGCCGGCTGGACGCCGTTGTTCCGCGCCGTGCAGAGCAAGCGCGATGCGCAGATCGACCTGCTGCTCGATGCCGGCGCCGACGTCAGGCGCGTCGATCACACCGGCAATAGCCTGCTGCATGTGGCCGCCCAGAGCGGTGCCGCCAATCCGGCAGTGTTGCGGTTACTCGAGGCCGGCGTGGATCCTGCGCTGCGCAACGCACAACAGAAGACCTTCCAGGCGTATTTCTTCATCACACCGGACCGGCTGCTCAATGCCGGCGGCCAGCAGGTCAGATCGGATGTGCGCGCATGGTTGAACGCCCACGACATTCCCGTTGAAAGCAGCCGCTAAGCGCGCTTTCCGCACGATCAACGCAAGGAGCCGCGCATGAGCCCGCAAGATTCCACTTCTTCCACCGCCGCATTTGCAGAAGCGATGCGCGGACAACAGCCGCAGCCGCAGGACCGGCAGTTTCCGGCGCTGCTGCAAGACCTCTACGCAACTGCGAACCAGCGCCGCGAGGGCGTCCCGGAGACGTTTGCGCCGCTCGCCAATGGCTGGTCGCGGATGGACGATAACGCATTGCGGCAGGCCGGCATCGACCCTGCCCTGCTGCACGATGGCAAGAGCGGCTTCGATGCCGCGTTCTATCGCAACGACCAGGGCCAGGTGGTGCTCGGTTTCTGCGGCACCGACGAAGGCAAGGACTGGAAGCACAATATCGGCCAGGGCCTGGGGTTCGACGATGCGCAGTACGCATCGGCCATCCAGCTCGGTGGCCAGGCCAGGCAGGCATTCGGCGACCAGGTCGTGATTTCCGGCCATTCCCTGGGCGGCGGCCTGGCGGCCGCATCGGCCATGGTCAACGACATCCCCGCTGTGACCTACAATGCGGCCGGCGTCAACGACCGCACGCTGGAGCGCCAGGGTCTGGATGCAGCGGCAGCCAAGGAGTACGCCAGCAGCGAGTTGATCCGCGGTTATCACGTCAAGAACGAACTGCTGACCCACTTGCAGGAAGACAGCATTCCGCTCAAGTGGGCGATGCCCGATGCGGCCGGCCACCAGATCGAATTGCCTGACCCGGATCCACTGTCGTTCGGGCAGCGCCTGGTGCCCGGCATGATGCTCAAGCATCGTCTGGACCTGCACGGCATGGATGCGGTGATCAAGGCGCAGGACATGCAATCACCGGAGCCCAACCGTGTCGCCGCGTTGCAGCCCGGCAGCCAGCTGTTCAACGATGCGGTGGTGCGGCTGGACGGCCAGCGCGAACGCCTGGGATTGCGCGACGACGACGCCTTCCTCAACACCGCCGCCAGCGTCGCTGCACGTGCCGGCAACGACGGCCTGCAGCGGATCGATCACTTGGTCCCCAACCGGCATGGCGACAGCCTGATTGCGGTGCAGGGCCGGATGGACGACCCGGCCCATCTGCGCAGCCACGTACAGACTGCCTCGGCGGCCAACGAACCTGTGCAAGGCAACGTGAGTCAGTTGCAGCAGCATAACCAGCAACCGGCGCATCAGCCTGCCCAACAGGAAGAGCAGCGGCGCGTCGTCCAGCACTGACGCGCGCCTGGCGACGCGAGAACCACTGGCGCCAGCGCAGGCTTGAGATCCAAAGGCATTGCAGCGTCGCCGCACGAGTGGCGGCGGCGCTGCGCTCCCTGTCGCAGCCGCCCGACGTGCAGCCGCTGTCAGGCGCAAGGGGCGCGGCCGAACGCCGGCGGGGTTGCGGCAGGCAGGCAGCCTGTCATCCGGCCCCAGCCATCGCGCGCAGCGTGATGCCAACGACATAGGCCAGGTAGGTACCGGTGGCATAGCCCAGCGTGCCGAGCAGCACTCCGACCGGTGCCAGCGCCGGGTGGAATGCGGCGGCGACCACAGGCGCCGAGGCCGGGCCGCCGACATTGGATTGCGAGCCGATCGCGAAGTAGAAGAACGGCACCTGCAGCCAACGGCCCAGTGCCCATAGCAGGACGATATGCACCGCAATCCAGATCAGGCCGAGCAGGAACAACCAGGGCCGGTCCAGCAGCGCCAGCAGATCCATCTGCATGCCGATGCAGGCGATCAGGAAATACAGCAGCAGCGAACCGATCCTGGAGGCGCCGGCGCCTTCCAGATTGCGTGCGCGGGTGAAGCTGAGCAGCAGCCCCAGGCTGGTCGCCAGCACCACCACCCAGACGAACGGCGCATCCAGACTGAATCGGCTGGCCCAGCTCAGATGCGCCTTGCACCAGGCGGCCAGCGGATTGGCGAGCGTATGCGCCAGGCCGACACCACCGAAGCCCACCGCCACGATCACCATCAGATCGCTCAGGCTGGGAATGCGCGCATGCTCGGCCTGGAAGCGCGCCATGCGCTCCTGCAGCGCGTCCAGCGCGCGCGTATCGGCGCCGCTGCGCGCATCGATCGCGCGGGAGCGCCCGGCCATGAAGATCAGGACCGCCATCCACACATAGCCGACGCCGACATCGACCACCGCAAACTGGCCGAAGGTCGTGGCATCCACATTGAACACCTCGCGCATCGCCAGCATGTTGGCGCCGCCACCGATCCAGCTACCGGCCAACGCCGCCATGCCGGCCCAGGTATCGCCCGCCACGGTGGCAGGATGCAGCCAGCCCATCACCTGGAACGCCACCACGGCACCCAGCATGATGCTCAGCGACGCCCCCAGGTACATGACCACCAGCTTGGGCCCCAGCCCCAGGATGGCGCGCAGGTCGATGCTCAGGGTGAGCAGGATCAGCGCCGCAGGCAACAACACATCGCGGGCGATCGGGCTATACAACCGCGTGTTGCCGCCGTCGATCAAGCCGATGGTGTTGTAGATTCCCGGCAGCAGATAGCACAGCAGCAATGCCGGCACCACCGCGTAGACCCGCCGCCACAGCCCCTGCTCGCGCGAAGAGGTCCAGAACACCGCGCCCAGGGTGGCGGCGATCAGACCGAAGACGACGATATCGTTCTGGATCAGGGCAGGAGCGGACGCAGTCACTGCAAGGCGGGTTCCGGACAGAGGGCCGCCGATGCGGATCGGTCCGACAGCGGCCGATGCGTTGAATCTAGCCGACCCGGTCGCCCGCGCAAAGCCCTGCAGGCTTGCAGCATGCCCGCACTCCAGCCGTATGGGTCAGCCGGCAACGGCGCAGCGCACGACCGTACACCGGCCAGCCGACCGGCAAGCGGACCAAGGGTGATGTTCGTGCCGGGATTGCCCTCGTGCGGACAGCCGGCACCAACGCCTCACATCGGATCAGCCGTAACGCCGCACCACGCGATCGCCCTCGGCGGTGTTCAGCACCACCCCACTGGGTTGACCGGTGAGCATGCAATGCAGCTTGGCCATGAGCTCGGCATTTTCCAGCGCGCCCTGCTCGCGCAGGTAACGCAGCGGCGACCATTGCGGGCGGGTGACCCACCAGCCACCTTGTTCGGGATGAATGCGTATGACGTATCGGGACTCGTCCATCAGGCCTCCGGCCAGTAGGTACAGCGCTCTAAACGAGGAGTGCCCTGCCGCGCAAACCACGCGGTGCACCCGGGATCGGACCATCCGTCTCAACCTGCGTGTACACCCCGCATGCCGACATGCCCTTACTCAAGGGGCCGCGGGAGAGTAGCCATAGGCCCCGCGTTCGGCATAGCCAGCATGCGTGTTTCCTAATGGTGGCGCCGTCGGGGGGACACTGGCGTACCGGTAGGAAAATTCTTACGTGACACGGATCACGTCCAGCGGTACATTCCTATACACAGGGTGAACGCCACGTAACAAGCGGCCACGACAAGGCTGCCATATCCGTGGGATTCACCCGCTGTTGCAATCGATTCATGAGTTCATGCCTCGGGGGAGGGCCCGCATGTATCTGCTCAGAAAGTTTCAGTTTCCGGTCAAGACGGCCATGGTGGTCGGCTATGTCCTGATCATCCGGGAAGTCGTGGTGCTGTGGTCCTGACGGGCCGGCAGCGTTAGGAGCCATAGCCTGCCGGGCCCAGGGAGCTGTGCCCGACAGAATGTCTCAGTCGCGATCCACCCAGCCCCGCTGCTGCGCTGCGGCCAGATCGGCGGGCGTGTCCACGTCCAGCGCGAGCGCGGGGGCGCTGACGCATCCGAGCGAATGGAGATCCAGGCTGGCGAACAGGCCGCGCAGGCCGCTGTCGCCTTGCAGGGGCACATTCGCCCAGACCGCATGCGCGACCACCGCGGGGATGCCGCGCACGCCCGCGTAGCCGCTGCTGGCACATCCGGACGCGGCGCGGTCGGCCGCGTCCAGCAGCGCGTGCAGATGCGCCGCCTCGAGCGCAGGCTGGTCGCAGCCGAGGATCAGGCTGCGGCGCAGCCTGTTGTCCTCGCGCACATGGCGCCGGAGCACGCCCAGACTGGAGCCCATGCCTGCGCTCCAGTCTTCGTGCTGCAGGATGTCCACCTGCAACCCGTGCAGCATGTCGCGCAGACGCGCCGCATCGGAGCCCAGAACCACTGCGCAGCGCAGCGGCGCGGTCTGCAACGCGATGCGCACCACCCGACGCAGCAACGGCTCTCCATCGCGCAACAGGGCCTGCTTGGAACGTCCCAGGCGCCTGCTCTCCCCTGCCGCCAATACCAGTGCCGCGTGGTCGTTGCTCATGCGCTGAAACTCCGTGGCAGCAGGGCACCGGGCCAATGCGCGGACCGCATCGGTGCGTGCGTTCCAATGGCGCTGCATGCCGGGCGCACCTGTCTTGCCACTGGGATGGACGAACCAACCGACTGACTGCAGTCCGAGGCGTCGCGGCGAACGGAGAACGGAAACATGGCGACGTTGCCCGCGGTGAGGGGAAGCATCAGCGTAGGGACTGGGCTGTACGTGCCAGGTGACCTCGACCGTGGCGAACGCGGGTCAGCGACGTTGAGGTGGGTTGCGATAGCCCAGGCGCATCAGGCGGCTGCCGCCCTCTGCGCGTCGGCGACGGCCTGGGTCGCCTCGGCAAGGATCCCCAGCGCGATGCCATGTGGCGACGAGTGCCCCGTGCGCCAGCCGGCGGGCAGCCGCAAGCGCGCCAATGCCGCCTCGTCGTACCCCAGCGCACGCAGCGCCTGCAGGCGCGTCTGGCGCTTGCTGCGACTTCCCAGGATGCCGATGCAGGCGACCGGCGATGCGAGACCGCGCTGCGCCACCTGCAGATCGATCTGCTCGTCGTGCGCAAGGCTGTACACGGCCGTCTCCGCGTCCAGCTGCAGCTCGCGCAATGCATCGCTCAGGTTGCGGCGATCGTAGTGTTCCATGCTCAGCCCGGGTGGCGGTTCGCCGGGGCCGTGCGGGCGCAGCACACGCACCTCGATGCCCATCTGGCTGGCCAGGGAGACCAACACCAACAACGCCGGGTCCGCGCCGACCAGCACCAGCCGCAAGGGCGGGCGGTGCACGCGCAGGAATTCGCCAGGACGAATGTCGCGCGCCGTGGCCGGATAGCGCACCGCGCCGCTGTTGCGATCCAGGCCGACAAGAAACGCCCGACGGTGCTGACGCGCGTTACGCCAGCGTGCCAGGTACTCGCCAAGATCCGCAACAGGCCAGACCAGGATGCCGATGCGGCCGCCGCAGCTGAGCTGGATGTCCAGTACCGCGCTGCCTGCGCCGTACTCCAGCCAGCGCGGCCGCCCGTCGCGCAATGCCGCCTGCGCCTCATGCGCCACCGCGGCCTCCACACACCCGCCCGAGACGTAGCCGGCTACGTCGCCGTCGGCAGTGATCGCCATCTCGCTACCCAGTGGCCGCGGCGAAGAGCCCTCTATCTCGATCAGGGTCGCCATCGCGACACGCTGCCCCGCACGGTGCCAGGCGGCAAGAACCGGCAACAGGTCTTCGTGCAGGGCGTAGCCCGGCCAGGCCGGCCAGGCCGGCGCCACTGGCGCGGCCCGGGCGGCGGGGGCGACCACGGCGCTCACGCGCGCAGCAGCTCGGGCAGTTGCGGCAGCAACTTGTCCAGCGTGATCGGATACTCGCGCACACGCACGCCCGTGGCGTTGTAGACCGCATTGGCGATCGCCGCCGCAACCCCGCAGATCCCGAGCTCGCCCACACCCTTGGCCTTCATCGGCGAAGACAGCGGGTCGCTTTCTTCCAGGAACACCACCTCCTGGTGCGGAATGTCCGCATGCACCGGCACTTCGTAGCCGGCCAGGTCGTGATTGACGAAGAACCCGAAGCGCTTGTCCACCGCCAGCTCCTCCATCAATGCCGCGCCCGCGCCCATGGTCATGCCGCCGATCACCTGGCTGCGCGCAGATTTTGGATTGAGGATGCGACCTGCCGCACACACCGCCAGCATGCGGCGAATGCGGATCTCGGCCGTCGCGATGTCCACGCCGACCTCGACGAAGTGCGCGCCGAACGTGGACAGCTGGTGTTGCTTGGCCAGGTCGCCGAATTCGATCTTGTCCTCCACCACCAGCGCGCCGTTGGCGGCCGCATCGCCCAGCGCGACGCGCTTGCCCGCGGCACGGACGTGGCCATCGGCGAACTCGGCCCTGGCCGGATCCATTCCAAGCCGCGTGGCGATGGCCTCGCGCAGTTTCACCGCCGCCGCATAGACGCCGGCGGTGGAGCTGTTCGCCCCCCACTGTCCGCCCGAACCTGCCGATGCCGGAAAGCTGGAATCGCCCAGACGTACATCCACCCAATCCAGCGGCACGCCCAGCATTTCGGCGGCTGTCTGCGCGATGATGGTGTAGGAGCCGGTGCCGATGTCGGTCATGTCGGTTTCCACCACCACACGCCCGCCCTGCTCCAGCCGCATGCGTGCGCCGGAGGTCATGACCGGGGCGTTGCGGAATGCTGCGGCCACGCCCATCCCGACCAGCCAGCGACCATCGCGCGTGCTGGCTGGCCTGGTCTTGCGCCTGGACCACTCGAAGCGTTTGGCGCCATCTTCCAGGCACTTGACCAGCTGCCGCTGCGAAAACTTGCGTTGCGGATTTTCCGGATCGACCTGGGTGTCGTTGACGATGCGGAACTGGACCGGGTCCATGCCGAGTTTTTCGGCCATTTCGTCCATGGCCACTTCCAGGGCCATCATCCCGGGCGCTTCGCCGGGCGCGCGCATCGCATTGCCTTCGGGCAAATCGAGCACGGCCAGGCGCGTGGCGATCAGGCGGTTGGCACCGGCGTACAGCAATTGCGTCTGCGCGGCGGCGATTTCCGGCTCGCCGTCGGGCAAATCGCCGGACCAGGTTTCATGCGCAATGGCGGTGAGCTTGCCGTCGCGCCCGGCACCCAGGCGAATGCGTTGCAGTGTGGCCGGGCGGTGGGTGGTGTTATTGGCGATCAGTGGCCGCGGCAGCATGACTTTCACCGGGCGCCCGACCTGGCGCGCTGCCAGCGAGGCGAGCAGCGCATCGGCGCGCAGGAACAGCTTGCTGCCAAAGCCACCACCGACGTAAGGCGACATGATGCGCACGTTCTCGCGCGGGATGCCCAGCGTGGTGGCCAGATCGCGTGCACCCCAGGCGATCATCTGATTGGAGGTCCAGACGCTGAGCTTGTCGCCCTCCCACATCGCGATCGACGCATGCGGCTCCATCATGGCGTGCGAGTGATCGGGCGTGGTGTACTCGGCATCGAGTTGCACCGGCGCCGCGGCGAACGCAGTGGCGAAATCGCCAACGTTGCTGTTGGGCGCGCCGCCCGACGTGACGACCTTGGCCCCGCCGCGCGCCTTCTTCAGGTCATACGCCCCCACGTGGCGGCCATAGTCCACCTTGATCAGCTGTCCAGCGGCGCGGGCCTGCTCGAACGTCTCGGCAACCACTACCGCGATCGCCTGGTGGTAATGCTGGATCTGGGGTCCCCCCAGCAGCTTGGCGGTATTGAGCTTGCCCTTGTGCAAGGTTCCGGCATTCTGCGCGGTGACGATGCCCAGCACACCGGGCGCATTGCGCGCGGCACTCAGATCGATGCTGCGGATGGTGCCTTTGGCAATCCCCGCACCAACCACATGCCCATAGGCCGTGCGGCCCGGCAGGTCGTGGTGTTCGTAGGCATACGGTGCCTGGCCAGTGGTCTTGAGCGGGCCATCGATACGGTCGACGGGCTTGCCGACGACCTTGAGCTGATCGATGGGATTGCGACCGGCAGGAGTGTCGAATTTCATATCAGGCCCTCGCGTCGGCCAGGATCGAGGTCAAGGTGCGCTCCACCAGCGGCAGCTTGAAGGCATTGTGTTCGGTCGGCTGCGCGCCGCCGAGCAGCACCGATGCGATGGCGCGCGCGCCCTGGCGTGATTGCGCTTCCGCGGCCTCGCTGCGCCAGGGCTTGTGCGCTATCCCACCGACACCGACGCGCGCGCTGCCATCGCGCTGCACGACGGCGGCAACCGATACCAGTGCGAACGCGTAGGAGGCGCGATCGCGTACCTTGCGATAGACGTGCGTGCCGCCAAGCGGCTTGGGAAGCGTCACCGCGGTGATCAACTCGCCGCGCTCCAGCACAGTCTCCAGATGCGGGGTCGTTCCCGGCGCCCGGTAGAATTCCGCAAGCGGCACCGCGCGGGTCTGCCCGTCCGGTCGCACGGTTTCCACCGTTGCATCCAGCACGCGCATGGCGATCGCCATGTCGCTGGGATGGGTGGCGATACACGCCTCGCTGGTACCGATCACCGCCAACTGCCGGTTGAACCCGCCGATGGCCGCGCAGCCACTGCCGGGCAGACGTTTGTTGCACGGCTGGTTGGTGTCGTAGAAATACGGGCAACGGGTACGCTGCAGCAGGTTGCCAGCCGTGGTGGCACGATTGCGCAGCTGCCCCGAGGCCCCGGCAAGCAGGGCGCGCGATAGCACCGCGTAATCGCGGCGCACCCGTTGGTCGGCAGCGAGATCGGTGTTGCGTACCAGCGCGCCGATCCGCAGGCCACCTTCGGGAGTGGCTTCGATGGTGTCCAGGCTCAACCCGTTGACGTCGATCAGATGCGACGGCGTTTCGATCTGCAGCTTCATCAGGTCCAGCAGATTCGTGCCGCCGGCGATGAACTTGGCCCCGGGCTGACGCGCAGCCTTGGCCGCCGCATCGGCCGGCGACGACGCGCGCTCGTAACTGAAAGCCTTCATGCGCGACCTCCGGCGACGTCATTGATCGCATCGACGATGTTGGAATATGCACCGCAGCGGCAGATGTTTCCGCTCATGCGCTCCTGCAACTCGGGCGTGGTGAGCCTGGTCTTGCCGGTGAGATCCTCGGTCACATGGCTCGGTATACCGCGTTCGACCTCGTCCAGCACCGCCACTGCGGAGCAAATCTGACCGGGCGTGCAGTATCCGCACTGATAGCCATCGTGCTTGACGAAGGCGGCCTGCATCGGGTGCAACTTGTCGGGTGTTCCCAGCCCTTCGATGGTGGTGACCTTGGCACCTTGGTGCATCACCGCCAGCGACAGACAGGAGTTCATGCGCTGCCCGTCGACGATCACCGTACAGGCGCCACACTGACCATGATCGCAGCCCTTCTTGGTGCCGGTCAGGTGCAGATGTTCGCGCAGCGCGTCCAGCAAGGTCGTGCGGTTGTCCAGGGTCAGCGTCACCGGCTTGCCATTGACATCGAAGCTCACCCGACTGGATGCGTTGGTCGGTTCCACGGCCTGACGTTGCGCTGCCGCGCCGGCAGCACTGGCGGCCATCGATTGGGTTGCGGCAACGCCGGCTGCCGACGCCGTGCCAGCGATCAATACCTCGCGACGGGTCATCTTGATGTCTCTCATGGCTGGCATCTCCAACAATGCTGGCTTGTACAGTTCTTTATCAATGTGCAGCGCAGCGGGTCACAGGCGCGTGAGCGACTGACCGCACGGGTCACAACGCGCAGGGTATCGCTCCATCCTGGGGCGGGGTTGGCTGCATCCGCACAGCCTGCGGAATACGCCGCCGAGCGGGCCGTATCGCCTCACTGCAGGGACGTAAACGGATGCGGCTGGAAGCACAGGCACAAGCGTGCGGCATGCACGATGATGCGCGTTGCAGCACACTCCGCGGCAACTGTCGGGACGACGCGCCAGCGACCGAAGTCGTCACGGTTGCGCCCGCCAACACGTCATTGGCGGGCGCGGTGCAGGCGCATGTGCGCTGTGTTGCCGTGATTTCCCTGCAGACAGGGCAGCAGGCGGGCTCAGAACTCCAGCGCGATCTTGCCGAAGTGGCCACCGGATTTCTGCAGCGCGAATGCCTCGCCAATCTCCTCCAGCGCATAACGACGATCGATGACCGGGCGCAGCGGCAAGCTGTCCAGTGCGCGCACCAGATCCTGCTGATGCCGCCGGCTGCCGACGACCAGCCCCTGCAGGCGCTGCTGACGCCCCATCATCTCGGCGGTCGGCACAGCGCCGGTCAGAACGCCGATCAAGGCGATGTGTCCGCCCACGCGCGCTGCGCGGATCGATTGTGCGAGCGTTCCAGGTCCACCCACTTCCACCACATGGTCCACACCACGGCCATCGGTGATGTCCAGCACCTGCGCGGACCATTCGGCATGCTGCCGGTAATTGATGACATGGTCGGCCCCGAGCGCGCGCACCTTTTCCAGCTTTTCGTCGGAAGACGACGTGGCGATCACGCGCGCGCCCATCGCCTTTGCGAACTGCAGCGCGAAGATGGAGACGCCACCGGTGCCCAATACCAGCACCGTGTCGCCCGCCTTCAGGCCGCCGTTGACGACCAGCGCGCGCCAGGCGGTGACGCCGGCGGTGGTGAGGGTGGCGGCCTCGACATGGCTGTAGCCGGCCGGCGCATGCGTGAATGCGTGCGCATCGGCGACCACGGCCGACCGCGCGTATCCATCCACGCCATCGCCCGGCGTGGTGGAAAATCCCGCATGCAGCGGCTCGCCATCCAGCCAGTGCGGAAAAAAGGTGGACACCACGTGGTCGCCCACAGTGAATTCGTCCACCTCCGGCCCTACCGCTTCCACCACGCCGGCGCCGTCGGACATGGGGATACGGCCATCTGCGGCCGGCATCTGTCCCAGGACCACACCCAGGTCGTGGAAGTTGAGCGAACTGGCATGCAGGCGTACGCGGATCTGACCGCGTGCGGGCTGCCCTGGGTCGGCCAGATCGACCGCGCGCAGGGCACTCAGTCCGGCAGGCTGCGAAAGACGGATGGCACGCATCGGAGACTCCTTGCTGTGATTCGGCTTCTTGGATAACAAAGGAGCCGTTATGCGCATGCAGTCGAGCTGGCTTGCGCGCCACGACGTGGCAAGGACCGCGACAGCGTCGCAGAGGCGTGACCGCAGCGCCGGTGCGAGGCGCAGGCCGCGATGACGTGGTGCAGATCACAGATCCTCGCGCTTCACGGCAGCGCGCGCCTGATGGCCAGCGATGGCGGGGCACGATGGCACAACGATTGCACCGAGCCAATGTCCAGACAGGCAGCGACCGTGATCTCCATCACCGCACAGCGACGACACCATGCTCAGCGCATTGCGTTGCACTTCGTGCTGGCCGTCGCCTGCCTGCTGTTGCTCGGCTCGGAATACTGGTCCATTCGCGAGGAACGGGCCTCGGCGCTGCGCGGTGCCGAGGTCCAATCGCTGAACCTGGCCAATTCGCTGGCGCAACACGCCAGCGACAGCCTGTCCATCGCCGATGCAGTGCTGTCGGGTCTGGTCTCGCGCGTCGAGCACGAGCAGGGATCCGCCAGCGCGCATGCGGCAATGCATCAGTTCCTGATGGGCGAAGCGCGGCGTTCGGATCGTCTGCATGGCATCTTCATCTACGCCGCCGACGGCAGCTGGGTGAGTTCGTCGCTGGACAGCACTCCCCGAACGCACAACAACGCCGATCGCGCGTATTTCAAATACCACCGCGACCACCGCGATGCCATGTCGCTGGTCGGACCGCCGGTGCAGAGCCGCTCCGATGGCAGCTGGGTCATGACGCTCAGCCGCCGGCTCAATACCCCCAGCGGAGAGTTCGCCGGCGTGGTCCTGGTCACCCTGCAACTGCGCTACTTCCAGAACTACTACAGCGCCTTCAACGTGGGCCCGCACGGCAGCATCGGCATGGTCAGCGACGCAGGCATCGTGCTGGTGCGCCGCCCGGACCGGCAAGGCGTGATCGGCGCATCGATCGCGGGCTCTTCGATCTTCGTCGCCATCCGCGCACGCCGGCACGGCACCGCCACCTATCGCTCGCCGATCGACGGCGTGACGCGCATTGCCAGTTTCGCGCCTGCGCGCCCCTATCCCCTGACCGTGCTGACCGGCTTATCGGTGGACGATGCGCTGAGCAGCTGGCGACAGGCGGCGCAGCAGCGGATCGTGATTGCCGCGCTCGGTTGCGCGCTGTTGCTGGCAGTCGGGCTCTGGCTGGATCTGCAGCTGCGGCGCATGCATCGCAACCAGGCGCAGCTGAGCTCCGAAGCCTGGGTGGACGCGCTGACCGGCATCGCCAACCGCCGCGCCTTCGACCGGCGTCTGACACAGGCGCTGCAGGATGCAGTGCAGCTACAGGCCCCGCTATCGGTCCTGATGATCGATGTCGACCACTTCAAGCTCTACAACGACACCTATGGACACGTGAACGGCGATGCCTGCCTGCGCCTGATCGCCCAGGCGATCGCCAGCTGCACGCGCCGCAGCGATGACATTGCCGCGCGCTATGGCGGCGAAGAGTTCGCGATGATCCTGCCGCACACCGACGCAGCCGGTGCGTTGCGCCTGGCCGACAGCGTGCGCGGTGCCATCGCCGACCTGGGCCTGATGCATCTGCCCAGCCCGACCAGCGCGCATGTCACCGTCAGCATCGGCGCTGCCACCTTCGAACCCGGCCAGACCCCCGCCGCGCCGGAGACGATCGTGCACGACGCCGATGTGGCGCTCTACCGCGCCAAACAGGCTGGCCGGAATCGAACTGCGATGTGAGCTGCGCGCTGCGCAGCGCAGCCCGGTTGGCGCGTGCCCGAAGCTCGCGCCGCCATCACGCGTCACGGACCACGCATACTCGGCCACGCCAGGCAAACCCCGGGGCAGCCGCAGGACGGCAACGCAGTGCCCCGCCGCCTGCCGCCGCTAGGGACGGAAGTCGATCATCGCCAGGGTGCCCTGTGCGGCCGAGGATTCCAGGTGCAGACGCCAGCCGAACCGCTCGCAGATGCGCCGGGTCAGGAACAGTCCCAGCCCGGCGCCGCCGCCCTGCTTGACCGACTGCTTCAACGACTCGGTGTAGCGCTGCGCCGCCAGCGCGGTGTCGAAGCCTTCGCCGGAATCGCGGATGCGCAGCCGGTGGTCGCACACGCTCACCTCGATATCGCCTGCATAGGTGTGATCGGCCGCATTGCGCAGCAGGTTGCCGACTGCGATGCGCACCATCGACTCGGGCGCCTGCAGGGTCAGCGGTTCCAGCGCAGTGATGCGGTACTCCACCGGCTTGGCCGACACCAGGTACAGGTGATCGTGCACCAGTTCGGGCAACACCCCGTGCAGGATCGTCACCTGCCGGCGCTCGGCAGGCGTGGGTTCGCGCGACAGGTACAGCAACGCTTCCATGATGCGGGTGAGATTGTCCACCGCCTCGTCGATCCGGTGCAGCGGACCAAGCGCCCGCTCCGGCAACTGCTGCTTGTGCAGCACATCGGCCGCACCGGAGATCACCGCCAGCGGCGTGCGGAACTCGTGGCTGGCCTGATCCAGCAGACTGCGTTCGCGCTCGATGGCACGTTCCACCCGTTCCAGGTGCGCGTTGGCCTCGCGCGCGATGGTGTTGAGCTCGCTCTTGCGGTAATCGGTGGGCAACCGCTGCGCCGGCTGCAGCGGATCCAGTCGGCGCATGCGCCGGGCGAGATCCTGCACCGGCCGGGCGAATCCCAGGAACAACCACCAGATCACCAACCCGATCATCGCCAGGTTGCAGATGAAGAACAGCACGCTGAGCTGCACGCTGCCGTTCTGCTTGTCCTCCAATGCAGTCAGCTCGATGCTCATGATCAATCGCCCCTGCGGCAACGCAGTCACCAGCGCCGAATAGCTGCGATCGTGGCGCACGCTGCCCGTGTCGTCGGCGAAGGGCCCCCAGTGCGGGCGGACGATGGACATCAGCTTCGCCAGCGTGGAGGGATCGCCCTGCGTGTCCAGCTCGGCATCTCCGTAATAGCCCGGCGCAAGCCCGTCGAAGAACGCGGGCATGTCGGCAGGCAGCGGTGCGCCTTCGCGCAGCAGCCAGCCCTTGACCGGACCGCTGCGCGGCAATGCCTGCTGCTGCTCCTGCTGCGGCAGACGCGCGACGTTCTCGGTACTGACGGTCAGCAGCTGCTGCCAGATCGGATCCTCGATCACCTCCTGGCTGAGCAGGCCCTGCACCGACAGGCCAAACGCCAGCACCGCGCACGACATCAGCAAGCTGGCGCTGATCATCCACTGCAGACTGCGCGGACGGCCGTTGCGACTCATTCGCCCGTTCCGCCGAGACGGTAGCCGGCACCGGTGACGGTATGCAGCAACTTGGGCTCGCCCTCCTGATCCAGCGCACGCCGCAACACGTGCATATGCGAGCGCAACAGGTCGCCCTCGGGCAAGACATCGCCCCAGATCAACTGCTCCAGCCGGTCACGCCGCACCACACGCGGCGATTCGCGCATCAGCAGTTCGAGCACACTACGCAAGGTACCCGACAGCACCACCGCACGCCCGCCACGCGATACCGCCAACCGGTCCAGGTCGTAGCGCAGGTCGTGCACCTGCAGCACGTTGCCGGCCGCTGCACTGGCGCGGGCACGGCTCACCATCACGCGCAGGCGGATTTCCAGTTCCGGCAGCGCGACCGGCTTCACCAGGTAATCGTCGGCCCCGTTCTCGAAACCCAGCAGCTTGCCTTCCAATTGGTCCTTGGCGGTGAGCATGATGATGGGCGTGCGACAGGCATGCTCTTCGCGCAACTTGCGCAACACGCTCATTCCGTCCATGCGCGGCAGCATCCAGTCCAGCACGATCGCGTCGTAACGATTGCCGATGGCCAGATTCAGGCCCGACTGCCCATCCGGCGCTGCGTCGGGCCGGTGCCCGCAGGCCTCCAGATAATCGAAGATATTGGCCGCCAGGGCGCGGTTGTCCTCGATGATGAGGACCTGCAACACCTGCGTGGCGGCGACCGGTTGCGTCATCGGCATAGTGATTCTCGAAGGTGGGACCATCATACCCAGCGCACGGCCGATGGCCTCGAACAGGCAAGGCAGCGCCGACCACAGCCGTGGCATCCATCGTTGGTCGCGCTCAGCCATGCAGCAGCCACCGCAGCGCAGCGGCCGTGCCGGCAACCAACGCAAGCATGCACCCGAGCAGGCTCAGATTGATCGTCCATTTGAGCAAGGCATAGAGCGGTCGGCACTGCGCACGCAGGCGCTTGCCGGCCGCCATCCACGGTGCAACGCGCGCAAACAGGGCGCTCACCGGTCCGCGCCGGTCGCGCGCGTCATTGGGCGTCATCGCCGCGCGCGCCACCTGCGTGTAGGCCAGATTGAACAACCGCCCTGGCCAGCGCATCGGCCGCTCCACATCGCACATCAGGATCAAGCGCGGCGCATCCGTATCGTTGCGCACGAAATGCAGGTAGGTCTCGTCGAACACGAATGCCTCGCCATCGCGCCATGCACGGTCATGCCCGTCGACGTTGATGAAGCACCGCGGCGCGTTCGGCGTCGCCAGGCCCAGGTGATAGCGCAACGAGCATCCCAGCGGATCGGCATGCGGGGTAAGCGCCGAACGCGGCGGCAACACCGCGAACATCGCCGCGCGGATCTCCGGATAGCCTGCCAGCAGCGCCAGGGTGCGCGGACAGCTGGCACGCGCCGATGCATGCGGCGCGCCATACCAGCGGAGGTAGTAGCGGCTCCAGCCGTACTTGTAGAAGGTCCGGAAGCCCACGTCGAAAGAGGCCAACGCGCCTTCGCGCCGTGCCTCCTCGAAGCCGCCGCCGTCCAGCAGCGCGATGGCTTCGTCGCGAATGGTCTCCCAGTGCCGCGCCAGATCCGGAAGTCTCCGATAGAGCCGCAACGGTACGAACGGCCCGCGCGCCGCCGCACGGGTGTTGGCATACAGGACCACGTTGGGCAGCGCGAACACCGGCCAGCTCTTGCGCAGGTACTGGCGCACGCTGGCGTAGCGCGCCTGGTCGCGGAAGCGGTAGACGTAGGTCATCGCTGCCATCCAGGCCAAGAGCACGCAGAGCAGTGCGGCGGCGATCATGGCCGTGCACCCGGCATCGCAACGCACCGCGTGGAGTTTGCGCGGTCCATCAAAAGCCCCATGCCAGGCCGACCAGCACCGAACCGACCCCGTCGCGATCCGGCTCCAGCAAGGGGCTGTCGCTCAACGCGGTGGGCAATACGCTGTACTGCAGGCGTGTCAGGAACTGCCAACGTGCGCCGATCGACCGCACATAGGTCAGCCCCACCGTCGGCACGGTGGCCGAACCGGGCTTGTAGTCCACCACGCCGCGCGCGACTTCCTCATCGAGCGTGCCGTAGTAGTAATTAGCCAGATCCTTGGACAGGTGACTGACGCTGATACTCGGCGTCAGCTGGCCGCGACCGATGTCGATGGCATAGCCGTAGCGTGCGGTCAGCTCGTACCCATCGCTGGTGCCGGTGACGTCCGCCTTGGCGGTCAGTTCCAGCTCGCCGGCTGCGCCGCGCCAGGCCCCTGCCAGCCCCATGTCCAGGCTGTGGTCGCGGTCGTCCAGTCGCGCACGGTCGATTCCGTTGCGGGCCAGCTCCGCCGCGCCCAGATCGTCCGCATCCACGCCATCCACGCGCAGCGCCACGATCGCGTCCAGGCCGAAGGTCTCGCCCTGGAACAGGTGGGCGCCGCCGCTGATGCCGCGGAAGAACAGGCGCTCGCCTTCGAACAGCACCAGCGGAATCGGATTGGTCCGCGTCCCCTCGCCTGCGAACGGGCTATCCAGGGCCACCACGCCGAGTCCGATGCCCCAGCGATAGGAGCCCTGCTCGGACAACGACGGATCGGTTTGCGGAGTGGACTGGGCGACGGCAGTTGCGGGCAAGGCGAACAGCGCAGCGAGCGCAAGGCGGGACAGGGTCATGGGCGCGGTCTTCGATGAAAGGGGAGCCCCGCGGCAGCGGCCGAGCTGGTCGGCACGCTGCAGCAGCGGTGCGGACGCAGCGTGCCGCAGCGATGTCGGCCAAATGTCGGCGTGGCGCCGACGCCCGACTCAGCGCATCCGTTTCGCGGCAATGGCAGCTGACTCAGCCCTTGGCCTCGCGCGCATCCCGCAGTGGCTCTCCGCCCCGCTCATCACCGCCATCGAAAAGGCCCGCGCGAGCGGGCCGAGTCACTTTCTGCGATTGCGCCAACAGTCCCGATGGCCCTTCCCGCTGCGCTCACCTCTCCCTCGGCGCAGCAGTGGATCCGCGCAACATCAAGCTGAAATCCAGCGTCTGCTGCAGCGGCACGTCTTCCCTTTCGATGATGGCGAGCAGCAGATTGACTGCGCGCACACCGATCTCCCGCATGGGTTGCCGGATGGTGGTCAACGGCGGGGTGAGGTAGCTGGAAGACGCCAGGTCGTCGAAGCCGACGATGGACAGCGCATCCGGCACGCGGATGCCGAGGTCCCGGCAGGCCGCCAGCGCGCCCAGCGCCATTTGATCGCTGAAGCAGAAGATCGCCGTCGGCGCCGGCGCACAGGCCAATAGCGCCATCGCAGCCGCATGGCCGGATTCGACGGAGAAGTCGCCCGGCACCACGGTCAGCTTGCGCACACGGCCACGCGCCTTGCAGGAAGCCCGCACCCCTTCCAGCCGTTGCCGGTGCAGCGGGTTGTCGGGCGGACCGCCCACCACGGCGATCCGCTCGTGCCCCAAGCCGTAGAGGTGTTCCATCACGGCGCGCGCGGCGGCCGCGTTGTCGATGTGGACGCTGGGGATGCCCAGCGCCGGGTCGAACTCGCATCCGTTGACCACCGGCGCGGCGGCGCCAAGTTGCTTGACGATCTGGCGCGCCGTCGGCGGGAGGCGGTGCCCAAGCACGATCAGGCCATCGGCCTCGTTGCGCCGGAGCATCTGCGCATAGCGCTCCTCGCGGTCGGCCTGGTGCTGGGTATCGCCCAGCAGGACCGCGTAGCCGACCGCCTGCGCGGCGTCCTCCGCGCCCTGCAGGATCTGGGCAAAGAACGGATTGGTGATATCCGGAACGGTGACCAGCAGCTTGCCGCTGCGCTGGGTCTTGAGCGTCCTGGCCACCGTGTTGGGGACATAGCCCAGCGCGGCGGCGGCCTGCTCGATGCGCGTGCGCGTGGCCGGCAGGACTTTCTCCGGCCGGGAAAGCGCGCGCGACACGGTGCCGGCAGTGACGCCGACGTGCTTTGCGATGTCGTAGATGGTTGTTGCCATGGCATTGGTTCTTCTTTCTGCTGTGCAGTGCACAACGGGTCTTGCGGGACGCCCATGCTAGGATGATTCAATCGATTGCATCGAGGCGAATCACGTTGAAGACGCTCAAAGGTCCAGCGCTGTTCCTTGCGCAGTTCATTGACGACAAACCTCCCTTCGATCGTTTGGACACGCTGGCCGGTTGGGCTGCGGGCCTGGGTTATTCTGGCGTACAAGTCCCCACCAGCGCGCCCCGGCTGTTCGATCTGGCCCAGGCCGCGCAGAGCCAAGCTTACTGCGACGACATCGCCGGCATGCTGGCCGGGCATGGCCTGCAGATCACCGAGCTGTCCACGCACCTGCAGGGGCAACTGGTCGCCGTCCACCCCGCCTATGACCACCTGTTCGACGGATTCGCACCGTCGGACAAGCGCGGCGATCCTGCCGCCCGCCAGGCCTGGGCGGTGGAACAGTTGCTGCTGGCGGCCAAGGCCAGCCAGCGTCTGGGCCTGACCGCGCATGCCACGTTCTCCGGCGCGCTGGCCTGGCCTTACATGTACCCCTGGCCGCAGCGCCCGCCCGGGCTGGTGGAAGCGGCGTTCGCCGAACTCGGTCGCCGCTGGCGTCCCATCCTGGATGCCTTCGATGCCTGTGGTGTGGACCTGTGCTTCGAGATCCACCCAGGCGAGGACCTGCACGACGGCGCGACCTTCGAGCGCTTCCTCGATGTGGTGGACCATCATCCGCGCGCCAGGATCCTGTACGACCCCAGTCACTTGCTGCTGCAGCAGATGGACTATCTGGGCTTCATCGACCGGTATCACGCGCGCATCGGCATCTTCCACGTCAAGGACGCGGAGTATCGCCCCAGCGCGCGCAGCGGCGTCTACGGCGGCTACCAGGACTGGATCGACCGTCCGGGGCGGTTCCGTTCGCTAGGCGACGGCCAGATCGACTTCAAAACGATCTTCTCGAAGTTCGCGCAGTACGATTTTCCGGGTTGGGCGGTACTGGAGTGGGAGTGCTGCCTGAAGCATCCGGAAGACGGCGCACGTGAGGGTGCGGCGTTCATCCGCGACCACATCATCCGCGTGACTGAGCGCGCCTTTGACGACTTCGCCGACAGCGGCGCCGATCCGCAATCACTGCGCCGCACGCTGGGGATCTGAGCCGAACCGCCTGGGAGGGCAAGCCATGACGCACACCATGTCGCGCTTGGGCGCGATGATGTTTCTGCAGTTCTTCATCTGGGGGGCATGGTTCGTGACCCTGGGCACGTACCTGGTGCAGGGCCCTCTCCAGGCCAGCGCGAGCCAGGTGGCGACCGCCTTCCTCAGCCAGTCCATCGGCGCCATCCTGGCACCCTTCCTGGTTGGCCTGATCGCGGATCGTTATTTCGCGGCGCAGCGCATTCTCGCGTTGCTGCATCTCGCCGGCGCGGTGCTGCTGTGGCTGGCGTCCACGGCGGCGAGCTTCGGCGTGTTCTCCGCTTACGTCATGGCCTACATGCTGTTGTTCATGCCGACGCTGGCGCTGGCCAACAGCGTGGCGATGCGGCACATGCAATCTCCTGAAAAGCAGTTCCCACCCGTGCGCATGGCCGGCAGCGTCGGCTGGATCGTGGCGGGCCTGCTGATCGGCTGGCTGGGCTGGGAACAGGCGCACCGGCTCGAGCTGACGTTCCGGATGGCGGCGCTGGCATCGCTGGCCCTGGGCCTGTATGCCTTCACCCTGCCGCATACGCCGCCGCTGGCGCGACAGCGCGACGCCGGGCTGGGGCAGATCCTGGGACTGGACGCGCTGCGGCTGCTGAAGTCGCGCTCCTACCTGGTGTTCTTCCTTGCATCCATCGCCATCTGCATCCCGCTGGCGTTCTACTACAACTTCACCAACCCGTATCTCAACGCTTTGGGCGTGCGCGGCGCAGCCGGCCTGCAATCGCTGGGCCAGGTGTCCGAAGTGCTGCTGATGCTGGCCATGCCGCTCCTGTTCGCGCGGCTCGGGGTCAAGACGATGCTGGCGCTGGGCATGGCGGCGTGGGTGCTGCGTTACGTGATGTTCGCCTTCGGCGATGCGGGCGGCGGCTTCGCCTTGCTGGTGATCGGCATCGTGCTGCACGGCATCTGCTACGACTTCTTCTTCGTCACCGGCCAGATCTACACCGATGCGCATGCCGGCCCCGCCGCGCGCAGCAGCGCGCAGGGGTTCATCACCCTGGCCACCTACGGCGTGGGCATGTTGATCGGCACGTTCCTGTCCGGCGCGGTGGTGGAGCACTACACCACCGCGGCCGGCCCGGACTGGCAGCAGATCTGGTTGTTCCCGGCAGGCGTGGCGCTGATCGTGCTGGTCGCCTTCCTGCTGCTGTTCCGCGACCGGCCGGTCGTCGCCGCCGTTCCTTCCACGCGCTGAGGTCCAGTTCGATGAGCAAGCTTGGAATCGCCATCGTCGGCACCGGCATGATCGGCGCCGTGCATCGTCGCGCGGCACTACTGGCCGGTGCGCAGATCCGCGGCATTGCCGCCTCTTCCCCGGAACGCGCACGCGACGCGGCCCAGGCATGGGAGGTGCCGCGTGCCTATCGCGACATCGAGGACGTGGTCGCAGATCCGCAGGTGCAGGTGGTGCACGTGTGCACGCCCAACCATCTGCACCGCGCCATGGCGCAGGCCGCGCTGGAGTCCGGCAAGCACGTGATCTGCGAGAAACCCCTGGCCACAACGTTACAGGACGCCCAGGCATTGGCGGCACTGGCCGCCTCGACCGGCTTGGTTGCCACGGTTCCCTTCGTCTACCGCTACCATCCGGTGGTCCGCGAGGCGCGCGCGCGGATCGCGCAGGGCGAGCTGGGGCCGCTGCGCTTGATCCACGGCAGCTATCTGCAGGACTGGCTGCTGGACCCTGCCAGCAACAACTGGCGCGTGGACCCGGCGCTGGGCGGCGCATCGCGCGTGTTCGCCGACATCGGCTCGCACTGGTGCGACCTGGTGGAATGGGTCGGCGGCGAGCGCTTCGTCGAGGTCAGCGCGGCGTTCGCGACCGTGATCGCCGAACGCGGCGCCGTCACCGGGCAGAGCTTCAGCACACCGGCGGCGGGCGGCGCGATGCAGGCGGTCTCCAGCGAGGACGTGGCCGCGGCAATGTTCAGAACCGGCGCGGGCACGCTGGCATCGTTGACGGTGAGTCAGGTCTCGGCGGGACGCCGCAATCGCCTCTGGTTCGAGATCGACGGCGCCAGGGCCAGCGTGGCGTTCGACCAGGAGAACGCCGAACGGTTGTGGATCGGCCTGCCCGACCAGCGCGAGGAGATCTTCGTGCGCGGGCCCGGTGCCGGCAGTGACGAACAGCGCCGGCTGTCGGTGCTGCCGGCCGGGCATGCGCAGGGCTACGGCAATTGCTTCGAGGCGTTCGTCGCCGACACCTATCGCGCCATCGACAACGAGCGGCCGGAAGGTCTGCCCACCTTCGAAGACGGCGTGCGCTCGGCGCTGATCGTCGATCGCGTCATCACATCGGCCAGAACACGCGGCTGGACATCCATCGATTGAATCCCGGGAGGATATTCTGATGCCTACACCTACACGCAAGACTGCGGCCCTCGCCCTGCTGCTGCTCGCCGCCCTGCCCGCCTTCGCACGCGACGCTGCCGGCCCCCACAAACCCATCGCGGTGCAGATGTACACGCTGCGCAACGCCGGCTCGCTCGAGCAACAGCTGAGGATCGTCCACGATGCAGGCGTGGGCGCGGTGGAAACGGTCGGCACGCAGAACGTCAGCGCCGCCGAACTCAAGCAACTTCTGGACAAGTATTCGATCAAGGCGATCTCCTCGCACGTACAACTGGCCGAACTCCGCAGGGACCTGGACGGCGTGGTGGCGTTCAACCGTTCGATCGGCAACACGACACTGGTGGTGCCCTACCTGGACGAGAAGGACCGGCCGGCCGATGCCGCGGGCTGGACCGCCTTGGGCCAGGAACTGGGCCGGATCGCCAAGCGGATGCGGGCCAAGGGCATGCAACTGGCCTACCACAACCATGACTTCGAACTGGTCGACTTCAATGGCAAGACCGGCCTGGAACTGCTGTTCGCAGCAGCCGGCCCCGACCTCAAGACCGAGTTGGACCTGGCCTGGGTTGCGCGCGCAGGCTACGACCCGGCGATGATGCTGGGCAAGTTCAAGGGCCGCATGTTCGCGGTGCATGCCAAGGACAATGCCCCCAAAGGCCAGGCCGAGGACGAGGGCGGCTTCGCCGCGGTAGGCCGGGGGGTGCTGGACTGGAACGCGATCCTGCCTGCCGCGGCCGGGGCTGGCGTGCGCTGGTACATCATCGAACACGACCAACCGCGCGATCCGGCGACGGTCGTCCGGACCGGTGCCGACTACCTGCGGGTACACCTGCCCGTCCGTACGCATCGCTAGCGCGAAGGAGCTCCGCTTGAAACCGATCCTGATACTGGCGGTGGCGCTGCTGGGGCCGACACTGGCGACCACGGCGTGGTCCAAGGACGCGCCGACGGCCGGCGCACAGCTCTACGCACAACACTGCACGGCCTGCCACGGCGCGAATCGCACAGGCATGCCGCCCGCATTTCCCGCGCTGACCGACGTGGGCAAGCGGCTGCAGCCTGCACAGATCAAGGAGAAGATCAGCAAGGGCGGCGGATTGATGCCGCCCTTTGCCCAGCTATCGCAACAGGAACTCGACGAGATCGCCAGCTTCCTCGTGCAATAAGAGCAACTGATAGCGACTGTGCCCACCACCAGGCGGGCGCGGCCGGTGCTCGGTGCGGCATGCACCACGCGTACGCTGCGTTTCCTCCGCGCGGCCCACACCCACCGGACGACTGCTCGCTATGTTTCGTTGGCCGCTCCAAGCGACCGGCGCCAGCCGCACGCCGGCGCTACAGCGTGCGCACCCAGATGTTGCGATAGCTGACCTTGGAATCGTGTTCCTGCAGGAAGATCGGCGCGCAGGCATGCGGTGCGTACGACGGCGCACCGATGTACTCGGTCTTGCCCGACACGACGGTGTCGTTCTGCACCAGCACACCGTTGTGGAGGACGGTGATGCGCGCAGGCGACGTGAGCCCGCCCCCCTGCGAGAAGCGGGGCGCCTTCCAGATGATGTCGTAGGCCTGCCACTGACCCGGCGCACGCGACGCGTTCACCAACGGAATGGCCTGCTTGTAGATCGCGCCGGCCTGGCCGTTGGTGTAGGTCGGGTTGTTGTCGCTGTCGAGCACCTGCAGCTCATACAGTTCCTGCAGGAAGATGCCGCTATTGCCGCGCTGCTGCCCTTCGAAACCGCGGGTCGCGGTGGGCGTGCGCCATTCGACATGCAGTTGGATATCGCAGAAGCGCTGCTTGGTGCGGATGCCCTTGCTTCCCGGAACCACGGTCAGCGCGCCGTCGGCGACACTCCAGGGCACCGGTCCGCCCTGCTCCGACTCCCAGGCGGAGAGATCCTTGCCATCGAACAACACGATCGCGTCGGAAGGCGCGCGGCCCGGAGGCGTGGCCACGATCGCGGGAACGGGCGTCCACACCTCGGTCTTGGCCGGGTCGCCGCTGGTCTGCGCGAACGCAGGCGCTGCGGCCAGCAGGCCGGCCGCCATCAGCAAAGGTCTGGTCATGGTGTTCCCGGGAAAATAGCGCAGGAGCGTAGCGTCGCGATCCATCAGTTGGTCGCCCAGGCGGGCGTGCCGGGGGCATACGCCATGTCGCCGTCGTAGCG
This sequence comes from Xanthomonas melonis, assembly GCF_020783655.1. GTDB lineage: Bacteria > Pseudomonadota > Gammaproteobacteria > Xanthomonadales > Xanthomonadaceae > Xanthomonas > Xanthomonas melonis. The sequence goes on along the minus strand of NZ_JAJGQH010000004.1, from coordinate 116,073 downwards.
GCCCGGCACGGCGACGTAGCGCAGCACGTCGGTGGCGGCGACCTTCGAGCTGAAGAAGCTGAAGATGGCCAGCTGCTTGATCATCGTGAAGTAATGCGGCATCGCCTCCGCCACTTCGGCAGTGCCGGTATCGGTCGTTCTGACGGCGTGTTTCCTGGCTTCTGCATCCAGCGCGCGCAGCAGCTCGGTGCGTGCCTGCGGCGCCAGCGATACGAATCGGCCGCCTGCGCGTTTGTCGATCTCGCGCAGGCCGGCGCGGAACGCCGCCTGCTGGCGGGCGGTGTAGCAGTCGGTGACGAATTGCGCCATGAACGGGCCGGCGCCGGCGTCCTTCGCCCCCGGCGTTCCGGTCCGCGGCAGGATGGTCTCGGCGATCTCGTCCAGCATGCCGATATCGGCGGCGGAGAACAGCGTCTTCGCTGCTGCGGCCGGCGCCTGTGCATGGGCCAGTGCGGGCAGGCCGACCATGGCCGCGCCGGTGGCGGCGACGATCATCTTCAACAGTTCGCGGCGGTCCATCACAGGTTCCCCGCTTTCAGCTCGCGCACGGCGTGATCGGCGGCCCGCGCGGTCAACGCCATGTAGGTCAGCGAGGGATTCACGCAGGCGCTGGAGGTCATGCAGGCGCCGTCGGTGACATAGACGTTCGGCGCGTCCCAGACCTGGTTGTGCTGGTTCAGTACGGAACTCTTGCGGTCGCGGCCCATGCGCGCGGTGCCCATCTCGTGGATGCCCTTGCCCGGGGCGTAGTCGTCGTCGTGCATCTGCACGTCCTTGACGCCGGCGGCCTCGAACATCTCGGCGGCATCGGCGGCCATGTCCTTGCGCATGGCCTTTTCGTTCGCGCGCAAGGACACATCCATCGCCAGCACCGGCAATCCCCACTTGTCCTTGCGCTGCGGATCCAGGCGAATCGTATTGTCGTGGTGAGGCAGCATTTCGCCGAAGCCGGTCATGCCGATGCGCCAATCGCCCGGCTGGGTCAGCGCTTCCTTCAAGTCGGCGCCGATGTTGAGCTCGGCGATCTCGCGCGACCACCCGGTGCGGCTGGCGCCTCCCTGGTAGCCGAACCCGCGCAGGTAGCCGCGCCTGTCCGCGGCAACATTGCGGAATCGCGGAATGTAGAACCCGCACGGACGACGGCCGAAGTAGTACTTGTCCTCATAACCCTCGACCCGGCCGGAGGCGCCTGCGCCGAAATGATGGTCCATCACGTTGTGCCCGAGCTCGCCGGACGAAGAGCCCAGCCCGCCCTCCCAGACTTCGGTGGCCGAGTTCATCAGCAGCCAGGTCGAGTTGAACGAGGACGCATTGAGGAAGATGACCTTGGCCGTGTACTGATAGGTCTGGCCGCTCTCCGCATCGATGATCTCCACGCCCCGCGCACGCTTGCGGTCTTTGTCGTAGAGCACTTCCTTGACGATCGAGAAGGGGCGCAAGGTCAGATTGCCCGTCTTCATGGCCGCCGGCAGCGTCGCCGACTGGGTCGAGAAATAAGCGCCGAACGGACAACCCAGGATGCACTTGTTGCGATACTGGCAGTTGACGCGGCCCTGCTCGGCCATCGGCTGAGTGATGTTGGCGGTGCGCGAATGGATCAGGTGCCTGGTTCCGCCGAAGGCCTTCTTGATCCGCGCGGCCACGTCCTTTTCCACGATGTTCAACGGGATAGGCGGCAGGAACTGACCATCGGGCAATACGTCCAGGCCCTCGCGCGTGCCGGCGATGCCGGCGAACTTCTCCACGTAGTCGTACCAGGGTGCGATGTCGGCGTAGCGGATCGGCCAATCGGTGGCGATGCCGTCCTTGAGGTTGGCCTGGAAATCCAGGTCCGACAGGCGATAGCTCTGCCGTCCCCACAGCAGCGAACGCCCCCCCACGTGATAGCCGCGGTACCAGTCGAATCGCTTGATCTCGGTATAGGGCGATTCCTTTTCGTTGGCCCACATGCCCTGCAGGTTCTCGACCAGGCCGTAGTCGCGTCGCAATACCGGATAGTCGGCCTTCATCGCCTGGGTCGGCCGGTTGTAGTGAGGGAAATCCCACACTTCCTTCATCGCGTTGACATAGTCCTTGACGTGCTCGATGTTGCGTCCGCGTTCCAGCATCAGCACCTTGAGACCTTTCTCGGTCAGTTCCTTCGCCGCCCAACCGCCACTGATTCCCGAACCGACGACGATGGCGTCGTAGTGATTGTCTGCCATGGGTTGTACTTCACCTGGGTGGATAGCGTTTCAGACATCGCAGAGGCGGATCGCCTCGCGCAGCGAGCCGACGGGATCCGGCGCGGCAGGAATGAATTCCTGCGCCAGATAGCCATCGAAACCGGTATCGCGGATCGCGCGACAGATGGCGGGATAGTGGAGTTCCTGAGCGTCTCCGATCTCGTGCCGACCAGGCACCCCCGCAGTGTGGTAATGCTTGAAGAACGTGTGGTGCTTGCCGATGGTGGCGATGATGTCGCCCTCCATGACCTGCATGTGGTAGATGTCGTACAGCAGGCCGAAATGTTCCGAGCCGATCCGCCGGCACAGCTCCACGCCCCACGCCGAGTGGTCGCACAGATAGTCGGGATGATCGACCCTGGAGTTCAGCAGTTCCATCACCAGTACGACGCCACGCTTTTCCGCATGCCCGAGAATGCGCTTGAGTCCGGCTTCGGCGTGGGCCATGCCGTCTTGCGGATCCATGCCATTCCGGTTGCCGGAAAAACAGATGAGGTTGCGATAGCCGGCATCGGCCACCAGATCGATGTGCCGCGTGTAGCGCTCGACCAGCTGGTCGTGGAACTGGCGGTTGGCGAAGCCCTTGTCCAGGCCGATCTCCGCGCCATTGCACATCGAGCTATCGACACCATTGGCCTTGAGCGTGGGCCAATCTGCCGGGCCGACCAGATCGATGGCAGCGAACCCTAGCCGTTTCACCGTCTGGCAAAGCTGGGCGACCGACTGCTGCGGGAACGTCCAGCGGGCCACGGAATGCTTCAGCTTGCCCTTGCCCTCGCCCGTAGCCTTGCGCGACGCGTCAACGGCAAGCGCAGGCAACACACTCGTCGCGCCGAGGCCAAGGCTCCCGGCAACAGCAACCCGCAGCGCATCTCGTCTCGTGAATCCCGGGGCCGGCGCCGGCCCGCTCGATCTGATGGACATCCGTATTCCGGCCTCCCAACCGGCATCAAATGCTGAAAATTCGCGGCGATTCAATCGATTGCACCGTATCGATTGCACCATAGAGTAGACAATCGCTTTTTTGCAAGACGCAGTGCACGAAACCCATGTCGCAGGCCACCACGTCCGGCGCACGAGTCGCTGCATGAAGGTGATGGAACGTCGGGCGATGACTCCCTGCCATTGCTCTGGCATGCAAGGAGGTGAGAAAAGAAAAAAGCCCCGTAGAACGGGGCTTCTCGCTTCTCTCATCAACACTACTGGATCGAGTGCTGTTCAGAACGGGATATCGTCATCGGCAAAATCGTCCATCGGCGGAGCCGACTGCTGCTGGGCCGGTTGCTGACGGCGCGGGGCATAGTCCTGACCACCGCCGCCGTACCCGCCGCCGCCCTGGCCGCCGCCACCCTGCTGCTGGCGCGGGGCCTGCGAGCGCTGCGGACGGTCGCCGCCCATGCCGCCCCCTTCACCACGGCCGCCGAGCATCTGCATTTCGTTGGCGACGATGTCGGTGCTGTACTTCTCCACGCCGTCCTGGCCGGTGTACTTGTCGTAGCGCAGCTCGCCTTCGACGTAGACCTGCGAGCCCTTGCGCAGGTATTCGCCGGCGATCTCGCCCAACTTGCCGAAAAACACCACGCGGTGCCACTCGGTGCGCTCCTGGTTGTTGCCGTCGCGGTCCTTGCGCACGCTGGTGGTGGCCAGGCTCACTCGGGTGATCGCCATGCCGGCCTGGGTGTACTTGGTGTCGGGATCGTTGCCGAGGTTGCCGACGAGGATGACTTTGTTGATGCCGCGGGCCATAAATGCTTCCGATGATGCGCCAGCGCCGAAGCGGCACGGCGGTGAATGTCTTGGGGCCAATGTTACCGCACCTGCCACGCCCGGGTGCCGCCATACGGCCCGTCGACGGGCCGGGAAACACCGCGCTGGCAGGTGGGAATCCATGCCTGCCGGCCGTTGCGCAGGCGAGGCGCCGCAACGGTTTCCAACCTGCCCAAGGTGCCACCGGCACACGCGGCGGGACGGAACCGGCCGGGGCACCTATAATCGAGGCACATCACGAACGCCTGCGCATGACCATCGCCGAAGACCTCCCCACCGCCCTGGGCCTGCCCCAGATCCAGTCCCTCGCCGCGCCCGACATGGCCGCGGTCGATGCACTGATCCGTCGTCGCCTGGCGTCGGACGTCGTGCTGATCAACCAGATTGCCGACCACATCATCTCCGCTGGCGGCAAACGCCTGCGCCCGATGCTGGTGATGCTGGCCGGTCACGCAGCCGGCGGCTCCGGCCCGGAGCACCACCAGCTGGCGGCGATCATCGAGTTCATCCACACCTCGACCCTGCTGCACGACGACGTGGTGGACGAGTCGGACCTGCGTCGCGGACGCAGCACCGCCAATGCGCTGTGGGGCAATGCGCCCAGCGTGCTGGTCGGCGATTTCCTGTATTCGCGCAGTTTCCAGCTGATGGTCGAGCTGGACCGCATGGAAGTCATGCAGATCCTGGCCGACACCACAAACCGTATCGCCGAAGGCGAGGTGCTGCAGCTGCTGCACGTGCACAACCCTGATACCGATGAGGCCGCCTACCTGCGCGTGATCGAGCGCAAGACCGCGGTGCTGTTCGCCGCCGGCACTCGCCTGGGCGCGCTGGCCTCGGGTGCGGATGCGCACGTACAGCAGCAGCTGTACGACTACGGCATGCAGTTGGGCTTCGCCTTCCAGATCGCCGACGACGTGCTCGACTACGCCGCCGAAGCCGCCGATCTGGGCAAGAACCTGGGCGATGATCTGGCCGAAGGCAAGGCCACGCTGCCGCTGATCCACGCGATGGCACACTCGGACGAGGCCACGCGGCAGCGCCTGCGGCAGATCGTCGAACAAGGCGATGCAGCGGCGATGCCGGAAGTGCTGGCCGCCATCCATGCCACCGGCGGGCTGGACTACAGCCGTCAGCGCGCGGCCGACTATGCCAGCGCCGCCGAACAGGCACTGGACGCGCTGCCCGCCAGCCCGGCGCTGGCCGCGCTACGCGGCCTGGCCCGTTACGCGGTCGAGCGCACGCATTGATCCGGCGCGCTGGGCGCGCCGGATGGGATTTGGGATTTGGGATTCGTAAACGCGGCTTGATCGCGTCTTTGCGAATCCCGGCATTCGATCGCCTGGCGATAGGGCCAGCGTAAACCCCTGGGCACAAACTCACGGGAAAATTCGAACGACGGGACCGCGCTTTTGCGAATCCCGAATCCCGAATCACCAATCCCCGCTACAAACCAAACCGCTCGTCGAAAAAGTCACCCAACATGCGGTACGCGCGCTTGGCGGCACGTGGGTTGTACAGACATCCGGGCGGACTGTTCGCATCGGCCTCGGCGAAGCAATGCACCGCGCCGCTGAAGTTGACGAACTGCCAATCGGCGCCGGCAGCATTCATCTCGCTCTCGAACGCGGCGATGTCGGCCTTGCTCACGCCTTTGTCATCGGCGCCATTGAGCACGAGTAACGGCGTCCTGGCCGAGCCTGCGACCGCCGGGCTGGGCGTGGCGATGCCACCGTGCAGGCTGACCACCCCGGCCAGCTGCACGCCCGCACGCACCAGTTCCAACACCGTGGTGCCGCCGAAGCAGAACCCCACCGCACCGATCCGGGCGGCATCCAGCGGCGCCTTGCCGGCCTGCGCCTTGAGCACCTCCACTGCCTTGAGCGCACGAGCGCGCAGCGTCGGCGGGTCCTTCTTCAGGGCGCCGGCAAACTGCCCAGCCTCGCTGTCGTTGGCCGGACGCTTGCCCTTTCCGTATACATCCGCCACCAGCACCACGTAATCGTCGCCGGCCAGCTGCTTGGCCTTCTGCACGGCAGAATCGTTGACGCCGCGCCAGTTCGGCACCATCACCAAGCCCGGGCGCTTGGCATCGCCGGCATCGTCGTACACCAACACGCCGCTGAAGGTGTCCTTGCCGACCTTCCATTCCAGCGGCTTGGCCTGCATCGCGGCCATTGCCGGAAACGCCAGCGACGCCAGGACGCCGACCAGGCCCACGCGGCTCCACGACCATTGCTTGTGCATGTGCTTGCTCCGGGAGATGTGCATGCAGTGTAGGCCCAATCGCTGTGCAGCACCGGTCGCGGCGCAGGCTGGCAGCAGGCGAGTGACCGGCCATGAGCCAACTCGCAGCTCCCACCACTGCCCACCACGGGGCAACGTCCCCGCGAAGGCGGCGCGAACATCCTTGCTGCACGCTATCCGGACCTGCTTCGATCGAAGACGGCTTGAACGCTGCCGGCCGAGATCAGCTGACGTTGTCCGGCGATACCGGCAGCGATGACGATCGCGTCGACGCCAATGCTTCTCTCGCCGGCCTGCCCGGAGCCGGCGCAGCGAACCCTGCCCACGGCGTGAGCGCGTCGCCCTTGCCGCCATTGCCGATGGACCGTGCGACCGCGCAAGCGGAGACCGGCACGCTGCTTACTGCACGCCCAGCCCGGGAATCGCACTGATCGCCGCCGGGTCGAACCCGGCCAGCTGGGCGAAATGCCGACCGCGTGCCACGTAGTCGCTGTACGCGCCGAAGCTGGGCGCACCGGGCGACAACAGCACCACGCCTCCCTGCTCGCCCAGCGCAGCGCGCGCCAGCTGCATCGCGTCCTCAAGATCGCTGGCGGCGTGCAGACCGAAACGCCCCGACGCGGCCAGCGGCGCCAGCAAGGCATGGATGCGCGGGCCATTGGCACCCATGGTGACGATTTCCACCGGCGCCTGTTGCGCCATGTGGTCGGCGAAATCGTGCCAATCCAGGCCGCGGTCATGACCTCCCACCAGCAGGGCCACGCGCCGCTGCGCGAAGCACGCCAGCGCCGCCAGCGACGCATGCGGCGTGGTGCTGATCGAGTCGTTGACGTAGCTGACGCCGTCGACACTGCCGAGCAGTTGCAGGCGATTGGGCAGCGGACGGAAACTGCGCGCGGCCGGCGCCAGCGCCGCGGCATCCAGCCCCAGCGCCTCCACCGCAGCCAGCACCGCGCACAGATTGCGGCGATTGTGTTCGCCGGGCAGTGGCACATCGGCGGTATCGAAAACGGCCTGCTCGCCGCGGTACACCACCTCGCCGCGCAGGTGCCAGCCCTCGGGCTGGTTGAACCAGCGCACCTCGCTGGCAGGCAGCTGCAGACCGCGCAATAGCGGGTCGGCGGCGTTGAGCAAGGCGATCCGCGGGCGGCCCTCGGTCACCAGCGACAGCTTGTCGCGCACGTAGCGCGCCTCGTCGCCGTGCCAGTCCAGGTGTTCGGGAAACAGGTTCAACACCAGCGCCAGCTGCGGGCGTGCGCCGCTGCGCGCGACCTCACCGGTCTGGTAGCTGGACAACTCGATCGCCCAGTACTCCGGCGGCGGCTGCGGCGCCAGCACTTCCAGCAACGGCTGGCCGATGTTGCCGACCAGCGCGGTGCGGTGCCCGGCGCTGCGCAGCAGGTGCGCCAGCAAGGCAGTGGTGGTGCTCTTGCCCTTGGTGCCGGTGATGCAGATGGTGCCCGGCACGTCGCCCCCGGCCTGCGCGTGCTCGGCGAACCACAGCGCAGTGCCGCCGATGAACTGGGTGCCATGCGCTGCGGCGGCAGTGAGCGCCTCGGCGCGGTAGGGGCTGATGCCCGGCGACTTCACCACGATCTCGAAGCGGCCCAGTGCATGCGCGCTGGCATCGGTTTCCATCTGCAGTGCCGCATCGCCCAGCACCGCGAGCTCACCTGCCTCCTCGGCATTGCAGAACACCGTCAGCGGCTGGGCGGGCAGCGCATCACGCAAGGCACGATAGGCGGCGCGTCCCTCGCGGCCCCACCCCCACAACGCAACCGCCCTGCCCTCAAGCTGCGAAATTCGCACGCACGCGCTCCCACAGCGCAGCCGGAATGCGGTGCTCGCCATCGAGGGCCAGCAGCGGCTCCAGCTGCAGCGCCTGCGGCTCCAGCTGCGGCAGGATCTCGCGGACGAAGCGCTTCACCAGCGCGTCTTCCTTCCACTCCGCGCGCGTGGCCAGCACCGCCATCGCCGCACGCGATTCGCGGCCTTCGCCCACGCATTCGAACGGCTTGTGGTCCTGGAATTCCAGCAACGCATCGTAGCCAGCGGCCTGCGCGCTGTCGTCGAGCAGGTTGCGCCCGAAGATGCCGACCAGTCGCGTCTTCGGCATGAACGGCGCCAGCGCGAGGAACACGAAATGGCATTTCGGGCACACCCCGCACCAACGGTGCACCGGCCGCTCGCCCATGATGTGGAAGTTGCGGTTGCAGCTGGAAAAATGCGCGTCGTAGTGATCGGTCCTGGCGAACTGGCGTGCCACCGCCAACTCGGACAAGGGCCGCAGCAACGAGTAGTACCGCAGGTCGGCGGCCACATGGCGCTGCACGTACTCGCCGAAGGCCTGCTCGAACGCCCAGCCCTTGGACCATTGGTGATTCACTTCGCCGGTGCCGGGAATCTGGCTGCCGTAACTGGCCGAGCGCTCGTTGGAGAACACCACCTGGTCCACGCCGGTGAGCAGCGCCGACAAGACCAGGATGGCCGAGTTCACCGCCGTGACCGGGATATGCCCATTCCATGCGCCCTGGCGGTTGAGCTCGAACAACTCCGGCGCCAGCACGCGGCCGATATTGAGCACCGGCAGGCCGGTCCGCTCGGCGCAGGCGCGGATCAGCTGCGAGCCGCCGATCCAGCTCACGGTCTGATCGATGCCGGCATGGCGCAAGGCTTCGATGCTGACCAGCGAGTCCTTGCCGCCGCCGATGGCCACCAGCGCATGCGCGCGCAGCCCCAGCGCCGGCGCAGCATTGACCGCCTGCGCAGCCACCGGAAACGCGATCCTGCCATGCAGGTTCAGGCCATTGCGGTAGGCGAATTCGCCCAGGCCATGCAGATACACGCTTTCCACCAACGCGGCGGTGTCCGCATCGATGCTGTAGTCGTCGATGGCGATGGTCGGCGGCACCGCGGCCTTGAAGTAACTCACGCCCGCGATCAGGTGCAGCAGGCGCAGGGCCTGTTGCACCGCCACGGCATGCGCGCCCTCCAGCACGAAGGGTGCACCGGGCACGGCGACGGTTTCCACCAGTTCCGGGCCCTGGTCGAAGGCATACACCAGCGTCGCCACGCCGGTCTGCGCGTCGAGCGCGCAGCGCACGAAACGGAAGGTGGAGATCTGGTGTTTGTCGAAAGCGCTCATGGACTACCTGCAGGAACGTGCAAACGACGCAGATAACGTCGGCACAGGACATATTCAATCATGGAAAACGGCAGCGCGGCCCACAGCAGCGGCAGGCAACCGACCGCAAACAACAGCAGCATCACCTGCGTACCGATCACCTTCGCGTCCCCGGTCGCGGCAAGCGCCACCAGCAGATACAGCAGCAGCGCAGGCAGATAGCCGAGCCCGCTCAACAACACCGTGCGCAGCGCCATGCCGCCGGCCTGCCGTACCGGCATGCGCGCCTGACGGCGACGTTGCCAGCGGCCCGCCCACCATGCGCCCATGCCGGCCGCCAGCAACGCGGGCAGCACCCACTTCAGGCTGTCGGTCCAGGGCAGGCGCAGGCCGGCCATCTCGATGGCGGCGGAGATCGCCATCGACACGCCGCCGGCCAGCGCGCTGAGCGCCACGAACTCAGCCAGCGGGCGCATCGATGACCTCTTCGCGCGGCAATTCGCGCTGGTTGTAGGTACTGGCCATCGAATACCCGTACGCACCGGCATCGGCCACCAGCATCACATCCTCCGGCGCGGTGGTGGCCGGCAGCCGGCGACGCTTGCCGAACACGTCCGACGATTCGCAGATCGGCCCGACGATATCGAAACTGCCATCGGCCGGCGCGTCGAGCCGGCTGAGGTTCTCGATGTCGTGCCAGGCATCGTAGAGCGCCGGACGGATCAGCGTGTTCATGCCCGCATCCAGCCCCACACGCTGCACGCCATCCTTTTCGATCACCTGGGTCACCTGCGCCAGCAGCACCCCGGCTTCGGCCACCAGATAGCGGCCCGGCTCGATCGCCAGCCGATAGCCCGGATGCACGGCCTTGACCTCGGCCAGGCCCTTGGCCCACTCCTCCAGGTCGAACGGCTCGTCTTCGGCGCTGTAGGGAATCGGCAGGCCGCCACCGATATCGATGGTCTCCACGGTGCCGATACGGCGCGCGAAACCGGCCAGTTCGTCGTACATCATCCGCCAGTGTTCGCCAGTCTCCACGCCACTGCCCAGGTGTGCGTGCACGCCGGTGATGGTGACCTCCAGCGTGCGCGCCACTTCCACGAATTCATCCACGCGCGTGGACGACAGACCGAACTTGGACGCCTTGCCGCCGGTATTGACCTTCTCGTGGTGGCCATCGCCGTGGCCCAGGTCGATGCGCAGCCACACGTTGCGGCCACGGAACACCTCGGGCCAGTTGCGCAACGCCTCCACGTTGTCGACGGTGACGGTCACGCCCAACGCGAATGCGGCTTCGTACTCGGCCTTGGGCGCAAAGCTCGGTGTGAACAGCACGCGCCGCGGCGACAGCTCCGGCAGCACCTGGAACACGCGGCGCAATTCGCCGTGCGATACGCACTCCAGCCCGAACCCGGCCTGTTCCAGCGCGATCAGGATGGCCGGATGCGCATTGGCCTTGATCGCGTAATAGCGCTGGTCCACCGCGCCGATCTGCGCCAGCGCCTGCGCGCGCGCGCGTACCGTCGGCAGGTGATAGGCGTAGCGCGGCGTACCGGCCTTGGCCAGCGACAGCAGATGCGCGCGCTCGGCATGCCACCATGGCGTGGCGCGCGCGCGCACCGAGCCGATGATCTCGCGCCAGCGCGGACCGAACACCTCGCCTTCGCCGACCGGCATCGCGCCGCTGTCGATCAGTTCGGCATGCAGGATCGGCAACAGGCCATCGGCATCGGCTTCGTCGATGACGAAGGTCAGGTTCAGGTCGTTGGACGACTGCGAAATCATGTGCACGCGTTCCTGCCCGAACGTGGCCCACACATCGGACAGCTTGTGCAGCAGCGAGCGCATGCCGCGCCCGACCAGGGTGATCGCTGCGCAGGGAACGATGATCTTGACCTTGCAGATCTGCGACAGATCCGCCGACAACGCGGCCAGCACATCGGTATTGACCAGATTCTCCGATGGATCCAGCGACACGGTGACGTTGGTCTCGGCCGAACCGATCAGGTCCACCGACAGGCCGTGCTTCTTGAACAGCGCGAACACATCGGCCAGGAAGCCCACCTGCTGCCACATGCCGATACCTTCCATCGACACCAGCACGATGCCGTTGCGGCGGCTGATCGCCTTGACGCCAGGCACCGGTTCGGCACTGCCGTCGATGCTGGTGCCTGGCAGCTCCGGGCGTTCGGTGTCCAGAATCGCCATCGGCACGCCGGAATCGCGGCATGGCTTGATCGAGCGCGGATGCAGCACCTTGGCGCCGGTGGTGGCGATTTCCTGCGCCTCGTAATAGTCCAGCCGGGTCAGCAGGCGGGCATCCGGCACCTCTTTCGGATTGGCGCTGAACATGCCGGGGACGTCGGTCCAGATCTCCACGCGGCTGGCGCCGAGCAAGGCACCAAAGTACGCCGCCGAGGTGTCCGAACCGCCACGGCCCAGGATCGCGGTGCCACCATCGGCATGGCGCGAGATAAAACCTTGCGTGATCAGCAAGCGCGTGGGCTGCGCATAGAAACGCGCGCGCCAGTCCGCATCCGATTGCCACTGGCACGACACCGACAGGCGCTTGGACCATTCGCTCTGGTTCGGCTGCGGCGGCAACGCCGCGAGCCACTCGCGCGCGTCCAGCCAGCCCATGTCCAGACCGCTGGCGCGCAGATACGCCGCACCGATCGTGGACGACAGCAATTCGCCCTGGCCCAGCACCTCGGCCTGCCAATCGAGCGTACGCGTTGCAGCGCGCGCATCGCCAACCAGTGCGTGCAGCGCGGCCAGCCGCTCGCCCAGTACCAGTTCGGCATCGAGCTCGAGTTCGGCAACGAACGCGCGATGACGCTGCTCCAGCGCAACCACGCGCTGCGCGCTGTCGGCCGCACCATCGGCAATGGCGGTGAGCTCGTTGGTCACCCCGGAGAGCGCAGACACCACCACCAGCACGCGGCCGCCGGTTTCGTTCGCCCGTTTGCCTGCCAGTTTTCCAATCGTGTCCCAGCGATGACGACGCGACACCGAGGTGCCGCCGAACTTGAGGACGATCCAACGATCGGTAGAGTGGGGAGCTGACATGGAGTAGGCGTTTAAGATTGGGGGGAAAGCCGGTATGCCGGGCGGAACCCCCGATTCTACTGCCAATATCTCTCTCATGACCCCGCCAGCGGTCGCAGTCGCACAGCCTGGCCCCGCCACGCCGAGACGGTTCTCACTGCAACCATCGGCATCTGCATCCACCATCGAGATCGCACCCGCATGAGCAAACATCGCTATCTGCAACTGGATGTCTTCGCCAGCCGCACCGGCAGCGGCAACCCGCTGGGCGTGGTGTTCGACGCGGCCGCCTTGTCGAGCGAGCAGATGCAGCAGATCGCCGCGTGGCTGAATCTGTCGGAGACGATCTTCTTCCTGCCGGTCAGCGTGCCCGATGCCGATTACCACATCCGTATCTTCACCCCGCGCGCCGAACTCCCCTTCGCCGGCCACCCCAGCGTCGGCGCTGCCTGGGCCGCGGCGACGCACGGATTGACCGGCTACAAGCCCGACGGCCGTCTGCGCCAGCAATGTGCTGCAGGCGTGCTGCCGGTGGAGGTGTTCGACCGCCATGGCGCGCTGCAGGTGCGGCTGCGCGCGCCGCCTGCACGCCTGGTGGCGACCGGCGACACCCACGTCGCGGCAGTGGAAGCCGCCTGTGCCGGGCTGCGCACGGCCCGGCAGCCCGCGGCGTTGTGGAACAACGGCCCGAACTGGTGGCTGCTGGAACTGGCCGATGCCGATGCGGTACGGCAGGCGCTGCCCGATCTCGCCGCGATCACCCGTCTGACCCAGGCCAGTGGCACCACCGGATTGGCCATCTACGCGCCCGCCCATGGCGGCAACGAAGACCTGGTGGTGCGCGCGTTCTGCCCCGGCGATGGCATCCCGGAAGACCCGGTCACCGGCAGCGCCAATGCCTGCATCGCCGCGCGCCTGCACGACGAAGGACGCCTGCCTGGCACGGCCTCGCGCTATGTCGCCAGCCAGGGCCGCGAGGTCGGCCGCGATGGACGCATCCAGGTGGAACTGGACGACCACGGCGAGGTCTGGATCGGCGGAAGCACGCTGCAGGTGATCGACGGCCACATCGATTGGTAAGCTGCCGCGCCCTGCCCCGCGGATCGCGCCCATGACCACACGCCGTTTCCTGCAACTGGATGTGTTCTCCGCCCGCCCCGGCAGCGGCAACCCGCTCGCGGTGGTGCTGGATGCTCAGGGCCTGGACGATGCGGCGATGCAGGCGATCGCACGCTGGACCAAATTGCCGGAAACCACCTTCGTGTTTCCGGCAGCCGACGCGCACAGCAGCTACCGGCTGCGCATGTTCTCGCCGCAGAAGGAGGTCCCGTTCGCCGGGCACCCCAGCGTGGGCACGGCCCATGCAATCCTCGACGCAGGCCTGGCCGCGCCGGATGACGGACTGCTCGTGCAGGACGGCATCGCCGGCCAGTTGCCGCTACGCGTCGAACAGCGCGATGGTCACCGCAGCATCGCCATCCGTACGCCGCGCGCGCGCCTGGCCGAACAGACCACCACCGACGACCCGCGCCTGCGCGCCGCCCTGCATGGCTGGCCGCTCGGCAACCTGCCACCGGCGCTGATGGACGGCGGCCGCACCTGGTGGGTGGTGGAACTGGCCAGCGAGGCCGCCTTGCGCAGCCTGCAACCGGATTGGGACGCGATTGCCGCATTGGCCGAATCCACCGGCAGCATGGGCGTGTTCGCGTATGCGCGTGCGGCGGCCGAAGGCGCTTACGATCTGGCCGTGCGCGCCTTCGTAGGCAATGGGCGACGCTTCGAGGATGCCGCATCCGGCGCAGCCAATGCCGTGCTGGCCGCCTGGTTGGACAGCCGCCATGCACTGCCCGGCAGCGGTCGCCGCTACGTGGCCAGCCAGGGCCGCGAAATCGGCTTCGATGCGCTGCTGGAGCTGCGCATCGATAGCAATGGCGATGTATGGTCCGGCGGCCAGGTGCAGACCGTCATCCGCGGAACGCTGGACTGGGGCTGAGGGCGGTCGGCAGGAGTGTCTCGATCAGGGCGATACGACGGCCTCCGAACGCAACAGACCAGCGAAACACGCCTACCAGTCCAGGAACGGCCAACCACCGCCGCGACCGCGCAGCCTGCAGGGGCGCGCGAATGCCGGAACTCTTGCAGGGCACTCGTCGCAACCTGTCCGCACGCAGCGATTACGCGTCGAGCCAGCAAGCGCTTCGCAAGCCGAATACAAAAAAACGCTGCGGCCGCCCGCAGCGTTCTTTCCTACCCTACTGACCTTGCACCAACTCAGTCGGGACGCACGTCCACGCGCACGCGGATCCGGTCGCCGGGGTTGTAGTCGCTGCGCGTGTGGTACATGCGCCCGCCGTACTCGTAGGTGACGTCGTAGCCATCCACGCGCTCGCGCGAGGTGCGATAGGACACCGGCTCGCAAACGCTGACATTGCCACGGTAGGTGCGGTTGTTGGCCTCGTAGATCGAGCGGCCCGCAGCCACGCCGGCCATGGTGCCGACAGCGGTACCCACCAGCCGGCCATTGCCGCCGCCGACCTGGCTACCCAGCACCGCGCCGGCGATGCCGCCGATCACACTCGCCACGCCACGACCGGAATTGGGCGACGCATAGCCACCCTCGTTGCGGTAGTAGCCATCGTTGCTGGTGTAGTAACCGTCCGCCGGTCGGTTGTAGCAGCGCTCGTTGGTGCGTTCGCTGTAGGAGTCGGACACGATGATCGGATCCACGCGCACGACCCGCGCGTATTCGTAACGGCCATCCTCGTAGCCGCCGCGGTAGGTATCGCGATAACCGTCGCGGTACCCGCCGTCGTAACGCTGCGCCGTCGCGGTGCCAGCCGCGGCCAGACCCATTACCAGAGCACCAAGCACAAGAGTTTTCATTGCGGCAGCTTCACAGGGAGGACACGCTGCCGATGCTCGGCGCGCGCCAGTGAAACCGCCCTGAACCGCGCAGCCCGGCGAAAAGCCTATTCAGCTTGCCGCCAGTTGCATCCGTCGGCGTCCGACGCCGACGGATGCACGCCTGCAGGGATCAGTTGGAAAACTCGGTTTCCAGGCTGATCGGTACCGCGCTCAATGCCTTGGAGACCGGGCAGTTCTTCTTGGCGGTATCGGCCAGCTCGCGAAACTTGGCCTCGTCGATGCCTGGCACGACCGCCTTGAGCTTGAGGCGGATCTGCGACAGCTGCGGGCCGCCTTCCATCGACAGATCCACATCCGCGCGCGTGTCCAGCGTGGCGGGCGGAAAGCCGGCCTCGCTCAGCTGCGCAGACAGCGCCATGGTGAAGCAGCCGGCGTGCGCGGCCGCGATGAGCTCTTCCGGATTGGTGCCTTTCTCATCGCCGAAGCGGCTGCTGAAGGCGTAGCGGGTATTGTCCATCAAGCCGCTTTGCGGCGTGCTGAGCTGGCCCTTGCCGGTCTTGAGGTCGCCGACCCAGTGTGCGGTGGCGTGACGCGAAATACCCATTGCGGTCTCCTGCGTTGAAAGGGATCGTCACGATAGGGGAGCGCGTGTTACGTGGTGGTGCTGGGATTCGGGATTCGGGATTCGGGATTCGTGAGAGCGGACTACGGGGCGCGTCTGGTAGCGAGACTCGTGTCTGTTTGCCATGACAACGTCACACGCCGGACGCGACCGCGCTGGCTGGCGGCCGCGTTGCCGGCAACGCTTAACCGAGCAAGGTTTCCAGCACGGCCATGCGCACGGCCACGCCGTTGGCGACCTGGCGCAGCACGCACGATTGCGCGCCGTCGGCGACCTCGTCGGTGATCTCCACGCCGCGGTTGATCGGGCCCGGATGCAGCACTGCCGCATCGCGCCCGGCACGCACCAGGCGCTCGCGGGTGAGCCCATAGTCGGCGTGGTACTGCTCCAGCGACGGTACCAGCCCTTCTTCCATGCGCTCGCGCTGCAGGCGCAGCATCATCAACGCATCGGCGCCCTCGAGCATGGCGTCGAAATCCTGGCCGACCACGCAGCCGTCGAGCATGCCGTCGTCGGGAAGCAGGCTGGCCGGGCCGCAGACACGGATCTCGCCGGCGCCCAGGGTCCGCAGCGCGTGCAGGTCCGAACGGGCCACGCGCGAGTGCTTCACGTCGCCGACGATGACGACCTTGAGCCTGGAGAAATCGGTGCCCTTGGCCTGGCGCAAGGTCAGCATGTCGAGCAGGCCCTGCGTGGGATGCGCGCTGCGGCCGTCGCCAGCGTTGATCAGGGCGGTGCCCTCTCCGGCCGCGGCGGCCAGCGCTTCCACCGCACCGTCGTCGGGATGGCGCACCACGAAACCGCGCACGCCCATCGCCTCGAGATTCTTCAAGGTATCGCGTGCGGTCTCGCCCTTGCGGGTGGACGAGGTCGATGCATCGAAATTGAGTACATCGGCACCCAGGCGCTGCGCGGCGAGATGGAACGAACTGCGCGTCCGGGTGGACGGCTCGAAGAACAGCGTGCACACCGCGGTGCCGGCCAGCACGCTGCGCTTGCCGACACGGCCCACCGCGGCATCGCGGATCTGGCCCGCGCGGTCGAGCAACTGCAGCAGCGTGGCGCGCGGCAAGCCTTCCAGGGTGAGCAGGTGACGCAAACGTCCATCCGAATCGAGTTGCATGGCAGTCATCGCAGGTCGGGAATCAAGGGAGGAAAGTGGCCTGGTCGGGCGCGGCCAGCCAGCGTTCGACGATCACGGCTGCGGCCATCGCGTCTAGCGCCTCGGCATCGCGACGACGCTTGCGCCCGTCGGCACGCTCGCGTGCGAAGCGTTGCGCGGCCTCCACCGAACTGGAGCGCTCGTCGATCAACACCACCGGCAGCGCGTAGCGTTCACGCAGCTCGCGGGCGAAGGCATGCGCACGCTTGCGTGCGGGCTGGTCCTTGTCGTCCAGGGTGAGTGGGTCGCCGACCACCAGGCCGTCCGGACGCCATTCCCTGTGCACGCGATCCAGGGCCACCCAGTCCGGGCCGCCGGCATGCACGTTGATCACGGCCACCGCACGCGCGCCGGCGCCCAGCGCGGTACCGACCGCCACGCCGATCCTGCGCGACCCCACATCGAAGCCCAGCACCGTGCCATCGGGGCGGAGGGTGCCCGCCTCAGGCATGCCCGGAATAATCCGTGAGCCGGAACAGGTCCACACCGATGCGCCCGGCAGCGGTCTGCCAGCGATCTTCCAGTGCGGTATCGAACAGCACGTCGGCATCGGACGGTGCGGTGAGCCAGCTGTTCTCGCCCAGCTCGAATTCCAGCTGCCCTGCCCCCCAGCCGGCACACCCCAGCGCGACCAGCGCATTGCGCGGGCCTTCGCCAGCGGCCATGGCCTCGAGGATGTCGCGCGAGGTGGTCAGGAACACGCCCTGCCCCACTTCCAGGCTGGAATCCCATTCGCGCGCGTCGTCATGGATGACGAAGCCGCGCTCCGGATGCACCGGCCCGCCACTGAGCACGATCTGCTCGCGTAACTGCGCGTCTTCGGTTTCGATCCCCATCTGCGACAGCACTTCGCCCAAGGTGTACTCGGAAGGACGGTTGACCAGCACCCCCATCGCGCCGTTCTCGTCGTGCTGGCAGATCAGCGCGACGCTACGCGAAAAGGTGGGGTCGGACAGCGCCGGGAGCGCAATCAGCAGTTGGTTGGCCAGCGGCGTGGGCAAAACGGACATGGCCGCATTCTAGCCGTTCGCTCTGCCGCGCGCTGGGCCGGTGCGATACTGCGGCCCCACGCCGCCAAGGACCGACGATGCCGAGCCCACCGCCACCCGCGCTTCCCGACGCGCCGCTGCCCCGCCAGATCCGCGCCGCCATCGTGCTGGTGGCACTGCTGCAGGGCGGCCTGCTGTACCTGGCCGCGCTGGGCGCGCAGCAGGGCATGCGGCCCTTCACCGACCTCGGCGTACGCGTCTGCTGGTACACCCTGGTGATGACGGTTCCCAGCATGGTGCTGCTGAGCCTGCAGGATCTGCGCGATCGACGCCTGTGGCAGCACGTGGCCGGCAGCACGCTGGTATTGGCTGCATTGGGCAGCTGGGCGGCATGGAGCGCCACCGGTGCGCCAGGGCTGCGGACGGGCGCGGTGCTGTGGCCGTTCGGCTTCACTGTTGCGGTGGGCTGGTTCGTTGCGCTGCCGTGGTTGCAGTATCGGCAACAGCACGGCCATTGGCGGGCCGACTACCGCGAGCTGTTCGAACATGCCTGGCAGAACGCGCTGACGCTCGCACTGGCGCTGCTGTTCGTGTGGGTCTGCTGGATGGTGTTGTGGCTGTGGGCCAGCCTGTTCGCGCTGGTCAAGATCATGGTGTTCCGCGAGTTGTTTCGCGAACAGGCCTTCATCTACCTGGCGACCGGCGTGATCGCCGGGCTGGGCGTGCTGATCGGGCGGACCCAGCACCGCGCCGTGCAGGTGATGCGGCAGATCCTGTTCTCGCTGTGTACCGGCCTGCTGCCGCTGCTGGCCGGCATCGCGCTGCTGTTCCTGCTGGTACTGCCGTTCACCGGCTTGCAGGCGCTCTGGCAGACCCGTTCGGCGGCCGCGCTCCTGTTGAGCCTGGTGCTCGGGCTGGTGCTGTTCACCAATGCGGTCTATCGGGATGGCAGCGTGCAGCCGCCCTATCCGCGTTGGCTGCGCGGCGTGGTCGAGGCCGGCCTGCTCAGCCTGCCGCTGCATGCGGCCCTGGCGGCTTACGCGGTGATGCTGCGCATCACCCAGCACGGCTGGACCGGCGAACGCTTCTGCGCGGCGATCCTGGCGGCGCTGGCGCTGGCCTATGCCCTGGCCTATGCCTTCGCGGTGCTGCGGCCGCGCGCCGATCGCTGGCTACCGCACCTGGCCAGCGGCAATCTGCTGCTGTCGTGGGTGGTGATCGGCCTGGCGATCCTGATCAACAGCCCATTGCTCGATCCCTACCGCATCACCGTGCATAGCCAGCTGCAGCGCTTGGCCAACGCCACGCCCGCCCGCGCGAACGAGAATCTGGAGTTCCTGCGCTTCGACAACGGTCGCCGCGGCTATCTGGCGGTGCAGTCGCTGCGCGAAGATCCGGCGATTGCCGGTGATGCGGCGCGCAAGCAGCGGGTGGAGCGGCTGCTGGCACGCACCGAGCGCTGGAGGCGCGACGAGCCGGCAGCGGAGCCGGCGAGCAGGGAATTGACCGATCTCGCCCAGATCCGCAAGCAGGTCGGCGTGGCTGCCGGCAAGGCAGAGCCGCCAGCCGATTGGTGGACCTACCTGCTGACCTCGACGCCGCGGCTGCAGGATCGTGGCGACTGCACGCGCAGCGACAGCGATTGCGTGGTCAGCAGCGACGACCTGGATGGCGACGGCCAGCCCGACGTACTGCTGTGCAACGTCAAGGGCGAATATGCGATCGATTGCGTGCTGTATGCACGCAATTCCGGTGGTTGGTATCAGGCAGGCACGAGCCGGCACTATTCCGGCGGCGGCCATGCCCAGGAGCAGTTGCGCGGCGCACTGCGCAACGGCCAGCTGCACACACGCCCCAGCCGATGGCCGGATCTGGTGCTGCCGGAAGACACGCGCATCGACATCAAGCCCAGCGCCGAAGGCCTGGCACCGGAGCCTCGCCCATGAGCAGCTACTGCTCCGTCGCACCCGGCCACCCGGTGCATGCCCATTACCACGAACACGAATACGGCTTTCCGCAACGTGACGAACGCGAGCTGTTCGAACGCCTGGTGCTGGAAATCAATCAGGCCGGACTGAGCTGGGAAACCATCCTGCGCAAGCGCGACAACTTCCGCCGCGCCTATGCCGGGTTCGACGTGGACAGCGTGGCCGCCTACGACGATGCCGAGATCGCGCGCCTGCTGGGCGATACGGGCATCATTCGCAATCGGCTGAAGATTCTGGCGGCCATCCACAACGCGCAGGTCATCCAGACGCTGCGCCGCTCGCACGGCAGCTTCGCGCAATGGCTGGATGCGCAGCATCCGCTGGACAAGCCGGCCTGGGTCAAGCTGTTCAAGAAGACCTTCCGCTTCACCGGCGGCGAGATCACCGGCGAATTCCTGATGAGCCTGGGCTATCTGCCCGGCGCGCATCACGCCGGCTGCCCCGTGCATGCGCAGATCGCGGCACTGGCGCCACCGTGGATGCGCACGGGGTGAGCGATCGCATTCGCGCCTCAAGCACCGGGCGCATGCGATCCACGCCGCCTTGCCGCAGTATCGACGGAGGCTGCACGTCCCGCGCTGCATGGTCGGCGCATGAGCATTCGCATCGGCATCTCCGGCTGGCGCTATCCACGCTGGCGTGGCACGTTCTATCCCAGCGGACTGGTCCAGCGGCGCGAACTCGAATACGCCGCAGCGTGCTTCCCCAGCGTGGAGATCAACGGTTCGTTCTATTCGCTGCAGCGGCCCGAGAGCTATCGAAGCTGGCGCGACGAGACGCCTGACGACTTCGTGTTCGCGATCAAGGGGCCGCGTTTCGTTACCCACATGAAGCGCCTGCGCGACTGCCGGCAGGCGTTGGCCAATTTCTTCGCTTCCGGCGTCCTGCGCCTGGGGCCCAAGCTGGGCCCCGTGCTGTGGCAACTGCCTCCGAACCTGCGTTTCGACGCCGATCTTCTGGACGCCTTCCTCTCCAGCCTGCCGCGCGACACCGATGCCGCCCTCGCGCTGGCGCGGCGACGCGATAGTGCGCTCATGCATGGGCGCACCGCGCTCAGCATCGATCGCCCCCGCACGCTGCGGCACGCGCTGGAGGTACGCCACCCGAGCTTCTGCGACAAGGCCTGCATGCACCTGCTGCGCAAGCACAACGTGGCCGTGGTCGTGGCCGATACCGCCGGCAGATTCCCTTATCTGGAAGACGTCACCGCCGACTTCATGTATCTACGCCTGCACGGGGACGCGCAACTTTATGCCAGCGGCTACAGCGAGCCGGCGCTGGATCGCTGGGCGGCACGGATCGCGACATGGGCCGCAGGACGGGAACCCGGCGATGCCGAACGCATCGGCTCGCGCGCCACCAGGCGGGCGCGACGCGATGTGTATTGCTACTTCGACAACGACCTGAAGGTGCATGCACCGTTCGATGCGCGTGGCCTGATGCAGCGACTGGGGCTGCCCACCGACTGCCCCGGGCGCGCGGAGCCGGCCTAGTGCCGCGGCGCGCTCACACGCCCATGTAACGGTGCGGGCGGTGGTTGAACATCAGCACCAGGCTCAGCATCAGCGCGCCGATCGCCGAATACAGCACCTTGTCCGGCCTCAGCACGAAGAAGGCCGCCAGCATCAGCATCGCATCGAAGCTCATCTGCACCTTGCCGGCGCTCCAGCCACGTTCGCGTTGCAGGTAGACCGCCAGGATGCCGATGCCGCCCAGGCTGCCGCGGTGGCGGATGAAGAACAGGATGCCCAGGCCGGACAGCGCACCGCCCACGATGGCCGAAAACGCGGTACTCATCCGCGCGTAGTCGGCCCAGCGCGGCAGCAGGTTGGTCAGTGCGCCGCAGGCAGCCACCGCCACGAAGGTCTTCAGCGTGAATTCCCAGCCCATCCGGCGCACGCTCAACCAGTAGAACGGCAGGTTGACCAGCACGAACACCAGGCCGAAGTTCCAGCCCAGCGCGTAGTGCAGCAGAAATGCCACACCGGCCATGCCACCGATCATCAGCCCGCCCTTGGCGAAGATCGCAAGGCCCAGCGACGCCACCAACGTGGCCAGCACCATTCCCTGCACATCCTCGGCGACCGAATGGTGATACGCGTGGTCGTCGGCCGGGGTGCCCGCCGAATCCGGCGGTGGCGTCAGCGGGCCGGACGTGACCACGGCGCCATCATCGGGCAACGGCTCTTGCTCCGGACGCAAGTCGGAATCGGGAAGGCTCACGGGTATGGGGAACTGCAGTGGGGTGCGATATTAGACACTATCGGCTGGCGCGGTTACATCTGAAACCGGGGCGCGCCAGGCAGACGTCAGAGACTACGCGGGCTGGCGCGACATATTGGAGCGTGCCCTCTGCAGGGCACGATGTTGGCAAGCGCAGCGTGTCTCTGCGATTCAGCGCTTTGCTGACGATTACGGCCTGATTGCCTGTGACCAGCCCGGGACGCGGCATTCCCGACGGCACAGACAGAAGGGTCTAGGTCCTGCCAGCGGACCATCGGCCTGATGCCGTGAGCTGGCGACGCGACCAGGGCACGCCATCGGCATCCTGGCTACCGACCTCACCGAACCTCGGCGATCTCCACGCCGTCCAGTCCCTGGGCCAGGGTCTTGGCATCGCCCCCCTGGGACAGCTTGATACGCAGGCGCACCTCGTTCTGCGAATCGGCGTAGCGCAAGGCGTCTTCGTAGCTGATCTCGCCGGCCTGGTAGAGCTCGAACAGGCTCTGATCGAAGGTCCGCATGCCCAGGTTGGTGGACTCCTTCATGATCTCCTTGAGCTTGTGGATCTCGCCGTCGCGGATGTAGTCCTGCACCAGCGGTGTGCCCAGCATGATCTCCATCGCCACCCGGCGACCGCGCCCGTCCGGGGTCGGAATCAGCTGCTGCGCGACCACGCCCTTGAGGTTCAGCGACAGGTCCATCAGCAACTGGTTGCGGCGGTCTTCCGGGAAGAAGTTGATGATGCGGTCCATCGCCTGGTTGGCGTTGTTGGCGTGCAGGGTGCACAGCACCAGGTGGCCGGTCTCGGCGAAGGCAATGGCGTGGTCCATGCCCTCGCGGGTGCGCACCTCGCCGATCATGATCACGTCCGGCGCCTGCCGCAGTGTGTTCTTCAGCGCGTTCTCCCAGCTGTCGGTGTCGATGCCGACCTCGCGCTGGGTGATGATGCAGCCCTCGTGCTTGTGCACGAACTCGATCGGGTCTTCGATGGTGATGATGTGCCCGGTGGAATTCTGGTTGCGGTAGCCGATCATCGCCGCCAGCGAGGTCGACTTACCGGTACCGGTGGCGCCGACGAAGATGATGATGCCGCGCTTGGTCATCGCCAGGGTCTTGATCACCGGCGGCAGGCTCAGCTCTTCCACCGTGGGAATGCGCGTCTCGATCCGGCGCAGCACCATGCCGACCTGGTTGCGCTGGTAGAAGCAGCTCACACGGAAGCGCCCGACCCCGGACACGCCGATGGCGAAATTGCATTCGTGGGTCTTTTCGAACTCCTCGCGCTGCGCCGGCGTCATCACGTTCAACACCAGGTCGCGGCTTTGCTGCGCGGTCAGCGGCGTCTGCGTGATCGGGCTGATCTTGCCATGCACCTTGATCGCCGGCGGCATGCCGGAGGTGATGAACAGATCCGACGCCTTCTGGTGCGCCATGAGCTTGAGGAAGGAGGTGAAGTCGATGGTGCTCATGGCGTGCTCCTCGGGAGCTGGGATTCGGGAGTGGAGATTCGGGATTGGCAAAGGCGGGGTCCGGTCCGGGAGCCGCCGTAACGAATCCCCAATCCCGAATCCCGAATCCCGGCTACTCGAATATCCGCTTGTCCTTGGCGTACTCGCGCGCCTGGTTGCGCGTGATCAGGCTGCGCTTGACCAGGTCCTGCAGATGCTGATCCAGCGTCTGCATGCCGTATTGCTGGCCGGTCTGGATCGCCGAATACATCTGCGCCACCTTGTCCTCGCGGATCAGGTTACGGATGGCCGGGGTGCCGACCATGATTTCCCACGCCGCCGTCCGGCCGCCGCCGACCTTCTTCAGCAGCGCCTGCGAAATCACCGCGCGCAACGATTCGGACAGCATCGAGCGCACCATCGGCTTTTCGCCGGCCGGGAACACGTCGATGATGCGATCGATGGTCTTGGCCGCCGAACTGGTGTGCAGGGTGCCGAACACCAGGTGGCCGGTTTCCGCCGCGGTGAGCGCCAGGCGGATGGTTTCCAGATCGCGCAATTCGCCGACCAGGATGATGTCCGGGTCTTCGCGCAACGCCGAGCGCAGCGCCTCGTTGAAGCCGTGCGTATCGCGATGCACTTCGCGCTGGTTGATCAGGCACTTCTGCGAGGTGTGCACGAACTCGATCGGATCCTCGACCGTGAGGATGTGGCCGTATTCGTTCTTGTTGATGTAGTCGATCATGCCGGCCAGCGTGGTCGACTTGCCCGAACCGGTCGGACCGGTGACCAGGATCAGCCCCTGCGGCTGGTCGATCAACTGGCGGAAGATCGGCGGGCACCCCAGGTCTTCCAGGGTCAGCACCTCGGAGGGAATGGTGCGGAACACCGCACCGGCGCCGCGGTTCTGGTTGAACGCGTTGACGCGGAAGCGCGCCAGCGAGGGAATCTCGAACGAGAAGTCGACCTCGAGGAATTCTTCGTAGTCGCGCCGCTGCTTGTCCGACATGATGTCGTACACCAGCGCGTGCACCTGCTTGTGGTCCAGCGCCGGAATGTTGATGCGGCGGACATCGCCATCGACACGGATCATCGGCGGCAACCCTGCGGACAGGTGCAGGTCCGATGCCTTGTTCTTGACTGAAAACGCCAATAGTTCAGCGATATCCATGCGCTGCTTTTCCCCTAGGCTGCGATTGGAAGGTACTCCCCGGCCGGCAGTATAGCGTTCTGGCAGCGCGCTGGAAGCGGCCCGGGGCCGGTTCAGGCCGGCAACCGCATGCGTGGCTGAAGCGGTCGGTTTGTTCGCTGTGCCGGGCTGACGAGAGCAGATTCGCAGAACCTGGCCAGCTCCCACCAAACCGGCTCGACGCCCCGATCTCGCCTGGCTGCCAGCGGGTCATGGTTGGCCCCGGCCTGGAACGCGGCAGCGGGCGGCGTCACACTAGCGCTCCGCATTCTTAATTGGAGCGCCACGTGCCGGCTTCGTCGCTGCAGCAGATTCTCGATGCCATCCAGGCCGCTGCGGTCGCGCACGCGCGCCAGGAGGTGCGCCTGCTGGCGGTATCCAAGACCAAGCCGGCCGAGGCCATCGCCGCATTGGCGGCCCAGGGCCAGCGCGCGTTCGGCGAGAACTATGTGCAGGAGGCGGAAGCCAAGATCGTCGCGCTGCAGGCCCTGGAGCTGGAATGGCATCTGATCGGCCACCTGCAGTCCAACAAGGCCGAGATGGCCAGCCGCTGCTTCGACTGGGTGCAGAGCATTGACCGACCCAAGCTGATTCCGCTGCTGGCGCGCCACCGCCCGCAGGATCGCGCCCCATTGAATGTGCTGATCCAGGTCAACATCGACGACGAGGACAGCAAGCACGGCTGCGCGCCCGAGGCGATCGACCGGCTTGCCGATGCCATCTCCCTGCAACCGCGTCTGCAGCTGCGCGGGCTGATGGCCATCCCCGCCCCGTTTGCCGAGCAGGCGCGGCGTGACGCCGCGTTCTCCCGCATGCAGGTGCTGTTCGCCCGGCTGAGGCAGCGCTTCGGCCAGGTGGATACCTTGTCGATGGGAATGAGTTCGGACTTCACCGAAGCGATCGCCGCCGGCGCCACCATGGTGCGGGTGGGCACAGCGCTGTTCGGCGAGCGCGCGGCGTCGCACGCTGCCTCAGCCTGAGTCGAGTGCCCGGCATCGGGCGTGGCGCCTCCGGTCTGGAGCGGCAGACAGCATGTTGCGGAGGAGGATCGGCAAGCGTGATCGCATAACAACCGCAGTGGACGCGACATGCATCTGCGTTCGCATGCGGCTGGCGCGCGCCGGATAGCCGGACCGGCCTTCATGGGCAGCACCACAGCCATCGCGGCGACCATGGTCCGCCTGCGAACGCGCAGCACCACGCGCCCGTACACTGACGCGCTGTGCGGTCATCGGCCCGAACCGAGTGCCGGCTGCCCGTTCCATCCACCCGCCAAACTCCGAGGTGTCGCAATGTCACTGCCAGTGTCTTCCGCATCGCCGCTTTCCACCGCAGCGCGCATCGCATTCGTCGGAGGCGGCAACATGGCGCGCAGCCTGATTGCCGGACTCATCCGGCAAGGAATGCCGGCCGCCAGCATCCGGGTCGCCGAACCAATGGACGAACTGCGCGCGGCGCTGTCGCACGATTTCGGCGTGGAGGCCGTGACCGAGGCACGCCTCGCCGCCGACGGCGCCGCTATCTGGATCATGGCGGTCAAGCCGCAGGTCATGCCGACGGTGTGCGCGCACCTGGCCGGGCTGGCACAGGCGCAGCAGCCGTTGTTGCTGTCCATCGCCGCCGGCATCACCGCCACCCAGTTGCAGCGTTGGTCGGGCGGCGACCTGGCCGTGGTGCGTGCCATGCCCAATACCCCCGCCCTGCTCGGCGCCGGCGTCACCGGCCTGTACGCCAACGCACGCGTGTCCGACGCGCAACGCACCCAGGCAGGCCAGCTGCTGGAAAGTGCCGGGGTCACCGTGTGGATCGACGACGAAGCACAGATGGATGCAGTGACGGCGGTCTCCGGCAGCGGGCCGGCCTATGTGTTCCTGCTGGCCGAGGCGATGGAAGCGGCGGCACGGGAGCAAGGCGTGCCGGCGGACACCGCACGCACGCTGGTCCTGCACACGCTGCTCGGCGCCGCGCGCATGCTGACCGAATCGGGCGAAGCGCCCGAGGTGCTGCGCCGTCGCGTTACCTCGCCCAATGGCACGACGCAGACAGCGATCGAGACATTCCAGGCCGGCGGCTTCGAAGCGCTTGCGTCGAAAGCGATCGCGGCGGCCACCGAACGTGGCCGCAGTCTTTCTGCCGCAAACGACTAGGCCGGCGCTGGCAGGGCGGCATGCGCAGACCGGCAGGATGCCGCCGATCGCGTCCAGCGCTTCGCGCACGTCTGGCATCCGCCGCATGCCACCGCAGCGGCGAGGCGGCCACAAGCAGACGCCGCCACACTGGCGCCGCTTCCAGTAGCAGAGGCACTGGCGGATACCGGGCGCACGGCAACAGCGGCCGTATGCAATCGTTCGCAACCGCCGAACGCAGTGCGCACCGCCGTCGCCTGGTGCGCGGAGCGCATGCGCCTGCGCAACCTGCTGCTGCGCATCAGATGCCGTGCGAAGGTCGCTGCCCTCTGCGTAACGCACGCGGTTTCCCCGCGTTTTACCCCGCCAGTGAACGAATCCCGGTCCAAACGCGCTTTTTTATGCCGTTTCATCGTTTGCCTATTGGCGGCGCGCAACAGTTGCCCTACATTTCGCGTTGCCGACCGGGTCGGCAGACCCAACACCACCAACGAATACGGAACGCATAACCCATGGCAAAAACCGCCGCTAAGAAGGCTGCCCCCAAGAAGGCAGTGAAGAAGGTCGCCGCCACCAAGACCGCAAAGCCGGCCAAGGCCGCGACCAAGTCCGCCGCGCCGAAGCCGATCAAGGAAGCCCTGAGCAAGACTGGCCTGGTCGCGCACATCGCAGAATCCACCCAGCTGGCTCCGAAGGACGTCCGCGCCGTGCTGGCCTCGCTGGAAGCCGCCGCGCACGCCTCGCTGAGCAAGAAGGGCGTCGGCAGCTTCACCCTGCCGGGCATGCTGAAGCTGACCACCGTGCACGTGCCGGCCAAGCCCAAGCGTAAGGGCATCAATCCGTTCACCAAGGAAGAGCAGACCTTCGCAGCCAAGCCGGCGACCGTCAAACTCCGGTCTCGCCCGCTCAAGCGGTTGAAGGACGCCGCGCTCTGATCGAGCGCGCCGGCAATGCCATCGAGACGGCCTTCGGGCCGTCTTTTTTTTGTGCCGCTCGAAACCTCGTTGCAGCGCTGCACCACATGCCGCTCATCGCCGCTCCCCTACCCTGAGCGGTGTCTCCGCAAGCAGCAGCGTCCATGACCTCAGCCGCTCCGACATCGAGCCCGGCACGCCGGCTTCGGCGCTTTCTGCTCTGGATCGCGGCGCTGTGCGTCCTGGCGGTCGGCGCGCGCTGGGCATGGCAGCTGCCGATGGCCGAACAACTGCGCACCACCTGGGAGTTGTCGCGGATGCCGCCACCGCAGGCGTTGCGGATTCCAGTGCAGGACGTACGTGCCCGACAGATCGCAGACACCTTCGGCGCGCCACGTGGACGCGACCGCACGCACGCCGGAGTGGACATCTTCGCGCCGCGCGGTACTCCGGTATTGGCCGCAACCCGCGGCGTGGTCAGCGCGATCCGCGATCGCGGACTGGGCGGCAAACAGGTGTGGATACTGGGTCCGGCAATGGAGCGACACTACTATGCGCACCTGGACGACTGGGCCGCGGGGCTGAAGGTCGGCGACGTGGTCGAGCCCGGCACGCACCTGGGCAAGGTGGGCACGACGGGGAACGCACGCGGTACACCGCCACATCTGCACTATGGGGTCTATGGACGCAACGGTGCGTACGATCCGTTGCCGCTACTGCGTCAGAACGCGCCGGCAGCGGGCGATTGAGGACGCTGGAACACTGCGTCATGGCTTGCGCTATCGAGCGCGCCGCGCCCTATGCCTATGGTGGTGCACCAACAGCGACGCGATCACCATGTCCAGAAAACGCTATCGCATCACGGTCACGCCCATCGAACCCGATGGCCGGCCCTGCGCGGACCGCTGCGCCATCGAATTCGAACAGCGCTCCCGCGCGGACTGGATGTGCCTGCTCGAAGACCTGCACCGGCGCCGCGACCTGAGCAGCGACGAGTGCGCCGCGCTGACGGTGGGCGCGCAACTGCTGGAAGATCTGGCAGCACGCCCACGCGCACGCCCCAGCAACGCGCTGGATGCACTGCGGCCAAAACTGCAGGCACTGCTGGAGCGCCTGCAACGCGTGCAGCCCGGCGGCTGAGCATGGCGGCGCGACCTGCCGTTACACTGCGCGCTTCGGGAAGGGGAACTCCATGCGCTGGATCGGAATCATCGTCGCGGTCGTTACGATCGGCGGCTGCAGTTGCGGGCGTAACCCGGACGCGGACACGCGGACCGCAGCATCGGCGCAGACACATTCGAACCCGGCAATGGCCGCCGCCAATGCCGGCGGCAACCTCTCCGCGCCACCCGCTGCCGCACCGTCGGTCGATGCGGCGACGCTGGCCGGCCTGACCGCGGCCGGGTCCACCGTGCAGCGTTATCTGGGTGCCCTGCCCGGTGCCGCGCGCACGCAGGCCGATGCTCTCTGGGTCGGCGGCCGCCCACCACCGGTGCCGGACGACGCTGCGCTGCGCGCCATCGGCGGCATCGTCTCGATGCGCATCCTCAACGATCCTCCACGATCGCTGGATCCCCGACAGCCGCTGCAACGGGTGGAAGTGCCGGTACGCATCCTCGTCCGCACCACCTCGGGCAGTCAGCAACTGAACGGGACATACCGGTTGCAACCACGCCCCGGCGGCGATGACTGGGAGATCTATTCGGCCACCTTGCAGCCGGTATTGCGCTAACCCTCGGTTCACCGGCACCGACTAAGGTTGTGCCATTCGTTGCCGGAGCCATTCGATGAAAGTGTGCTTGCTCGCAGGACCCATGCTCGCCCTCGCCCTGGCCTTACCCGTCGCCGACGCCTGGGCGGCGCCACAGATCCAGGGACACCAGATTAGTGTGCAGGCCAGTGACGTGCAGCAGTATCTTGGCGGCCGCTTTCCACAAACGCACGATGCCCTTGGTGGTCTGATCGCCATGACCGTCAGCAATCCCGCGTTGTCGTTGCCGCCGGGCGACCGGCTCAAGATGGCCTTCGATCTGGCGGTAGCCACCGCAGGTGCGGCGCCCAGCCCGGTCGGTAACGTCATGCTGACCAGTGCCTTGCGCTACGACACCGCCAAGCAGGGCTTCTATCTCGATCAACCGCGCATTGACGAGTTCCGACCGGTCAACGCCGGTGCGAAGCTCGACCATAGTACGCGCGAACTACTCAATGCCTGGCTGGCAGACTACGCCCGCAAGGAGCCGATCTACCGCATCGATCCATCGATTGCCGCCTTGATGGGAGCGGTGCAGGTGGAATCGGTTGCCATCCAGAATGGCCGGGTGGCGGTCAATTTCAATCAGAACATCGAACAGTTGGTGCCGCCGGCAGCACTTTCCGGCAACTGATCCAGATCGAAATTGGTGCGCGCTTCGAGCATCGAGGGGCAACTGCCAACGAACGAAGGCCCGGCGCAGGAATGGCCGGGCCTTCATGCTGTCATCGGTGCGATCGGCCGTGCAGTGGCCGTGACCGGCGCCTCAGGCAAGTGCCTTGGCCACCGCTGCGCTGAAGGCCGGGATATCGTCAGGTTTGCGGCTGGTGATCAGCGTGCCATCCACCACGACTTCCGCGTCCTGCCACTGCGCACCTGCATTGGTCAGATCGGTCCTGACCGAGGGCCACGAGGTCACCTTGCGATCGCGTACCAGGTCGCTTTCCAGCAATAACCAAGGCCCATGGCAGATCGCTGCCACCGGCTTGCGCGCTGCCGCGAAAGCGCGGATGAAGGCAAGCGCCGTCGCATCGGTACGCAATGTATCGGGATTGAGAACACCGCCAGGCAGCACCAATGCATCGTAGCCATCGTGCGTCGCCTGATCCAGGCGACGATCCACTGCCACCGAATCGCCCCAGTCGGTGTGATTCCAGCCGCGGATCTCGGCGCCCTCGCCCGGCGCGATCACCTCCACCTTGGCGCCCCAGGATTCCAGCAGGCGTTTGGGTTCGGTGAGCTCGGATTGTTCGAAGCCGTCGGTGGCGAGCACCGCGACGGACTTGCCAGAGAGCGAATAAGACATGTGGGGCTCCTCGCTGAAAGAAGCCCGCACCCTAGGTAGCGCGCCGTTGCGCACCCGTGAACCGATGTCTGCGTGACGTCATGGCCAGGCGCATGGCGCGCTCAGCGCTTGGGTTGCAGCATGGTGCCGGTGCAGTTCCTGGAGCCGCAGCGGCATTCCCAGATCTTCTTCAGACGCGGCGTGTGCCGTTCGCTCAAGGTGATGCCGTAGTTATAGGTGAGTTCTTCGCCGGGCTTGATGGCACGCTTGGCCTCGATGAAGATCTTGTCCTTGCGACGATCGTCGCCCTCGGCTTCTTCGATCACCGCTTCGCAATTGGGGTTGCAGCTGTGGTTGATCCAGCGCGCCACATTGCCCTCGTAGTTGGCATCCAGCACGTATTCGTCGCTCAAGGTGAACAGGAAGGTGTGCCCGCTTTCCACATCGCCGGTATCGTCGGCATCCACCTCGGCATGCGTGCGCAGACGCCCCTTGTACTGGATGATGCGTTCGCCCTTGCGGAGCGGGGCGAGGGCGAACATGCCATTGCCGTGGATACGTGACTTGCGGGCGGCAACTTTGCGCGACATGTAAGGGTCCGGTGATGGGGCCGCCCATTGTGACCGCAGCGCGCCGATGCGCCAAGCACAAGCGGATCACCGATCGCAACTGGCGCGGCTTGCCCGCGGCTGAATCGGGCGGTTGGCCGTACCGCTTCAAAAGAGTACAATTTCGGTCCGCTTTAGGATTCAGCTGTCTCCCCATGTTGCGCGTCACCAAACTTACCGACTACGCCACCGTGGTGCTGACCGTGCTTGCTGCCCGCGGCGAGCAGGTACTCAGTGCCAGCGAGCTGGCCGAGCACGCCGGCCTGGAAGCACCAACGGTGAGCAAGATTCTCAAGCCTCTGTCGCAGGCCGGCCTGGTGGAGGGCTTGCGTGGCGTGCACGGCGGTTACCGGCTGGCGCGTGCGGCCAGCGACATCACCCTGGTGGAGATCGTCGAGGCGATGGAAGGCCCGCTGGCGATCACCGAGTGCAGCCAGGACCACAGCCAGTGCGGCATCGCGCAGACCTGCGGGGTGCGCTCCAATTGGCGGTTGATCAACGACGTAGTGGCCGATGCCCTGCGCCGCGTCACGCTGGAGCAGATGCTGCAGCCCCTCTCCCTTCCTGGCGACAGCCGCCGGCGCTCCATCGCCGCGCGCGTCGCGACCACCTGACCTGTAGGCAGCCCGATGGCCACCGAACTTGCTCCTCCGCAGAATGCGCAGATCCTCGAACGGCTAGGCCGGCGTTACGACGCCGGCTTCGTCACCGAGATCGAATCCGACTCGCTCCCGCCCGGCCTGGACGAAGATGTCATCCGTGCACTTTCGGCCAAGAAAGACGAGCCGCAGTGGATGACCGACTGGCGTCTGGAGGCCTACCGCCATTGGCTGAAAATGCCGATGCCGGAGTGGGCGAAGCTGCAGATCGCGCCGATCGATTTCCAGGCCCTGAGCTACTACTCCGCGCCCAAGGGACCCAAATACGCTTCGCTGGACGAGGTACCCAAGGAACTGCTCGACACCTACGACAAGCTCGGCGTGCCGCTGCACGAACGCGCCAAACTGGCCGGCGTGGCGGTGGATGCAGTGTTCGATTCGGTGTCGGTCGGCACCACGTTCCGCAAGGAACTGGCCGAAAAGGGCGTGATCTTCTGCTCGATGTCCGAAGCCATCAAGGAGCATCCGGAAATCGTCAGACAGTATCTGGGCAGCGTGGTGCCGGTCGGCGACAACTACTTCGCCGCGCTCAACTCGGCGGTGTTCTCAGATGGCAGCTTCGTGTTCATCCCCAAGGGTGTGCGCTGCCCGATGGAACTGAGTACCTACTTCCGCATCAATGCCGGCCATACCGGCCAGTTCGAGCGCACCTTGATCGTCTGCGAGGACAAGGCCTACGTGTCGTATCTGGAAGGCTGCACCGCACCGATGCGCGACGAGAACCAGCTGCATGCGGCGGTGGTCGAGCTGGTGACGCTGGAAGATGCCGAGATCAAGTACTCGACCGTGCAGAACTGGTATCCCGGCGACGAGGAAGGCCGCGGCGGCATCTACAACTTCGTCACCAAGCGTGCCGAATGCCGCGGTGCGCGGAGCAAGGTCACCTGGACCCAGGTCGAAACAGGCTCGGCGATCACCTGGAAGTATCCGTCCTGCGTGCTGCTCGGCGACGATTCGGTGGGCGAATTCCATTCGGTGGCGCTCACCCATCATCGCCAGCAGGCCGATACCGGCACCAAGATGATCCACGTCGGCAAGCGCACCAAGAGCAAGATCGTCAGCAAGGGCATCAGCGCCGGGCGCGGCCAGAACACCTACCGCGGCCTGGTCAAGGTGGACCGCAACGCCGATGGCGCGCGCAACTACACCCAATGCGATTCGTTGCTGATCGGCAAACAGTGTGGCGCACATAC
Source organism: Xanthomonas melonis (assembly GCF_020783655.1). Classification (GTDB taxonomy): domain Bacteria; phylum Pseudomonadota; class Gammaproteobacteria; order Xanthomonadales; family Xanthomonadaceae; genus Xanthomonas; species Xanthomonas melonis. The sequence continues at coordinate 82,641 of NZ_JAJGQH010000004.1, read as the reverse complement.
CTTCCCCTACATCGAAGTGAAGAACCCCGGCGCAACCGTCGAGCACGAGGCCACCACCTCCAAGATCAGCGACGACCAGCTGTTCTATTGCCGCGCGCGCGGCATCAGCCAGGAAGATGCGGTGTCCCTGATCGTCGACGGCTTCTGCAAGCAGGTGTTCCGCGAACTGCCGATGGAGTTTGCGGTGGAGGCCAAGAAGCTGCTGGAAGTCTCGCTGGAAGGCAGCGTCGGCTGACGCGCCTTCGAGATTCGGCATTGGGGATTAGGGATTCGCACAACCCCGTTCCCATGCCGGCCAGTTGATCTGCTTTTACCAATCCCAAATTTCGAATCCCCAATCCCATGCTTACGATTAATAATCTCCACGCCAGCATCGCCGGCAAGAACATCCTCAAGGGCCTGTCGCTGGAGATCCAGCCCGGCCAGGTGCACGCCATCATGGGCCCCAACGGCGCGGGTAAATCCACGTTGGGCAATGTGCTGGCCGGGCGCGAGGGCTATGAGGTCGGCGAAGGCAGCGTGCAGTTCGACGGCCAGGACCTGCTCGAGCTGTCGCCGGAAGAACGCGCCGCCGCCGGCCTGTTCCTGGCCTTTCAGTACCCGGTGGAAATCCCCGGCGTCAACAACACCTATTTCCTGCGCGCCGCGCTCAATGCACAGCGCAAGGCACGCGGCGAAGACGAGCTGGATTCGATGCAGTTCCTCAAGCTGGTGCGGCAGAAGCTGGCCGTGCTGCATCTGAAGGACGAGCTGTTGCACCGCGGCGTCAATGAAGGCTTCTCGGGTGGCGAAAAGAAGCGCAACGAGATCTTCCAGCTGGCCGTGCTCGAACCCAAGCTTGCCATCCTGGACGAGACCGACTCCGGCCTGGATATCGACGCGCTCAAGAGCGTAGCCGACGGCGTCAATGCGTTGCGTTCGCCGGAGCGCTCGTTCCTGGTCATCACCCACTACCAGCGCCTGCTCGACTACATCAAGCCGGACGTGGTGCATGTGCTGGCCGAAGGCCGCATTGTGCAGAGCGGTGGCCCGGAACTGGCGCTGGAGCTGGAACAGCACGGTTACCACTTCCTGAAGGACCGCGTGGTGCCCGAGGTTGCCGCCTGATGAGCGCCCTGCTCGACTCCCTCTCGCGCGGTTTCTGCGGCGATGACAGCCGCCGCGCCGAACTCGATGCCGCCCTGCAGGCCGGATTGCCTGGCCCGCGTGCCGAAGCGTGGAAGTACACCTCGCTGCGCCAGCTGGAACGGCGCAGCTTCGAACCGGCACCGCTGGTGCCGACGCTGGTGGATGCCGCTGCGTTGGACGAGATCCCCTCGCCGCGGCTGGTGTTCGTCAACGGGCGCCCGTCGCAGGCACTGAGCGATCTTTCGGGTCTGTCCGAAGGCATACAGCTGGACACCGTGTCCGCTGCGCTGCACGCGGGCGGCCAGGTGCAGCACCTGCTCGGCCGCCGCTTCGAAGGCAGCGACGCAGTGTTCGCCCGCCTCAATGCGGCGCTCGCCGACGAGGGCGTGCTGGTACAGGTGCAGGAGGCTGCGCAGATCGCGCTGCCGTTGCACCTGGTGTTCGTCAGCGCGGCAGGCGAGCACGACCTGGCCTGGCATCACCGGCATTTGATCGAGCTGCGCGCCGGCGCATCGCTGAACGTGGTCGAACACCACGTGCATCTTGGCGACGCGGGGCACCTGAGCAATAGCGTGATGCATGTGCATCTGGCACAGAACGCTGTCTTGTCGCATGCTCGCGTGCAGGCCGATGGTGCGAAGGCGACCTCGCTGTTGCGTACCGAAGCGGTGCTTGCGCGCGATGCCCGCTACCAACGCGTGGATCTGGAACTGGGCGCCGGCCTGTCGCGACACGAACTCAATGTGCGGCTGGAAGGCAGCAATGCCCGGCTCACCGCCAACGGCGTGCTGCTCGGCGATGGCCGCCGCCATGTCGATACCCGCCTGGGCATCGAACACATCGCCCGCGATACTGCCTGCGAGCTGGTGTGGCGGGGCGTAGGGGCCGACCGCAGCCGCGTGGTCTTCCATGGCGGCATCCGCATCCGCCCCGGCGCCGACGGTACCGATGCGCGGCTGTCCAACAAGAACCTGCTGCTGTCGTCCAACGCCGAGATCGACACCCAGCCGGTGCTGGTGATCGATGCCGAAGAAGTCCAGGCCGCACATGGCGCCACCGTCGGCCAGCTCGACGACAACGCCTTGTTCTATCTGCGCTCGCGCGGATTGCCGCAGGCGCAGGCGCAGCGGTTGCTGAGCGCCGCGTTCTGCCACGAACCGCTGCGGGTCCTCCCGGACGCACTATCCGCCGCACTGGCGTTGCAGCTGGATCGCGCCCTGAATTCGGCAGGCGTGGCATGAACATGCCAGCCGTCCCGCAGCACGCAGCGCCCGACTGGGACCGCGTGCGCCTGGATTTCCCGCTGCTGATGCGGCAGGTGCATGGCAAGCCGTTGATCTATTTCGACAACGCCAACACCGGGCAAAAGCCGCTCCAGGTGATTGCGGCCACCGACGCGTTCTATCGCCGGCAGAACGCCAATGTCAGCCGCGCAGTGCATGCGCTGGGAACCGAAGCAACCGATGCGTTCGAAGGCGCGCGCAGCAAGCTGGCGCGCTTTCTCAACGTGCGCGCCGACGAACTGGTGCTGTGCAGCGGCACCACCTTCGCGATCAACCTGGTGGCTTACTCGTGGGCGCTGCCGCGGTTGGGCCCGGGTGATGTGATCCTGATCTCGCGCATGGAGCACCACGCCAACATCGTGCCGTGGCAGCTGGTGGCCCAGCGCACTGGCGCCAACATCCGCGTGGCCGAGATCACGCCCGATGGCGCGCTGGATCTGGACGCACTGCGCAAGGCGATGACGCCCGAGGTCAAGCTGCTCGCCGTCACGCATGTGTCCAACGTATTGGGCACGGTGAACCCCGTGCGCGAGATCTGCCGCGATGCGCGCAAGCGCGGCATCGTCACCGTCGTGGATGGATCGCAAGCGGCGCCGCACCGGCGTATCGACGTGGCCGCGATCGGCTGCGACTTCTATGCCATCACCGGCCACAAGATGTGCGGCCCCACCGGCACCGGTGCGCTATGGGCGCGCCGCGAACACCTGCAGGCGATGCCGCCGTTCCTGGGCGGCGGCGAGATGATCAGGGAAGTCAGCTTCGAGGGGACGGTGTTCAACGACGCCCCGCACAAGTTCGAGGCCGGCACCCCCAACATCGCCGGTTTCGTCGGCCTGGGCGCGGCCGTGGACTATCTGGATGCCCTCGGGCTCGCGCATGTGGAAGCGCGCGAGGCGGAGTTGCTGGCGCACTTCACCGAAGAGCTGCAGCGCATCGATGGGCTGCGCATCTTCGGTACCACGCCCGACAAGGCAGCGGTGGTGTCGTTCCTGATCGAAGGCGCCCATGCGCACGACCTGGCGACCTTGCTCGACCTGGAAGGAGTGGCGATACGCTCGGGCCAGCACTGCGCGCATCCGTTGTTGCAGTATTTCGGCGTTGCCGCCACCTGCCGGGCATCGCTGGCGTTCTACAACACCCACGACGAAATCGAGCGCTTCGTTGCAGCGCTGAAGAAGGTACGCACCCTGTTGGGGTGAATCGGATGCCGGGATTGGGGAGTCGGCATTCGGGATTCGCAAGAGCGGGCGTCGTGGGCGTCCATGCACTGCGCTCGCCACGCACCGAAGGGCGAGACAGTGACACCCGGCATCGATACAAGGACTGCGCTTCCACGCCTTGGCGAATCCCGAATCCCCACTCCCAAATCACCGATTCTCGCTAAACTGCTCCACATGCAGACCACCACCTTCCGTACCGCCACCGTCGATGACATCGACGCCATCGTTCATCTGGTCACCTCGGCCTATCGCGGCGACAGCAGCCGAGCGGGCTGGACCACCGAAGCCGATTTTCTGGAGGGCGCGCGTATCGAGCCGGACGTGCTGCGCCAGGACATCCTGCGCGAACGCAGCCTGGTGCTGCTGGTGGAACAGGACCGCCGCCTGGTGGCCTGCGCGAACATCGCCGACGATGGCGGCGCCGGCTACTTCGGCATGTTCGCGGTGGATCCGTCGCTGCAGGGCAGCGGGCTGGGCAAGACCCTGTTGGCCGAAGGCGAGCGCATCGTGGCCGCCGAATGGAAGCTGCCGGTGATCCGCATGAGCGTGATCGATGTGCGGCACGAACTGATCGCCTTCTACGAACGCCGGGGCTACCGCCGTACCGGCATCTTCAAACCGTTCCCCTATGGCGACGAACGCTTCGGCGTGCCGCTGCGCCAGGACCTGCGTTTCGAAGTCCTGGAAAAGTATTTCGCTGGCGCCGCGCCGTGAGCGAGACCTGGACCTTCGTGTGCGCCAGCGAGGCCCTGTTGCCCGGCGAATTGCAGACGGTGTGGGACGACGTGACCGACGCGCCGATCGTGGTGCTCAACCTCGACGGCGATCTGTATGCGCTGGAAGACCGCTGCAGCCACGAGGACTACGCGCTGTCTCCCGGTGACTTCGACCCGGTGGCCGGCACCCTCGAATGCCAGCTGCATGGCGCCCGCTTCGATGTCCGCGACGGAAGCCCGCTGTGCCCTCCCGCTTACACTGCGGTGGCAAAGTTTCCGGTCAAGCGCGAACACGGCGGCATCTGGACCCGCGACGACCGTTGAACACGGCATCCGCAGTCCCTTGAAGCAGCGGAGCTCCAGGTCGGCACACCGCGCACCGCCCATCGGCGAATATTGCAAAAAAGAATGATTAGCATTTAAGATCGCATTCCTTCAGGCCTTCTTAACAACTGGCCTTTTCAGCGATCCCATGCGCCCGACTCCGCTCAGCTCCCGCACCAATTCGCCGCCCTGCCAGCGCTTGCTGGTGCCGTGCCCTGGCGTGCCGCTGGGACTGCAGCAGCGATGCACCGCCTCGGGCTAGCCGGCTTCCTTCGGTTCTTTCGCTTCGCCCCACCCTCCCGCATCCGCCGAGCCGTCGCCAGGCAGGAGCACCGTTTCCCTTTCGAGACCTGCCATGACTCCCAGGATTTCCCCGCTCGCCTCGGCCGTGCTGCTGACGCTGTCCGCCCCCGTACTCGCCCAACCCAGCGACGCGCCGGCTCCTCCCGGCGCGGTGGATCTGGATGCGATCCGGGTGCAGCAGGAACGCGCGCAGAAGCCGTCCTCGCCCAAGTACACCGAGGCGCTGCGTGACACGCCGCAGACCATCACCGTGGTCACCAAGCAGACCATGGACCAGCAGAACCTGCTGTCGCTGCGCGACGTGCTCAGCACCCTGCCCGGCATCACCTTCGGTGCAGGCGAAGGCGGCGGCGGCTATGGCGACAGCATCAACCTGCGCGGCTTCACCGCCAGCAGCGACATCACCACCGACGGCGTGCGCGACAGCGCGCAGTACAGCCGCAGCGACACCTTCAACCTGGAAGCGGTGGAACTGATCAATGGCGCCAACTCGGCCATGTCCGGTGCCGGCTCGGTCGGCGGCAACATCAACCTGGTGACCAAGACCGCGGGCCAGGGCGATTTCACCAACGTGCTGGTCGGCGGCGGCAGCGACCGCTACGGCCGCCTCACCGTCGACAGCAACCAGGATTTCGACAACGGCACCGCAGTGCGCCTGAACGCCATGGGCCACACCCAGGACGTGCCCGGCCGCGATGAAGAGTTCCGTCATCGCTGGGGCTTTGCGCCGTCGGTCACCTTCGGCCTGGGTTCGGATACCCGCTTCACCCTGAGCTACCTGCACCAGCACGACAACAACCTGCCGCAATACGGCGTGCCGTTCGCGCTCAGCCCGTTCAACGACGGCCCGCTGCCGGGCGTGGATCCGGAAACCTACTTCGGGTACCGCAACACCTCGCGTCAGGAGATCGACGTGGACATGCTGACCGGCGTGCTGGACATGGATTTCAGCGACACGTTCAAGCTGCGCAGCCTGGCGCGCGTGCAGCGGGTGGACCAGTCCCTCAATGCCACCGCGCTGCAGGGCACCTGGTGCCTGCCCAACGGCACCGACCCGTACACCGGGCGCGCCTGCGTGGGCCAGCGGCCGGCGACCTGGAACCCGAGCAGCGGCCCGCGCGGGTTGGTACGCAATACCGAGAACTTCATCGCCCATAGCCAGACCGACCTGACCGCAACGCTGCACACCGGCGCCATCGAGCACCGCATCGTCGCCGGCGTGGCGATCAGCAAGGAAGACTTCGAACTGGACAGCGGCACCACCTTCCGCAACGCCGACGGCTCCACCACCGGCATTACCTATCCGCAGCAGTCCTTCGACAACCCGTACAACATCTGGACCGGCCCGCAGAACTACTTCCGCACCGGCCGCAGCAAGGGCAGCCTGACCAATCAGGCCGTGTACCTGTTCGATACGCTGCAGTTCAACGAGCAGTGGATGCTCAATCTCGGCGGCCGCTACGAGCACAACGAAGGCGATAGCACCAACTACACCGTCAACGCGGCCGGCGATGTCACCGGCGTCGCGGCCGGCTTCCCGGCGGGCAACGAAGAAGACCTGTTCTCCTACCGCGCAGGCCTGGTGTTCAAGCCGGCGGACAACGCCAGCCTGTACCTGTCCTACGCCAACAGCAAGACCCCGTCCAAGGCCTCGGTCAACGGCTCGTGCACGCCGGTCGCCACCGCCACCGCCGGCGCCAACTGCAATGTGGAGCCGGAAACGGCGGTCAACATCGAACTGGGCGGCAAGTGGGACGTACTGGACGAGCGTCTGGCGCTGACCGCGGCGGTGTTCCGCAACGAGCGCGAAAACTACCGGGTCAACAGCGGCGACCCGCTGATTCCCGAACAGGTGCTGGACGGCAAGGCGCGCGTGGACGGCGTCGCGCTGGGCGTGGCCGGCTATCTGACCGACCGCTGGTCGATCTTCGCCAACTACACCTTCCTGGACAGCGAAGTGCTGCAGAGCGTGTCCAACCGCACCGCCAGCCTCACCGGCGACCCGGTGGCCGGACGTGAACTGGTGCAGACCCCGCGCAATGCCGGCAATGTCTGGACCACCTACACGCTGGATCGCTGGATCTTCGGCTACGGCATCACCTACCAGGGCGGCTTCTACCCGAACAATGGCTCGACCGCGGCCTACATCAAGACCGACGACTACTGGGTCCACCGTGCGATGGTCGGCCTGCGCGTCAACGATTGGCTCAGCCTGCAGTTGAACGTCAACAACCTGTTCGACGAGGAGTACTACACCAGCGTGCGCAACAACCTCACCGTCAATGCCGCCGGTACGGTCACTGCCGGCAACGGCTGGGCAATTCCGGGCGAAGGACGCTCGGCGGTGTTGAACGCCACCTTCAGTTTCTGACCCAGCAAGACGCCGTCCGCCGCGTGCGGACGGCGTGGAGACCGCCGCATGCTGCTGTCCATTCCCGAGGTCCTCGATGCCGCGCAGCTGGACACGCTGCGTGCGCGCCTGGGTGCGGCCGACTGGGCAGATGGCCGCATCACCGCCGGCTATCAATCGGCCCAGGCCAAGGACAATGCACAGCTACCCGAAGACAGCGCAATCGCGCGCGATGCCGGTGCGCTGGTGCTGGAGGCGTTGTCGCGCAGCAGTACGTTCTTCTCGGCCGTGTTGCCACGCCGGATCTATCCGCCGTTGTTCAATCGCTACAGCGGCGGGCAATCGTTCGGATATCACGTGGACAACGCGGTGCGTTACGACCGCAGCCGTGGCGGCGCCGAACCGGTGCGCACCGATGTCTCCGGCACGTTGTTTCTCAGCGACCCGGACAGCTACGATGGCGGCGAGCTGGTGATCGAGGACACCTATGGCACGCAGTCGGTCAAGCTGCCGGCCGGGCATCTGGTGATCTATCCCGGCACCAGCCTGCACCGGGTGATGCCGGTCACCCGTGGCACGCGCCTGGCGTCGTTCTTCTGGACGCAAAGCATGCTGCGCGACGCAGCGCAGCGCCGGTTGCTGTTCGAACTGGATGTTTCGATTCGCCGCCTCACCCAGGATGCGCCCGGCCATCCATCGCTGATCCAGCTCACCGGCGTGTATCACAACCTGTTGCGGCAATGGGCCGATGTCTGAGGCTGCGCTGGAGCCCGCACGACTGATCGCGTTGCTGCGCACGCAGCCCGATCGCGCCGTCGCCGCGCTGCGCAAGGCCGCTGCCGGTCAGGACATCCACGCGCAGTTGCTGCTCGCGCAGCTGTACGCCGAAGGGCGCGGCATCCCGGCCGACCCGGCCGCAGCGATGCTGTGGTATGAAGTGGCCGCCAATGCCGGGCATCCGGACGCCATGAACCGACTCGGACGCTGCCACGAACTGGGCTTCGGAACCCCCGTCAACGAAGCGCTGGCGGCGTTGTGGTATCGCCGCGCGGCCGAGCACGATCTGGATTGGGGCATGTACAACCTGGCGCATCTCTACGCGTCCGGGCGTGGCGTGGAGCAGGACCAAGAGCAGGCCCTGACGCTGTATCGCCGCGCCGCCGAACGCGGCCACGCCAAGTCGATGAATTTCCTGGCGCGCTATCTCGACCAGGGCCTGGCCTGCAGCGCCGACCCGCAAGCCGCGCACGACTGGTATCGCCGCTCCGCCGAGGCCGGCGACTTCCGCGGCCAGGCCAGCTACGCCACCTTGCTGGCCGACGCAGGCGCGCTGGAGCAGGCAGAGCATTGGCTGCGCCGCGCCATCGCAGGTGGTCATGCCGGCTTTCTGCGCCAGCTCGCGGCCTTGCTCGAGGGCGCACCACAGCCGCGCCTGCGCGCCTTGCTGGGCGAGGTGGCTGCACGGCAAGCGCAACTGCAAGCGGCCGTCACCGCGAACGTGGTCTGAGCCCGGCATGTCGCTTCCACCCGACCCCATCGCCATTGCCCGACAGCGCCGCGGGTTCTGGCTGCGCATGCTGCATCAATGGCACTGGATCAGCTCTGCGCTGTGCCTGATCGGCATGCTGCTGTTTGCGATCACCGGGCTGACCCTCAACCACGCCGCGCGCATCGAAGCCAGCCCGTCGACCGAGCATCGCACGCTGACGCTGCCGGCGGCCCTGCTCACCACCCTGGGAGAGCGCCAGCAAGGCGATGCGCCGCTGCCGCCACGCGTTGCGCAATGGCTGGGGCGCGAGCTGGGGATCGGCATCGGCACGCGCAGCGGAGAATGGTCGCCCGAGGAGGTGTATGTGGCGTTGCCGCGCCCAGGTGGCGATGCCTGGCTGAGCCTGGACCGCGCGACCGGGGCGGTCGAATACGAGCGCACCTCGCGCGGCTGGGTCGCGTATCTCAACGATCTGCACAAGGGCCGCAATGCCGGGCCCGCCTGGGGCTGGTTCATCGACGTCTTCGCCGTCGCCTGCCTGGTGTTCTGCATCACCGGCCTGTTCCTGCTGCATCTGCATGCGCGGCAACGCCGCATGACCTGGCCGCTGGTCGGCCTGGGCCTGCTGATCCCGCTGCTGCTTGCCCTGCTGTTGATCCACTGACCTTTCCCATCGGAGACGATCATGCGCGCCACCCTCACCATCGCCCTGAGCGGCCTGCTCGCCATGCCGGCGTACGCGGCCACGCTCGACATCAGCGTCGAGATTCCCAGGCTCAACGTCGCCGAATACCACCGCCCGTATGTGGCGATCTGGCTGGAGGGCGCCGATCAAAAGGTCGCCGCCAATCTTGCGGTCTGGTATCAGTCCAAGGACACCGCCGAAGGCCACGGGACCAAGTGGCTGCCGGATCTGCGCCAGTGGTGGCGCAAGAGCGGCCGCACCCTGACCGTGCCGGTCGATGGCGTCACCGGCCCCACCCGTCCGGCCGGCGCACATGCGCTGTCGTTCTCCGACAGCAAGGGCGCATTGAAGTCGCTGCCGGCCGGGCAATACACGCTGGTGGTGGAAGCTGCCCGCGAAGTCGGCGGCCGCGAGTTGGTCAAGGTGCCTTTCACCTGGCCGGCGACATCGGCACAGACCGCAAAGGCCAGCGGCAACAGCGAGCTCGGCGCCGTCAGCCTGGTCGCAAAGCCCTGACCGCTGCAGCGCCGCCCGCAGCGATGCACATTGCGGCTCGCTTGAGGCAGCCAAGATCCTTCGTTATCCACGCATCCACGCAGCGTTGCAGTCTCGCGCTGATCAGACACGTGACCCACCGTTGTCATCGTCATTCAAGGAGTTGTCATGAAACGTTCCCTCGTCCTGGTCGCCCTGCTCGCCGCGCTGCCAGTCAGCGCACTCGCCCATAAGGCCTGGTTGCTGCCATCGCAGACCGTCATCGCCGGCGAAGCGCCCTGGATCACGGTCGATGCTGCCGTCTCGAACGACCTGTTCTACTTCAACCATGTGCCGCTGCGGCTGGACAACCTGAGCATCACCGCGCCCGACGGCAGCGCGCTCAAGCCGGAGAACCCGGCCACCGGCAAGTACCGCAGCGTGTTCGATCTGCAGCTCGCCCAACCCGGCACCTACAAGCTCAGCATCGTCAATGCCGGTCTGTTCGCCAGCTGGAAGGAGGACGGCAAGCCCAAGCGCTGGCGCGGCAACGAGGCCAGCTTCGCAAGCGAGGTCCCGAAGAATGCACAGGACCTGCAGGTGTCGCAGTCGCTCAGCCGGGTGGAAACCTTCGTCACCCGCGGTGCGCCGACCACCACGGTGTTCAAGCCCAGCGGCAAGGGCATCGAGCTGGTTCCGGTCACCCACCCCAACGACCTGGTCGCCGGCGAAGCGGCGCAATTCACCCTGCAGCTGGACGGCAAGCCGGCGGCGGGCCTGGAGATCGAAATCGTGCGCGGCGGCACCCGCTATCGCGATGCGCAGAACGAGATCAAGTTGAAGACCGACGCCAAGGGTGGCTTCAGCGTGACCTGGCCGGAGCCCGGCATGTACTGGCTGGAAACCGGCAGCGAGGACAGCAAGACCTCGTTGCCGCAGGCCAAGCAGCGTCGCCTGGGCTATGTGGCGACGCTGGAAGTGTTGCCGCAATAACTGCCTGCTCAAGCCTGGCCTGCCACGGCCTCGGCGGTTGCCGACGCCGTGGCAGCGCGGGGCATCACGCTCCGACGCGCCCCGTGCAATGGACGACTGCGTCGATGGTCGAAGGGGCCCACTCCCACCGCTTGCCGACGAGCGCAGCGCTCCTTCAGCAAGCAGCTGCACCCGGCCGCGCCGCAGGTCACCATTGCGGCCCTGCCCCATCGCTCTCCGGTCCACGCATGACTTCAGCCGCTTCCGTCCCCTCCACGCTGGCCACCCTGGGCGGCAGCAGCATGGGCACCACCTGGAGCGTCAAGCTGGTGGTGTCGCCCGCACGCGACCTGCATCCCCTGCATGCCTGCATCCAGTCGGCGCTCGACCGCGTCGTGGCGCAGATGAGCACCTGGGAAGCCGGCTCGGACATCAGCCGCTACAACCGCGCGCCAGCCGGCCAGTGGCAGCACTTGCCCGAGGATTTTCACACCGTACTGCGCACCGCACTGGAAATCGCGCACGCCAGCGGCGGCGCGTTCGATCCGACGGTCGGGCCAATGGTGGAGCTATGGGGCTTCGGTGCCGGCGCAGGCCAGCGACGGGTACCTGCACCCGAGCAGATCGCGCTGGCCAGCCTGCGTTGCGGATGGCGGCGCGTGGATCTGGTGGACGGGCGGGTGCTGCAGACGGGCGCGGTGGCGCTGGATCTGTCCGCCATCGCCAAGGGCTACGGCGTGGATTGCGTCCACCGCGCATTGCTGCAGGCCGGTGTCGCCAGCGCCCTGATCGAGGTGGGCGGTGAGCTGTTCGGCTATGGCCGCAAACCCGATGGCAGCGCCTGGCGCGTGCTGGTCGAATCGGCTCCCGACGAGGAGGCCGGTGCCGCGTTGCCGGCGCGTGTGGTCGTGCTGGACGGGCTGGCGGTGGCCACGTCGGGTGACCGCTGGCATCGCTTCGATGCCGGCGGCACGCGCTACGCGCATACCATCGATCCGCGCACCGGCGCGCCGGTGCCGCATGCCGCGGCGGCCGTGACCGTGCTGGCGGCCGACGCCATGCATGCCGATGCCTGGGCCACCGCGATGACCGTTCTCGGCCCGGAGGCCGGGCTTGCCCACGCCCGCAGCAGCGAGCTGGCGGTGCGATTCCTGACCCGCCAGGACGGCGCGCTGCACGAATCCATGAGCCCGGCCTTCGAACGGCATCTGGCTCGGGCATGAGCCGCACTTCTGCACGCCTGTGGCTGGGCAACGGCGCGCTGCTGCTTGCGCTGGCGGGACTCGCCGGCTGGCTGGGCAGCCTGCATGCCGGTATCTGGTGGAGCACTCCGGCGCCAGCCCGCTGGCAGTGGGCCAGTGTCGCGGTACTGTTGTACGCAGTGCTCTGCGTGGCGGTACTGGCACGGCGCCGCAAACAGCATGGCGCCGAAGGGGGAAGCGATGGCGTGCTCATCGTGTGGGCAAGCCAGACCGGATTCGCCCGCGAACTGGCCGAGCGCAGTGCCGCCGCCCTGCAGGCCGCGGGCGTCGGCGCCCACACCCTGCCGCTCGAGGCGGTGGATACCGATCGACTCGCGCACGTGTCGCGGCTGCTGTGCATCCTCAGCACCAGCGGCCAAGGCGATGCACCCGACCACGCGCAGGCCGTGGAGCGCGACTGGCTCACCCGCGACAGCCAGGATCTTGCCGCCGTGCGCTACGCAGTGCTGGCCTTGGGCGATCGTCGCTACGCACAATTCTGCGCCTTCGGCCGCCGCATCGACAGCTGGCTGCAGGCGCGCGGCGCCGACGCGCTCTTCGAACGCATCGATGTCGACAACGCCGATCCCCATGCATTGCAGCAATGGCAGCGCCAACTGAGCGCATTGGCGCCTGCGCTCGCCACGCAGGCCACATGGAGCGTGCCGAGCTACGCCGCCTGGCAGCTGTGCGAACGTGTCCACATCAATCCGGGCAGCGCCGGCGCGCCCATCCAGCGCCTTCGGCTCACCCCATGCGATGGTCAGCTGCCGCAATGGAGCGCAGGCGACATCGCCGAGATCGCCCCGCAGAATCCGCCGGATCTGGTGGACGCGTGGCTGCGCCGGCATCAGCTGGACGGCGCGCGCCTGGTCGATGATCGCCCATTGCGCGACTGGCTGGGCGGCGCACGGCTGCCTGCCGACGGCACTGCGGCCAGCGGTCCCGCAGCTGGCGCGATCGATGTGCACGCACTGGTCCGCAACCTGGTCGCGCTGCCGCATCGCGACTACTCGCTGGCGTCGATTCCGCAGGAGGGACATGCCGAACTGCTGGTCCGCGAACACCGGCATGCCGATGGCGGTCTCGGCCTGGGCAGCGGCTGGCTGTGTGCGCACGCGCCGCTGCATGCGCCGATCGCGCTGCGCATCCGCAGCAATCCCGGTTTCCATCCGCCGGCGCCGGACCTGCCGATGGTGTTGATCGGCAACGGCACCGGCATCGCTGGCCTGCGCGCGCATCTGTGCGCACGCATCGCCGCGGGCGCCTGCGAGAACTGGCTGGTGTTCGGCGAACGCAACGCGGCGCACGATGCGCTTTATGCCGACCAGCTGCAGCAGTGGCAGCGGGACGGCTGCATCGCACACCTGGATCTGGTGTATTCGCGCGATGGCGACCCGACGATGCGCTACGTGCAGCACGCGCTGGCCGCTGCCGCCGATCGCCTGCGGCTCTGGATCGACCGGGGTGCCTGCATCTATCTGTGCGGCAGCCTGCGCGGCATGGCACCCGAAGTGGATCGTACGCTCGACAGCGTCCTCGGCTCCGAGGCCAGACTGCAGCTGCTGCATAGCGGCCGTTATCGCCGCGACGTGTACTGAGGTGCACGGCCACGCGGCGACCACGCATTGCCGCGGCATCCTCCGGCCCTGCGGCGGCCCGACCGCCTCGCTGACAATCGCTGCACCGCGGCATCGGTGCACGGCATGCGCAGGCATCCAGCGCGCATCGATGTATCGAGCATGACCTCGTGCCAGATGCCTGGGCAACCGACACCACGGTCCATGGGCAATGACCGACATCTGCATCGCGAAAGGCGATGCGGACGCCACACCTGACGCGTATCGATCAACGCACCCGACTCTCCCGCGCCGCGGCGAAGCGAAGCGACCGATCGATCCATTGAGGCAATACCACCGAAGCACGGGGCGGCCTGCGTGCGAAAAGACGCTCAGAGAGCTTGGGGGGCCGTGGCATTGCAATGTCTGCCGCGCGCAGCAGCAGCCAGAAGCGGTGTGCCCTCAGGAGAGCGGACTCACCCGGATCGCCAGCAGTTCTCCGCCGCCATCGAGTACATGTCGTGTGCGCGTCGAGGCACTCAGCCAGGCCGTATCACCGGCAGCCAGCGGCGGCAGCGCGCTGTCGCGCCCGAAGCTGGCCTGCCCGGCGAGCAGATGGATGGCCCAGGCCGTGTCTGGATCCGCGAAGAACATCATGGTGCCGACCAACGGCCGGTGCAGCAGTTCGGCCTGCAGCAGATCGCGCCGCCACATCAGGTTGAAGTCCTGCGTGGGACCGTCGAACAGCGTCGCGTGCACCGTGTCTTCGCCAGCAAACCGAACCCGCTGATACGGCGGCGACAATGTCACCGAGCGATCGTCGCCTGCTGCGCCTGCCTCGGCCGCGTCGACGGAGTGCCCAGGCGCCCGACTGCCACCACCAGCCCGACTCGCCGCCGTGCCGGCATGCGGATCGCCGGTACCGCCGCCGCCAAACTGCAGGCGCATCCCATTGCCGCGCAACAGGACCAGTTCGCGATCGACGCCAGGGAACGCGGAGAAGGCCGCATCCTGCTCGATCTCGGCGATCGACAGGCGCAACGCCCAGTGTTGCGCATCGCCGAGCCGCAGGATTTCGCGGGTCCAGCCCAAGCGATTGCGCCAGCGCTCACGACGGTACTCGTTGGCCGGAATCACCCGGCTGCTCAGATCTGTCAGCTGCATTGGCGCATTGTGCCTCAGGCACGAGACTGCGGCCGTCACGCTGGCACGCGTGTCACCCGAAGACGCCGCGCGACTACTCCGGCGCGCAGGCTCCAGGCATCACCCGATGCGCGCGCGCCTGCTGCGCGACGTCGATGCTTGAAGGGACGCTGCTGTTGTTTCCGTGCACGGGATCGGGCGTATACGGGATGGGCGAGATCGCGCGCAGGAGGCGACGCCCCTGGCCTGCTGCATCCGGCGGAATCCGTAGCCAGGAAATCCACAGCCACGCAGGCCCAACGAAAAACGCCCGGCTGCACGTCCAAGTGCAACACCGGGCGATTCCACGTCCCTGTCGGCTTCCAGCCATCCCCCAGACATCCTGTCCAGTTAGGTTGCGGCCACGCATCCTCGCGTCGAACCGTATCTCGGATCCATTCCCCTCAACGCCGTCCCACCGGTTTCACCACCGCCCCCTTGGCAGCCTTCTTGGCGGGCGCCATCGTGGCCCCCACTTCGATCAGGTCGCGATTCCGTTCGACCGTCTTGAGTCCGATGCCCTTCACCAGCGCCAGTTCCTCGGCGCTCTTGAATGGACCGTTCGCCTGACGGTGCTCGACGATCGCCTCGGCTTTTGATCGCCCGACGTTCATCAGCACCTTGTCCAATTCCTCAGCAGAGGCGGTGTTGATATCGACCTTGTCGAGCGCATACGCATTCGAGGACAACAACAACGCCAGTAGCAGGGACTTCAGGACTACGGTAAATGACTTCATTGCAACGCTCCTTGTGACTTGGGTGATGGTCCTAGCCAGCATTCCTGCCGACAGAGCCAGTGTCCCGCGCCACATGCAGCAATCCTATCGCCGGCCCTCTTTTCATACAGCCGGTGAACTGCGCGCCGCCTTGTAGGAAAATCCCTACCCCGAATGGCAGGCGTAGAATGCGCTGCTACGTCACGTATTCGGAGCCTCCATGGACAGCGCCAAGATCGACCAATTCATCAGCGACACCTGGGACCGCGAGATCGTCCCGCAGCTGGTCGATTACATTCGCATTCCCAACAAATCGCCAATGTTCGATGCCGATTGGGTGGCCAACGGCTATATGGAACAAGCCGTCACCCTGATGGAGCGTTGGGCGCGCGCGCAGGCGATCGAGGGCATGCAGGTCGAGGTGGTGCGCCTGGAAGGCCGCACGCCACTGATCTTCATCGAGATTCCGGCCACTGGCCCGGAATCGGGCGAGGACACCGTGCTGCTGTACGGGCATCTGGACAAGCAGCCGGAGATGACCGGCTGGGACGCCGACCTCGGCCCGTGGGAGCCGGTGCTGCGCGGCGACAAACTCTATGGCCGCGGTGGTGCCGACGACGGGTACGCCATCTTCGGCTCGCTGGCCGCGGTTCTGGCGCTGCGCACCCAGGGCGTGCCGCATGCGCGTTGCGTGGTGCTGATCGAGGCCTGCGAAGAATCCGGCAGCTACGATCTGCCTGCCTACGTGGATCACCTGGCCCAGCGTATCGGCAAGCCGTCGCTGGTGGTGTGCCTGGATTCGGGGTGCGGCAATTACGAACAGCTGTGGTGCACCACCTCGCTGCGCGGCCTCACCGGTGGCAACCTCACCGTGAAGGTGCTGGAAGAAGGCGTGCATTCGGGCGATGCGTCCGGGGTGGTGCCCTCCAGCTTCCGCCTGCTGCGCCAACTGCTGTCGCGCATCGAGGACGAGAACACCGGCCGCATCCTGCTGGAAGGGCTGCACGTGGAGGTGCCCGCCGAGCGGCTGACCCAGGCGCAGGCGGCCGCAGCCACGCTGGATACCGCGATCTTCGACAAGTTCCCGATGGTCGATGGCCTGGTGCCGATGCACGACGACCTGACCGAGCTGGTGTTGAACCGCACCTGGCGCCCGGCGCTGTCGGTCACCGGCGTGGACGGCATGCCGCCGCTGGCGTCGGCCGGCAATGTCCTGCGCCCGCAGACGGCGGTGAAGCTGTCGCTGCGGCTGCCACCGACCGCAGATGGCAAGGCCTGCGGCGAGCTGCTCAAGGCGGCGCTGCTGCGCGATCCGCCCAACGGGGCCCAGGTGAGCCTGGAGCTGGAAAAGGCCTCCTCCGGCTGGAATGCGCCGGCCATGGCGCCGTGGCTGGCAGAGGCCATCGACGATGCCAGCCAGGCCTTCTTCGCCAAGCCGGCCATGTACATGGGCGAAGGCGGCTCGATCCCGTTCATGGGCATGCTCGGTGAGAAGTTTCCCGGCGCGCAGTTCATGATCACCGGCGTACTGGGCCCGCACTCCAATGCGCATGGGCCCAACGAGTTCCTGCACATTCCGATGGGCAAGCGGGTGACCGCCTGCGTGTCGAAGGTGATCGCAGAACATCACGCAGCCTGCCTGCGCGGGGAGACCAGCGGCTCGCCGGTGGCCGCCGACAGCGGCACCCGGCATGGCGGGCACGGCTGCTGCTGAGTTCCGGGACAGGGCCTTGCATGCAGTGGGGTGAGAGGATCGTCGGACGGACTGCATCGTCCGGGGTTGGCAGGAGGCGATCGGTTTGGATTGCCTGGCGGCCGCACCCTCACCCCGCCCCTCTCCCGATGCGAGAGGGGCTCCGTCCGTGCGTTCAATGAGCGTGGACGGCGCTCTCCATTCGCGGTGTGGCTGCTGTCGCCCTGCACGGACGGAACGCACTGACGGAGCTGCATCCGGTGCCTGACGAGCGTGACCGGTGAGCCGCCGCCGGTGCAGGCGGGGGCAGATTACCGGTGTCGGCCATGCGTCGGCGGCCTGCGCCGTCTCCAGGCAACCCGCAATGCTCCCCGCTCCCTTCCCTTTCACGGCGTCGGCAGATGTCGCAATCGTGCTGCCTGCCAAGCTGGTCGTTGCGTGTCCTTCCTGCGTAGTTGCTGCTGTCGGACGGCGCGCACGACACCTTGCTTCACGCGCTCCAACAACGAGGTCGCTGGCCCCACCAAGCTGGCCGGCGCTGCGCGCGCAGCGCGAGCGAACGGCATCCGAAATGCTAGTCTGCCGATCCCGATCGCTCTGGTGCTGCAATGAACACATTGTTTGGTAGCGACAGCTGGCTGTACATCCTGCTGGTCGGCTTCGTGGTCGGGTTGCTGGCGCGCTTCATCACCCCGGGCACGCAACGTCTGGGCTGCCTGCTGACCATCGTGCTGGGCATCGCCGGCGCGGTGGTGGCGAGCTGGTTCGGCCGCTACATGGGCTGGTACCGGCCGGGAGAGCCGGCCGGATTCCTGGGCGCACTGCTCGGCGCCATCGCCATCCTCGCGCTGTTGCGGCTGTTCAGCGGAAGCAAGCGCTGAGCGCTGCAGCACGCGCTTTCTCCATTACCTCAGCAACGACAGATGACCCCATCGCCTTCAGAAACCGCGCGCGACGCGCTCCGCCTGCAATGGGCGCGCCATGCGCTCGACGATCCGCATGCCACGTTGAAACGCGCGTCGGTCGACGCGGGATTTCGTAGCTATTGGCGCACCCGGGGGCGTGGTGCCGATCGCATCCTGATGGATGCCCCACCGGAGCTGGAAAAGGTGGCCCCGTGGTTGCGCATGCAGGCGCTGCTGGGCGCGCAGGGCGTGCGCGTGCCGCAGGTGCTTGCGCAGGATCTGCAGAGCGGCTTCCTGCTGCTGGAGGACCTTGGGGCACCGACCCTGGCGCAGGTGCTGACCGAGGCCAATGCCGACGCGCTGCTGGACGGGGCGATCACGCAACTGTTGTTGCTGCAACGCATTTCGCCACCGAACGATAGCGGCACGTTCGGCGAGGCCCTGTTGCAACGCGATGCCGGATTGTTCGAGGAATGGTTCCTGGGCCGGCACCTGGGCGTGCATTTGGAGTGTGCGCATGCCGAACAGTTGCAACTGGTGCAGCGCCGCCTGATGGACAACGCGCTGGCGCAGCCCCGCGTATTCACCCACCGCGACTTCATGCCGCGCAATCTGATGCCGGTGCCCGATGGCCCGGCGGTGCTGGATTTCCAGGACTGCGTGATCGGCCCGATCGCCTACGATCCGATCAGCCTGTTCAAGGACACCTCGGTGAGCTGGCCGATCGCACGGGTGGACGGCTGGCTGGCGCGCTACCACGGGCGCGCCGTGGCGGCCGGATTGCCGGTTCCGCCGTTGGCGCAGTTCCTGCGCGATGCGGACTGGATGGGCGTGCAACGGCATCTGAAAAACCTGGGTATCTTTTCGCGCCTGAGCCATCGCGACGGCAAGCACTGGTATCTGGACAACGTGCCGCGCTTCATCGCCTACCTGGACGAGGTACTGCCGCGCTACGCGGAGCTGGCGCCGTTGATCGGCGTGCTGGAGGACGTGATCAAGCCGGCCCTGGCCGCGCGGATGGCGCAGGTCCCGGCATGAAGGCGTTGATCTTCGCCGCGGGGTTCGGCGAGCGCATGCGCCCGCTCACCGAGCACACGCCCAAGCCGCTGCTGCCGGTCGGCGGCACGGCCTTGATCGTCTGGCATCTGCGCAAACTCGCGGCATTGGGCGTGGACGAGGTGGTCATCAACACCTCGTGGCTGGCCGAGCAGTTTCCGCAAGCGCTGGGAGATGGCGGCGCCTTCGGCCTGCGCCTGACCTACTCCTTCGAAGGCCCCACGCCGCTGGAAACCGGCGGCGGCATGCTGCATGCGCTGCCGTTGCTGGGCGATGCGCCGTTTCTGCTGGTCAACGGCGACATCTGGAGCGACTTCGATTTCGCGCGCCTGTCCGACACACCCGCCGGGTTGGCGCAACTGGTGCTGGTCGACCCGCCTGCGTATGCGGCCCGCGCGGACTTCGCCCTGGACGCCGACGGCAAGGTCCGCGCCGATCTGCCTGCCACACACACCTACGCTGGAATCGGCATGTATCGGCCCGCGCTGCTGCGCGACTGGCAATCGATCGTCGGGCCGTTACCCGAATCCGCCGGCATGGCACCGCGGTTTGCGCTGGCGCCGATCCTGCGCGCGCAGATGGCAGCAGGCGTGATCGATGGCATTCACCATTCGGGGCGCTGGACCGATGTCGGCACGCCGCAGCGGCTGGCGGATTTGCAGCGGGAATTGGCGGGACCCGGGACCCGGGACCCGGGACCCGGGAAAAGCTGACCCGCCGCAGCGTGGGCATTGCCTGGAGCAGCCCACCAGAGCGCATCCACACGGCATCGCGATCCGCTTCGCTTCTGCCCTACCCGGGTCCCGGGTCCCGGGTCCCGGGTCCCGCCCCCGCCCCCGCCACCACCCGCCGCAGAAACGGCACCGTGACACGCCGCTTGGCGGCCAGCGATTCGCGATCCAGCCGATCCAGCAAGGCCACCAGACCGGCCAGCTCGCGCTCGCTATGGGTCAGCAACCACTCGATGGCGGCATCGTCCAGGGCCAGACCGCGTCGTTGCGCCCGGTCGCGCAGCACCGCCGCACGCGCCGCATCGTCGAGCACCGGTAATCCGATCCGCACGCACTGCGCCAGCCGCGAGCGCAGGTCGGGAAGCACCAGAGCGAGCCCGTCGGGCATCTGCCGCCCGGTGTAGAGCAAGGTGCTACCGGCAGCGCGCGCGCGGTTGTGGAAATCGAACAGCGCCACTTCGTCCTCGCGCTGCCCGGCAATGCTGTCAACGCCATCCAGCGCGACCAGGCTGCGCCCTTCCAGCGCCTCGAGCGCATCGCGCAGGCGGCCGGCGGCGGCCTGCAGCGGCAGGTAGGCGGGCCCGCGCCCGGCCTGCTCGGCCGCTGCGCAAACTGCCAGCGCCAGATGGGTCTTGCCGGTCCCGGTGGGACCGGCCAGGTACAGCCAATCGTTCACCTGCCCGGCGGCCAGCGCCTGCAACTGTGCGAGCACCCCTTCGGGCGCGGCGATGTAACTGTCGAAACGCTGATCGGAGGGCGCGCGCAACGCCAGCGGCAACTGCGGGACACTCACAGCCGATCCGCGTCCTTGGTCGGGTCGATGATGACGCTGCGCTCGTTGGTGGACTGCAGCACGATGCCGGCGCGCTCGCCCGCATACAGATCGCTACGGGTGTACTGCTCGTGCGCATAACGCAGCAGCACATTGGCCACCGCCGCGACCGGCAACGCCAGCAGCATGCCGAGGAAGCCGAACAACTGGCCGCCGGCCATCACCGCGAAGATCACCGCCACCGGGTGCAGGCCGATCTTGTCGCCGACGATGCGCGGGGTAAGCACATAGCTTTCCAGCAGCTGGCCGACCGTGAACACCACACCCACACCGATCAGCAGCTTCAGATCCAGGCCCTGGGCCTGCACGATCGCCGCCAGCAGGGCGAGCACGATGCCGGTGGTGGCGCCAAGATACGGGATGAAGCTGATGAAGCCGGCGATGATGCCGATCAACAGGCCGAGATTGAGCCCGATGATGGACAGGCCGGTGGCATAGATCGCACCCAGCGCCAGCATCACCAGGAACTGGCCGCGAATGAAGCCGCCGAGCACGTCGTTGGATTCCAGTGCCAGCCGGCTCACGGTGCCGATGTAGGCGCGCGGGATCACCGCAGCCACCCGCTCCACCAGCCGGTCCCAGTCACGCAGGAAGTAGAACGCCAGGATCGGCAGCAGCGCCAGGTTGATCACCCAGGTCACCATCGCAAAGCCCGAACGCGAGACGTAGCCGAAGAAGGTCTTGGCCGCGCCGCCGGCCTGCTCCCAGTGGCTGCGGATCCACTCGATCAGGCGCTCCGGGTCCAGCCAGCCCATCAGCTCCACGCCGGTCTTGGCCTCAAGCCAGGGGATCGCGGTGCGGATCGCCCAGGTGCGCATCTGCGGCAGCGCTTCGATCAGGGTCATGATCTGGCGTTCGATCATCGGCACCAGGATCATCAACGCCAGTACGAACAACAGCGTCGCCAGCACGAACACCAGGGACACCGCCACGTTGCGCGAACGTCCGGCACGCTCGATGCGATCCACCAGCGGGTCGCCCAGCCAGGCCAACAGCAGCGCCAGCACGAACGGGGTCAGGATCGGGGCAAGCAACGCCACCACCCACAGCACGCCGACGATCACCGCCGCCCACTTGAGGCGGCGCAGGAACAGGGCGATCTCGGCTTCGGGCGTCAGGGTCATTTCAGGCGGTACTCGGCGTGCTCGTTGTCGAGGATGATCGGGCCCTCGGTCGGCACCGACACCGAGACCAGGGGACTATTGTCACCGAGCATACGGTTGAGCCCGGAAATGCCCGTGAGCAATTCCAGATCCACCTCCATGCGGTCGCCATTGGCGCTGACCGGGCGGATGCTGCGTACCACCGAGACCGCCTGCAGCGCGGCGGCAACTCGCAGATAGTCGTCGGCACTGTGAATCCCGGTGATCACCGCGCGGTACACACCGGGGACGCCCGAATCCACCCGCTTGGCATAGCGCTTGACCAGCGCGTCGGCGGCGCCGTCGGCACCGGCGGCCATTGCGCGGCGGGCGTCGCCATCGCTGCTGGTCCAGCTGGACAACACATTGCCGCTGTCCACGAATGTCCAGTCGGCCGTCCAGCCGGATCCGCTGCGGTAGAGCTTGCCGATCAGCTGCATCGGCGGGCTGTACTTGGCCGAGGCGCGCGCCACCGCTGCCGTGTCCTTGCGCCAGATCGCGCCTGCCAGCGCCTGTTCGGCCGCCGCTCCGCCCGGCAGGCCGAGCCGGTAACCGCGCTCGATGGCGCGGTCGAGCACGCTGCGCGCGGCGTTGGCCTGGGCCACCCCGACCAAGCGCGGCCCGCTGCCATCGTCGATGGCCAGCCACAGTACCGGCTTGGGCCGTGGCAGCGGCCACACCGGCAGGCCCAGCGCGGCGATCAGGCCATCCACGTCGGACTGCCGGAAACGCGCGACCAGGGTGGTGCGGAAGGTCGGCGCACCGGTGCGCGAGGTGCCCTGATCCTGGCGGTAGTCGTAATTGTCGACGTAGTTAGGCGCGTTGCGCAGCGCCTGCGGCACCCCGGGGCGGCTCATCACGCTGCGATCGCCGGACACCTTGCCCAGCACCGCCGCCAGTGCGCGGGCCAGCGCACCCGGGCGGTCCGATTCGCTCTGGCTGTTGACCGGCACTTCGGCGTCATAGGCACTCTGCGCCTTGGCGACGTCGCCTTCGGTACGCAGATCCGCCTGCGCGAAGGCCGGCATGACCGGCATGGCGACCACGAGAGCGAGAAAGAAAGCGAGACTGCGGCGCATCGACGGTTCCATGGCGTAAGCGTATCCGGGTGAATTGTTGCCCGAATGGGACGCTAGCGCCAACGTGGCTGCTAAAATCGCCGTCTTTGCCGCCGAGCCCTCCAGCCCGTGACCAGCCCAACGCCTTCAGCCCCCTCGCCCATGACCTACCGCGATGCGGGCGTCGATATCGATGCCGGCAACGCGCTGGTCGAACGCATCAAGCCGTTGGTCAAGCGCAGCTTCCGGCCGGAAGTGATGGGCGGCCTGGGCGGTTTCGGTGCCTTGTTCGATCTGTCGGGCAAGTACAGGGAGCCAGTGCTGGTGTCCGGCACCGATGGCGTGGGCACCAAGCTCAAGCTTGCCCAGCAGCTCGGCCGGCACGACACCATCGGCATCGACCTGGTCGGCATGTGCGTCAACGACGTGCTGGTACAGGGCGCCGAGCCGCTGTTCTTCCTGGATTACTTCGCCACCGGCAAGCTGGACGTGGACACCGCCGCGGCGGTGGTCGGCGGTATCGCGCTCGGCTGCGAGTTGTCCGGCTGCGCGTTGATCGGCGGCGAAACCGCCGAGATGCCCGACATGTACCCGCCAGGCGAGTACGATCTGGCCGGTTTCACCGTCGGTGCGGTGGAAAAATCCCAGCTGCTGGACGGCGCGCAGGTGCGTGAGGGCGACGTCCTGATCGGCATCGCCTCCTCCGGCCCGCATTCCAACGGCTATTCGCTGATCCGCAAGATCTACGAGCGCGCCGGCGCGCCGGCCGAGCATGTGCTGGACGATGGCACCCGGCTGATCGATGCGCTGATGGCGCCGACGGCGCTGTATGTCAAACCGATCCTGGCCCTGCTCAGGTCGCATGGCGAGGCGATCCATGCCATGGCGCACATCACCGGCGGCGGGCTGACCGAGAACATCATCCGGGTGGTTCCGGACGGGCTGGGGCTGGACATCGATGCCACTGCGTGGACCCTGCCGCCGGTGTTCGCCTGGCTGCAGCGCGAGGGTGCGGTGGCCGATGCCGAAATGTGGCGCACCTTCAACTGCGGCATCGGCTTCGTGCTGATCGTCTCGCCCGACCAGGCTGCCACGCTGGAACAGGCGCTGACCGCGCAGTCGCTGGCACACTGGCGTATCGGTCAGGTGACGACAACGCACGGCGACGACCGCGTGCGGATCGGCTGAGCCCAGGAGACCCGCATAGACGCTTCCCCGATCGCATCGGCGCCGCGTGCCACCGCCGAAGATCTGCAGCAGCTCAAGCTGCTGTCGATCTTCCATTACGTGCTGGCCGGCATCACCGGGCTGTTTTCGTTGTTCCCGCTGATCCACCTGTTCATGGGCCTGGCCATCGTGACCGGGCACCTGCCGATGGAAAACACCAATCCCGATGCGCCGCCGCTGGATGCCCGCTGGTTCGGCTGGTTCTTCGTGGTGTTCGCGGCCGGGTTCATCTGCTGCGGCCTGACCCTGGCCGGGTTCATGGCCTATGCCGGCCGCTGCATCGCCCAGCGCCGGCGGCATCTGCTGTGCCTGATCGTGGCCGGCATCTCCTGCTCGTTCATGCCGTTCGGCACCGTGCTCGGCGTGTTCACGCTGGTCGTGCTGTTGCGCCCCCAGGTCAAGGCCTTGTTCGGTGGCGCGGCCACCGCAGCCTGAGACCGGCGTGAGCGAAGACGCAGTGCGCGGCGTCAAACCGGCTGCATCGCTGGTCGCCCTCGCAGTGTTCCTGGCCAGCTGGATCGCGCCGCCGTGGCCGGCCGAACAGGCGTTGCATAGTTCGCTGACGGTGATCGGGCTGATCGCGCTGGCCTGGATCGACCGCCGCCATCGGCTCGGCAATGCAGCGTTCGTGCTGATCTGCGTGTTCGTCGCGCTGCATTGCATCGGTGCGCGCTGGCTGTATTCCTACGTGCCTTACGAGCAATGGAGCCGGCAGCTGCTGCATTGGTCGCCAGGCACCGCCTTCGGCTGGACCCGCAATCATTTCGACCGCTTGATCCACCTGCTGTTCGGACTCTGCTTCGCGCCGGCCATCGCGCAGCTCGCAGCGCGGCGCTGGCCGCGTCTGGGGCAACGGCCGGGCTTCGCACTGACCGTCATGAGCATCATGTGCGTCAGCCTGCTCTACGAATGGTTCGAATGGGGCATCGCGCTGCTGCTGTCGCCGCAGGCCGCCGAAGCCTACAACGGGCAGCAGGGCGACCCCTGGGATGCACACACCGACATGCTGCTGGCCACGCTCGGCAGTCTGATCGCCTACCCCTTGGTGAGGACATCGTTCAATGCACGCCACTGACCCGTGCCTGCGCCTGGCCATTCTGGCGTCCGGCCGCGGCAGCAATCTGCAGGCCATCCTCGACGCCATCGCCGACCGACGCCTGCGCGCAGAAGTGGTCGGGGTGTTTTCCGATCGCCCGCAAGCGCCGGCGCTGCTCAAGGTCGACCAAGCACTGCGCTGGAGCGCCAGCCCGCGCGCGTTCGCCGACCGCGAAGCCTTCGACGCCGCGCTGGGCGACGCCATCGCCGCGGTACGGCCGGACTGGGTGGTCTGCGCCGGTTACATGCGCATCCTGGGCGAGCCGCTGGTACGTCGCTTCGCCGGGCGCATGCTCAACATCCACCCGTCCCTGCTGCCCAAGTACCGGGGTCTGCACACGCATGCGCGGGCGCTGGAGGCCGGCGATACCGAGCACGGCGCCAGCGTGCATCTGGTGGTGCCGGAGCTCGATGCCGGCAGCGTGATCGCGCAGGCCCGCGTCCCGGTACTGCCCGGCGACAGCGCCGAGCAGCTGGCCGCGCGCGTCCTCGGTCGCGAGCACCCGTTGCTGCTGGCCACGCTGGATCTGCTGGCCAGCGGGAGAGTGCAGGTCCACGGCGACGCCATCCATCTCGACGGTCAGTGCCTGTTTACGCCACTGCGACTAGAGTCCGCTGACACCGCATTGGCCTGAATGCGGAGACATCCTCCTCATCCCCTTTCGGACATCCTTGCGGCCCCGTGCCCACCCTCAGCGCATGAACGTCGTCCCGATCGCCACCGCGCTGTTGACCACCGCCCTGCTCGCCTCGGCCGGCACCGCCCGCGCGCAACAGCCTCCCGCCGCGCCTGCGTCCACGACGGCGCCCGCTGCTTCCCCTGCCGCTGCGACAGCGCAGCCAGCAACCGCGTCCGCGGCTGCGCTGCCGGCCAGCCCCTGGACGCCACCACCGTT
This sequence comes from Xanthomonas melonis, assembly GCF_020783655.1. GTDB lineage: Bacteria > Pseudomonadota > Gammaproteobacteria > Xanthomonadales > Xanthomonadaceae > Xanthomonas > Xanthomonas melonis. Next base: position 56,364 of record NZ_JAJGQH010000004.1, on the reverse strand, counting down.
GGAGCCGTTCGTGGCGACCTACCAGGCGTTTTATCGCGGCAAGGAGGCCGGCGACGCGACCATGCAGGTCAGCCATGGTGACGGCAGTCAGTGGCGCATCGACATGGCGGTGCGTGGCCGCAAGGGCTTTGCCAGCATCCTGGGCCTGAATCTGGAACAGAGCACGGTGTTTCGGGTGGACGGCGATACCTATGTGCCGCTGAGCCAGAGCACGGTGCGCAAGGCGGTGTTCTTCGGCAAGAAGGTCACCGGCGTGTACGACTGGCAGGCCGGTACCGCGCAATGGGACGGCGATCTGAAGAAGGAGCGTCAGCAACCCATTGCCCTGCAACGCGGCGACCAGAGCGCGCTGTCGTTGAACCTGTCGCTGATGCGCGACGCACAACCGGGGCGCAGCCTGAGCTATCGCTACGTCGACGTGGGCCGGGTACGCAAATACGACTACCGCGCCGCCGACACCACCGAGGTGGTGCAGGTCGGCGATCTGAGTTACGACGCGTTGCGCGTGTACCGCGTCAACAGCGGCGACAACGAAACCATCCTCTGGATCGCCAACGGGGTTCCGACCCCGGTGCGCATCCTGCAACGTGACAAAGGTGAGGATCAGGTCGATCTCCGCCTGGTCGAATACCAAGGAGCCTGAGCATGAACACCCTCTCCCGCACCAGCGCTTTGCTCGCCGCCGCCCTGGCCGTGGCCAGCCTGCCGGCCTTTGCCGTGCAGCCGTTCCAGGCCGATTATTCGGCCAACTACATGGGCATGCAGGCCAACGGCACCATGACCCTGGCCGCCGCCGGTACCAATCAGTGGCGCTATACGCTGACCATCCAGAACCAGCTGGCCAACCTGACCCAGAGCACGGTGTTCGAGGAGGCCGGTGGGCAGCTGCGCCCGGTGAGCAGCAACGACACGTCTTCGATGATGGTCAAGCGACGCAACGTCACCGCCAATTACGACTGGAAGACCAGCCAGGCCACCTGGAGCGGCGACATCAAGCCCGATCGCCGTGGCCCGGTCAAACTGCAACCCGGCGACATGGACGCCTTGCTGATCAATCTGGCGATCACCCGCGACCTGGCCGCCGGCAAGCCGCTGAACTACCGCATGGTGGACGAAGGCCGCATCAAGCCGATGAGCTACAAGGTCGTCGGCAAGGACACCATCACCGTCAACGGCAAGCAGGAGCAGGCCACCAAGGTCTCGCGCGTGGACGGCGACAAGGAATTGATCGCCTGGGTGGTCAAGGACCTGCCGGTGCCGGCGCGCCTGCTGCAAAAGGAAAAAGGCCAGGATGCGCTGGACCTGACCATCAAGTCGCTGCGCTGAGCCTGATGTGACTGCCATTTCAAGAGCGCGCCAACGCGCGAGGCTTTAGGAGCCAGTGGGTCGAGGGCGCGGCGCCCTCACCGCTCGCGGAACACGCCGTGAATCCGTCCGTGGAGGCTCGGTGGCGGCATCCATGCCGCCACACGGTCCCGCAAGCGGCGAGGACACCGCACCAGACAATTGGTCGGTTGTTCGCTTAAAAGCTTGTCCGTTGATCGGCTTGCGTATTGATCCGCTCGGGTTGGGAGATTAGCGGACGCTTGCTTGTCAGAACTGCAGGGCACGGTGCCTGCTCTTACGATGCACACCGACCCTCTCGACCGGTCCTTGCCCGCCTACCGTCGCGGGACCTTACGCGGCATGGATGCCGCGTAAGAGCTTACAAGGACGTACTTGCAGCGTGTCCCGCGATGGTAGGCGGGCAAGGACCCTGCGACCAGGCCGCAGATCAGCCGCTTTACGACTGATCCATCCGCACCAACCCATCACTCCTCAGGCTTGGCCGCGGCCTTGTCATCGCCGCTGGAGAACACCGTGCGGCAGTCCACGCGGATCTGCTCGCCGCTGCTGCGCCAATAGAACAGATCGCAATGGCGCCTGCCTTCGACGGTCTTCTTGACCGCCACCGCGTAGAACGACTGCGCGATCTCGTCGCGGCTGGCGGTGCCGTCGCCGTTCCAGTCCATGTCGTTGAATTCCACGCCCTGGGTGATCGCCATGCCCACGCTCCAGGCGTAGGCCAGCCAGGCCAGGATCAGCACGATCACGCCCAGCAGGACCTTGCGTCGGGTGGTGAAGCGTCCGCGCAGGATCATGCGGTGCGCCGGATGGTCGCGCCCAGCGCCCCCAGCTTCTCCTCGATGTTCTCGTAGCCACGGTCCAGGTGGTAGATGCGATCGATGGTGGTCTCGCCGTCGGCCACCAGCCCGGCCAGGATCAGCGAGGCGGAGGCGCGCAGATCGGTGGCCATCACCGGTGCGCCACTCAGGCGTTCGGCGCCGCGGACGATGGCGGTATGGCCTTCGACCTGGATATCCGCGCCCAGGCGCAGCAGCTCGTTGACGTGCATGAAGCGGTTTTCGAAGATGGTTTCGTTGATCACGCCCACGCCCTCGGCCACGCAATTGAGCGCCATGAATTGCGCCTGCATGTCGGTGGGAAACGCCGGATACGGGGCGGTGGTGAGGTTGACTGCGCGCGGGCGCTTGCCCTGCATGTCCAGGGTGATGCTGTCGCCGCTGGCAGTGATGCTGGCGCCGGCCTCGGCGAGCTTGTCCAGCACCGCGTCCAGGGTGTCCGGACGCGCGCGGCGCACGGTGACGCTGCCACCGGTCATCGCCGCGGCCACCAGGAAGGTGCCGGTCTCGATGCGATCGGGCAACACCGCATGATGCCCGCCGCCCAGCCGTTCGACGCCCTGCACCACGATGCGCGGCGTGCCGGCGCCTTCGATCCGTGCACCGAGCGCGGTCAGGCACTCGGCCAGGTCGGTGACTTCCGGCTCCATCGCCGCGTTTTCCAGCACGGTGGTGCCGTCGGCCAGTACTGCCGCCATCAGCACGTTCTCGGTGCCGGTGACGCTGACCATGTCGAACACGTAACGGCCGCCCTTCAGACGACCGTTGCTGGTGGCCTTGATGTAGCCGTTCTCCACGCTGATCTCCGCACCCAGCGCCTGCAGGCCCTTGATGTGCTGGTCCACCGGGCGCGAGCCGATCGCGCAGCCGCCCGGCAGCGACACCTCGGCGGTGCCGTAGCGCGCCAGCAGCGGCCCCAGCACCAGGATCGAGGCGCGCATGGTCTTGACCAGCTCGTACGGGGCGACCTGGTGGGTGACCGAACGCGGATCGACCCGGATCGAGCGCCCCTTGGCCAGGGTGCCCTCATCGATGGTGACCTCGGCGCCGAGCTCGCCGAGCAGCTTCACCGTGGTGATCACGTCGTGCAGGTGCGGCACGTTGCTGATCTCCACCGGCGCATCGGCCAGCAGGGTGGCGCACAGGATGGGCAGCACGGCGTTCTTGGCGCCGGAGATATTGACTTCGCCATGCAGCGCTTGGCCGCCGGTCACTACGATTTTTGCCATGGGAATCTAAGAAGTCCGAAAGGAGAGGGATGTCGGAGAAGTGGTGAGCGCAACGTTCTGACGCTGGGACGTGCGGCGCGGCGCTGCAATCGGAGGAGCGAGCGGCGCCGGCACGGCTCGGCACGCGAGGGATGTCGCCAGGTCATGGTGGAGGATGCAGTGGACCACGCGATTCGGGCGCGCACCGTTTTTTCCACCCCGGCACGGCCCGCCTGGCGTGCTCAGCCTTCCTCGGGCGTCAGGGTCTTCAGCTGCAGCGCGTGGATCGCCCCGCCCATCAGGTCGCCCAGGGTCGCATAGACCATGCGGTGGCGTGCCAGCGGCGCCTTGCCCGCGAAGGCTGCGCTGACCACGGTGGCCTCGAAGTGCACGCCGTCGTCGCCGTGCACGTCGACGCGGGCTTCGGGCAAGCCGGATTCGATGAGTTTACGGATGGTTTCGGCGTCCAAAGGGCGTTTCCTCATAAAATGAGCGCACATTCTACTCTTCAGCCGGGTTCTGCATGGCCGTCTCGCACCTGCCTCCTGCCACCGTCAGCGACGCCAGCCTGATCGCCAGCGGACAGCGCGTGCTTGGGATCGAGCAGGACGCGCTGGCCAGCGTGGGCGCGCGGATCGGCAACGACTTCGCCGCCGCCTGCCGGCTGGTGCTGGCCTCGCGCGGGCGCGTGGTCGCCACCGGCATGGGCAAATCCGGCCATATCGCGCGCAAGATCGCCGCCACCCTGGCCTCGACCGGCACCCCGGCCTTCTTCGTGCATCCCGGCGAAGCCGGCCATGGCGACCTGGGCATGATCACCGAGGCCGACATCGTGCTGGCGCTGTCGTATTCGGGCGAATCGGACGAAGTGCGCATGCTGCTGCCGGTGCTCAAGCGCCAGGGTAACCCGATCATCGCCATGACCGGCCGCCCCGCCTCCACCCTGGCCCAGGCCGCCGACGTACACCTGGATGTCAGCGTCGCCGCCGAAGCCTGCCCGCTGCACCTGGCCCCGACCTCCAGCACCACGGCCTCGCTGGCGCTGGGCGACGCGCTGGCGGTGGCCCTGCTCGATGCGCGCGGCTTCACTGCCGACGACTTCGCCCGTTCCCACCCGGCCGGCAGCCTGGGCCGGCGCCTGCTGCTGCACATCACCGACGTGATGCATGCTGGCGACGACCTGCCCCGCGTGCGCGAAGACGCCAGCCTGAGCCAGGCGTTGATGGAAATGAGCCGCAAGCGGCTGGGGATGACCGCGGTGGTGGATGCCGAGGGGCGGCTGATCGGCCTGTTCACCGACGGCGATCTGCGCCGCGCGCTGGACAGCGACATCGACGTGCGCAGTGCCGGCATCGCCGAGGTAATGACCCGCAACCCCAAGACCATCGGCGCCGACCAGCTGGCCGCCGAGGCCGCTCGCCTGATGGAAGAGCACAAGATCAACGGCCTGATCGTGGTCGACGCGCAGCAGCGTGCGGTCGGCGCGTTGAACATTCACGACCTGTTGCGCGCCAAAGTGGTTTAACAGGTTCAGTTTTCAACCTGTCGGACCCCGTTCCCACCGATTCGTGCCGATGCCCTACTCTCCCCTGCAGCACCTCCCCGCCGAGTTGATCGACCGTGCCGCACGCACCCGTCTGGCCTGCTTCGATGTCGATGGCACGCTGACCGACGGGCGCCTGTACTACGACCATGCCGGCAACGAGAGCAAGGCCTTCAACGTACTCGACGGCCAGGGCCTCAAACAGCTCGAACACGCCGGCATCCATGTCGCACTGATCACCGCGCGCGCCAGCCTGTCGGCGGAAAAGCGCGGCCAGGATCTGGGCCTGCACGTGCAGATCGGGGTCAAGAACAAGCGCCTGGCCGTCCTGGCGCTGTGCCAGGAACACGGGCTGTCGCTGGACCAGGTGCTGTTCATGGGCGATGACCTGCCCGATCTTCCGGCCCTGCTCGCGGTCGGCTTGCCGGTCGCCCCCGCCAATGCCCACCCGTGGATCGCCGAGCGGGTGCAGTGGCATACCCGGGCCCGCGGCGGCGAAGGGGCCGCGCGCGAGGTCTGCGACACGCTGCTGGCCGCGCAGGGCCAGATCGACGCCATCATCGCGCGGTTCTCGGCATGAGCTGGAACTGGCGAACCACTCTTGGCGTGGTGCTGTTCGTGGCCGCGGTGGTGTCCGGCTGGTCGGCCTGGCAGCAGCGTGCGCGCCCGGTGGCGGCGGCGGTGGACGAGTCCAAGGCCGACTACGTGCTGCGCGATTTCGAGCTGATCGCCCTGGACAAACAGACTGGCAAGGAATCGATGACGCTGCGTGCGCCGGAAATGCACCGCAACCGTGCCGATCAGACCGCAGAAATCACCACGCCGGTGTTCCTGCTGCCCGATAACGCCAACCAGCCGTGGACCTTGCGTTCCAAGACCGGCTGGATCAGCCCCAAGGGCGACGAACTGCGGCTGCGCGGCGATGTGGAAGGCGACAGCCCGACCACCGGCCCCACCCCGCCGACCACCTTCCGCACCCAGAGTCTGGACGTGTTCCCGCAGCAGAACCTCGCCAAGACCGCCGCGCCGGTGAGCATGAGCCGGCCGGGTATCATGCAGAGCGGGGTCGGCTTCGAGGCCGATCTCAAATCACGCCAGTACAAGCTTCTCTCCCAGGTCAAGACCCGCTATGAACCGAATGCTGCCCGCTAAACTGGCGTTCGCCGCGCTACTGCTGCCTGCGATGGCCATGGCCAAGAGCAGCGATCGCAATCAGCCAATGGCGATCGACTCCAATGCCAACGACTGCAACATGCTCGATGACAGCGGCAAGTGCCGCTTCAGCGGCAATGTGGTGATCACCCAGGGCACGCTGGAGATCCACGCCGATACCGCCGACATCTTTCAGAAGAACGGCCAGACCGACCGCGTAGTGCTCACCGGCAAGCAGGCCACGCTCAAGCAGCAGATGGACGACGGCGCGATGATGAACGGCCAGGCCGACAACATCGAATACAAGGTTGCCGACGAAATCATCATCCTGACCGGCAACTACAAGGTCGACTCGCCCAAGGGCAGCAATGCCGGCCAGCGCATGGTCTACAACACCAAGACCGGCAACATGCAGAGCGGCGGCGATGGCAGCCGTGTGCGCACCATCATCCAGCCGAAGAACGCCGCCCCTGCGGCCGCACCGCCGGCCGCCAAGCCCGCTGCGAAACCTGCCGCCAAACCGCAGGGGAAGCCGTAATGCTGGTCGCCACCGGTCTGCGCAAGAAATACAAGCAGCGCGAAGTGGTCAAGGAATTCGGCCTGACCCTGGAAGCCGGCGAAGTGGTCGGCCTGCTCGGGCCCAATGGCGCCGGCAAGACCACCTGCTTCTACATGATCGTCGGCCTGGTCGAGGCCGATGCCGGCCGCATCGAGCTGGATGGGCGCGACCTCACGGCCGAGCCGATGTATGCACGGGCGAAACTGGGTGTGGGATACCTGCCCCAGGAGCCGTCGGTGTTCCGCAAGCTCACCGTGGCCGACAACATCCGCCTGGTGCTGGAGCTGCGCGAGGACCTCGACGGTGCGGCGCGCGAAAAGGAGCTCGCTGCGCTGCTGGACGAGCTGCAGATCACCCACGTGGCCGATCAGCTGGGTGCCAGCCTGTCCGGTGGCGAGCGCCGGCGCTGCGAGATCGCACGCGCGCTGGCGGCCAAGCCGCGCATGATGCTGCTGGACGAACCCTTCGCCGGCGTGGATCCGATTTCGGTCGGCGAGATCCAGCGCATCGTCACCCACCTCAAGGAACGCGGCATCGGTGTGCTGATCACCGATCACAACGTGCGTGAGACCTTGGGAATCTGCGACCGCGCGTATATCCTCGCCGAGGGAGGCGTGCTGGCGCAGGGGGCACCGGACGCGCTGCTCGCCAATCCCGACGTCCGTCGCGTGTATCTGGGGGAAACTTTCCGCCTTTGAGCGCGCCGCCGCGCCAACGATTTTCCCAGTCAGCGCCCGCATGAAAGCCCGGCTCCAGACATCGCTAGGACAGCAGTTGGTCATGACGCCGCAGTTGCGTCAGGCGATCAAGCTATTGCAGATGTCCACCACCGAACTGGAACTGGAGATCGCCGAGGCGGTGGAGACCAATCCACTGCTGGAATGGGCCGACGAAGCCGTCCAGGCGGCGAACGAGCCGCCTGCAGACGCGGCATCCCCGACCGGCGAGGACAGCCGACACGAGGACAGCCCGCCCGCCGAGCGCGACGACGACTGGTCGCAGGACGAACTGCAGTGGACCGGCTCGGGCAGCGGCGGCAGCTTCGACGACGACGACACCGGCGATGCGGCCGAGCGCGTCGCCGAATCGGAGACCCTGGCCGACCATCTGCTGTGGCAGTTGCACCTGTCGCCGCTGTCGCCGCGCGACCGCCAGATCGGAGCGACCCTGATCGATGCGCTGGACGAAGACGGCTACCTGCGCGAGCCGCTGTCGGCCATTCTCGACACCCTGGCGCTGGGCACCGCGGTCGATGAGGCAGAAGTCCTCACCGTTTTGCATCAGATCCAGCGCTTCGACCCGGTGGGCGTGGGCGCGCGCACCCTGGGCGAGTGCCTGGCGCTGCAGCTGGCGGTGCTCGATCCCGCCACCCCGGGCCGCGAGCTGGCGCTGCAGATCGTGGCCGGCCCGCTGGAACGGCTGCCGCGCAGCGGCGTGGCCGGCCTGGCGCATGAACTCAAACGCTCGGCCGCCGACGTGGAGCAGGCGGTGCAGTTGGTGCGCTCGCTGGACCCGCGCCCGGGCAAGCAGATCGGCGAACTGGCCCAGGACACCTACGTGGTGCCCGATTGCGTGATCTGGCGCCAGCGCGGTGTCTGGCGCGCGGCGCTGGCCGGACGCGCGCAGCCGAAGGTCACCATCCATCGCGGCTACGAGAACCTGATCCGCAGCTGCGGCGAGTCCGATGCCGGCTATCTGCGCGGGCAGCTGCAGGAGGCGCGCTGGCTGCTCAAGAGCCTGGAGGCCCGCGGCGAGACCTTGCTGCGGGTGGTGCGCTGCCTGCTGCAGCACCAGGCCGGCTTCCTGGAGTTCGGCGCGCAGGCGCTGCGGCCGCTGACCCTGCGCGAGATCGCCGGCGAACTCGGCCTGCACGAGTCCACGATCTCGCGCGCGATCGCGCGCAAGTACGTGCGCACGCCCCGCGGCACTATCGCACTGCGCTCGTTCTTCGCGTCCGGCATCGACACCGACGGGGGGGGCGAGGCCTCCAGCACCGCCATCCAGGCCATGATCCGGCGCCTGATCGAGGCAGAGAACCCGCGCAAACCCTTGTCTGACGCCAAGCTTGCCGAACTGCTGAAAACATCCGGCGTCCCGGTGGCGCGGCGCACCGTTGCGAAGTATCGTGAGGCCATGAACATTTCCGCCTCCCACGAACGCGTGCGCATCGCCTGACGTTGCAACCACCGCAACGCCGGCGCGTGCCGGGTTTGTCGGAGCACCGGAACGGTTCATTGGCCCACCGACCAATGGAGGTATCCGATGCGCATCGAGACGTATGGCCACCAGCTTGAAGTGACGCCCGCCCTGCGGGATTACGTGGCAAGCAAGCTGCAGCGCTTGCAGCGCCATTTCGACCAGCACTGCGAAGTCCGCACCCAGCTGGCCGTCCGAAAACCGGACCATCACGTGGTCGCCACCGTCAACCTCCCCGGCCGCACCCTGCACGCCGATGCCAGCGGCTCCACCATGTATGCGGCCATCGACCTGCTGGTGGACAAGCTCGACCGGCTGGTCCTGAAACACAAAGAGAAGAAATGTAACCACCACGCACGCGAGGTGCGCGACAATCCCGCATGACGCTTCCCGCTTGATGCCCTCATGCCCTTAACCGATCTGATGGCGGCCGTGCGCACCGTGGTGTCGCCGGCCGCCGATCGCGACACCGTCCTGCGCGTCGCCGCCGAGCTGCTGTCCTGCCCGCAGGCCGGCGCAGACGAGCTCTACACCAACCTGTGCGAACGCGAGGCCCTGGGCAGTACCGCCATCGGCCACGGCATCGCCATTCCGCATGGGCGATGTTCCAACCTCACCGAACCGCGCGGCGCGCTGCTGCGGCTGGACACCCCGGTGCCGTTCGGCGGCGATGAACCAGTGGATCTGGTGTTCGCCATGGCAGTGCCGGCGCACTACACCCATCAGCACCTGATGCTGCTGTCGGAACTGGCCGAACGCTTCTCCGACGCGGGGTTCCGGCGACAGCTGCGCGAGGCGCCCGATGCGCAGACCTTGCTGGCCCTGCTCGGCGACACGCCGCCAGCGCAGGCCAGCGCGGCATGAATACCGCCATCACCGCACGCGAACTGTTCGACCAGCAGCGCGACAAGCTGGCGCTGCGCTGGGTGGCCGGGCAGAAAGGCGAACACCGCGAGATCCAGGCCGGCAGCAACAATGCCCGCCGCCCGTCGCTGGCCGGCTACCTCAATGTGATCTACCCCAACAAGGTGCAGATCCTGGGCAGCGAGGAACTGGCCTGGCTGGATTCGCTGGATGCGCGCCAGCGCTGGGAAACCATCGAGAAGATCATCCAGGTGCAGCCGCTGGCGCTGGCGATCAGCAAGAACCAGTCGTGCCCGGAAGACCTGCGCGCGGCGGCCGACGAATCCAACACCCCGCTGTGGATCTCGCCCAAGCGCGGCCACGAGCTGCTCAACCACCTCTCCTACCATCTGGCGCGCACGCTGGCGCCGCGGGTCACCCTGCATGGGGTGTTCATGGAGATCTATTCGATCGGCGTACTGATCACCGGCGAAGCGGGCTCGGGCAAGAGCGAGCTGGCACTGGAACTGCTCAGCCGCGGTCACCGTCTGGTGGCCGACGACGCGCCCGAGTTCACCCAGATCGCACCGGACGTGCTGGACGGCACCTGCCCCGAGCTGCTGCAGGACCTGCTGGAGGTGCGTGGCCTGGGCGTGTTGAACGTGCGCGACATGTTCGGCGACACCGCAGTGAAGAAGAACAAGTACCTGCGCCTGATCGTGCACCTGACCCGGCCGATGACCGAGCCCACGCCATCCGGCTACGAGCGCCTGACCGGCGATTCGGGCAGCCGCCACGTGCTGGATCTGGACGTGCCGCTGATCACCCTGCCGGTGATGCCCGGGCGCAACCTGGCGGTGCTGACCGAGGCGGCCACCCGGCTGCACATCCTGCGCACCAAGGGCATCGACCCGGCGGCGATGTTCATCGCGCGCCACAGCAACCTGCTGGAGCGACGCACGCCATGAGCACCTCGCCCTCCTCGCTGATGATCGTGAGCGGGTTGTCCGGCTCGGGCAAATCGGTCGCGCTCAAGACCTTCGAAGACCTGGACTATTACTGCTCGGACAACCTGCCGGTGGAGCTGCTGCCGGACTTCGTGCGCAGCCGCCTGCGCGGCAATCCGCTGGGCGACCAGCGGTTGGCGGTCGGCATCGACGTGCGCAGCCGCAGCGACCTGACCCAGCTCGCGCAGTGGCGCCAGTCCGCCCAGGAGTACGGCATCGAGGCCCGCCTGCTGTTCTTCGAGGCCAGCGACGAAGCCTTGATCAAGCGCTATGCAGACACCCGTCGCCGCCACCCGCTGAGCCATCTCGGCCTGGCCTTGCCCGAAGCGATCACCCGCGAGCGGCAGTTGACCGAGCCGCTGCGCGATCAGGCCGACGCCATCATCGACACCAGTGCGCTCAACGTGCATCAGTTGCGCCGCCGCGTGGTGACCGAGTTCGCGCTCGGCTCGCATGATCGGCTGTCGCTGCTGTTCGAATCGTTCGCCTACAAACGCGGCGTGCCGGCCGAGGCCGATTTCGTGTTCGATGCGCGGGTGCTGCCCAACCCGCACTGGGACCCGGAGCTGCGCCCGCTCACCGGCCGCGATGCCGGCGTGCGCGAGTATCTGGACAACGAGGCCGACGTGCAGCGATACAGCGCGCAGATCGTGGATCTGCTCGATACCTGGCTGCCGCGGCTGCGCAACGACACCCGCAGCTACGTGACCATCGCCTTCGGTTGCACTGGCGGCAAGCACCGCTCGGTCTACATGGCCGAACGCCTGGCCCAGCACGCGCGCACGCAGGGCTGGCCAGAGGTGGCGACGTTTCATCGCGAGCAGGATTGAGGGGCGGGGATTCGGGAATCGGGAATCGTTGAAGCGGCATCCTGCGACGTGAGCGTGCTGCACCTAGGTTGAGGACGTCATGCTTGCTGGCCTCAGGTTGCGATCGCTTGCGAGTGGCTGGCGTGTGGTGGACGCTGCGCAGTCCGACAGCGCTGTAGCTGACGCAACACTGCACGATCGATGCGCTGGCGCCGTCACAAGCCATGCGTCGGTGTCTCCGCCACGCATGGTTCCAGTGCCCTGCCCGCCATCGCATGAAAGGCAGCGCTCGCTTGAGACGTGGGCCGCACCGCCGACGCTGCAGACGTCACGGATCAGGGCCACGCATGCAACGACACGATGGCGACATATGCTGCAGCCGCTTCGGCTGCAGCACTTCTAAACGGCTATTCAGTTCGCAACACTTCGGTGCGGACAAACGCTATCGCGCAGTCATGCCGACCTGTTAACGTTTCGACATGGCCTGTGGCATTCTCCTCATCACCCATCCCGGCATCGGCGCAGCGTTGTTGAACGTGGCGACGGGGCTGTTGCGGCATTTGCCGCTGAAGACCGAAGCGTTCGACGTCCCGTTCGATGCAGACCTGGATGCCTTGCTGCCCCAGGCGTCGGCGGCGATGCGGCGGGTCGACGGCGGCGACGGCGTACTGGTCATGACCGACCTGTACGGCGCCAGCCCCAGCAATCTCGCCAGCCGCCTGGCCAGGCTCGGCACACCGGTGCGCCGCGTCTCCGCCCTGAGTCTGCCGATGCTGCTGCGGGTGATGAACTACCCCGAACAAGGTTTGCAGGAGCTGCCCGCCACCGCGGCGGCAGGTACCCGCAACGGAGCGATCATCGACGATGCTTGAACGCGAACTCATTGTGTCCAACCGACTCGGACTGCATGCGCGGGCAACCGCCAAGCTGGTGCAGACGCTGTCGTCCTATCGCAGCAACGCCACGCTGGCGGCCAAGGGCCGCGAAGTGAATGCCAAGAGCATCATGGGCGTCATGCTGCTGGCCGCCGGCCAGGGCACCAAGGTGATGGTGCGGCTGGAGGGCGAAGACGAGGCCGAGGCCCTGCAAGCCCTGGTGGACCTGTTCGAGCGTCGTTTCGACGAGGACAGCTGAGCATGCGCGGCGTCGGTGCCGTTACGACCGGCACGGCGCGATCGCGCCGGGGGCACGCATGAGCGTGCGCCTGCGCGGACACGGCGCCGCGCGCGGCAATGCGCTCGGGCGCGCACGGGTCCGCCAGAGCCACGCGCTGGAGGTGGCCGAACAACGCGTGCCCGCCAGCCAGGTGGAAACGCAATTGCAGCGGCTGCATGCAGCGATCGACGCGGCCCGCGGCGAGATGCAGCAGTTGCGCGATCGGCTGCATGGTGCGCTGGCGCGCGAGGTGGGCGAGTTTCTCGAGCTGCACGCCTTGTTGCTGGACGATCCCGAACTGCTGCAGGGTCTGGACGAGCTGATTCGTACCCACCGCTACAGCGCCGACTACGCCTTGTGCGTGCAACGCGACCGGCTGGCGGCGGTGTTCGACGGCATGGAGGACGCCTACCTCAAGAGCCGCATGGACGATCTGGACCATGTCATCGGCCGCATCCACGCGTTCCTGCACAAGCGCGCCCCCGACCTCAAGGGCGTGGCCGGGGAGATCCTGGTCTGCGACAACGTGGCGCCGTCCGAACTGGCGCAGTTGCAGGCCCAGGGCGTGGTCGGCATCGTCACCGCTGCCGGCAGCGCGCTGTCGCATAGCGCGATCCTGGCGCGCAGCCTGCACCTGCCCCTGGTCGTGGGTGTTGGCGAGGCATTGCAGCGGATCGACGATGGCGATGTGCTGATCGTCGATGCCGGCTCCGGCCAGGTGATCGTCGATCCCACGCCCGAACACCTGCGCGACTACCGCGAACGCCTGCGCGCATTGGCCAAGGAACAGCGCGAACTCGGGCGCCTGCGCTCCAAGCCCACGCGCACGCGCGACAACGTCGACATCACCCTGCTCGCCAACGCCGAATCGCTGGAAGACGTCGCCAGCGCGCACGCGCTGGGCGCCAGCGGGCTGGGGCTGTATCGCACCGAATTCCTGTTCCTGCAGCGCAACGAGCTGCCCGACGAAGACGAGCAGTTCCAGACCTATCGCGATACCGTGCTGGGCATGAGCGGCCGCCCGGTCACCATCCGTACGCTGGACCTGGGCGCCGACAAGGCCGACCGCACCGGGCTGACACTGAGCGACGAGGACAACCCGGCACTGGGCCTGCGCGGGGTGCGGCTGTCGCTCGCCCGGCCGGCGGTGGCGCAGGCGCAGCTGCGCGCCATCCTGCGCGCCTCCGGCTACGGGCCGGTGCGCATCCTGGTGCCGATGGTCAGCGGCCGCGAGGAAATCCAGTTGCTGCGCAAGCAGCTGAAGAAACTGAGTACGCAGCTGCGCGAAGAGGGCCACGAGATCGCCGAGCATATTCCGCTCGGTGCGATGATCGAGGTGCCTGCGGCGGCGCTGGCGCTGGATTGTTTCATCGACGACATCGACTTCCTGTCGATCGGCACCAACGATCTGGTGCAGTACCTGCTGGCGGTGGACCGTAACAACGAAGCGCTGGGCGAGCTGTACTCGCCGCTGCACCCGGCGGTGCTGCGCCTGATCGCGCAGGTGATCGCCATCGGGCGCACCTACGGCAAGCCGGTGGCGGTGTGCGGCGAGATCGCCGGCGACCCACGCTTCGCGCCGATGTTGCTGGCGCTGGGGCTCACCGAATTCAGCCTGCATCCGGGCACCCTGCTGGAAGTGCGCCGCGCCATTCGCGACAGCCATCTGGGCGAACTGCGTGTGCACGGCGAAAAATTGCTGCGCGCGCGCGACCGCAAGGGTATCGAGAAATGGCTGGCAGCCATCGCACACGGCTGCAGCGGCAAAAGCAGCTAGGACAGCGCAGCTGCACCTCCTTCTCCCGTTTGCGGGGGAAGGTGCCCGTAGGGCGGATGGGGGCGCCGCGCCGATCATCGACCCGGCACTCAATCACCCAGTCACTACCGACGGACCAATTTGGGAGCGTCGTTGCGGCATGCAGCGTTTGCCAAGCGCGCCGGCGAGCCGGCGGCGCCCCATCGACCGTCCGCAAGCGCGCCGACACTGTATGTTTCGTCACCGTGCGCAAGCGATAATGCCGTGCTGACCCAGCACCGCGTCTTCCACTGACGGCGCGCCCACTCTTCCAGGGAGCCGCGCATGGCCGAAGCCGTCCGCCACGACAAGACCGCGCGCCAGCTGCGATTGCTGTCCGACGCGCTGGATAGCGGACGCCTGGGGCCGGTACGCCGGCTGGTCAATACGCTGGCGCCGGCGGAGATCGGCAACCTGCTCGAATCCTTGCCGCCGGGCAAGCGCGAAGTGGTGTGGGGGCTGGTCGATCCAGAAGACGATGGCGAGGTGCTGCTGCACGTCGGCGACGAAGTGCGCGAAAGCCTGCTGGCCGACATGGATCCGGACGAGATCGTCGCTGCGGTCGAAGACCTGGACATCGACGACCTGGCCAACCTGGTCGAAGACCTGCCCGACACCGTCATCGACGAAGTGCTCAAGTCGATGGATCGCGAGAACCGCGAACGGCTCGAACAGGTGCTGTCGTATCCGGAAGACACCGCCGGCCGCCTGATGAACCCGGACGTGGTGACGGTACGCGCCGACGTCAATGTCGATGTGGTGCTGCGTTACCTGCGCCTGCGCGGCGAACTGCCCGATCATACCGACCACCTGTACGTGGTGAGCCGTCGCCACCAGTATCTGGGCCGCGTGCCATTGGCAGCGCTGGTCACCCACGAGGACAGCACCCCGGTCAACCGGCTGATCGACGACGAGCAGCCGGCCATCGACGTGGGGGACGGCTCGGACGAAGTGGCACGCCGCTTCTCCGACCACGACTGGATCTCCGCGCCGGTGGTGGACGACAACAACATCCTGCTCGGCCGCATCACCATCGACGACGTGGTCGACATCATCCGCGAGCAGGCCGAGCACCAGGCCTTGAGCGCCGCCGGTCTGGACGAGGACGAGGACATGTTCAGCCCGGCGCGGCGCGCGTTCCGGCGCCGCCTGATCTGGCTGGGCATCAACCTGTGCACCGCGTTCCTGGCGTCCAGCGTGGTCAGCCAGTTCGAAGGCACCATCGAGAAGCTGGTGGCGCTGGCGGCGCTGATGCCGATCGTGGCCGGCATGGGCGGCAACGCCGGAACCCAGGTCTTGGCATTGATGGTGCGCGGCCTGGCGCTGGGGCAGATCGGCTCGTCCAACGTGATGACCCTGCTCAAGAAGGAGCTCACCGTGGCGCTGATCAACGGCCTGTGCCTGGGCGTCGGGCTCGGCCTGATCGTGCTGGCATGGTTTCGCCAACCGATGCTGTCGCTGGTGATCGGCACCGCCCTGACGGTGAACATGCTGACCGCCGCCTTCGGCGGCGTCCTGGTGCCGGTGACGCTCAAACGCCTGGGCTTCGATCCCGCGCTGGCCGGCGGGGTGATCCTGACCACGCTGACCGACGTGATGGGCTTTCTGAGCTTCCTCGGCCTGGCCACATTGATCCTGCTGCGCTGAGGCGGCCCCCATCGCCGCGACGCGACAGACGCGCCATATGCGTGATACTCCAGGCCTGTATTGATGCGGGAGGCGTGCGTGATCGGTCGTTACGTGATGTTGGGTCTTCTGGCGCTGGCGCTCGCCGGCTGTTCGAGCATGCGTGGTCCCGGCGATGGACGAAGCGGCCATTTCGTCACCCGCACCTTGCAGATGGAAGGTCGCCTGTATCGGTACCAGGTGTTCGTGCCGGCGGCCAAGGCGCCGCAGCCACGGCCCATCGTGTTGTTCCTGCATGGTTCCGGCGAGCGCGGCGACAACGGCCGCGATCAGGCCGAGGTCGGGCTCGGCCCCTATCTGAGCGCGCATGCCGACCGGTTCCCCGCGCTGGTGGTGCTGCCGCAGGTTCCCGAGAACGAAGAGTGGCTGGGAATCAACGCGCGCATGGCGATCGCCGCGCTGGATGCGGCCAGTGCGGAGTTCGCGGCCGATCCGCAGCGCACCTACCTGACCGGCATGTCGATGGGCGGCTACGGCGCCTGGGAGATCGGCTTGATGCAGCCGCGGCGCTTCGCGGCGATCGTGCCGATCTGCGGCGCGCTGAAGGCACCGCGCGAGGAACGCCGCACGCTCTATGTCAGCCTGGTCGCCAAGGAAGCCGACCCGTATACCGCGGCGGTCACCCAGCTCAAGCACGTGCCGATCTGGATGTTCCATGGCGCCAACGACGATTCGGTGCCGCCACACGACGACCGCGCGCTGTACCGCGCGGGCAAGGGCGTGGGTGCGAACCTGCGCTACAGCGAGTATCCCGACGGCAACCACAATGCCTGGGACGCGACCTACGCGGACCCGGCAATGTGGGAGTGGATGTTCAAACAGCGGCTGCACTGAGGACGGCCGCTGCCCGGACCCGGCAGCGGTATGCGTGCACGCCGGTTCCGGGCGCGCCATCCACATCACCCGACCCTGCCGGCGACGTCGCGTTCGCCGCGTCAGTGGTGATAGCCGGTGTCGGCAGTGATCTTGCCGCGAAACACGCGGTACGACCACACCGTATAGCCCAGGATCAGCGGCAGCAGCATGACCAGGCCCACCATCGCGAACGCCTGCGAGGACGGCGGCGCCGCCGCCTGCCAGATGGTGTAGATGGGCGGCACCAGATACGGCCACATGCCCAGTACCAGGCCGACGAAGCCCAGCACGAACAAGCCCATCGCCAGCAGGAACGGTGGCGTATCCGGCTGCCCGGGCGCACTGGCGCGCCACAATGCGATCCCCACCACGGCCACCAGCAGCGGCACCGGCATCAGCCACAGGTAATGTGCGCCGGTGAACCAGCGTTCCATCACGTGCGATTGCAACGACGGCAACCAGGCGCTGACCAGCCCGATGAAGATCAACACGCTGATGGTCAGCGGCCGGGTCAGTTGGCGCGCCAGCTGCTGCACATGGCCGTCGGTCTTGAGGATCAGCCAGGTGCTGCCGAGCAGCGCGTAGCCGAACACCAACGCCGCACCGGTCAGCATCGCGAACGGACTGAACCACCCCCAGACGCCGCCGACATACCGGTCGTTCTCGATCGGCAGCCCCTGCACCAGCGCCCCCAGGATCACGCCCTGCGCGAAGGTGGCCAGAATCGATCCGGCCGCGAACGCGTTGCTCCACAGCCGCCGCGAGCGCTGCGCCTTGAAACGGAACTCGAACGCCACGCCACGGAACACCAGCGCCATCACCATCAGCAGCACCGGCAGATACAGTGCCGACAGGATCGCCGCATAGGCCTTGGGGAAGGCCGCCAGCAGGCCCGCCCCGCCCAGCACCAGCCAGGTTTCGTTGCCGTCCCAGATCGGCGCGGCGGTGTTCATCATCAGATCCAGCTGCTGTTCGTCGCGGCGAAACGGCGCCAGGATGCCGATCCCGAGCACGAAGCCGTCCAGCACCACGTACATCAGCACACCGAAGCCGATCACCGCGAACCACGCCACCGGCAACACGCTCGTCATGTCCATCACACCGCTCCGTCGATGGGTTCGTCGGCGGCCGATAGCGGTCGCGCCGGAGTATGTTCACCGTGATCCAGCTGCGGCGCGTCGTGCGGGGTCGGCCCGATCCTGCCGATCTTGACCAGGTACCAGATGCCCCAGCCGAACACGAACGCATAGCCGGCCACATAGACTGCCAACGAGATCGCGGTCATCCAGGCCGACTGCGGGCCCACCGCATCGGCGGTGCGCAGCAGCCCATAGACCACATAGGGCTGCCGGCCCATCTCGGTGACGAACCAGCCCGAGAGCAGCGCGACGAAACCGCTCGGCAGCATCCAGCGCCACACCGTCAGCAGCCAGCGCCACTGCAGCAGGCGGCCGCGCCACCACGCGAACGCAGACACCCAGGCCACCAGCAGCATCAAGGTCCCCAGCCCCACCATGATGCGGAAGGCGAAGAACACCGGCATCACCGGCGGGCGCTCGGCCGCCGGCACCGTGGTCAACGGTGGAATGCTGCCCTCCAGGCTATGGGTCAGGATCAGGCTGCCCAGGCGCGGAATCGCCAGCTCGTACGCATTCCGCTCGGCCTGCGCATCGGGCAAGGCGAACAGCACCAGCGGAACGCCCTCGCCCGGCTCGCCTTCATGCCAGTGCGCTTCCATCGCGGCGATCTTCATCGGCTGGTGCTCGAGCGTGTTCAGACCATGCATATCGCCAACCACGATCTGCAGCGGCACGGTGATCGCAGCGAACACCACCGCCAGTTTGAGCATGTGCAGGCCCGCCTCGCGGTGCACGCCACGCTGCAGATACCACGCGCCCACCGCACCCACCACGAAGCAGGTGGTGATGAACGATCCCAGCGCCATGTGCGCCAGACGGTACGGGAAGGACGGGTTGAAGATGATCTGCAGCCACGCCACCGGGTGCACGATGCCATCGATCACCTCGTAGCCGGCCGGCGTCTGCAGCCAGCTGTTGGAGGACAGGATCCAGAACGTGGAAAACAAGGTCCCCAGCGCCACCATGCAGGTGGCGAGGAAATGCAGGCGTTCGGAAATGCGCCCCCAGCCGAACATCATCACGCCCAGGAAGCTGGCTTCGAGGAAGAACGCGGTCAGCACCTCGTAGCTCAACAACGGGCCGATCACCCCCCCGGCGATGCGGCTCAGCTCCGGCCAGTTGGCGCCGAACTGGAACGCCATCACGATGCCGCTGACCACGCCCATGCCGAAGGACACGGCGAAGATCTTCTGCCAGAAGAAGTACAGCTCGCGCCAGACCGGCAGACGCGTGCGCAGCCAGCGCCATTCGAGGAACGCCAGCAAACTGGACAGCCCGATGGTGAACGCAGGGAACAGCACGTGGAACGCGATGACGAACCCGAACTGGATCCGCGACAACAACAGGGCGTCCATGGAGAACCCTCCAGGAGTGAGTGGACCGTTGGCGCATCGGCGGTCGATCGACCGCCTTCGCCTGCGCTACGCCGTCATGATAAGGACGCCCGCCTCGGTTCCCGATGCGACACGGCGTCGCATCTGCGTCGAACCGTCGCGGCCTTCCTGCATCGGGATGCTACGCCTGCTGTGTAACGCAACATGTGTTTTCTGCCACAACGGCGTCCGCCCGTATCCGCTGCCCGGAGACGGCAGACGCGACGGTTGCTCGTGCAGGCGCATGCAATGATGCCCGCACGCTGCAACCGGCCTGTACCTGCCTCCTGGTGGCCATCGGGTGCTTCCGGCTCCGGCAGGTGCGTTGCCACCGAAGCTTGAGACACGCGGGCCGGCGAGCGGCAGCGCGGAGCGCTGCCTCACGTGGTGCTGGTGCCGTCACACCGTGCGGCGGATGCGCCGGGCGATTTCGCTGACCAGCGCAATGGCGACGGTCAGCCCGACCATCGACAGGAACTGCACCTGCGTTTCTGCCGAACGGGCCAGCAGCACGAAGATCATCGCCAGGATCGCCAAGGCCAGCACGGTCAGGAACGGATAGCCGCGCATGCGGAACGGCAACGCGACGCCGGCGCGATCGGCACGCGCACGCAGGATCAATTGCGACAGCAGCGAGATCGTCCACACCAGCAGGCAGGTGGCACCGACGATGTTGAGCAGCATCGGCAGCACCTTGGTGGGATACAGCAGTTCCAGCACCGCTGCGGCGAAACCGAACAGTACGCTGGCAACCACTGCCGCCAACGGCACCTGTTCCTTGCTGGTCCTGCTCAACCAGTGCGGCGCTTCGCCACGCTGCGCCAGCGAGAAGATCATCCGCGAGGCGCCGTACAGGTTGGCATTGAGCGCCGACAACAACGCCACCACCGCCACCAGGGTGATCGCGGTGGCCGCGCCGGGAATGCGCGCCACGTCCAGCACCGCCGCGAACGGCGAGCCGAGTGCGGCACTGGTCCACGGCACCACCGCCACGATCACGCTGATCGAGCCGATGTAGAAGACCAGGATGCGCCAGGCCACGGTACGGATGGTGCGCGCCAGGCTGCGGCCCGGGTCGGCGGTTTCCGCAGCGGCCACGGCCACGATCTCGGTGCCGCCGAAGGCGAACACCACCACCAGCAAGGCAGCACCGACGCCGGCCAGGCCGTTGGGGGCGAAGCCACCGTTCTGCGTGAAATTGGCCACGCCCGGCGAGGCAACGCCGGGCAGCCAGCCGGCCAGCAGAGCGAAGCCGATCAGCAGGAATACCACGATCGCCACCACCTTGAGGATGGCGAACCAGAATTCGAACTCGCCGAAGTTACGCACACCCAGCAGGTTGATCGCGGTGAAGACCGCCATGAACAGCGATGCCAGCAACGGAACCGGCAGGCTGGGCCACACCGACGCCAGCAACCCGGCCGCGCCGACCGCCTCGGCCGCAATCACCACCACCACCTGAAACCACCAGAGCCAGCCCACCGTGGCGCCGGCGGTCGGCCCCATGGCATCGGCGGCATACACCGAGAACGCCCCGCTGGACGGCTTGGCCGCCGCCATCTCGCCCAACGCGTTCATCACGATGATCACCAGCGCACCGGCGATCAGATACGACAGCAGTACCGCTGGCCCGGCCTTCTGGATGCCAACGCCCGAGCCCAGGAACAGCCCGGCACCGATCGCAGTGCCCAGGCCCATCATCATCAATTGCCGCGGTTTCAGCGCGTGGCGCAAGGCGGGCGCGGCGGTCGAAGCGTTCTGGGCAACAGGATCGGTCGGAAGCGACATGGAAGGAATCGGGAAAGGTGGTAGCCCGACACGATACCGCGTCGCGGCGCCCATCGCGCCTCTTGACGTCGAGGCCTGGGACAGGCGAAGGCGGGGCAACGCCGCCAGGCCAGGCGCGACGGTTGGCAACGACCGCGCCACGCCGTGTCCGGCGCACACCGCCGCTCCGCTGTGCTGCGGTGCACACCCACCGGCAGAGACGTTGGCGATCACGTCCACGCCTTGAACAGCAGTCGCATGGCGACCTGAAGCCACGCTTGTGTCGCGCCCCTCCTATCGCGGCGCTGCACAAGCGGCCACCGGCTCTGCCCGGCGACGAGGCACAGGCCTGCCTGTACGACCTGCGCGGGCAGGTCGAAGCCAAGCTCCCCTCCACGCACGCGCGGCGCCCCGCGGGCCTGCCTGCCGCATTGAAAAGATCCCCGGCGCTGCCGGGGATCTGTGGTGATGCGCGACGCCGACGCTTACTCCGCCAGGTTCGTGCCTGCGCCTGCGGTGGCGATCACCTTGGCCTTGACCTGCGCGGCCGGGGTGACGGTGTAGATGTAGCCCAACGGTTCCGGAAACACCTTCGAACTGATCCAGGTGGTGGCGTTGGCGTAGGGCTTGCTGCCGTCCGGAGTGCTCCAGGTGATGCCGCCGCCGACGTAGTTGTTGATCAGGTCCCAATAGCCGATCTCGCTGCTGTCGCGCGAGGTCACCGGGTTCTTGATGTTCTCGAAATAGTTGGATTCGATCTTGGCCACCCCGCCCATGCGCACATTGATGCCGGAGGTGGTGACGTTGTTGAAGTAGTTGTTGTAGATGTGGCTCAGGCCGCGCCGCTGCAACGGTACGCGCGACTCCACGTTCTCGAAGCGGTTGTGGTGATAGGTGGTGCGCGCCGCCGAGTTCTTGCTGTCGCTATCGCTGAAGCCGTTGAGCGCGACCTTCTGATAGTTGTAGACATGATTGTAGGACACGGTGACGTGGTGCACGCCCTTCTTCATGTCGATGCCGCCATCGAAAGAGGCATCGCCGGCGCCCGAGCATTTGGTCAACGACGCGAAGACCGTGTTGTGGTCGATCCAGATCCTGGATGGCTCGCCGCTGGAGTTTCCTTCCAGCGAAATCGAGTCCGCCGCCTCACCGCCCTGCAGCAGGCCGATGGTCATGTTCTGGATGATCACGTTGTGCGCATCGCCGACCACGCGCAGGCCGAAGTTCGCCGCCGAGCCATTGGCACCCTTGATGGTGATGTTGCTCTTGTTCTTGATCTGCACGGTCTTGGCCGGCAGCTTCCATTGCGCGCACACATTCTTGATGGTGCCGAAGTCGAACTTGCCGGTGTAATTGAGAACCAGCCCACCGCTGCCGGAGTAACCATCGATCGCCGCCTGCATTGCCTCGAAACTGGCCACGTTGACCGGTGTCTTGTTGCCGCCACCGGTGGTGGCGGCGCCGTATCCGACCGGCCCGGCGATCGCGCCGGCAGCGCAGGCGGACAGTGCGAGCGCAAGCGCGCCCTGGAGCATCTTGCTAGTCATGCAGCCTCTCCCAAAAAAGTCGATGAGCGCTGCGTCGCGCCTGCGCAGTGGCAATGGCGACGACAACGCGTTACGTGGGGGGCTGCATTCTTCGCGCGCCTTGAAACAGAAAACAATTATCCATCTTTGAAACTTTGACGTACCCCGGTGTTCTCCTTGCAGGACATGCAAAAGAGACAGCATGGGACAGCAGGGACAGGACACCGGCGCAACGCACGCTGGCGCCCGCAGGATCGACGCATTGCCGCCACCACCCGAAAGAACTGCATGCGTCTTTCAAGCTGCACTGCCGTCGTACCGCAGCAGCTGCAAGCAAGCACGGCCAACAGTCGCCCTTCCCCGCCTGGCGGCGAGCGCAGTGGTTTCGTCAGCTGCGCTGAGGCGACGACGACCGCGGAGGCTGCATCGCAACCAGCCCGGCGATACGCAAATGACGCATCGCTCGCTCAGGCCATGTCGGTAACCGGATGCACCGTTGCGCCTGTTGCGCGCGCACGGTCGCGCACCTGTGCGCTGCGCTTACCGGCGCTGCTGCGCGGCCGCTTCGTACCTGCGCCACGCAGCAGCGAGGCGAACCAAACGCCGATATGTCGATCCACCCAACGACCCTGCACGTCGGCGATGATCGCCACTGGCCGCCCGCCGGCAGCTGCCCCCCCCAAGGCGGGCCGCAGACGCGATCATCGCCTTGCCCAAGCGCGCGAGGCCTACCAGTGCGCAGAACGCAGCAGGACATGCTGGCGGGCGTGTTCGCCAACCCGCTGCGCGCACCGGCCTGCAGCTTGCAGCGGCGCGTCCGCCTGCTCGGTTCAGATCGTGCGGCTGGGGCTGGCCAGTGCCCGTGTGCCGGCCACCTCGCTGCAGGCCCACGGGGTGTGGTCATCGAGAAAATCGCCGACCAGCCGCATGCAGGCCACGCGTTCTTCCACGTGCGGCATGTGGCTGGACTGCGCGAACACGTGCCAGCGCGCATCCGGAATCAGGCGTGCGTAGGGTTCGACGGTTTCCGCAGTGGCTTCGTCGTACCTGCCCGAAAGCACCAGCGTGGGCGCATTGATGCGGTGCAGGCGCTCGATGATGCTCCAGTTGCGCAGGCTGCCCACCACGTGGAATTCGGTCGGCCCGTTCATGGCGTGGTACACGGTGGGATCGGCGTCGATGGCGGCAAAGGTGCGGGCCACCTCGTCGGGCCAGGGCAACACGCGGCACACGTGGCGGGCATAGAACACCTGGCTGGCAGCCCGATAGGCCGGATGGTCCAGTGTCCCCGCCGCCTCGTGTTCGTCCAGTACCGCCTGTACCGGCTCGGGCAGTTCGGCGCGCAGCCGCAATGCTGCGGCCCGCCACAGCCCCATCGACGCCGGCGAATTGGCGATCACCAGCGCGCACAGGCCAGCCGGGCGCCGCACCGCATGCTCGGCCGCCAGCATGCCCCCCCACGACTGCCCCAGCAATGCGTACCGCGCCAAGCCCAGGTGCGTGATCAAGGTCTGCAGCTCGTCCAGAAACAGCCCCACCGTCCAGAAGCCGGGATCGGCGTTGGGCAGGTGGGTGGAGCGGCCATTGCCGAGCTGGTCGTAATGGATCACCGCACGGCCACCGGCAGCCAGATCCCTGAAACTGTCGACGTAGTCGTGCGTGCAACCGGGCCCGCCGTGTAACACCACCAGGGGGCAGGCGTCGCTGCGCAGGTCGCCGGTGATGCGGTACCAGGTGCGGTAGCCGCGGAACTCGACGTAACCTTCGGTGGACTGCATGACCTGCGCCTGCTGTGCGGCAATGATGACCAGCGAGCCTAGCGGGCATGCCGCTCCGCGTGTACTGGCAAATCTCCCAGGTTTGCGGCGCCCGGTGCCCGGCGGCGGTCGAGCGGCCGAAGAGCGGCCAGCAACACGTCGCGAGCAGTCGTCAGGCGGGTGTGGACGGCGCGCAGGAACCGCAGTGGACGAGCGGTACATGCCGATCCGGGCACCGGCCGCGCCCGCCGGGCGGGGAGCGCAGTCGTCTTGTCGCTCTAAGGCTCCAGCAACCGGTAGTGCATGCCCCGCACCACCGCCTCGACCCGGTTGCGTGCGCCCAGTTTTCGCGCGGCCGAATTCAGGTGTAGGTTCACCGTGGCCGTGGACCGATTCAGCGCGGCAGCGATGCTCTTGGCGGTGAGCCCCTTGGCCGAGTAGTGCAGGCATTCGCGCTCGCGCCGGGTCAGCACGATGTGGTGACAGCGACGCTCCTGCGGGTCCAGCAGCTCCTGCGCGCGTGCCTGGAAGGCGTGGGCAATCAGCATGAACGCAGAGAGCTGCGCCTCGGCCAGGCGCGGCGCTTCGGCCGCCGCGGCGTCGACCGCGCCACTGAAGGTCGCGAATGCGCCGCCCGGCAGATGCAATGGCACGGTGACACCGGTTGCCATGCCGCTGTCGCACAGGTAGCGCGTGACCTGGCGGTGCTGCCCGCCGACATACTCCACCCCGGAGGCGCCGCCGTCGTTGCGGTAGGACCAGACGAATGGCGTGGTACGCCGCGTCGCGCGCTGCTGCACCGGATCGTGCTGGTAGTAGCCGTGCGCGCACCACACGTCCTGCATGTCGCCGGGGGCATTGCGCTGCATGAACACCGTCGGCGTGATCAGCGCGCCCTCGATGCTCAGTGGAACCGGCGCGTAGTCGTACACCAGCGACTGGAAACCCAGCGCGCTGATGTCGCCAAAGACCCGGTCCAGACAGGCATCCAGCGTATGCCGTGCCTGCAGATCGTGGCCCAGGCTGGCCAGTGAGTCGAACATGGGTATCCTTCGCGGAAAACCAGCGCACTGGAAGGGATCCAGCACGGAAAACCTAGCATTTTTACCAGTGGATGGGTGCGGCGGCCACATTATCGTCACAATGCCGGTCGCGCAGCGGTGGCTTCGTTCGCAAGGCGACGCGCGCGGCCCCGGCCCCCCTCACAGCGGACACCTGCATGACCGATACCCCACGCCGCGACGACGCGGCCGCGCTGGAACGCTTCGGCTATGCGCAGGAGCTCAGGCGCCAGCTCACGCTGAAGGATCTGCTGATCTACGGGCTGGTGTTCATGGTGCCCACCGCGCCGTTCTCGATCTTCGGCGGGGTATTCGACATCAGCGCGGGAATGGTGCCGCTGACCTATCTGGTGGGCTTCGTGGCGATGCTGTTCACCGCGCTGAGCTACCAGCAGATGTCGCAGGCGTTCCCGGTGGCCGGCTCGGTCTATGCCTATGTGGGGCGCGGATTGAGCAGCGGCATGGGGTTCCTGGCCGGGTGGGCGATCCTGCTGGACTATCTGCTGGTGCCGACCCTGCTGTACGTGGTCGGCGCCAATGCGATGCATACCGTGTTTCCCTCCGTGCCGCAGCCGGCGTGGATCGCCTTCTTCGTGGTGCTCAACACCGTGGTCAACCTGCGCGGCATCGAAACCACCGCACGCGCGAACCGGTTTTTCCTGTACGCGCAACTAGCAGTGCTGGCGCTGTTCGTGGTGCTGGCGACCCTGGCCATCCAGCGCGGCGTCAACGGCGCGCACTGGAGCCTGCGCCCGTTCTACAACCCGCAAGCATTCTCGCCGCAGCTGATCTTCAGCGCCTTGTCGGTCGCAGTGGTGTCGTTCCTGGGCTTCGACGCGATCTCCACGCTGTCGGAGGAAACCCGTGGTGGCAACCGCGTGGTCGGCCGCGCGACCTTGCTGGCGTTGGTGCTGGTGGCCGGCCTGTTCGTGCTGCAGACCTGGCTGGCGGCATTGCTGCAGCCCAACCTGCAGCGCTATCCCGATGCGCAGGTGTCCAACGATGCCTTCTTCGAAATCGGGCGGCTGATCGCCGGGCCATGGCTGCAGATCGTCATCGCGTTGACGGTGGCCATCAGCGCGGCGATCGCCAATTCCTTGGTCGCACAGGCGGCGACCTCGCGCCTGCTGTTCGCCATGGCACGTGATCGTCAGCTGCCGGCCTTCCTGCGCCACATCCATCCGCGCACCGCAGTGCCGCAGCGCGCGATCCTGCTTGTCGCAGCGCTGAGCATGGTGCTGGGGGAAGTGTTCGTCGGCCAGATCGCGTTGTTGTCGTCGCTATGCAACGTCGGCGCGCTGAGCGCCTTCGTGTTGTTGCATATCGCCGTGCTCTGGCACTTCCGTCGACGCGCCGGCATCGTGCTGCATGGTCTGGTGCCGTCGATCGGCATCGTGATCCTGAGCTATGTGCTGATCAATGCCGACCGGCACGCGCAACTCGGCGGCGTGGCATGGATGTGCATCGGTGTGGCCGTGCTGGCATTCCTGAAGCATAGCGGTCGCTCCACCCACTTCCGCGCCAGCGACGCACGCGAATAACCGCGGCCGCCCGTCCGGCACATCGATCAAGACACTCGCGCAGGCAGCCAGCAGGCCACGCTGCCAACGCGCGCCGACACTGCGCAGCTGCAGCCGATCGCCGCATCACAGGTGCGCCGTCACCGCTGCGTTCGACGCAGCCGGACGCTCTCATTCGCCCACGCATCACGCCCGCTCCTGTGGCCTGCCACCAGTGCTGCGCACGCATCAATGCGCTGTACGCCGGAGCCGTACGGTCGCGATACTGCCATCTGCCGCCTTGCCAAATCGGTAATGTATTTTTGCATATAACTTATCTCCGAACGAGATAGTTAGCACATATTCATTTTTGTACATTCGCTAGTCTCGTCGAGCGCCAACGATGGCGCCGCGGGTTGTGGCCCCCGCCGCAGCCCGTTGTTCCCTGACGAGAAGGACTATCCATGAATCGCAAGAATGCGTTGTATCTGGCGCTGTTCTCGGCTGTTTCCGGCTCTGCGCTGGCAGCGCCGCCTACCGAAATGGACGCCGCACCGGTGAGTTCGGCGCCTCAGGCGGCCAAGCTGGGCGGGGCGTCGTTGCAGTCGGCCGCGCTGCGGGGCGGCATCGTGCCGACGCGTGTGGCGCAACTGGCGGCGCCGACCAGCCAGGAACTCGGCCGCGTACGTGAGCGGCGCGTCGCGCAGGTCAAACATGGCCAACCGCTGCAGATCGGCTTCTCGCGCGCACTGAAGCAGCCGTCGGTGAACCTGGCCAAGCTGGATTGGCAGATGGCAGGCGACGGTTCGCGCGTTGCCACCTTGAAACTCGGCTCGGCGCAGGCCGCTGCGCTGCGTGCGGCACTTGTCCTGCGTGGCGCCGGCGCGACGCCGGGCGACCCGTCCAGGGTCACGCTGCGCTTTGCCGGTGACGACGGCCGCGTGTTCGAGCAGTCCGGCGCCAGCTTCGTGACCACCGGCGATGCCATCGGCTGGTCGCCGACGGTCAGCGGCGAAAACCTGCTGGTGGAAATCTCCTTGCCCGCAGGCCTGTATCCGGAAAACTTCAGCCTGAGCGTGCCGCAGGTGTCGCATCTGGACATCAGCCCCACCGCCAGCACGCGCGACATGATGACCATTGCCATCGGCGAGAGCGATGCCTGTCAGAACGACGTGATGTGCCGCACCAACCCCACTGCAGGCTTCACCAATGCGTCCAAGGCGGTGGCACGGATGGTGTTCACCACCAGCCAGGGCTCGTTCCTGTGCACCGGCACGCTGCTCAACAACACCAATACGCCCAAGCGCAACCTGTTCTGGACCGCGGCGCACTGCATCAGCAACCAGACGGTGGCCAACACCTTGCAGACCTACTGGTTCTACGACGCGGCGCGTTGCAATGGCAATACCGTCAGCCCGCAGGCGACCACGCTCAGCGGCGGCGCGTTCCTGCGCCATGCCAACAGCACGCGTGACACCGCATTGTTGGAACTGAAGACCGCACCGCCCAGCGGGGCGTTCTACGCCGCCTGGACCAGCGCGGCGATCGCTTCCACCAGCACATCGATCGTCGGCATCCATCACCCGTCCGGCGACGTCAAGAAGTATTCGCTGGGCACGGTCAATGCGCTCAACACCTCCATCGACGGCAAGAGCCCGCTGTATCGGGTGGTCTGGAGCGATGGCGTCACCGAGGGCGGTTCTTCGGGCTCGGGCCTGTTCACCATCGCCAGTGGCGGTGCGTACCAGCTGCGCGGCGGCCTGTACGGCGGCTACTCGTTCTGCACCGCGCAGAGCGATCCGGATTACTACTCGCGTTTCTCGGACGTGTACTCCTCGATCTCGAGCTTCTTCGGGCAGTAAGCGGCCGATGCACGTGGCAGGCGATCGGCTTGCCTGCCACGTGCGATCGCAGCGTGCGCGATGATGCCTTGCCACCGCGCACGCTGCGGGCCGGCAGCGCGAACACGGCAGGCCGTGCAGCCTGCCACGTTTGGTCACCGCAATGCGGTGCGGCGTGTCGGCGCTACCCTATGCTCCCGCCACGCCCCTGGAGCCGCCATGTCCGTACCCTCCCGACCGCACTCCCGCCGTACGCTGCTGCGGCTGGCGCTGGCTACGGCAACGTCGATGGCGGTCGGTCCGTTGGTCGCGGCGTCGCGGGCCGGTGCCGGACACGCGCAACCGGCAGATGCGGCCAGGGCTCCGGAACCCGGCTTTCCGGCCGAAGGCAGCGTGCTGGTGCTGCTGGGGACCAAGGGGGGGCCGACACCGTCGCCGTTGCGCGCTGCCGCCGCCAACGCGCTGGTGATCGATGGGCAACCCTATCTGATCGATTGCGGCAATGGCGTGGCACAGCAGTTGGCCAAGGCCGGCATCCAGCTCCCTGCGCTGCGCGACATCTTCGTGACCCACCATCATTCCGACCATAACGCCGACCTGCTCAATGTGGTGTGGCTGGCCTGGGCCAGCGGCCTGCAGACGCCGGTGCACCTGTATGGCCCGCCGGGCATCGGCAGGATGATGGACGCCTTCGTGGAGATGAATGCCATCGACATCGACGCGCGCATGCGCGAAGAAGGCCGCCCGGCATTCAGGCCACTGATCCAGGTGCACGAATTCGACCGGCCCGGCAGCGTGCTGAAGAACGACCAGGTCGAGGTCACCGCCACCTTGGTGGATCATTACACGCTCGCACCGGCATTCGCCTACCGCTTCCAGGCGCGCGACCGCAGCGTGGTGTTTTCCGGCGACACGCGTTATCTGCCGGCACTGGCCGACTTCGCCAAGGACGCCGACATCCTGGTGCACGAGGTGATGCACCTACCGGCGCTGAAGAAGCTGCTCGAGACCGACGACAACGCCCCTACCCTGCTCGATCACCTGCTCAAGAGCCATTCCACCAGCGAGCAGGTCGGCAGGATTGCCGCTGCTGCCGGCGTCAGGATGCTGGTGCTCAACCACTTCGTGCCCGGCGGCGATGCCTCCATCACCGATGCGATGTGGAGCGAGGGCGCACGCAGGCACTACAGCGGCCCGATCGTGGTGGGCAAGGATCTGATGCGGCTGTAGACGCAGCGGCCGCATCGGATGCGGTGATGCTCAGGCCGGAACCGGCGCACGCGCACCCCAGACCTGCGCGCCTGCCTTGCAATACCGTTCGATGAACGCCTGCTGCGACGGCAGCTGGTCCACTGCCTGCCGGATCGGCACGGCAATGCCGTCGAGTAGCCGTTGCAGATCATGGTCGGAGAACGCGCGCGTCAGCGGGTGATGCTGTTCGGGCATGAGGCCCTGGCCCATCAGCACGTGGGTCCAGGAATCGACGCGAAACAGCTCGTCGGTGCCCTGCCAGGCATGCGCGCGTTCGCGCCATGCGCGCAGGCGCAGCGCCAGCGATTCGGGCAGCTCCATCTCGCGGCACTGCCGCCACAGCGGCTCATCGCGCCGGGTCGCGTGGTAATGCAGGGTGACGAAGTCGCGCACATGCTCCATCTCGGCGCGGCTGACATCGTTGAACAGCTGCACCTGCGAGGGCGCGATGCCATCGGCCGGGAACAGCGTCAGCAGCCGGACCACGGCCGAAATGGTGAGATGGATGCTGGTGGACTCCAGCGGCTCGATGAAGCCGCTGGCCAGGCCGAGCGACACCACGTTGCGGTTCCAGGCCTTGAGACGGCGGCCGGTGCGGAACGGCACCATCCAGGGTTCCTTCACCGCCGGGGCGGCAACCTCGCGCAGCAGCTTGGCGTGCGCCTCGTCGTCGGACAGGTGCTTGCTCGAAAATACCAGGCCGTTGCCCACACGATGCTGCAACGGAATATGCCAACGCCAGCCGGCTTCGTGGGCGATGGCGCGCGTATACGGCACCGGCGGCCCCAGCGCTTCGGTCTGCACCGCCACGGCGCGGTCGCAGGGCAACCAATGGCTCCAGTCCTCGTAACCGGTCTGCAGCGCCTGCTCGATCAACAGCCCACGGAAGCCGCTGCAATCGATGAACAGCTCGCCCTCCAGCACCTGCCCGTCCTCCAGTACCAGGCTGGCGACATCGCCGCTCTCCGGCTGCAGCACGACCCGCTGGATCCTGCCCTCGATACGGCGGACCCCGCAGGCCTCGCTGCGCGCGCGCAGAAAGCGCGCATACAGCGCCGCGTCGAGGTGATAGGCGTAATTGACCGCCGGCTCGCGCGGAATGCCGAAGCGGTCCACCCGCGAGGCCACGGTTTCCAGGCAGTAGTCACCGAAGCTGCCGGGCATGCCGCGACGCTGGCTTTCCAGCCACAGATGGTGGAACGCGCAGACCAGAGTACTCTGCCCGGTGATGCCGAACGGATGGATATAGCGGTCGCCCTGACGCAGCCAGTGTTCGAAGGAGATCGACAGCTTGAAGGTGCCGGCGACCGCGCGCAGGAATTCCTGTTCGTCGATCTGCAGGAAACGGTGGAAGGTCCGGATCGGCGGCACGGTGGACTCGCCTACCCCTACGGTGCCGATCTGCTCGGATTCGACCAGCGTGATCTCGAGCAACTCGCGAAACTGATGCGACAGCGCGCATGCCGCGATCCAGCCGGCGGTGCCGCCACCGGCGATGACTACCTTGCGAATCCGGTTCACTGCGAACTCCTGTGGGAACGATGACGGGATGCCGACACGCCGCCGGGACCGGCTGCCCGCGCTGGCGCATGCGCTGCGGGCACGGGTTCGACACCGCAGCGCTGCGATTGCCGACTCCGCCGCCGCCCAGCACAGCCGGTGCCAGTCTGCGCGCTCACACTGCATGCCGCGCCGGGCATCAGCGATTGAGCCGGCCGATCAGCATGGCACGCAGTTGTCGTGCCAGCGTAGGGTCGACCGGACCCAGCGCCTGCCGCACCGGTTCGGGCAGGTGCTCGCCGGCGCGCTCGGCGGGCCCGAACACGTAGTAGTCGAACAGCGCGCGCCAGGCATCCTTCTCGGCCGACGGCCGATCGCGGATGGCCCATAGTGCGTGGTACAGCGCCGGCATCGCTGCCG
The DNA here is from genome assembly GCF_020783655.1 of Xanthomonas melonis. Taxonomy (GTDB): domain Bacteria; phylum Pseudomonadota; class Gammaproteobacteria; order Xanthomonadales; family Xanthomonadaceae; genus Xanthomonas; species Xanthomonas melonis. The sequence continues at coordinate 24,239 of NZ_JAJGQH010000004.1, read as the reverse complement.
GCAACTGCGCAGGCGCGCTGCTCCACCAATAATTGACCAGCACGTTGAACGGCTGCAGCGCCTGCACGTGATGCCACCACATGCTCGGGATGAACAAGGCATCGCCCGGTTCCAGCACGGTGGTGCGCGCGTGTTCCAGCGCATCGGCGAAACGGGGATACCGCTGCAGGTCGGGATCGGCGACATCCACCATGCTCACCACCTGCCCGCCCGGCGTGGGCTCCAGCGGGCCGGGATACAGGTTGCCCACCTGCTGCGGCGGAAACAGGGTGAATCGGCGTCGCCCGACGGCGCAGCAGGCCAGGTTGTCGGGCGCATCGTAATGGCAGGACGCGGTCACGCGATTGCCGATCCAGATGCTCGGCTGCGCCACGACGCCGCTGGCGGCCAGGTCCAGATCGTTGCACGCGCGCAGGCCGTGCAGGTTGTCGTCCACCGGCAGCGAGGCCAGGTAATACGTGGGCGGTCGCGGGTCGTCGCGATGGGCCGCAATGGCGTCGAGCAAGGCGCTCAACGTGCCGCGCCGCACCTCGAAGTTGAGTGCGCTGCCGTCGTCGGTGTAGAACGGGCGGCCGGCGATCTCCGGGCCACCGTAGGAATACTGCAGGGCACGCCCGGTGTCGTGCGCGCGCAGCAACGCCATCGCCTCGTCGGCGCTACGCAGCCCGGCCTGTACCAGCGCCCAGTCGGCGGCGACACCGCGCAGCACCACCGGCTCGGCAGCGGCGCACAGCTCGGCCAGCGGCAACGCGCCCGGACGGCCATCGCTGCGCTCGGCGATGGCCATAGCAGGACGCACGGAAGCCACGAATCCGCCCATTCGATCGGCGGACCTAAGCCGCCACGGCGGCGGCCTGCAGGCGCTGCAGGCGACGCTGCTTCTCGGCCATCAGCCGGCGCACGTTGTGCAACGACGCCAGCATCAGATACGCACCTTCCAGATACCCGGCCCGGTGCAGCTGTTCCAGCGCCTGTGCATCGAGCGCGGCCAGGCGGTCGCGATCGATGGCGAACAGGCCGTCCAGATGCGCGGCATGGCTCGCATCCAGCGTCACGTCCAGCCGCACCGGCTGGATCAGTCCCTGCGCATCGAGCGCGGCCGCCATCGCCTGGCCCGCGTCCACACCCTCGCGAATGCCGCGCAACACGCCGATGATGTGTTCCAGATACGGGCTATGGCCGCCCTGCGGCAGGAACACCGCTTCGCCCTCGCTGCGGCTCACCCGCGGGTGTTCCAGGTCGACATGGATCACCGGCTCCTGCACCAGCGCGCCATCGATCCGTTGTTCCTGAAACCCGATCAGGAACGGTCCCTTGGCGACGATGCCGGGCAGGTAACTCGCATTCCAGCGGCCTTCGTGCAGGAACAGGTTCTCGTCCTGCGCAAAGCCCAGCAACGCCACCGCCTGATAGCCACCGGTGGCCGGATCCTTGCGAAAGAACAGCGGATATTCGCGTTGCAGCTCGGCGTACTCGGTCACGAACGCCGGCACCAGGCCCACGGCATCGCCGAACTCGGTGCCGAAGCGCAGGATCACCCGCAGATCGTGGTGGGCCACGTTGTTGAGTACGGCGTATCGGCTCATCTCATGCTCCCGCAGCCGTCTGCGCTGGACGCCTGCATTGAAAAGGATCGCGCGCGCTTGCGCAGCTGCGCACGCCGAGGACCGAGCATTGCCAAAAACGCACCGCCCGGCAAGCCGCAGGGCAGCATCCGCGACCTCCGGCAGCGCGTGGGCGCCTGCAGACGCATGCGCGTGCGCCGCTCCTCACGCGCGATCGATCGACACCGCACGCAGCAGCGGTCATACCACGCGCCATCGCGACCGACCCGCGGCACCGCGCACGGTCGCGGCCGCCGTCCAGCAGCGGCTGGCAGGAGCGTGGCGAGCGATCGCCGCGGCCTGCCAGCCGGTCGCACTGCCGGCTCAGAACGCGTAGCGCACACCCAGTGTGTAACGCGGCTGCTGATCGATCAGGCGCACGATCTGCTTCTCCGAACGTCCATGCCAGCGCACGTCTTCGCCGGTCAGGTTGATCGCCTCGAATCCGACCGACAGCTGCTTGTTGAGCGCATAGCTCACGCTCAGGTCGAACTGATGGTACGCCTCGACATAGTACGGATTGCGGTTGGAGGCGTCCTGGTTAGCCGCGATCAGGTATTCGTCGCGCCAGTTCCAGGCCAGACGCGCGCTCCAGCCGTACTTTTCGAACATCAGCATGACATTGGCGGTATCGCTCAGGCCGAGCAAGGCGAACTGGTCGCGGTCGATGACGTTATTGTTGAAGGCCACATCGCCTTCGACGATGGTGTAGTTGGCGTAGATGCCGAATCCGCTGCTGCCGAAGAAGTACTGCCCGCCCAGTTCCCAGCCGTGGATGTTGGCCTTGTTCTGGTTGACCGGGCGCGTGACATCGAACTGGTACAAGGGGTCGGCGGCAGTGCCGGCGAGGTCGTAGGCATTTTCCAGCGCCAGGCTCTGCGCCGAGCTGCCGTTGTAGGCGGCCAGCCCGCCGGTGGCGGCGGCATTGCGCAGCAAGGCAGTGGCGGCGAACAGCGAAGTGTCGTTGGCCGAGCACGCGGCCGCCACATCGTTGCCGGCCGCGCCGACCTGCGCGGCGCAGGCACCGCTCTGCAGGAACGCCAGCGCCGCCTGCGCGTCTGGCCCGGAGGTGGGATCGGTCAGCCCATACAGGGTTTCGCGCGATACCGTGCTGCCGATGAAGTTGCTGACGCGCTTGTTCCAGAAGGTCGCCGACACGTAGCTTGCGTCGGCGAAATACCACTCCAGCGCCAGGTCGAGATTGTCCGATTCCAGCGGCTCCAGGGTCGGGGTCTGTGCATCGCCGCTGGCGCGGTTGGACGGATTGATCAGGATGGAACCGGCCGGGGTGTTGGGGGTCGGGCCGGCCAGCAGGTTGTTGTACGGCGCCCGCGCAATGGTCTGCCCGAACGAGGCACGGCCCTTCAGCTGGTCGGTGATATCGATGCTGAAGTCCAGATTCGGCAGGATGTAGTTGTAGCTGGTCTTCTCGCTGAAGGGCTGCTGCTCGGCCGAGCGCACCAGCTGGAAGTCGTTGTTGGCCTGCCATTGCAGCGCGACCGGGGTGGCCACCTGCGAGGTGGATTCCACATCGGTGCGCTCGTAGCGCAGGCCCAGGCGCGTATTGGTGGTCATGCCGGCGATATCGCCGCTGAGTTCCAGCTGGACGTAGGCGGCGCGCGTCTTCTCTTCGACCTGATTGTTTGCGCTGTAGAGCGGGTTGTAGCGCGTGGCGGCGCCGTACTGGCTGCCCCCCCACAACGCCAGCTCGCTGGCATTGCCACGCCAGGCATTACGCGGCGCGCCATTGGCGTTGAAATCGTCGAACATGCCGACGATGCTCACCGGCCGCAGCAACGCGACCATGCCCGGTTCGTTTCCGGCGTTGGCCACGCCCCAGTCGCCCAGGGCCGAGTAAGTGTCGCTGGTCAATCGATTCATGGTGGTGTTCGACGAGCTGACACCGAACTGGAAGCGCCCGTCGTCGAAGTCGAACTTGCCGTCCAGCCGGCCTTCCTTGGTTTCGGTCACCTGCTTCTGGTAGTAGATACGCTGCACCTGCGAACCGAGATTGGCCGGCGTGAAGTCCGGATTGACCACGCCGTTGGTGCCGGCCAGCGAATCGGCGACGGTGGGATACCAGGTCCGCGCGCCGATCGGCAGCGAATTGTTGAACCACAGTTCCTGCGCCCACTGTCCGCCGCAGGAAGGGCCGTTGACGCAGTTATTGGTGCCGGCGAAGCTGAAGTAGGTCGCGCTGCCGCCGGTCACCGGATCGTTCGGCAGGCTCTGCGTCTTGGAATTGTGCGCATCGAAGGTCAGCTGGAAGCGATCGCTCACCTGCCAGTCCGCATTGAAACCCAGCGAACCGAGCCTGTACTTCTGCTCGTTGCGCTGCTGCTCCATGCCGAAGTCCTTGGCGCCATTGGGCACATCGCGCAGGTAGATCGGCGTGGCCACGGTCTGGCCGGTATCGAAGGTCAGATTGGTGAAACTGTTGGCGCGCTGCAGCCAGATGCCCTGCTCGCCGCGGTCTTCGCGGATCTCGTTGGACGAATAGGTGTAGTCCAGGGTCAGGGTCAGGCTGTCGCTGGGCGCGAACTGCATGACCGCCTGGCCGTTGGTGCGCTCGCGCTGGAAGTCGGCGAACGCGTAGCGCAGATCGTTGGGCATGCCATACAACTGGCCGATCGCAGGCGCGTTGGTCACCACCGTATCCGGGCGCAAGGCCGGATCGGTGCCGGTCCAGCGCTGGATGTTCCAGCGGTTCTCGGTGGCCTGCACCGAGCCGCCGTGACGCTTCTGGTAGCTGGCGCTCAGGCCGATGCCGAAGGTCTTGTCCGGGTTGGTATAGCTGAAGATGCCCGACAGTTCCGGAGTGAGCGTATCGCCGAAGGGCTGGGAACGGTCGGACATCATCTTGGCACCGGCGCTGGCCACCACGCCGGAGTGGTTGAAGGGCTTGTCGGTCTGGATGTTGATGGTGGCGCCGATACCGCCGCTGGGCGCGGTGGCACGGCTGGTCTTGAACACTTCGATACCGGTGATGGCTTCGGACGCGAGCTGCGCGAAGTTGAACGCGCGCGTTCCCACGTCCACGCCGCCGATCGGCGTCTGCCCAGGCGCACCGAAGGCATCGGCGCCGGGGATCAGGCGGCCATTGAGGGTGACGGTATTGAACTGCGGACCGAAGCCTCGCGCGGTGACCTGCGCGCCTTCGCCATCGCGGCGTTCGATCGAGATGCCGGTGATGCGCTGCAAGGATTCGGCCAGATTGGTATCGGGAAACTTGCCGATGTCTTCTGCGCTGATCGCATCCACCACACCGGCGGCGTCGCGCTTGATGCCCATCGACTGATCCAGGCTGCTGCGGATCCCGGTGACGGTCACGGTGTCGAGCGTCGTGGCGGCATCGCTGCCGGACTGCGCTGCCGCTGCGGGCGGAGCGACGTCCTGCGCGAACGCGGGGTTGATGACGAGCAAGCCACCGACAAAGGTGAACATGGCCTTCGACTTGAAGCTGTTCAACGTACGACGCATCGATCTGTCCTCGGGAATGGAGTCCAACCGTCTACGACCGCTGTCGCGGCATGCGACACGGCAGAGTCTTGCCCACCGCCCGACGGGCGTTGGCAAGCGGTACTGCAGCACTTCAATTCAGTCCCCTAGCGCGCAGGCCGACACTTCCCCTTCGAGCATCGGCGTGCGGTGTACGGTGCGCATCTGCGGCACACGGCAACGACCGTGGACGGTCGTACCGCGGAGGCGATGGCGCCTTACCTGCGTGTCCCCAGTGATAGCGCTAACACGCCGCGAAGCCTAGTCATCCCGTCGAGCGCTTGTCCACCATGCGTTGCAGCATAGTGATGGGGCTGCACGGTTACAGCCGAAACGGCAGTCGCTCGAGTCCGTCTGGGTGTTTCAAGCCCGGCGCGGCTGTAAGCGTTACCATCCGATTACGCGGATTCGCACGCGGAAGGCAGCGAAAATTGCACAATGCCTGCGCACCGCGCTGCCACCGGCGTGGCAACTGCGCAAACATGGCTCGCCCGACGGACCGTTGAGTCGTATGCGATCGGTGTGCGTCTGTCGTTCAAGGCCGGCGGCAGCGGGCAGGAGTCGGAGCACGGCCAGCTGCGCGTGCAGGTCACGAAGCATGGGTATGGAGGCGGCGGTACGGAGCGCGCCGCTGCGCCGCCGCGCCGTCCCGGAACCGCGCGTGAGATGGTCCCGCGGAGGTGCCGGACCCGGTTGCTAGCCCAGACCTGCGGTGTCCAGACGTACGGCACCATCGCCGTCATCGGCCAGCCGGTCGTCCGGATTGCTCAACGCGCAGCGACGCAGTGATAGGCAACCGCAGCCGATGCAATCGTTGAGCTGATCGCGCAGCGCCTGCAATTGGCCGATACGCGCATCCAGTTGCGTGCGCCAGCGCGCGGACATCCGCGCCCATTCCGCGCGCGTGGGGGTACGCTGCTCCGGCAGCACCGAGAACGCCTCCAGCACCTGCTGCAGCGGTATGCCCAGCCGCTGCGCGACGCGGATCACCGCGATCCGCCGCAGCACGTCGCGCGCATAGCGGCGTTGATTGCCGGCAGTGCGCAGACTGCGGATCAAGCCCTTGCGTTCGTAGAAATGCAATGCCGATACCGCCACGCCGCTACGCTTGGCCACCTCGCCCACCGACAACTCGCGCTGCATCGCCTTGACCTCAACCCTGGTTGAGGAAGGATGCTGCGCGGCCACGACCGACGCAAGGTCGTGGCCACACTCACTCGCCCTGGATGTCCGATGTCGATCGAAACCACTTCATTCAACGCACCGCCGGTTGCGTCGCCATCCATCTCTATCCTCGCGGCGCCGTACCGCGCCGCGACACTGGGCATGGTGGCGTTGGTGTCGCTCAACGCCTTCGAATCGCTGGCGGTAGCCGCAGCCATGCCGAGCGTGGCGCGCGAGCTGAACGGCCTGCCGCTGTACGCACTGGCATTCGGCGGCACGCTGGCCACCAGCGTGGTCGGCATGAGCGCCGCCGGGCGCTGGAGCGACCGTCACGGGCCCGGCGGCGTCCTGGGCGGCGGGTTGCTGTGTTTCGTGCTCGGTCTGCTGATCGCCGGCCTGGCGCCGAGCATGCCCCAGCTCATCGTCGGGCGCCTGTTGCAGGGATTGGGTGCCGGTGCGTATTCGGTGGCCTTGTACGTGATCGTCGGGCGGTTGTATCCGGAGGACTTGCGCCCGCAGGTATTTGCGGCATTTTCGGCCGGCTGGGTGGTGCCGTCGTTGATCGGGCCGGCAATCAGCGGGCTGATCGTGCAGCACGTGGGCTGGCGCTGGGTGTTCCTGTCGGTCCCGTTGTTGGCGATTCCCGCCGGGCTGGCGCTGTGGCCGGCGCTGCGTGGGCGCGCCTGGAACGGCGAGGCCGGTAGCGGATCGCAGCAGAACTTGGGGTGGGCCTGCGCAGCGGCGGCAGGCGTGCTTTGCGTGTACGTGGGCGGGCAACTGCATGGCGTGCGTGCGCTGCTGACGATGGCGCCGGCAGTGCTGCTCATGCTGGTGTGCGCCTGGCGTCTGCTGCCGGCCGGCACGCTGCGGCTTGCCCGCGGCCTGCCCAGCGTGATCGCATTGCGTGGCATCGCGGCGGCAGCGTTCTTCGGTTTCGAGGCGTTCCTGCCGCTGCTGCTGTCGCGCGAACGAGAGCTGTCGCCGCTGCTGGCCGGTGTGGCGCTGAGCGTAGGCGCGCTCGGCTGGTCGCTTGGCTCGTGGTATCAGGGACATGGCCGCGGTGGCTGGTCGCGCAGGCGCCTGCTGCAGACCGGTGCGGTACTGATGATGATCGGCATCGCCATCAGCGCCATGGCGGCCTGGCCTGCATTCCCGGTGCCCGCAGCGATCGCCGGCTGGGCGCTGACCGGCCTGGGAATGGGCCTGCTGTTTCCCAGCCTGTCGGTGCTGACCTTGTCGATGTCGCCACCGGAGCGCCAGGGGCTCAACAGCTCGGCGATGCAGTTGAGCGAAGCCATCGCCGTCGCCGGGACACTGGCGCTGGCAGGCGCGCTGTTCGCAGCGTTGCTGGCCTCGGCCACGCAGGCCGCCTATCTGAGCGTCTTCGCGCTGGCCTGGCTGTTGGCCGCAGCGAGCCTGGCGGTGGCACGGCGGGTATGAGCCGCGCTGCGCGTACGCGGGCAGTGGTGACGCACTGATGTGACTGCCGAGCCGTCGGCGCCGGTTCGATAGGCATCGCCCGCGCCATCGCGCCAGTGAAGACAGCAGGTGCCAGCCCATGCCGGCCGCGCGGCGCATCGATGCGCAACACAGACGACGTTGCCGATCCTGGCGGCATTGCCCGAATCGATGCTGCCGATGCGGGCTCGCATGTGGCTGGTCATTTTTTCACCACCCATCTTGACAACGTTGCGGGCCGGGGCCTGCGCGCACTTGTCCACAGCCTTGTGCAAGTTCCATCCACAGGGGGTGTGGAAAACCCGCGCCGCATCACGGCTGCGAACGGACTTGCGCACGCTCGTGATGCAATGCTCGCACCACGCCGCCCATCTGCGGCGGCATCGGCCGCCCTGCGGTGGCCTTACCGTCAGCCGCGCCTGCGTCCTGGCGCACGCGCAGCACACCGGCGTAGGCGCACGCAGCCGCCGCGCGCGACGAGCGTCAGTCCAGGATCACATGCGGTACAAAGCGCGAGGTGTCGCGGGTGATCGGGCCATCGTCGTCGCGCATGCCCAGCCCTGCCGGCCGATCGGCCACCACCCAGCTGCCGACCAGCGCGTGCCGGCCCTCGAACACCGGCAACGGATGATGCGCCTGCAGGATCGCCGGCCCGTCCGCATAGGGTCCGTCGGTCTGCACCGTCTCGCCCTGTGCAGTCACCAGGGCGATGTTGGCGCCCTCGCGCGACAGCAACGGCTTGCGCACCCAGCCGGCACTTGCCGCCTGGCCCGGTTGGGCGAAGTGCGCGGGCAACAGGTTGGGGTGGCCCTGGTGGCGTTCCCACAACAACGGCAGGATGCCCTTGTTGCTCAACACCGATTTCCAGGCCGGCTCGATCAGGCGCACGCGGTTGGCGATCAATGCCGGCCCGAAGCGCTCTTCCATCATGAATTCCAGCGGGTACAGCTTGAACAGCGTGTGGATCACGCGGTCCTGCTCGTCGGTGAACCAGCCTTCGGCGCTCAGGCCGATGTCTTCGATGGCCACTTCCTCGGTGGCGATACCCACCTGGTGCGCGCAGTCGCGCAGATAACGTACGGTGGCGCGGTCTTCCAGCGACTCGCGCACCGCAGCGAAATGCATCTGCGCGCCGAGCGTGCCCTCCATCGCCAGCGCGCCCAGCGTTTCGCACAACAAGTCCTGGATCAGGTTGTACTGATCGCTACCCTTGGGCAGCGCACCGGCGGCAATCTGCTGCTCCAGCCACAGCCACTGGAAATACGCGGCCTCGTACAACGCGGTCGGCGTGTCGTAATTGAGCTCGTACAGTTTGGCCGGGCCCTGGCCGGAGTAGGCCAGATCCATGCGGCCGTAGAGATGCGGGTCGCGGTTCTTCCAGGAGCTGGCGATCCAGTCCCAATAGAACGGCGGGATCGCCAGCTTGCCCAGCAACTCTTCCGAGCCGACCACCTCGTCCACCAGCTGCATCGCCATGTCGTGCAGGTCCTGGGTGGGCGCTTCGATGTCGTCTTCGATCTGCCGCAACGAGAACGCGTAGTACGCGCGTTCGTCCCAGTACGGCTGCCCATCGATGGTGTGGAAGTGGAAACCGAGCGACTCGGCCTGCGTGCGCCAATCCGGGCGTTCGGCAATCGCGATGCGTTGCATGTCAGCCGCCGAACCCCGAACGCCCGCCGCCGCCGAAGGAGCTGCGTGCCGCGGCGCTGGAACCGAAACCCGAACGCGACACGGTGATCGCACGGGTCGGCATGTCGATCGCACCGCTGCGCCCGCGCACGGTGCCGATGCGATTGCTGGCCAGATCGCCGTTGGGCTTGTAGAAGCCGCCGCTGCGGTAGTCGCGATACAGCGGTATTGCGCCGCCGTAGCGGTACCCGCCACCGCCGCTCATGTTGCCCAGCGCATAGCCCAGCAGGAACCCTCCCATCGGCGGGATCCAGCTCTGCTGGCCCTGGTTCTGGATCGCGGTGCAGCTGCCGAATTGTTCGTCGCATTCGTAGCGGGTGCTGAAACGCGGTGCGCTCTGCTGATGCTTGGTGGAGGCCTCGTCGTAGGCCTTCAGGCATTGCTCGATGCTGCCCTGTTCCTGCTTGATCTGGTAGCAGTCCGATGCCGACTGCAGCACCACCCCGGTTTCCGGCTCCGAGCCGCAGCCGGTGGCCAGTGCGGCCGGCAAGGCGGCCATCAGGGTGAGTTTGAGATTGCGTGATCGCTTCATGGCGCAGGCTCCGTTACGGCGTGATCGCCGCGGCATTGATCAGGCCTACCGCGATCGACACACCGGCAGAGAAGATGCCGGCAGCGGCGACGTTGTCGGTGATCTGCCGCGAGATGCGCCCGGCCACCAGATTGGCCAGCAGGTACGCCACGATCTGGATGCCGCAGGCCACCGCGCCCCAGATCAGCGCATCGACCAGGCTCACCGAGTGGGAAATGGCCGAATGCAGCGGCAGCGCCACGCCGATCAGGTTGCCGGCCAGCGCCGTGGCGGCGGCGACGTTGCCTTGCCGCAACAAGGTGAAGTCCTTGTGCGGGGTGACCAGGGTCACCAGCACCACCGAGACGATCAGCACGCCCAGGCCGGTGCCGAAGTAGGAAAGAAACGCCAGAAAGCTCTGCAGATTGATCGGGTTCATGACAGGACCGGTTGAGGAAGGGGCGAGCGCAGGCTCAGGTGATATCCAGATCGGCGACGGTGACATCGATCCCGACCGCATAGGTGACGCAGAACTCGTTGGGGCCGGAATCCTCGCCGGTGACCAGCAGGAATTCCTCGCGCTGCAGCTCCGGCACCTGCCGGCTGTAGAGCATGGCGTAATGGGTCAGGTCGCCGTCGCGGCGCGGTGGCTGGTAACGAAACAGCACCTCGTCGTAGACGATCGGCGGGATCCGCCCGGTATCGTCGGTGGACTGGGTGGCGCGCTGCCAGCGCTTGCCGGCATAGTCGATCTGCGCCGCGCCCAGATGCGGATGCTGCATCACGAACTCCTGGAAGGCCTGCTTGCTCGGCGGGTTCACCGTTTCGCAGAACACGAAGGCCTTCATGGCCTCCAGTTCGCCGCCCACGGTGGTGACCTGCAGAAAGGCATCGTCGTCCAGGTAGAACCGGTGCAGCGCGTAACCGTCGCCCAGATCGACATGGCCGTAGCACGGAATGCCTTGATGGCCCCCGGGCAATTCGGCGGTCATGGCCTCCGGCGACATGCGGTACAGCGTGGTGTCGATGGCGACCTGGCCACCCACGCGCAGGCCCAGCGGCAGCGCATGCCCGATCGCACCGTTGCCGGTGGTCGGCGGCGGGGGCGGAGTGGATTGGCCGAACAACTTGCTGAAGAAACTCATCGTCAGAGACCTCGCGGCGATGCGGAAATGGGAGCCTCGGCTGCGCGTAAGGCCTGCCATGCGATGGCATCGGCGGCAATGCGCTGCTCGGCCAGGTAGTACAGCATGGCACCACCGGGCACCGTGGTGCGTGGCGGTGGATTCAGGCGCACTGCGCCACCGGGCGCACGCAGCCCCAGCAGCAAGGCGCCGCGCTGACCGAATTCGCCGGCAAGCCGGCTGTAGTCCAGCACGGCCTGCTGGTCGGGCACGGTCAGACTGAACTGGGTGGGGCCATCGTCCACCGAGAGCAGTTCGGCGGTGATCGCCGCGCTGCCAGGGTCCTGCGCGGCACGCGCCAGGATCTCGGCAGTCATCGGCCGGGTGCATTCGATCGCCGGGTAATGGTGGTTCACCAACTGCGCGGCACTGGCCGAATCGAAGTGCGCCACCACGTGCGCGGCCGGCGCATGCGCCATCAACGCGAACACGGCGGCCAGGGTCTGGTCGTCGGACGGTGGATTGACGATCACTCGCGCCGCGCCGGCGATACCGGCACGTGGATACACCTCGGTATGCGTATAGGACTCGGCCGCGACGAAGCGCATATGGTCGGGCATCGGGTTTTCGGCGATGCCTTCGGCGATCAGCACCACGCCTTCATCGTCGGTGGCGGTGTCTGACAGCAGCAGCTCCAGCAGCCTGGCCGAGGCGGCGCCCTGCCAGCCGATCAGGATGGTATGCCCGCGCAACGCGTCGTAGGCCATCTTGCCCATGTAGTGACGCCTCCAGAAGGTGATGAGCACCGCACTGGTCTTGGCCAGCACCGTGGCGAACAGCGCCACCGCACCCGGCATCAGCACGAACGCGGCGATGTAGCGCCCGGCCACCGAACCCGGCGACAGGTCGCCGTAGCCGATGGTGGTGGCGGTGGTCATGTAGTAGTACGGAAACGCATCCAGGCCGACGAGCTTGTGCTCGCCGGCCAGCAGCAGCAACGCCCAGCTCAGCCCCATGTGCGCCAGCAACGCCAGCGCCACCACACCCCAGCTGACGCGACGCACGTGGCGTCGCAAGACCCGGAACAACCGTCCGACGATGATCATGGCGCGTCCTGTGCCGAGGGCTGAAATCAGCTGTCGCTACGCGGAACCTGTTGCACGTCGCGTACCTGGCCGATCAATGGCGCGGCGCCGCCGGCGGTGTCGTGGCCGAGTTGCGCAGCCGGCTTCTTGAACCGGGCCAGCACCGCAGCGGCGTTGGACTCGCCTTCCATCAGGCCGGCAGCGGCCAGCCGCCGATTGAGATCGCCATCGCCGCTGGACGCTTCCAGTTCCTCGGCCGATTCGATGCGCGCGGAGGTCTCCGCCTGCCGCGCCTTGATGCGCTCCAGCGATTCCAGTGCCGACCCCATCTTGCTGCTGGCACCGGAATGGCGCGCGGCGATGGCGGCCTGCGCCCGCTGCACCGCATCGGTGGCCTTGACCGTGTCGATCTGCTGGCGCATGCCGCGCAGCTGGTTCTCGGTTTTCTGGATGGTGGCCTTGAGGGTCACCACCGACTGGTCGAGCGCGGTCTTGGAAGCCTTGTCGCCGGCATCCTCGCTTTCCAGCGCGGCGAGCTTCACCGCCACGTCGTGCGCCAGCGTTTCGTCGTTCTTGGCCAGGGCGCCTTCGATGTAACGCGTGTACTCGGCCATCTTGCCGGCGCGCGCGTCGATCTTCTGCTGGGCCAGCTTGCTCTGCGCCATCAGCTTGGTCAGCTCCTCGCGCGAGCGCGTGAGCTGGGCGCCGGCATCGCGCATTTCCTGGTCCAGGATGCGCAAGGCATTGGCGTCCACGGCCTTCTGGCCGGTTTCGTGTGCGGTCCCACGCAGCAGCGTGATCAGCTTGGAAAAGATACTCATGACAACGCCTTATGAAAAAAACGGCTTGAGAGATTCGGCGGCATCCAGCGTGTTGGCCGCCAGGGTCTGGATTTCCTCGTCGATCTGATCGAGCGTGGACGACGCCGAGAGTTCGCCGAAGACCACATAGCTGTCCTTGCCTTCCACCTGTACCAGGCCCAGGTTGGAGAGCGGATTGAGCGGGTTCAGCCGCAGGCAGGCGTCGTTGAACGCAGCCCGGTCGCTCACCTGCTCGGCATGCGCCAGCAAGGTGGACACGAAGATCTGCGAGCCGGAGGCGGCGACCTGGATCTGCATATCGCCGTGGTCGGCCAGGGTGAGGTTGATGGCCGGTTCCAGCCCGTCGATCAACTCGACCTCGATCGGCTGTCCGCGGTAGCGCTCGGCCAACAGGCCGTGCAGGTCGACGGTGGTGTATTGGGTCATACGATGTCCTGTCCTTTGGTCATGCAGCCGTGGCCATGCGATGGGCGGACATACTACAGACTGTTCGCAACCGGCAGAAAGGCCCGTTCGGCCTGGCCGTTCATTGCACGCTGGCCGCGCTGCGATCGCGGCGACGCCGGCGTGGTCGCAACCGGGCGCGGGCGCGGATCACGGATACAGCATTCGCTTGCTCCAGTGGCTGGCCGCATCGGCCTCGTAGCGCCAGCGCTCGTGCAGGCGGAACCTGGCGCCATACCAGAATTCGAATGCCTGCGGCACCACCCTGAAACCGCCCCAGCCATCCGGCCGCGGCACCTGCCGGCCGTCGAAAGTGGCCTCGGCCTTGGCGAGGGCGGCCTCGAATTCCTCGCGCGAGCCCAGCGTCTGCGATTGCAGCGAGGCCCAGGCGCCGATCTGGCTCTGGCGTGGACGCGAGGCGAAATAGGCATCGGCCTCGCCTGCGCTCACCAGCTGCACCGCACCCTCGATACGCACCTGGATGCCCGCCTCGCGCAGCGTACGCCACAGGAACAGCAGCGCCGCCTGCGGGTGGGCCTGCAGGTCGCGCCCCTTCGCACTGTCCAGATGCGTGTAGAACACGAACCCGCGCGTATCGAAGGCCTTGAGCAGGACGGTACGTGCACTCGGCCGCCCATCCAGGTTGGCGGTCGCCACGGTCATTGCGCTGGCTTCGGGTTCGGCGCTGGCCTGCGCCTCGGCGTACAGCGCGGTGAAGGTGGCAAGAGCTTCTGCGTACAGATCGGGCATGACGGTGCGTGGCAGCAAGGTGGGCACCTATTGTGGGCGCATCGTGTGCGCTTGTCCCGGGCGCGGGGGCGCTGCCGCGCCTGCAGCGGTGCGACCGGCGATGCCGCGACGGCCGGCGCGGCACCGCCGAATGGTGTCAGCGCGCGTCCACCGGCCCGGTGGGCGAGCGCCAATGCTAGGATCGGTGCGCATGAACCCCGCTCCCAATCTCGTGATGGTCGGCCCGATGGGCGCCGGAAAAAGCTGCATCGGCCGCCGCCTGGCCGAGCGCTTCGGGCTGGACTTCGTGGACGTGGATCAGGTCATCGTCGAGCAGGCCGGCAGCAGCATTCCGGACATCTTCGAGCAGCACGGCGAAGCCCACTTCCGGCAACTGGAAGCCGATACCCTGCAGACGCTGCTGCAGCAGCACAACAAGCTGATTTCCACCGGCGGCGGCGCGGTGCTGGATGCACGCAACCGGCAGTGCATCCGCGAGGGCGGCTTCGTGGTCTACCTGCACGTGAGCGTGCCGGCGCAGCTCGCGCGCCTGGCGCGCGACCGCAACCGACCGCTGCTGCAGCGCGCCGACCGCGCACAGGCGCTGCACACGATGGCCGCCCAGCGCACCCCGCTGTACCAGCAGGTCGCCGACCTCACGCTGGAAACCGATCATTTCTCCCCCGCCGAGGCCACCGCGCAGCTGGTGCTGCGGCTGGCCGCGCAATGGCGCATGTCGAGCCCTCCCGCATGACACTTCCCCGTTCCTCGCGCAGCGTCGCCGTCGACGCAGCGATTCCCTACACCATCACGATTGCCCCTGGCCTGCTCGACGATGGCGCACGCCTGGCCGGGCACGTCCGCGGTCGCCACGTCTTGCTGCTCAGCGACTCGCAGGTGGCTCCGCACTACGCGGCCGGCGTACGCAATGCGCTGCTGCAGGCACGCCCGCAACTGCAGCTGGGCGAGCTGGTGATCGCCGCCGGCGAGGCCTCCAAGACGCTGGACAACTTCGGCGCTGCCATCGCTGCATTGGCCGAACTGGGCGCAACCCGCGATGCCTGCGTGTTCGCGCTCGGCGGCGGCGTGGTGGGCGACCTGGCCGGCTTCGCCGCTGCGTGCTGGATGCGCGGCGTGGACTGCGTGCAACTGCCCACCAGCCTGCTGGCAATGGTGGATTCTTCGGTCGGCGGCAAGACCGCGGTGGATATCCCGCAGGGCAAGAATCTGGTCGGCGCGTTCCATCCGCCGCGTGCGGTGATCGCCGACACCGACACCTTGCGCACGCTGCCCGCGCGCGAATTGCGCGCCGGGCTGGCCGAGGTGATCAAGTACGGCGCCATCCGCGACCCCTTGTTCTTCCAATGGCTGCATGCCGAACGCCGCGCCTTGCTGGACGGCGACGCGGCCGCGCTGGCGCAGGCCATTGCGCGCAGTTGCGAACACAAGGCCGAGATCGTGGCGCGCGATCCGCTGGAGAAAGGCGAACGCGCCCTGCTCAACCTGGGCCACACCTTCGGCCACGCGATCGAAACCGAACAGGGCTATGGCGCGCCCGGCAACGACAACCTCAATCACGGCGAAGCGGTGGCGGTAGGCATGGTGCTGGCGGCGCGGTTGTCGGCCGCGCTGGGGATGAGTAGCGCCGAAGACACCGAGGCGCTGCGCGCCTTGCTGCGCGACTTCGAGCTGCCGACCGAGATTCCGGCCGGCCTGGCACCCGAGGCCCTGCTCGGCCGCATGCGTCTGGACAAGAAGAACATCGCCGGGCGCCTGCGGCTGGTGCTATGGCGCGGCATCGGCAAGGCCGAAGTGGTCCCCGATGTCGAAGAGGCCGCAGTACTCGACGTCCTGGCGGGTTGAGACCAGCCGGCCGCGCGACGCCCTCGCTCACCGTCTCCAGCGCATTGGTAGGGGCACCCGGGCGCGGCCGGGCCTTGCCGAGCACTTCCCATCGCGCCCAGCTGCGCTCCCACGCACTGCCTGCCAACATCGGCGCGGGCGGTGCGCACTGCTGCCCGTGAGCGCGCCGGCAGGCCTGGATGCCAGCCAGCACTGGCTTCGCAACCGGAGCGAGCAGGCGTGCCCATTGCCCCCAGCCTTCAGCACCGCCCGGCTACAATCGTGCACATGCGCATTCTCCTGCAACACGATCCCGGCGGTAACGCGCCGCTTCGCTATGTCCAGCTGACCCTGCAACCGGATCTGTTCGGCGGCTGGGAACTGCTGCGCGAGAGCGGACAGATCGGCGGCCGCACGCAACTACGGCGCGACCAGTACCTGCTACAGGACGAGGCCGACCGCGCGTTCGAAAAGGCCCGCGATACCCAGCTCAAACGCGGCTTCCGACTCATCACCGGCGGCGCCGACGCGCCGCACTGAGGACATCTTCCCCATGCTCAAGAACGATCGCCTGCTGCGCGCCCTCAACCGTCAGCCCGTCGACCGCACGCCCGTCTGGCTGATGCGCCAGGCCGGCCGCTACCTGCCGGAATACCGCGCCACCCGCGCGCGCGCCGGTAGTTTCCTGGGCATGGCCAAGAACCCGGAAATCGCCTGCGAGGTCACCCTGCAGCCGCTGCAACGCTTTCCGCTGGATGCGGCGATCCTGTTCTCCGACATCCTGACCATCCCCGATGCGATGGGCCTGGAGCTGTATTTCGTCGAAGGCGAAGGCCCCAAGTTCCGCCACCCGGTCCGCGATGCAGCCGCGATCCAGCGGCTGGGCGTGCCGGACATGGAGACCGAGCTGCGCTACGTGATGGATGCGGTGCGCCTGATCCGCCGCGAACTGGATGGCGCAGTGCCGCTGATCGGGTTCTCCGGCAGCCCGTGGACGCTGGCCTGCTACATGATCGAAGGCGGCGGCAGCAAGGAATACGCACGCATCAAGGCCATGGCCTTCAATGCACCGGAGCTGCTGCATCACCTGCTCGGCACGGTCACCGATGCGGTGATCGCCTACCTGTCGGCGCAGCGCGCCGCCGGCGCACAGGCGCTGCAGGTATTCGACACCTGGGGCGGCGTGCTGTCGCCGGCGATGTATCGCGAATTCTCGCTGCCTTACCTGACCCGTATCGCGCGTGAGCTGGAGCGCGGCAGTGGGGCCGAGCGAACCCCGCTGGTGCTGTTCGGCAAGGGCAATGGCGCCTATGTGAGCGAGCTGGCCGCCAGCGGCGCCGAAGCGGTCGGCGTGGACTGGACCATCTCGCTGGCCGATGCCGCCCAGCGCGCCGCAGGCCGCGTCGCGCTGCAGGGCAACCTCGACCCGGCCACTCTATACGGCTCGCCCGACGCGATCCGCGCCGAAGTCGGCAAGACCCTGGACAGCTACGCGCAAGGCAACGGTGGCTCGCGCGAAGGCCACGTGTTCAACCTCGGCCACGGCATGTCGCCGGACATGGATCCGGATCACGTCGGCGTGCTGGTCGAAGCGGTGCAGAGCTTGAGCAAGCGCTGACGGGCCAGATGACCGGCGGCACTGCACCCGCTGCCGGTTGCCGCAGCAGGCACATGAGCGATTGCGAACATGTGCCTTTCCCGCGTACCGCTGCGTTTCAACGCACCCGGCATTGAAACGCTGTCTGCATTGCTGACATCGGTTCGTGGTGACGCTCCGCATCATCACCGATGCATCCCCACTTCTGCACTGGCGCCCCACCGACGCCGCGACGTTGGTCTTTGGTCGCGGCACCTCCGCCCATGCCAGGCCCTGACGAAGCGCGCATGCCTGGCGATCTCGCAGACAGTACGGCCAGCGCGTAGTGACTCGCTGCAGACGCGCATCGGTTTGTGACGGCGCTCAAACTGTCGGTCGAAGCACTGCGTCTGCGGCGACACAGCCGGCTCGCTCTGATCCCGCACCAGCGGCACGTGGTGCGGCTGGCGCACGAACGTAATGCGGTCCCGGCTGGCAGCCCGGCCCGGACGGCGCGCGTTCTCGCGCGTTCTGCAGGGTATTTGTGTCAATTCGGTTGCGATTCGCCAATGAATTCCCCGCACCGCGTTCCAGATCGCGGCGACAAGCCGCGTGTCGCTCTCAAGCCGGCACGGCTTCACGTCGATAAACCCGGCATTGCCGTCGTTTGCACCAATTCTTCCACGGCACGGCGATCTACTGTTGCTCCACGGTGATGCGGCGCCACTGCGACATCTCCAGACAGGCGCTCCGCCTGCCGAACCTCGACACCGTCACGTTTGTTCAAACGCTTCACTCACCCGCGAACCAGGGAGAAAAGCATGGCCTTTCCAACTGCCGTCAACGACCAGATCACCGACTCCGTCACCCAAGCCAATACCAAGGTGTTGGGCGATGCCCCCGCCATCGCCATGGGCAATCTGTACCAGGCCACCGCGCAGGCGCTGGCCAACGCCGCCCACAACGCGACCAATGCGCAGCAGCAGAGCTATGTCACCGCGCAATCGGCCACCACCATGGGCGTGGCCACGCTCTACTCCATCGATACCGCCACCACGGGCGTTGCGACCAAACAGATCCTGAGCACCGGCATCAAGGGCCTGGGTTGAACCCGATGCGCTGACCACCGTCCACCAAGGAGCACCACATGGCATTCCCAACTGCAGTGAACAACCAGATCACCGACTCGGTCATCCAGGTCAACACCAAGGTGCTGGGCGACGCCCCGGCCATCGCCATGGGGAATCTGTACCAGGCCACCGCGCAGGCGCTGGCCAATGCCGCCCACAACGCGACCAACGCGCAGCAGCAGAGCTACGTCACCGCGCAGTCGGCCACCACCATGGGCGTGGCAACGCTGTACTCCATCGACACCGCGACCACCGGCGTCGTCACCAAGCAGATCCTGGGCGTCTGACGACCCGGCTGACGCCAAGGACATCCGCCAATGGCCTTTCCCACCGCCGTCAACGACCAGATCACCGATTCGGTCACCCAAGCCAATCTGCAGGTATTGGGCAGCGCTCCAGCCGCAGCCATGGGCAATCTGTATCAGGCCACCGCGCAAGCGCTGGCGAATGCGGCCCACAACGCAACGCTCGCGCAGCAGCAGATGTACGTCACCGCACAGGCAGCAACCACGATGGGCGTCTCGCTACTGTACTCGCTCGATACCGGCGCCACAGGTGCCGCCACCAGGAAGATTCTCGGCTAACACCACCAACGCCGCAGGCTCTTCGCTCTTCCACCACCGCTAAGGAGCTATCACCATGGCCTTTCCGACTGCCGTCAACAGCCAGATCACCGATTCCGTCTCCCAGGTCAACACCAAGGTCCTCGGCGATGCGCCGGCGATCGCAATGGGCAACCTGTTCGTGGCCACCAGCCAGGCGCTGTCCAATGCCGCACACAACGCAACGAACAACCAGCAGCAGTCCTACGTGACGATGCAGGCATCGACGACGCAGGGCGTGTCCACCCTGTATTCGATCGATACCGCGTCCGATGGCGTGGCCACGCGCGAAATCCTCAGCGCCGGGCTGCGGTAATCGGTGGCCAGGCACCGCCGCCGTCTCGCCGGTGGTGCCTGGTTCGATACGCGGCGCCATGCTCCCCCGCATCTGGCTGGTCGATTCCAGAAAGGACGCACCATGTTGCAGTTACATCATGTCCCCACGTCCAACACCCTGGATGTGGTGGTCAGACTCATCAGGGGCCGCACCATCGTGGCCACGTTCGCACCTCACCAGAAAGCGGTGATGAATGTCGCCTTCGACGGCATCCTGCCCCTGATTCCCGGAGCGCAGCCATTGGTCTATCGCCAGAGGCCAGGCAACGTGATCGAGGTGCCGCGCGGCAATTTTGCTTTCCTGGAACGCGTTCCCGATGGCGTGGCCTTGCAGTACGCGTGCAGACACGAGCCGCAGAACACCGTGCTGTTCTCGGCGTCGGCGGGGATTGAACAGCGCAGGCCGTCGTTGGCCTAGAACACCGACGCCAGTGCCCTGTCATGCAGCCAAGCGCGCAGGCCGCAAGCATCGCCAGCCTGGTCGGCCCTGCCGCAACAGGTGCGGCGATGGCCATCGGGCAAGCGCCGGCCTTCGCGATGGGAGCCACCTACCTGGCGCTGGCGGACTCCATCGCGCTCGCAATGGAAAACGCCGTCGCCAACCAGCAACGCGGACAGGTTCTTGCCGATGCCGCACTCACCCAGATCCTTGCCTTGATCATCCAGAAAGGAGCGACTTCATCATGATCGACGATAGCAGCGTAAACAGTCAGATCGTCGATGCCGTCAGCAGCATCGTGACGCTGACCACCGGTCAAGCGCCCGCACAGGCGCTGGGCATGCTCGATGCGGTGATGCTGGAGACGCTGGGCATGGCGATGCATAACGCCGTGAACCGGCAGCAGGGCGCAGGCATGATCAATGCTGCTGCGATCACCGCCGCCTGCGCCAAGATGATCTCGGCGCCGTTCCCGGTTCCGCCACCGCCGCCGCCCGCACCACCCGGACCAGCGCCGACCGTGGCGCCGTTACCTGGCCCACCGCCCGCGCCTTCTCCCCCGGCGGCGCTGATCGCTGCTGCAGCGGCGGAAGCCAAGACGGCGGTCGATGTGCTGAAAACGCAGGCGCAAGGCGCCTCGGCAGATGCCGCGACCGCAGCCGCCGACCTCATGGAAGTCCATGCACTGAGCGTCCCGCCGCCCCTGCCTGCCACTCCCCCCGCCCCCGGCGCCGGCCCCAATGATGCTGCCACTGCTGATGCTCCTGTTGCTCCACCCCCAGTTCCACCCGCAGCCGCAGCTGCTGGCGCACCCGCTCCTGCATCTGCACCTGTTGTTCCTGCTGCACCTGCATCTGCATCTGTGCCTGCACCTGCACCTGCATCTCCGACGCCGCCTCCGCCATAAGCCGACCGCGTAGAGGCGTGTTTCACCACCAGGCCTCATCGCCAGGCCGCAGATCAATCCACGGGAGCCGAGATGGAACCGAGCAAGGTCAATGCCCAGGTCATCGATGTGATCAACCAGACGCAGATGGCCACCATGAGCCCGCAGGTCGTGCTGACCAGCGGGGCCGGAAAGGCCTATCAATCGGTGGCTCAGTCCACGGCCATCGCGGTGCAGGACGCCACCGACGCGCTGCGCAATGTCTCCACCATCGCCACCACGGCCGTCGGCGTGGCGATGGCGCAATACCTGGCCACCGGCGACGCCAAATACGTCACCGCGCTCACGCAGGCACAGGCGCTGATGCAGGGTGCCACCGACGACTTCGCCAGGATCGGCTCGGCGGCCGGCCTGGTGCTGAAAAACTTCCCCGCTGGTTGAACTCACAAGGAGTCATGCAATGTCCGTTTCGATCGCTGGCCGCCTGATCTCGATGCCGACGATGCTCTCGACGCTGGGCAGGCAGTGCCTGGCCTTCATCGATGGAGGCACCCAATGGCTGGCCTGGGCGATCCAGTCGCCCGGCGTGCGCTACGACTTTCCCGACGAGAGCAGCTTGCTCGATGAGGTGCAGCAAGGCCTGCATGGCTCGCGCCTGGCCTTGCTGCCGCAGCTGGAACTGAAGGTCAGCCCGGTCAAGCTGATGAGCTTGAGCGCGACCGACCTGGGCACGTTGGCGCAGGCCGAAGCCGGCGATACCGGATCGGTGGTCAAGGCGCAGTTGCAGCGCATCTTCCGCGACAACGCCCTGTTCACCGCAAGCGACCTGGGCGCAGGCCGTAGCCTGCTGACCCAGCTGAAGGTCGACGGCGCTGCGGTGTTCCAGTCGCTGGACCTGGAAGAGAGCCTGGCGCTGCGCCAGCTGGCTGCGGACGCGCCGCCGGCCAACGTGACGCCGGCGCTGCAGCAGGAAGCGGCCGCGTTCGCCGTCGAGCAGGCGCGAACACCGCTGGAATTCTGCGATTACTACCGTTTCTACCTGGCCTGCACCGCCACGATTACCGCTGCGGACGAGCGTGCGCATGCGGCGGCCTCGGCGCTGCAGACGCTGCTGCCGCTGCTGTTCGCCACCCTGGATTGCCCACAGGTCCAGGGACTGCCCTCGCCCAACGAGGTCGAACGCAGTGTTGCCGACTGGCTGGCGCGCGGTCGCCAGATCGGCTTCGCGCGGCTATCGCTGGCGGCCCAGCAGATCGTCCAGCACACCCGCTACCAAGGCAGCGGAGACGACCAGGCGGCGAACGACGCCATCGGCCTCTACCTGCAATCGGCGCAGGCCTTCCTGGCAGCCAACCGGCCCAGTCGTGGCGTGCTTGGTCAGGACGGCAACAGCTGCGTGTTCGCCATGCGCAACGACACCCTGGCCGCGCTGCTCCAGGTCAACGGCGGCGTCATCTCGCTCCGCGATTTCGGTGCGGCGCCTGCATCCAGCAGCACATCGCAAGCTGCGGACACGGAGGCTTCGGAGTGAACGCATCGCGCTCGCTTCCTGCGGCCAGCGACCAGACCCCGCCTGCGATCAGCGCCGCTGACGCGGCCCGTGACGCGGTGCATGCAGGACGCGCCGCTGCCCTGGCGGCCGCACGCCAGACCATGGCGCAAGCCGAACACGCACTGGGCGCGATGCTGCGCACGCTGGCGGCGCAGCGCCCGCCCGATACCGCACCACTCACGGTCCCGCTCCGGCCATCGCGTACCGATGCCGTTGCCCCGCTCCATCCCGCGTCCACTTCAGGAGACACCCGCATGACCGACGATACCCAGCCCACGCCTCCGGTTCCGCCCACTGCCACTCCTGCGCAATCGCCAGGATCGTCGCAGATCGAAGCCGCACTGAAGGCGGCGCAAGCCCAGATCGATCAGGCGATGGCCGCCAGCGACAGGGCCGTGCAGGCGGCCATGCAGGCTGCAAACGCCGCGACCGCCGCAGCCGGTAACAATCCAGCAGTCGACAACGCAACCCAGGCGCTACAGCAGGCCGACCAGGCCGCAGCCGCTGCGGTTGCCGCCGCGCAGCAACAGGCCGAGCAGGCGATGAACGCAACGCCTTCGGCAAACCCAGACGCAGACAACGGAACAGCCGCCTAACGCATCGGAACGTATCGATGTCGCGGCGACGCCGGTCCTGCAGCGAGCACACCCGTTTCCTTTGGGGCGGGTCACCCGACCCGGCCGCCACTTCGATCCAGTAGCGCAACCCCGTCGTTCTAGCCATCGCGCCCCGGTCCAGCCACCGCCCGATCCCAAGGAATGCCGACATGACGTTCTACACAGGCTTCGACACCGATCAATTCCCCGGACTCCCCGCCCTCGACTGGCTCAAGAACGAGACCAGCCTGGCATGGTGCGGCTACTACCTGGCACCGGCGCCAAGCCACGCCGATACCGGCTGGATGGGCCAACGCGCGGCGTTGACCGCACAAGGCTGGGGTCTGGCGCCGGTGTACCTAGGCCAGCAGACGATCGGCCCGGGTTCGCATGAGGCCAACGCGCGACAGGGCAGTATCGATGGTGCACAGGCTGCGGCGCTGGCACGCGCCGAAGGCTTTCCCGGCGGTGCGGTCGTCTATCTCGACTGGGAAGATGGCGGTAGCCCGCCCCAGGCTGCCATCGATTACATCCGCATGTGGATCGCCGCTTTGGTGGAGCATGGCTACTCGCCAGGTCTGTATTGCTCGCACGCGCGCGCAGTGGAATTGCTGTCGCGCATCGGCCCCGGCCCCACCCCACGCGTCTGGGCCTGGCGCGTCTCGACGGCAGCGCGTCACCCCTACGCTGGCGACATCCGGCACATCCAGCCCGCCGACCCGGCCGGCTGCGGCTATTCCCAGGCCATGCTCTGGCAATACGAACAGGATGCGGTGCTATCGCTTCCCGGCACGCCCTGCGATGGGCTGGAAGTGGACCTCAGTTATTCGAGCTTGGCCAATCCGAGCGCGGCGTGATTGCGCAAGTTCCCCGTTCCAACGAAGTGCTGAATGGACGCACCTCGGCAGGCACGCAAGAAGAGCCATGCTGCTAGCCGCTTGCTCACTCAGCTGATCGACAGCCGCAGTCATGCGTTTGGAATGCGGGGGAACTCGTGCTTTGCTACCACATCCCACGTAACTGGCCGAAGCCAATCCGGGTCAACCAGAGAAGTGGGATTTACTTCTGCGCCGCTAAGAGGGTGTTTACATAATGGTAATCTATGATCCCAACGTGGAAACAAGGGATCGAGATGGGGCGCCCACCCAAGATT
>NZ_JAJGQH010000035.1 GCF_020783655.1 Xanthomonas melonis | reverse complement strand
TGTGATCTCTCAGTAGGTTGTTCATCCGGGGCTGATCTGGAAGATGGGGGTTACCAAGCCAACCCAGCCCCCAGGAGCCCCGGATGAACATTCATAAACATGCCCGTTTGACGCCGCGAGGTCGAGCCTTGCTCGTTCAGCGCATCGTGGAGCATGGCTTGCGCGTGGAAGAGGCCGCGCACGCCAGCGGCGTCAGCGTACGCACCGCTTACAAGTGGCTGGCGCGCTACCGTTTGCTGGGAGTCGATGGCTTGCAGGACCGCTCCTCGCGCCCACAGCGCTGTCCGCATGCCACCCCACCGGAACTTGTCGAACAGATCCTGCAGCAGCGCCGACAACGCTCCACCTATTGGCAGATTGCCACTCACCTGAAGGTGGGACACAGCACCATCGCGCGCATCGTGCGCCGCGCCGGCCTGCATCGCCTTGCCGAACTTGAGCCCAGACCTCCTGTCGTGCGCTACCAATATCCCCAGCCCGGCGGCATGTTGCATCTGGACATCAAAAAGCTCGGGCGCTTTCGGCAAGCCGGTCATCGCGTCACCGGGGACCGTACCCAAGCCAGCCGAGGAGCCGGATGGGAGTATGTCCATGTCGCCATCGACGATCATTCCCGCGTTGCGTTCAGCACCCTGCACCCGGACGAAGGCGGCTTCAGCGCCTGCCGGGCGCTGATCGCCGCCTTGCGCTACTACCGCAGCCTGGGCGTCAGCTTCCAGCGCGTATTGACCGACAACGGCACCTGCTACCGCTCCAAGGCGTTTGCCCGCACTCTCCGGCGCCTGAAACTCAGACACTACCGAACCCGCCCCTACACCCCACGCACCAACGGCAAGGCAGAACGCTTCATCCAGACCGCATTGCGTGAATGGGCCTATGCACACCGCTACGACAGCTCAGAGCAACGTGCCCAGCACCTGTTGCCATGGCTCCATCACTACAACTGGCATCGGCCCCATGCCAGCCTCGGACACCAACCTCCCATCTCCAGGATCCACATCACACTGAACAACGTGGTGGGTTTACACA
>NZ_JAJGQH010000034.1 GCF_020783655.1 Xanthomonas melonis | reverse complement strand
GATGATCTACCAACGTTCGTTGGGACCAAGGCAACTTGAGGTTATATGGTCAAGCCGCACGGATCATTAGTATCAGTTAGCTCAATACATTGCTGTACTTACACACCTGACCTATCAACCACGTAGTCTACATGGTTCCTTTAGGGGGCTTGTGCCCCGGGAAGTCTCATCTTGAGGCGCGCTTCCCGCTTAGATGCTTTCAGCGGTTATCGCTTCCGAACATAGCTACCCGGCAATGCCACTGGCGTGACAACCGGAACACCAGAGGTTCGTCCACTCCGGTCCTCTCGTACTAGGAGCAGCCCCTCTCAAACTTCCAACGCCCATGGCAGATAGGGACCGAACTGTCTCACGACGTTCTGAACCCAGCTCGCGTACCACTTTAAATGGCGAACAGCCATACCCTTGGGACCGACTACAGCCCCAGGATGTGATGAGCCGACATCGAGGTGCCAAACACCGCCGTCGATATGAACTCTTGGGCGGTATCAGCCTGTTATCCCCGGAGTACCTTTTATCCGTTGAGCGATGGCCCTTCCATACAGAACCACCGGATCACTAAGACCTACTTTCGTACCTGCTTGATCCGTCGATCTTGCAGTCAAGCACGCTTATGCCTTTGCACACAGTGCGCGATGTCCGACCGCGCTGAGCGTACCTTCGTGCTCCTCCGTTACTCTTTAGGAGGAGACCGCCCCAGTCAAACTACCCACCATACACGGTCCCTGATCCGGATAACGGACCTAGGTTAGAACGTCAAGCACGACAGGGTGGTATTTCAAGGATGGCTCCACTGCAGCTAGCGCCACAGTTTCATAGCCTCCCACCTATCCTACACAGACGAACTCAACGTTCAGTGTAAAGCTATAGTAAAGGTTCACGGGGTCTTTCCGTCTTGCCACGGGAACGCTGCATCTTCACAGCGATTTCAATTTCACTGAGTCTCGGGTGGAGACAGCGCCGCTGTCGTTACGCCATTCGTGCAGGTCGGAACTTACCCGACAAGGAATTTCGCTACCTTAGGACCGTTATAGTTACGGCCGCCGTTTACTGGGGCTTCGATCAAGAGCTTCGCCTTGCGGCTGACCCCATCAATTAACCTTCCAGCACCGGGCAGGCGTCACACCCTATACGTCCACTTTCGTGTTTGCAGAGTGCTGTGTTTTTGATAAACAGTCGCAGCGGCCTGGTTTCTGCGACCCTCTTCAGCTATAGCTCGCACGAGC
>NZ_JAJGQH010000033.1 GCF_020783655.1 Xanthomonas melonis | reverse complement strand
TGTTAGCGCCGATGTAAAACTGACCCACAGCGCCGAAGTAAAAGTGACCCACCTGGGCCACGATGGTGGCCTTTTGAAGGCTGCTGATGTTGACTCAGGAGCAGGCAGTGGAGATACGTGTGATGGCCCGCAGGGGCGAGAGTGTCAGAGCGATCGCGAAGCAATTGGAGTGCTCGCGCAACACCGTGCGCAGGTACCTGCGCGATCAAGATGCGCGGCGCTACGGCCCGCGCGAGTCCAGGGCCTGCAAGCTCGACGGCTACCAGTCCTATCTGCGTGAGCGCGTCGTGCAGGCGCATCCGCGCTGGATCCCGGCGACCGTGCTGTTGCGCGAGATCCAGGGGCGCGGCTACACGGGCGGCATCAGCCAGCTCAAGGCCTTCCTGGCCCCGCTCAAGCAGTCCGAGCCCGAGCCGCTGGTGCGCTTCGAGACGCCCCCGGGTCAGCAGATGCAGGTGGATTTCACTTACGTGCGCCGGGGGCGCGATCCGCTGCTGGCGCTGGTCGCCACCCTGGGCTACAGCCGGGCGAGCTACGTGAAGTTCGTGGCGTGCGCAGGCGAGGACATGACCACCCTGTGCACCGGCCTGCGCGAGGCGTTCGATTACTTCGGCGGCGTGCCCGAGCATGTGCTGTTCGACAACACCAAGGCAGTCGTCATCGAGCGCGATGCCTACGGCGAAGGCCAGCACCGCTGGAACAGCGCACTGCGCGAGCTCGCCGATACCTGCGGTTTCAAGCCTCGTCTGTGCCGCCCCTATCGCGCCAAGACGAAGGGCAAGGTCGAGCGCTTCAACTCCTACCTCAAGGGCAGCTTCGTGGTCCCGCTGGCGGCCACCTTGGAGGCCAGCGGGCTTCGGCTCGATGCTCACCTGGCCAACATCCACGTCCGGCGTTGGCTCGACGAAGTCGCCAATGCCCGTGTGCATGCCACCACCAAGGCGGTGCCGGCCGTGCGCCTGGCAGAGGAGCGTGCAGTCATGTTGGCGGCACCGGCGCTGAAGGCGCCACCACCGATACACCAGCGTGTCGTCTTGCCGCTGCAGAGCCTGCAGCATCCGCTGTGCGTGTACGACGCCTTGCTGGAGGTGGTGTGATGGGCCTGCAGCACGCCCGCATCGCCGAGCTGTGCGAGCAGCTGAAGCTCGTGCGACTGGGCAACGACTGGCCGGCTCTCGCACAGGACGCCGCGCGCGACGACGCCAGCTTCGCCGACTTCCTGGAGCGTGTGCTCACGAGCGAGCAGGCTGCCCGCGAGGAGCGCAAGCGCACGGTGCTGATGCGCCTTGCGACGATGCCGGCCATCAAGACACTCGAGCAGTTCGACTGGGCCCAGGCCGGCGGTGCCCCGAAGGCGCAGATCGTCGAGCTCGGCCACCTGGCCTTCGTCGAGCGTGCCGAAAACGTGGTGATGCTTGGGCCAAGCGGCGTGGGCAAGACCCACATCGCCCTGGCGCTATGCCAGCGCGCCGTCATGGCCGGACACAAGGCACGCTTCATCACCGCAGCCGACCTGATGATGCAACTGGCTGCGGCCAAGGCGCAGAACCGGCTCAAGGACTACTTCAACCGCGCGGTACTCGGGCCGAAGCTGCTGGTGGTCGATGAGATCGGCTACCTGCCGTTCGGGCGCGATGAGGCCAACCTGTTCTTCAACGTCGTGGCCAAGCGCTACGAACGCGGCTCGATGGTGCTCACCAGCAACCTGCCGTTCACGCAGTGGCACAGCGCCTTCGCCGACGACCAGACGCTCACAGCAGCGATGCTCGACCGTCTGCTGCACCATGCCCACATCGTGCAGATCGGCGGAGAGAGCTACCGGTTGAAGGACAAACGCAAGGCCGGGCAAACGGCCGCGAGGGTGACGGCGACGGCATGACCGAGGCAACGCGGTTCGGCTGTCTTGGCCCCGGCCCTGAGCAGTCGAACCGCGCAACGAACAAGACCCCGGGTGGGTCAGATTTACTTCGGCGATCCAACGAAAAGTGGGTCAGATTTAAATCGGCGTTGACA
>NZ_JAJGQH010000032.1 GCF_020783655.1 Xanthomonas melonis | reverse complement strand
CTGGCGACTCAACGCACGCGCGAGGCGGAGGGACTCGTGGGCGATGGCGCGATGCAGTTGCAGCGCGGCCCGGGCGGAAGCTTCGGCGCCGATAGTCCGATTGCGCATTTGCAACGCAGTGTCACAACATACAAATCGCGTATGCTTGTAGCTCCCGCTTGCTGAAAGCGGAAGTTGCGTTTCGGTTATATGCAGGGTTGATCGGAGAACACCCATGAACCAGTCACATCAAGCGCAAGCTATACATCCGAACGCACCCAGGAAAGGTGAGTTTTACATTCTCAGGCCCGACATGCGTGGCGGCGGGCGCGGGCCTGGGGTAAAGCTTGAGAATGAAGATGCGGTGCCGTTTTCCATTGCCTACAGCCTGCCGGGGGAAGACGCGGGGCTAGCTGCATTGAAGGAAGTCCCCCGCCTGCGCTATGACAGCCACATAGGCGATATGCCTAATGATCTTGAGAGTGGTTTGAAGGACTACTGGCTGGTCTCCGAACCGCTAAAGCAACTACTCGAAGCTGCGGACCCGGAAGGATTTGCCTTTGCGCTATGCGACTTCCGATTGGAAGACGGTACGCCCGGGGCGCCGCACTATCTGTGTGAGGTGGTACGGATTATTGACGCCATCGACGAAGAAGCATCCAACGTCAAGATATTGACCGGGTATCGGAATGGCAAATATTACGACATCATGGGCGGTGCCGATTTTGCTTTCAAGAAAGACGTGACCGGGGCCGTACATGTGTTCCGAACACCTTATACGGCAGATGCCTTTTGCGACCGGTTCTTGCGCGACACTTTGATTGCGCAGGGATTTGGTAAGTGGCCCAGAACACGTGGAGTCTGGTTGATAGACGCTTTCGGTTGCTGAGCGATGAATCTTCGACATCTTGATGGAGTCAAGGCAGATGCCTTCCGATAACGTCATCCTTCAAAGTCATCACGTCATCGAAAAAAGTATCTTTCTTCGGAATCGGCTGCTGAACAAGCTGATTGAGCATGACTTGATCGACAAGGATGCATCAGCCAATCGTCTGTATCTGCCAGTAGATGGCAAGCTGGCCGATGAAATAGAAACTTCTCCACACCGAGGGCGCACGCGCAGCTCCTACACAAAGGGAATTGTCGGTTATCTTGAAAGAGTTCTTAACTCCCCAGACGGTAACGCCGCCATGCGCAACGACGCCGCTGCATTGAAGCGCGTCGCCGGCCAGGTCCACGACCTGCAGGATACCCTCAAAGTCGCCTTGATCAATGGCGATATGTTCGCAACGACCCCGGATCGCCTGACCAAGGCCGAGGCCAACGCGCGAAACCGCAGCACCCTCTCAGAGTATGAGCAATACCGTACCGCCCATGCCGACCAGCTGAAGACGCTGCGCGCCATGAGCGATGTCGAATCCGAATGGGCCGCGATCACCCACTCCGAGCAACGGATCGCAAACGTGATCGGCGACGCACGCATGACGAGGAAAAATCTTGTCGCTGTCCCGGATGAACGCGATGCCGTCGTCCGCGAGATCGCCGGTCGCGAGGAATTGCGCATGGCGATCGCGCACGCCGAAGAGGCCGGGCGAATAAGGTTATCCGAGTCCAACGCGGCCCTGGTCCAGCAGGTGCTGGATGACACGCCGACAACCATCGGCGGTGCTGCGCGCAGTATTCGCCAAGGCGCAGGTGCCGCACTGCATCCGCTGTACACACCGGTATCTCAACGCGGCTTCGCCACTGCCGAGCTGTTGGCAGGCGATCTATCGGCCGGCCAGGCGTTACGCAGCGCCGGCCTGTTCGCCACGGCCGCCGACACGGTGATGACCGGCCAGCGCGCCACACGCTTGCTTGGCCAGGACAACCCGCTGGCTGCGCAATCGGAGTTGGCGCACTTCGCCGGCCGCAATGTCGGTGGCTGGGCTGGCGGTACGGCTGCTGCCTACGCGCTGGGCAGCTCGGGCGCGGGGCCGATGGTGTTGATCGCAGCCGATGCCTACTTCATGACCAAGGCCGGCGAAAAAGCCGCCGA
>NZ_JAJGQH010000031.1 GCF_020783655.1 Xanthomonas melonis | reverse complement strand
ACCAAAAAGGGTGCACCTTCTCCCGAAGTTACGGTGCCATGTTGCCTAGTTCCTTCACCCGAGTTCTCTCAAGCGCCTGAGAATTCTCATCCTACCCACCTGTGTCGGTTTACGGTACGGTCTTCGTGAGCTGAAGCTTAGGAGCTTTTCCTGGAAGCGTGGTATCAGTGACTTCGCCATAAAGGCTCGTCTCGGTGCTCGGTCTTAAAGGATCCCGGATTTGCCAAAGATCCAAACCTACCGCCTTTCCCCGGGACAACCAACGCCCGGTACACCTAACCTTCTCCGTCCCTCCATCGCACTCACGCGAGGTGCAGGAATATTAACCTGCTTCCCATCGACTACGGCTTTCGCCCTCGCCTTAGGGACCGACTAACCCTGCGTCGATTAACGTTGCGCAAGGAAACCTTGGGCTTTCGGCGTGCGGGCTTTTCACCCGCATTATCGTTACTCATGTCAGCATTCGCACTTCCGATACCTCCAGCAGACTTCTCAATCCACCTTCGCAGGCTTACGGAACGCTCCTCTACCGCGCATAAAACAAGTTTTATGCACCCCAAGCTTCGGTTCACTGCTTAGCCCCGTTAAATCTTCCGCGCAGACCGACTCGACCAGTGAGCTATTACGCTTTCTTTAAAGGGTGGCTGCTTCTAAGCCAACCTCCTGGCTGTCTGTGCCTTTCCACATCGTTTTCCACTTAGCAGTGAATTTGGGACCTTAGCTGTGGGTCTGGGTTGTTTCCCTTTTCACGACGGACGTTAGCACCCGCCGTGTGTCTCCCATACAGTCCGTCTCGGTATTCGGAGTTTGCAATGGTTTGGTAAGTCGCGATGACCCCCTAGCCATAACAGTGCTCTACCCCCGAGAGGATACATATGAGGCGCTACCTAAATAGCTTTCGAGGAGAACCAGCTATCTCCGGGTTCGATTAGCTTTTCACTCCTAATCACAGCTCATCCCCGTCTTTTGCAACAGACGTGGGTTCGGGCCTCCAGTACCTGTTACGGCACCTTCACCCTGGCCATGACTAGATCACCCGGTTTCGGGTCTACTGCCCGCGACTATGCGCCCTTATCAGACTCGGTTTCCCTTCGCCTCCCCTATACGGTTAAGCTTGCCACGAACAGTAAGTCGCTGACCCATTATACAAAAGGTACGCAGTCACTCTTGCGAGCTCCTACTGCTTGTACGCACACGGTTTCAGGATCTATTTCACTCCCCTCTCCGGGGTTCTTTTCGCCTTTCCCTCACGGTACTGGTTCACTATCGGTCGGTCAGGAGTATTTAGCCTTGGAGGATGGTCCCCCCATATTCAGACAGGGTTTCACGTGCCCCGCCCTACTCGTCTTCACTGGAGTGGCCCTTTTAAATACAGGGCTATCACCTTCTATGGCCAATCTTTCCAGATTGTTTTTCTAAAGCCATTCCAGCTTAAGGGCTGCTCCCCGTTCGCTCGTCACTACTTAGGGAATCTCGGTTGATTTCTTTTCCTCCGGTTACTTAGATATTTCAGTTCACCGGGTTCGCTTCCAGCAGCTATGAATTCACTGCAGGATACTGCCGAAGCAGTGGGTTTCCCCATTCGGACATTGCCGGATCAAAGCTTGTTGCCAGCTCCCCGACACTTTTCGCAGGCTACCACGTCCTTCATCGCCTCTGACCGCCTAGGCATCCACCGTGTGCGCTTATTCGCTTGACCATATAACCCCAAGTTGCCTCGGAGCTATATGACGTGTTGTGTGGGGTACAAAGCCACCAACGCGAACATACGACTCAATTTCTAGGGACTCGAAGTCCCCGCCTTAGCCTCAACGACACGTTTAGATAGATATCTCAAACGCTCGCTACGTCATAAGTTATAAAAGAACACGTACCAGCCTCAACGCTGATCCGTATAAATTCTTAAGTGTGCACTACATTCAGAGTGGTGGGTCTGGGAGGACTCGAACCACCGACCTCACCCTTATCAGGGGTGCGCTCTAACCACCTGAGCTACAGACCCAAAGTCTAGTGCTCTCGCTTTTCCCTGGACAGTCCGCACACGAATGTGCGGGCTCTTGCAGAGGGATCTGCGAATCTGGTGGAGCCTGTCGGGATCGAACCGACGACCCCCTGCTTGCAAAGCAGGTGCTCTCCCAGCTGAGCTAAGGCCCCATGATGGGACTTTCGCATACCGACCTGTGCCGGTACGCATCTCTGAATGCAGGTAATTTGTGAGGACGCCCGCAAGACGATGACGTCATGCTCAAAAGGAGGTGATCCAGCCGCACCTTCCGATACGGCTACCTTGTTACGACTTCACCCCAGTCATCGGCCACACCGTGGCAAGCGCCCTCCCGAAGGTTAAGCTACCTGCTTCTGGTGCAACAAACTCCCATGGTGTGACGGGCGGTGTGTACAAGGCCCGGGAACGTATTCACCGCAGCAATGCTGATCTGCGATTACTAGCGATTCCGACTTCATGGAGTCGAGTTGCAGACTCCAATCCGGACTGAGATAGGGTTTCTGGGATTGGCTTACCCTCGCGGGTTTGCAGCCCTCTGTCCCTACCATTGTAGTACGTGTGTAGCCCTGGTCGTAAGGGCCATGATGACTTGACGTCATCCCCACCTTCCTCCGGTTTGTCACCGGCGGTCTCCTTAGAGTTCCCACCATTACGTGCTGGCAACTAAGGACAAGGGTTGCGCTCGTTGCGGGACTTAACCCAACATCTCACGACACGAGCTGACGACAGCCATGCAGCACCTGTCTCACGGTTCCCGAAGGCACCAATCCATCTCTGGAAAGTTCCGTGGATGTCAAGACCAGGTAAGGTTCTTCGCGTTGCATCGAATTAAACCACATACTCCACCGCTTGTGCGGGCCCCCGTCAATTCCTTTGAGTTTCAGTCTTGCGACCGTACTCCCCAGGCGGCGAACTTAACGCGTTAGCTTCGATACTGCGTGCCAAATTGCACCCAACATCCAGTTCGCATCGTTTAGGGCGTGGACTACCAGGGTATCTAATCCTGTTTGCTCCCCACGCTTTCGTGCCTCAGTGTCAGTGTTGGTCCAGGTAGCCGCCTTCGCCACGGATGTTCCTCCCGATCTCTACGCATTTCACTGCTACACCGGGAATTCCGCTACCCTCTACCACACTCTAGTGATCCAGTATCCACTGCAATTCCCAGGTTGAGCCCAGGGCTTTCACAACAGACTTAAACCACCACCTACGCACGCTTTACGCCCAGTAATTCCGAGTAACGCTTGCACCCTTCGTATTACCGCGGCTGCTGGCACGAAGTTAGCCGGTGCTTATTCTTTGGGTACCGTCAGAACAATCGGGTATTAACCGACTGCTTTTCTTTCCCAACAAAAGGGCTTTACAACCCGAAGGCCTTCTTCACCCACGCGGCATGGCTGGATCAGGCTTGCGCCCATTGTCCAATATTCCCCACTGCTGCCTCCCGTAGGAGTCTGGACCGTGTCTCAGTTCCAGTGTGGCTGATCATCCTCTCAGACCAGCTACGGATCGTCGCCTTGGTGGGCCTTTACCCCGCCAACTAGCTAATCCGACATCGGCTCATTCAATCGCGCGAAGCCCGAAGGTCCTCCGCTTTCACCCGTAGGTCGTATGCGGTATTAGCGTAAGTTTCCCTACGTTATCCCCCACGAAAGAGTAGATTCCGATGTATTCCTCACCCGTCCGCCACTCGCCACCCATAAGAGCAAGCTCTTACTGTGCTGCCGTTCGACTTGCATGTGTTAGGCCTGCCGCCAGCGTTCACTCTGAGCCAGGATCAAACTCTTCACTTAAAATTACATGCCCGAAGGCAAATACTCTTAGCTGCAGAAGTCCAACCACTGGCAACTTATCGCTTGCAAAGCAATTAATATGTTGCTTGATTAAACGTCTGCAAGATGGACAATCATCCTTCCTGCAGGCGTCCGCACAAATTACCTGCGCACACTGTCAAAGAACATTGGGAAGTGGCCTCAGCGCCGTTCCCGTCAGCTTCGTCGTTTCCGTCGAAGCGAGCCGCCCATTATAGCGGACTTTTTCTTGCCGTCAACACCTCATTTCGAG
>NZ_JAJGQH010000030.1 GCF_020783655.1 Xanthomonas melonis | reverse complement strand
TCGATCTGTTTTCCAGGCAGGTCGTCGGCTGGGCGATGCGCGATCGAGCCGATACCGAGTTGGTCGTCCAAGCGCTGTTGTCGGCGGTGTGGCGGCGCAAACCCAGCGCTGGTTGCCTGGTCCACTCGGACCAAGGGTCGATCTACACCAGCGATGACTGGCAGAGCTTCCTGGTGTCCCACGGCTTGGTGTGCAGCATGAGTCGGCGTGGCAACTGCCACGACAACGCGCCCGTGGAGAGCTTCTTCGGTTTGCTCAAACGCGAGCGGATCAGTCGGCGGATCTACCCGACCAAGGACGCCGCACGCGCCGAGGTGTTCGACTACATCGAAATGTTCTACAACCCACAACGCCGTCATGGTTCAACTGGCGACCTATCGCCTGTAGAGTTCGAACGGCGCTACGCGCAACGAGGGTCTTGAGTGTCTACGGAACCATGGGCGTATCAGCAGACAGTTCCATCCTACCCACTTTGATGGTGTAAGGCCGAGCTTTGTTGCCTTGCAATGAGGCCAAAGCCTGGCTCAGCAAATCGTCCTTCATGCTGCTTGCCCCCTGCCGCATCCGATCGAATGCTTCCGAGAGTGCCACAGCAGTCCGTGCCACCGCCAGTCGGGCAGCATCACCGAGGGACAAGCGAACGGGACGGACAAGGTAGCGCGAGCCAATGAGGGCTTGCAGGTCGGTCGGGACGAAGAAGCGCACATAGAGCCCAGCAGGGCGGCGCAAAAGTAAGGCTTCGGCACGGGGTTTGATACCTTGTTTGATACCTAACGCAGGCTCAAACTGAACATCAAACCCCGGGCCTAACCTTAGCGAATCAAGCACTTACTGCTCTTTTCCGCGATCAGATGGTGGAGGTGGGCGGAATCGAACCGCCGTCCGGAAGCACTCCATCCCCGGCACTACATGCTTATCCCTCCGTTAGATCTCGTCCCCAGGCAGCACGGCGGGCAAAGCGCACCTGAGAACCAGCCTGCTTGATCTGACCGGCAGCTGACAGGCAGCCACTACCGGCGGTTCCGTGATAATGACCCTACACTTACGAGCACGGGCACAAGTAAGTTCGGGGGTTCGCCTTAGGCGGCTGTAGAACTACAACTAAAGCCAATTAAGCGGCGATAGCGAAGTCCGAACCGTAGTTGTCGTCGTTGGCAACTAAAAGTTTGCTGCTGGATTAACGAGGAAAGCTGCCCCCTCGGCATGCGCCAAGCGACTTCGCGACCCCCGTCGAAACCAGTGCACCCCCGGGGAAAGCATCAAACGCTGACCTGATCAGTGTAGGGATCGGCGCGCCCTGTCACAAGTGGTGGGACCTTCAGCGCTTACAGTGGCTTCATCCGTATAGAACGGAACAGTCCGCAAGCGAAGGAGCGAAGCGATGGCGACAGGCAAGCCCTCAGGTTCACGGCCGGCGCGTCGCGCGTCGGGCACGACCGCCGCACCCGCCGCCCGACGGCGCGGCAAGGGAGCGCAACCGGCAGACCAGGCGGACATCGCCACCCAGCGCGTGCAGGGCAAGGCGCGCACGGTGATCTATATCCATGGCATCGGCAACAAGCCACCCGCCGAGGTACTGCGCTGCCAATGGGACAAGGCCTTGTTCGGGCGGCCGATGGGAGAGCGCACGCGCCTGGCGTACTGGGTCAACCGCGAGCGCTATCCCGTGCCCGAGCCGGGCAACTGCGATAGCCGCGACGTGGGCCCGGCGCTGAATCAGAGCGTGCAACGTGCCTTGAGTACGCTGGGCCTGGTGCCGGGAACGCAGGACCTGCACCTGCTGGCCGATGCGTTGGCCGAGAGCGCGCAGGAACGTGCGGATTTGCACCGGTTGCTGGATGAACTCGATGCTGCCAGCGTGCCGGGCGGCTTGCAGGCAAAGGGCCCGATTGATGCGATCAACCGCGTGCTGCTGCGGCTGATCTCCGCTGCGCTGCTGCAGGACGTGCATGACCTGTTCTTCGTGCCGGAGCGTGCCGCGCTGATGCGCGAGAGCCTGGCCCAGCGCCTGCGTGCCGGCGGCGGGCCGTTCGTGGTGGTCGCCCACAGCCAGGGCTCGATGATCGCCTACGACGTGCTGCGCCAACTGCAGGCGGCGGAGTGCGAGGTGCCACTGTTCCTGAGCCTGGGTTCGCCGCTTGGCCTGCCGCAGGTGCGCAGCATGTTCAAGCGCTGGACCGGCACACGCAAACTGCCGTTTCCCGCGTGCGTGCAGCGCTGGATCAACGTTGCCGACACCGGCGACCCGATCGCCTTCGATCCGGACCTCACCGACGATATCGCCAACGCCAGAGGGCGCTTCGAAAATCTTGCCGCCGCGCGTCTGAATCCGGATTGGCAGAGCAATTCGCACTCGGGTTCGGGCTATCTGTCGATTCCGCAGGTGCGCGCGGCGGTGCGTCAAGCCGTTGGTGTCGGGTTCGATCAGCCGGTGTCCAACGCGGTGCTGATCAAGGATCTCAGTGAGCAGCTCGAGGCGCATGGTGCGGAGTACCGGCATGAAGTGCTGATCGAGCTGGATCGGCGCGTGCTGGGCGGCGATCCGGGCGGCGTGCGCGCGCAGTTGCTGGCCCAGTTGCGGCAGGTCGCCTCGCGCAGCACGGGGCTGGAAGGCGATGCGCTGGACGAGGCGATCGAACTGGAAGACGGCCTGCAGCGCTTCGTGTCGGCGCGGCTGACGCGCTTCGAGATCGAGTCACTGCAGGATCGCTATCGCGCACTGGGTTTTCGACGGGTATGGCGCGATGCCGGCAAGCGCGCGTTGATCCATGTCTCCGGCAACGTGCTGCACGCCGATGCGGCGCGCATTGCGTACCGCGCGCGCGGCCAGCAGATCGGTTGGGCGGTGCTGGATACCGGTATCGCGGCCAGCCATCCGCACTTCTTCGTCAAGGGCGAGCGCGACAACGTGGTGGCGCAATGGGATTGCACGCGGCGCGGCGCGGCCCGCCACCTCACACGCGGCGATGGCGAAGCGTTCGCCAGGCTGGACCGGCATGGGCACGGCACCCATATCGCCGGCATCATCGCCGGTCATTGCCATGCCTCCATTCCCGATGCGCAAGGCCGCCCCGGCAGTCCGCTGGAGTTTGCGGGCATGGCACCGGATGCGCGCCTGTATGGTTTCAAGGTGCTCGACGATGCAGGAAACGGCCGCGATTCGTGGACGATCAAGGCGGTGCAACAGGTGGCTGCGATCAATGAACGCGCCGGCGAGCTGGTCATCCACGGCATCAACCTGAGTCTGGGCGGCTGCTTCGACCCGGAAAGTTACGGTTGTGGCTTCACGCCCCTGTGCAACGAGCTGCGCCGGCTCTGGCGGCAGGGCGTGCTGGTGGTGGTGGCGGCCGGCAACGAGGGGCTGACCTGGCTGATGCAGAACGACGGCGGCACCTATCCGGCCAATATGGACCTGTCCATCAGCGATCCGGGCAATCTCGAAGAGGCCATCGTGGTGGGCTCGGTGCACAAGAGCAGCCCGCACAACTATGGGGTGTCGTACTTTTCCTCGCGTGGCCCCACCGCCGACGGCCGCAGCAAACCCGATGTGGTTGCGCCGGGCGAGAAGATCGTTTCGGCGTACTACGACTTCGACCCGAGGGATCCTGCCAGCCTGATGGTGGAGATGAGCGGCACCAGCATGGCCGCGCCGCATGTCTCTGGCCTGCTGGCCGGATTCCTGTCGGCACGCCGCGAGTTCATCGGCTTCCCGGACCGGGTCAAGCAGCTGCTGCTGGACACCAGCACCGATCTGCAGCGCGATCGCTACGTGCAGGGCAGGGGAGTGCCGAATCTGATGCGTATGCTTGGGGAGACGTGATTCGGGAGTCGGGGGGCGGGATTCGCAAAGGCAGTGAGGCCGTGTGCTGCAGTGGTGCGCAAGCGGATCGCAAGCCAGCCATGTACCAGTTCATGCACAATCGCTGTAACGAATCCCCAATCCCGAATCCCCGCCCCTCAGGCATCACGGTTATGCCGCCGCATCACGCGCTGCTTGTCGCGTTGCCAGTCGCGGTCTTTGGCGGCGTCGCGCTTGTCGTGGTTCTGCTTGCCCTTGGCCAGGGCGATTTCGAGCTTGACCTTGTTGCTGCTCCAGTACAGCGCGGTGGGCACCAGGGTGTAGCCTTCGCGCTCCACCCGGGTCAGCACCTTGTCGATCTCGTTCCGGTGCAGCAGCAGCTTGCGGTCGCGGCGTTCGACCGGCACGGTGTGGGTGGAGGCCTGGATCAGCGGGGTGATCTGCGCGCCGATCAGATAGATCTCGCCAGAACGGACATAGGCGTAGCCGTCGACGATATTGGCGCGCCCGGCGCGGATCGCCTTGACCTCCCAGCCCTGCAGCGCCAGCCCGGCCTCGTAGCGTTCTTCCAGGTGGTATTCGTGGCGCGCACGCTTGTTCAGCGCGATGGTTTTCGTGGCCTTCGCGCCGTTTGCTTTATCCTTGGATGGTTTCTTGCTCATGACGCCATTGTCGCCGATTCGGTGTCGTCAAACGATCTTCCGTCTTTCACAAGTTAGCGAATGCCTACCATCCGTCGCAGCGCCCTGGTCGAACACAGTACCTCCCGCATGTTCGATCTGGTCAATGATGTCGCCGCCTATCCACGCCGCTTCGGCTGGTGCGACGCTGCCCATGTGCTCGAACAGGATCCGGGGCGTATCGTTGCGCGGCTGGACCTGGGGCTGGGTACTTTTCGAACCTGGTTCACCACCGAGAACATCCTGGAACGCCCGCAACGCATCGTGATGCACCTGCGCGACGGGCCATTCAAGCGCCTGGAGGGCCTGTGGGAGTTCCAGGCGCTGGGCGAGAATGCCTGCAAGGTCAGCCTGACCCTGGACGTGGAGACCAGTTCGCGCTTGTTGGGGCCGGCGCTGGCGCTGGGTTTCCAGGGGCTGGCCGATCGCATGGTCAACGATTTCGTCCGGGTCGCCGATCGCGGCGACGCGTGATGGTGCAGGTCGAGGTGGTACTGGCCTGGCCGGACCGCTACAGCGCGGTGCAGCTCACGCTGCCCGAGGGCGCCACAGTGGCCGACGCGGTGGCCGCATCCGGCCTCGAACGCGAACACTCGCCTGCCGCGCTCGCCATCCATGGTCAGGTGACGCCCTCAGAGCGAGTCTTGCGCGACGGCGACCGGGTGGAGTTGCTCAGGCCGCTGCTCCTGGATCCCAAAGAAGCGCGCCGTCGTCGGGCCGGACCGGACAAAAAGGCGCGGACCTAGCGCCTGAGAGCGGCTCCATGCTGCAGCATGGCTTGCGACGGCCGGCGAACGCGCGGTTGGCCGGACACGCCCGCCCGTTGCAGGGTGCAATAGCTAGGGGTGGTCGAGAAATCAGTATCGCTGCGGTCAGGGGCAAACCCCGACCGAGTGGCTCAACGGCCGCGCTGCTTCTTCTTGTCGCGCGCCAGATTGCGGCCGAACTGCTTGGGTGCCGACTTGGCCAACTGCTCGTCCTGGGAGGGGAAATAGTCGCCTTCCCAACGGGTTACCTGGTCGTTCTCGAAGAACACGGTGAAATTCTTGATCTCGGTATGCGCCAGACGATCCACCCGCTGGGTGGAGGTGTAGTCCCAGCGCTGGGCGTGGAACGGGTCCGGAATCGACGGCGTCCCCAGCAATGCGCTGACCTGCTGCTTGCTCTGGCCTACCTGCAGCTGCTCCACGGCGTTCTGCTTGATCAGATTGCCCTGGTAGATCGGCTGCTTGTAGATGATGCCGCAGCCAGCGGTGGACAAGGCAATGGCGGCGACCAGCAGGAGATTGCGCATCGTGGAGTAAGTGCTGAGGAAATCACGCCGATGATACACTTCCCCCGGTCGCCGCGACCCGTTTGAAGGCAGCTGGCGCTAAATCGCCAATGAACGGAGAACACATGGAAACCCACGACCTGCGCAAAGTCGGGCTGAAGGTGACCCACCCGCGGATGCGGATCCTGGAACTGCTCGAACAGAAGAGCAACCAGCATCACCTCAGCGCTGAAGACATCTACCGGCAGTTGCTGGACCACGGCGATGAGATCGGGCTGGCCACGGTGTATCGCGTGCTGACCCAGTTCGAGGCTGCTGGTCTGGTACTCAAACACAACTTCGAAGGCGGCCAGGCGGTATACGAGCTGGACCGCGGCGGCCATCACGATCATATGGTCGATGTGGACACCGGCCACGTCATCGAGTTCGAAAGCGAAGAGATCGAAGCACTGCAGCGCCAGATCGCCGCCAAGCACGGCTATGAACTGGAAGAGCATTCGCTGGTGCTGTACGTACGCAAGAAGCGCCAGCGCTGAGGTCGGTGCGCTGCAGTGGGGAATGAACGACGAGGCGGCTTTGGCCGCCTTGTGCGTTCTGGGGTTGTGTTGCCTGGCTTGCTTGCTGCCGGGTGCTGCCCCCATCCGCCCTTCGGGCACCTTCCCCCGCGGGCGGGGGAAGGGAGTGGTGGGTGGTCAGTTGCAGTGCAATCGAGAGATCACGCGCAGCCAGGCATCGCTTCTCCCGCCAGCGGGA
The DNA here is from genome assembly GCF_020783655.1 of Xanthomonas melonis. Classification (GTDB taxonomy): domain Bacteria; phylum Pseudomonadota; class Gammaproteobacteria; order Xanthomonadales; family Xanthomonadaceae; genus Xanthomonas; species Xanthomonas melonis. Next base: position 202 of record NZ_JAJGQH010000030.1, on the reverse strand, counting down.
GAAGGTGGCGCGCAGCGCCGGATGAGGGAGGGGCAACACCGTTTGCGCTTGTCGCGCCTTTGTTGGTCGCCTCGCAGCAATGCTGCCCCCATCCGCCCTTCGGGCACCTTCCCCCGCGGGTGGGGAAGGGGGCGGTGGGTGGTCAGTTGCAGTTCGATCGAGAGATCACGCGCAGCCAGGCATCGCTTCTCCCGCTGGCGGG
>NZ_JAJGQH010000003.1 GCF_020783655.1 Xanthomonas melonis | reverse complement strand
GGCGCGCGACGTGCCGTCGCTGCGGCGGCGGCCGCCCGCGGCTGCGCCCTGGCATCGCGCGATGGCGCGACCGGAACCGGCTCGCGCAGCGGCGCGCGCGGCACGAGATACACCTGCAGGTCGTCCTGCTGTTGCGTGGCCTGGCGCGGTGGCGGCATGTACAACAGCAGGCAGGCGAAGAAGAACAGGATCGCGCCCGTGCATGCGGCGGCGGCGACATGCGGGACGAGCCCTTCCTTGCTGCGGGTAGTCACGATGGTGCCGACCGATAAAGATGTGGAGAAGACGGGCACTGCATCCGGGATGTCGATGCAGAGCGCGCAAATCTAGCGGGCATGGCGTGGGCATGCGTTTGAAATTCGTTGTGCCGCCAGCGCGCGCCAGCCGCCATTCACGTTATGCACGCACTGAGCGCGACGGAGCCCCGCATGCGTGATGCGGATGCGATAAGCCGCCAGACAACACACAGAGGATGGATGCGCACGCCAACCTGCACGCATGCGAAGCCGATATCGCCCTCGGGCGGTGGCATCCGGCGCGCGTTCTTTCAGGCCGCACGATCCTCGGCAGACGACGCCTGTGCCGCTGCTCCGGCGGGTCGAACGCGCGGCCTCTGGCGCGCATCTTGCATCGCGTTACAGCGAATCGGGTGCAACGACGCGGCACTCAAGCCGATTGCCGCCGCGCCGATAGGCCTGAATCGGCGCACGTCATGACGGCGCGCCGCGTCACCTTGATGAATCGCGTTGCGTCGGTCGCCGCCGTTCGGGCACCCGGTGCGGTCCTGCCCGCCACATTGGTCGTTTACCATGCCACACGTCACTGCCCGTTCCGGAGATGCCATGAGTTCTGCCGCGCCCCCGTGCTGTACGTCGCTGCTTGGCCTGTCGCTGAGCATGTTCGTCGCGCCGTGCACGCTGACCGCCGCGCCGCTGGACACTCCGGTGGTCAACGTTCCCGCATCCACGCCGCCGACGCCCGATCTGGCCTACCCCGAGCTGTTCCAGGCGGTGCAGCGCGGGGAACTGTTCGACGACCAGAAGCACTTCGTCGATTTCCTGCCATTGCGCGATCCGGCGCTGATCAACGCCGACTATCTGGCGCAGCACGACCACCCCGGCTTCGACCTGCGCCGCTTCGTGGACGCCAACTTCGAGGAATCGCCGCCGGTGCAGACCGACGCGATTCGCCAGGACACCGGCCTGCGCGAGCACATCGACCTGCTCTGGCCCAAGCTGGTGCGCAGCCAGACCCAGGTGCCGCCGCACAGCAGCCTGCTGGCGCTGCCGCACCCCTACGTGGTGCCCGGCGGGCGTTTCCGCGAGGTGTATTACTGGGATTCCTACTTCACCATGCTGGGTCTGGTGAAGAGCGGCGAGACCACGCTCAGCCGCCAGATGCTGGACAACTTCGCCTACCTGATCGACACCTACGGGCACATTCCCAACGGCAACCGCACCTACTACCTCAGCCGCTCGCAGCCGCCGTTCTTCTCCTACATGGTGGAGCTGCAGGCCGGCGTGGAAGGCGAGGCGGTCTACCAGCGCTATCTGCCGCAGCTGCAGAAGGAATACGCGTACTGGATGCAGGGCAGCGACGGGCTCAAGCCGGGCCAGGCAGCGCGCCACGTGGTACGGCTGGCAGATGGCAGCGTCCTCAATCGCTATTGGGACGAGCGCGACACGCCGCGCCCGGAAGCCTGGCTGCACGACACCCGTACCGCTGCCCAAGCGCACGGCCGCCCCGCCGCCGAGGTGTATCGCGACCTGCGCGCCGGCGCGGAAAGCGGTTGGGACTATACCAGCCGCTGGCTGGCCGACGGCCAGAACCTGCATACCATCCGCACCACCGCCATCCTTCCCATCGACCTCAACAGCCTGCTCTACCACCTGGAACGCACCCTGGCCCAGGCCTGTGCGCAACCCGGTGCCGAGTGCGCGCTGGATTACGCTGCGCTGGCGCAGCGACGCAAGCAGGCCATCGACGCGCATCTCTGGAACGCGGCCGGCTACTACGCCGATTACGATTGGCAGACGCGCACGCTGAGCGACCAGGTCACCGCAGCCGCGCTATACCCGCTGTTCGCCGGGTTGGCATCGGATGCGCATGCCAAGCGCACTGCCGCGACCGTGCGCGCCCGCCTGCTGCGCCCCGGCGGGCTGGCCACCACCGCTGCCAGGACCGGCCAGCAATGGGATGAACCCAACGGCTGGGCGCCGCTGCAATGGGTCGCGGTAGACGGACTGCGACGCTATGGCGAAACCGCATTGGCGCGCACGATCGGCGAGCGCTTCCTCAGCCAGGTACAGGCGCTGTTCGCACGCGAGCACAAGCTGGTGGAGAAATACGGCCTGGAGGCCGACGCGGCCGGCGGCGGCGGCGGCGAATACGCCTTGCAGGACGGCTTCGGCTGGACCAACGGCGTCACCCTGATGCTGTTGAACCTGTACCAGGGCAAGGACACCGCACCCGTCAGGCGCACGCGCAAGCCCGAGCCGGCGGCGCGCTGAGAGATCACGCGCTGCCGCAGCGGATGCGGCGGCAGCGCGTCTGTCGGGGTTGTCGCACGGCGGCGTGCGGGGCCTGTGCCTGCCTAGAGCGGCTAACAGAGCGTAGCGAGCGGCCGTCAGGTGGGTGTGGACGGCGCGCAGGAACCGGAGTGTACGAGTGCTACATGCCAATTCCGAGCACCGGCCGCGCCCGCCTGGCGGCTGCGCAGTCGTTCTGTTAGCCGCTCTTACTGCACCACCGGCCAGCCCTTGTTGTCGTAGCCCAACCGGTTGATGCCCAGTCGCGCGTCGCCGCGGTCGTCGTAGTAGTGATAGACCAGGATGTCGCCGTCGCCATCGCGAAACACCGATTGCCCGCCAGGCCCATGCATGCTGCCCTGCCCGGCATGGATCACCGTACCGCCACCGTTGCGCATGTCCACACCGGCCCGATCCAGATACGGCCCGGTCACCGAGCGCGCACGCCCCACCGCGATCCTGTAGGTGCTGCTGGCGCCCTTGCAGCAGGCATCGAAGGACACGAACAGGTAGTACCAGCCGTTCGCCTGCTGGATGAAGGGCGCCTCCACCGCGCCGGGCGAGGGCCGGCTGGCCAGGCTGTAGCGGAAGGTGTTGCTGGCCAGCTGTTTACCGGTCCCCGGATCGAGTTGAATCAGCTTGATGCCCGACCAGAACGAGCCGAACGCGAGCCACCATTTACCGCTGCCGTCCACCACCAGATTCCCGTCGATGGCGTTGTAGTCGTCGCTGCTTTTGGAGGTGTAGACGATGCCTTGATCCTTCCACGAGCCGGGCTTGCCGGTGCTGCTGCTGGCCAGACCAATGGCCGATTTGTTGGAAGAGAACGACGATGCGGTGTAGTACATGAGGTACTTGCTGCCACGCAGCGACACGTCCGGCGCCCATACCTCGTTTTTCGGGTTATAGCTCTTCACCCAGCCAGGCACGCTGCCGAAGATCGCCCCTGCGTTGTTGAATCTGGTGCGATCGGTGCTGGTGACCACGCCGACCGTGGAGTAGATGTAGTAGCGCCCATCGCCGAGCTTGAGCATCGAAGGATCGTGCACGACGGTGTCGCCGGTCACCACGCCCGGGCCGGTGGCGGCCTGCACCGACATGCTGCCTGCCCCTATCGCTACGCTTGCCGCTAACGCGACTGCAGCAACAACGCCACGCAGTCCTCGCGCAGCACGCGCGCACGTCGTTTCACCGCTCTCATTCCCCTGCATCGCCCGCTCCTTCCCGTGAATAATCCCCTGCTGGCGCAATCTAGCCCGGCAGCGCCTGCCTGAACCCGACGCGGCTCGCAGAAGCACAGGCAAGCCGAACGCAGGCGACCTGCCGCTTGCCGACGCGTGATGTCTGCGGCGCGCAGGGGCGCGCGGCGGCATTCGGCGCGGAGGGCACCACGGTCGCCGCGTATCATGCGGACTCACCCACCTCCAGGACGGACGCATGGCCGTACGCACGCTCGACGAATTTCTCGCCCACTCCAAGGAAAAGGACCTCAGCCCCGATCCCTTCGAGCTGGAAAACCCGCATCTGCTGGAAGTGCGCCTCAACGGCATGGTGTGGTCCAAGGCAGGCGCCATGGTCGCGCGCACCGGCAACGTCAAGTTCACCCGCGAAGGCCTGCTGGAACAGGGCCTGGGCAATCTGCTGAAGAAGGCGGTCAGCGGCGAAGGCATGCAGCTGATGAAGGCCGAAGGCCAGGGCCGCGTGTACCTGGCCGATGTCGGCAAACTGATCACCTTGCTGCGCCTGAATGGCGAATCGATCTTCGTCAACGGCAACGACGTGCTGGCATTCGAATCCGGCATCGAGCACAAGATCACCATGATGCGCAAAGTGGCCGGCATGCTGTCCGGCGGCCTGTTCAATGTGCGCCTGAGCGGCCACGGCATCGTGGCGATCACCTCGCATTACCAGCCGCTGACGCTGCCGGTCAGCGCTGCCAGCGGCCCGATATTCACCGACCCCAATGCCACCGTCGCCTGGTCGGGAACGCTGACACCGGAGCTGGTCACCGACGTCTCGATCGGTACGCTGCTCGGGCGAGGATCGGGCGAAAGCCTGCAGATGCGCTTTGCCGGCGAAGGCTGGGTGGTGGTGCAGCCGTACGAGGAGATCAGCTTCCAGGCCAAGGGCTGATCCAGGCTGTCCGGCAGCAATCGACAGTGCGCACCGCCTGATTGCACGCCACGCACCTGGACAGTCGCCAGTGCACAGAGATCGCCGCGCAGCGCAGCACCTCCGTAGGAGCGTCCCTGGGCGCGAGGGTCTTCCCGGCAACGCCACAGCGCGCCCCGGGTTGCTCCTACGGGTTTCCCGCTTTCACACCCACCCACGTTTGCGGAACCACGCCAGTGGCAGCACCACACTCAGCGCGATGATGCCCAGCGCCCAGAAGTAAGCATCGTGCCATTTCAGTTCGGGCATGTAAGCGAAATTCATGCCCCAGATGCCGACCAGCACGGTGGGTGGGATGCCGACCACCGAGGCCACCGCCATCACCTTCATCACGTTGTTCTGATCGATGTTGATCATGCCCAGCACGCTATCGAGCAGGAACTCGATACGGTCGTCCATGTGCTGATGGAACTCGCTCAAGGTGGTCAGGTCCTTGTGCAGCAGCCCGATCCGCCTGGCCGCATCGGTGCCGAACCATTCCGGCGTGGTGCTGTCCAGATAGGTCACCAACCGCAGCATCCCCTGCCCTGCGTTATGCAGCCCACCCAACTGCCGGCCCATGCCACCGACCTGATGCAGCATGCGCTCCAGATCGCGCGTCTTGTGCGGGTTGTCGAACACCTCCCGGGTGGTCTCGGTGACGGCAACCTCCAGAGCTTCGAGCCGGTCTGCCAGGCGCCCGACCAGACGATCGAACATGCGCAGCAGCAGATCGTCGGCGCCGTGGCATGGCACGTGATCCAGCTCCGCTGCCAGCGCCTCCAGCGATCCGATGCGCTGCTCGCGCAGGGTCACCAGCATGGTCGGCGACAGCGCGAAGCCCAGCGGCGCGGTGGGGCCATCGTCGTCCTGGAAGCGCGGCACATTGAGAAACAACACCTCGCCCTGTCGCCGCACCCGGCTGCTGAACTCGATCTCGCCGATCGCCGCACGATCCGGCAGCGCGAAACCCACCTGCGCGGCGGCGTCGGCAAGTTCCTGCGCCGTGGGCTGGCACAGGTCCACCCAGCACCCCTGCGTGCGGTCGGTGGCGGCGATCGGGTGGATCGTGATCATGCGGAAGGCCGTGGCGATGGATGGCCGCGAGCATCGTGCCCGGCTAGAGCCGCGTCAACGCCGCGCGCCAACACGCTCAGCTGGCAGTGGCCTTTATCGCGGTGTTGTGCAGCCAAAAACGCAAAGGCCCCGCAGTGCGGGCCCTTGCAATACAGCGAACGCTGCGGCACTTACCCTGTGCGCGTCTGGGCACGCTTGACGACATAGCCGATCGCCAGGATCAGGAACCACACCGGGCTGGCCAGCAGGGCCTGCCGCGTATCGGCCTGCAAGGTCAGCAACACCAGAACGAAGGCGAAGAACGCCAGGCACACGTAGCACATCAACACGCCACCGGGCATCTTGAACTGCGACGCGGCGTGCTGCTCCGGGCGCTTGCGGCGGTAGGCGATGTAGGCGCACAGGATCAGCGACCACACGAACATGAAGAGCACCGCCGACAGGGTGGTGACCAGAGTGAACGCGGTCACCAGATTCGGGATCAGGTACACCAGCATCGCACCCAGCAGCAGGCACAGGCAGGAGAACAGCAGGCCGCGCGCCGGCACCGCCGCACGCGAGAGCTTGGAAAACGCCTTGGGCGCATGCCGTTCTTCGGCCAGGCCGTAGAGCATGCGGCTGGTGGAAAAGATGCCGCTGTTGGCCGATGAGGTGGCCGAGGTCAGCACCACGAAATTGATCAGGCTGGCCGCCGCCGGCACGCCGGCCAGCACGAACAGCTCCACGAACGGGCTCTTGTCGGCCACCACCTGCCGCCACGGCGTCACCGCCATGATCGCGATCAGCGCCAGCACATAGAAGATCAAAATCCGCACCGGAATCGAGTTGATCGCCTTGGGCAGGTTGCGCCGCGGGTCGGCGGTTTCGGCTGCGGTGGTCCCCACCAGCTCGATACCGACGAAGGCGAACACCGCGATCTGGAAGCCGGCAAAGAACCCGCCGATCCCCATCGGAAACATGCCGCCGTCGTTCCACAGATTCGCCAGCGAGGCGACATTGCCCGACGGCGAACGGAAGCCCCACGCCACCAGCCCCGCGCCGGTGATGATCAGCGCGCAGATGGCGAGGATCTTGATCAGCGCAAACCAGAACTCCATCTCGCCGAACAGTTTCACCGTCACCAGATTCAATGCCAGCAGCAACAGCACGCACGCGATCGCCGGAATCCACGGCGCCAGGCCGGGAAACCAGAACTGCGCGTAGGCGGCAATGGCGATCACATCGGCGATGGCGGTGATGATCCAGCAGAACCAATAGGTCCAGCCGCAGAAGAATCCGGCCCAGGGCCCGAGCAGATCGGTGGAGAAGTCGATGAACGACTTGTACTCCAGGTTGGACAGCAGCAGCTCGCCCATGGCGCGCATCACGAAGAACAGCATCACGCCGATGATCAGGTACACGAACAGGATCGACGGCCCGGCCAGACTGATCGTCTTGCCCGAGCCCATGAACAATCCGGTGCCGATCGCGCCACCGATCGCGATCAACTGCAGGTGGCGATTGGACAGGCTGCGTTGCAGATGGTCGGGCGCGGATGGATCGGACATGGGCACGGCACCGGCAAGTGAACAAGCCGTCAAAAATACGAGATCGCGCCGCCTGGCACCAGAGGTTTGCACCGCCAGCGGCACGCAGGGCCGGAGACGGCCCAGCGACCGCGGCGATGCCCCGTCATGGTGCGTACCGACCCATACGGCCGATCACGACGATGCAGACCTGCGTTGGCTGCGGCCAGGCCGGCACGACCGCACCCTCACGCGCTGCCGGGGTCTGCACCGTGCGCCGCGACAGAACAGGATCGGCGACCGCCACTTCGACCGCCACTTCGAACGCCAGCGGCGCAACGCATAGCCGCAGCTCGCAAGTGGTGCGGCCTGTCGTTCGCGGCAAGGCACTTGCGCACCCGGATGCCCGGATGCCGCATCCCGGGCAAACCGCGACCTGTATTCCAGTGCAGCCACTTTTCCGATCGCGTCCTTACACATCGGCTCGCTTCCTTGACTTTGCGCACGGACCGCAAGCGCCCGATGCTGGTCTGCTGCCCTGCCGCCAATCAGGTTGGAGACGTACATGCAATTACGCACCCACTTACTGCTCGCACTCGTGGCACTGACCCCGGCAACCAGCATGGCCGTGCAGGTCGATGCTCACGGCCGGCTCATCGATGCGCAGGGGCGAACGCTGCAGATCCGCGGAGTGACCTGGCCAGGTTTCGATCGGCTCGGTCTGGCGGCGACTGGCCTGCAGGACAGCACGCTTGCGCAGCTGCTGGACCGGATGCAGGCCGCCCGGATCAATGCCGTGCGGCTACCGCTGTGCACGGCCGCACTGCAGGGCAGGCCAGTGGTCGCGGCGGAGGTGGCCGGCGATCCGACGCTACGCGGTCTGAATTCCCTGCAAGTGGTCGATGCGGTCGTGCGCAGCGCAACCCAACGCGGCATGCAGGTGATGCTCGCATTCGCCGATGGCGGCTGCAACGACGACGCACCGCGGCTGCAGACGAGGCCGCAGGACCAGGCATGGACGCAGGGCCTGGCCAGCCTCGCGCGCCGCTATCGCGGTAATGCCGGTGTGATCGGCATCGATCTGGGCAGCAGCGGCTATCGCAATGCGACCTGGGCAGGGATCGCCGCCGAAGCGGACTGGAGCCGCGTGGCGGCGCGTGCGGCCGACACCGTGCTGGCGCAGGCGCCAGGCTGGGTGGTGGGCGTGGAAGGCGTGGGCAGCAACGCGGTGTGCAGCGACCGGGCACGCAAGGCCGCCGGCAGCAATCTGCAACCGATCGCCTGCACGCCGCTGCGCATTCCGGCCCGGCAGCTGGTCCTGATGCCCAAGCTGGCAGGGCCGGACCGCGATGCCGCCGATGCCTTCGCAGCACCGGACTTCGCGCAGACCCTGCCCGCGACGTGGCAGCGCGATTTCGGCCAGTTCGCGGCCAGCCACGCAGTGATCCCGGTCAGCATCGGCGGTGGTCTGGGCGATGGCGATCCGCGCGACCCCGCCTGGCAGAGTGCACTGAGCGGCTACCTGGCCGGATCCGGACTGCGCAGCGCGTTCCTCGGCAGCTGGGAGCGGGGCAATGCCAATAACGGGGGCTTGCTCGCGCAGGACGGCAGCCCGCGTGCAGACAAGCTGCGGGTCGTGCAACAGGCCTGGGGCATCGCGCCTGCAGCGACGGTGGCTGCGGCGGCGGCAACGCCTGCCGCAGGCAAGGCGGCGACCTGGAACAGCACGTTCACCGGCACCGCGACATATACCGGCTCGGGCTACTCCGGGGGCGCGCTGCTGCTGGATCCGATTCCCAGCACGGCCTTCATCACCGCGCTCAATCCCACCCAGTTGAACTTCGGTGGGGTGAAAGCGGCACTGGCCGGCGCGTATCTGGAAGTGACCGGCCCCAAGGGCAAGACCACCGTCTACGTGACCGATCTCTACCCGGAAGGCGCTTCCGGCGGGCTGGATCTGTCGCCCAATGCATTCGAAGCGATCGGCAACAAGGTGGACGGGCGGATTCCGATCAGCTGGAAGGTGGTGCGCGCGCCGGTGAGCGGCAATGTGCAATACCGCATCAAGGAAGGCAGCTCGCGCTGGTGGGCAGCGATCCAGGTGCGCAACCATGCCTACCCGGTGGTCAAGTTCGAAGTGAAGCAAGGCACGGCATGGAAGAGTCTGCAGAAAATGGACTACAACCATTTCCTGGGCGAACAGCTCGGCAATCAGCCGTTGTCCATTCGTATCACCGATATCCGCGGCAAGGCCATCCTGGATACGATTCCTGCGCTGCCCGAAAACGGCAACAAGCCGGTGTACTTCGAACCGGGACATGTGCAGTTCCCTTGACGAGGGCATCGCGCTGAATCTACCGGCTTGGCAATATTCAAACGATGCTGAGAGATTCTCGTTGCGGTCCGTACGTCCCCAGCGGCTGCTCCGTCGCCCGGTCAGCCGCTCTTGCCCACCCGCATCAACCGCCGGCAAGCCCGCCGCCGACGCGGCCGGGCAATGCGTGATCGTCGTCTTCCAGATCGCCGACCTCCTCACGCAAACCGCCTTGCTGCGGGGCCTGCTCTTCCAGCGGGATCGGGTCTTCGTTGGTATCCGGATCGGGCGTGCCGTGTGCCGACAGCCCGGCAGTGGCGGTGGTCATGGGACGCGCAGTACGTGGATTGAGCTGCATGCGGTGACTCCGATCGACTCGAATGAGGCATCCACGGTGCGCGTCGCAGCGCTACCGCACCGTGATTCCGGGCGGGATCGTGCTGACATGCCGTTGACGTCGACCGCCATCACTGCTCTTTTCGGGCCACGTCTGCTGCGGCCCGCAGAGGCCGGGATTGGGGATTCGGGATTGGTAACGGTGTCAGGCGCGTCGCCGCTGATGTCGCGTGCTGCTACCAATCCCAAATCCCGAATCCCCAATCCCAGCCCTCAAACAATCTTGGTCCGCCGCCACCAGCGCGACACCTGCTCCTCGCGAATCAGGGTGAACAGCCCCGCCCCAAGGATCAACGCGATTCCCACGCCCATCGGCCAGTCCAGGCGGTCGTGGAACAACAGGTAGCCGAAGCCGATCGCCCACAGCATCTGGCTGTATTGCGTGGGTGCCACCACACTGACCGGCGCCAGCCGGGTGGCGTACATCATGCAGATGGCGGCCAGGCCGGCGAGCAGGCCGTAGCCGGCCAGCAGCCCCCACTGCAGCAGCGAGGGCCATACGAAGCTGGGCAGCATCAGAATGCCGCCCATCACCAGCGGGCCGATGACGCCGGCGCCGTAGAGCGTGAGACGCTTTTCGCCGTGCCCGGCCATGCGCAGGGCTATCACCGAGATGGCACCGACCAGGCCACACACGATCGCCGCCACATGCCCATGGGTGAGATGCCGGAAGCCGGGCCGCAGCACGATCAGCACGCCGATGAAGCCGACGATCACCGCACTCCAGCGGCGCCAGCGCACCTCTTCCTTGAGAAAGACCACCGACAGCACGGTGACGAAGATCGGCATCAGAAAGATCAGCGCGAACGCCTCGGCCATCGGCAAGGTGGTGAAAGCGATCACCGAGGTCAGATTGCCGATCGCACCGGTCAACGCGCGCAGCAGCCACAGCGCCGGCTGCCTGGCGACGACCAGCTCGCGCAGCCGGTCGTCGGGCTTCTTCAGGAACGGCACCGCCGCCAGCATCAGCAACGCCCCCAGGAACAGCACCTCGTAGACAGGCAGGCTGCCTTCGAGCAGCTTCACGAACGCATCGCTGATCGCATACGCCGCGTAACAGGCGAATCCCAACAGCACACCCTTCAACATTGCCGGCACTCCATGGTTGACGCCGATCCGAGCGAACGCATGGATGCGGGGCCTGCAGTATGCGGGGCGAGGCGTGGCTGCGGAATCGTCGCGGCCGCTGGCAGCGGCTTGTTCGCCATGCCACTGCGAAAACAGCGTCTGGGCGCGCCATCGTCCGGCGCCAGCGTTGCGCACCCAGCCACGACCGCAGTTTGCTGCAATACGCCGATCTGGCGCGCAGCATCGCCACGTCGATGCGCGAACGCATGCGGCCACTCGCATCCAGCCCAAGCAGGCAGGCGCCTGGCCCGCGTCGGCGGATGTCCTGCAGCGGTGGGTCGGTTACGATGCCGAACTCTTTACTGTGACGGCGCCGCACGCGTGCGCCCATGGCCCCATTTCCGTGCCCCATTATTCCGGACCGCTGCTCACCCTTTCCGATGCCCGGGCATTGCTGACCGCGCGCAATGCCGGCCTGACCGCCTGGACCGGTTCGCTGGATCTGGGCCGCAGCACCGGTAGCGCGCAGCTCGATGCACAGACCTGGCAGTGGTGCGGTCGTGGCTATCCGTATCCCGGCAAGCTCAAGGACCGCACGCTGTATTTCTGGGACGGCGAGGATTTCGCGCCGATCGCGCGCTACAGCGGCGCATTGATCAAGCTGGTGCCCACCGCATGGGGCGCACCCACGTTCGAGATCGATGGCATCAAGATGCTGCCGTCGGCACAGCTGTCGCCGTTCGAGGATGCGCGGCGCAAGGTGGCGTTGGTGGAGCCGCGCGGCAAGACCGTGCTGGATACCTGCGGCGGCCTGGGCTATTTCGCGGCGTGTTGCCTGGAGGCCGGCGTGGCGCAGGTGCGCTCGTTCGAGAAGAATGCCGAGGTCCTGTGGTTGCGTACGCTCAATCCATGGTCGCCGGATCCCGATGCAGCAGACGCCGGCGGGCGCCTGCAACTGCAGCATGACGACATATCGCAGCGGATCGCCACGCTTGCCGACGACGCGTTCGATGCCATCCTGCACGATCCGCCGCGCTTCGGTATCGCCGGCGAGCTGTACTCGCAGAGCTTCTACGACCATCTGGCGCGCGTGCTGCGCAGTGGCGGGCGGCTGTTCCATTACACCGGGGCGCCCAACCGACTCACCAGCGGGCGCGACGTGCCCAACGAGGTGAGCAAGCGCCTTGGCAAGGCCGGCTTCCGCACCCAACTCGCGCTCGATGGCGTGTTCGCAACCCTGCCGGTACGGCGGTAACGCACGGATCCGGGAGCAGTGCCGCTGGGCGGATCTGCACTAATGCCCCCGCTCTGCATCGCATGCGCTCACCTGGCGATCGCGCCGCAGCACCATGCAGCAGTGCCGCTCCCGTTGCGTCGCGTCGCTCCGCTCAGCGCACCGCCCATTGATCGCGCCCGGCCGTCTTGGCCGCATACAAGGCCAGATCGGCCTGACCCAGCAGCAGATCCAATTCGATCGCGCCGTCCACCATTGCCGTCCTCACGTTCACGGCCCCCATCGAGAACCGCACCGGCTGGCCTGCCGGCAGCCCCGGAATCTCGATCGCAGCAAGCGCAGTGCGCAGGCGCGCGAACACTGCCGGAATCTCCTCCACGCTGCAGCCTGGCAGCACCAGCAGGAATTCCTCGCCGCCCAGCCGCCCCAGCCGGTCCTGCGATCGCAGGGCCACCGCGGACGCGCTCGCCAGGGCCTTGAGCACGGCATCTCCGCTGGCATGGCCGTACACATCGTTGATCTGCTTGAAGTGGTCCATGTCGATCAAGGCCAGCATGCACGGCGCGCGCGTGCGCAGGGCGTGGTCGATCTGCTGCTGCGCTTCGGCGCGGATGGCGCGGCGATTGGGCAGGCCGGTGAGCTCGTCGCGCATGGCCAGCCGCGACAGCTGACGACGGTGGCGCGCACCGAATGCCAGCACCACCAACGCCGCGATCAACAACAGGCAGGCCGCGCATAAGGCGATCCACAAGGTGCGCTGCCCGGCCGCGCGCGCCTGCAGCGCCAGCTGCGCGGTCTCGCTACGGCGGCGGAGTTCGGCGGTTTCCACGTCGCGCCGCGCGTCCTCGTAGCGCGCCTGCAAGCGCAGCATCACCGTATCGCGCTGATAGCTCAGGCTCTGCGCACGGAGCGCGTTGGCGCGTTGCAGTTCCTGATAGGCCTCGGCATGCCGCCCTTCGGCGGCCAGTGCCCGCGCAATCGCATCGAGCAGTTCCACGCGCCCGGTCGTGGTGATGTTCGGGTCGTCTGCCTCGCGCGCGGCCGCGATCGCCTCGCCCAGACCTTCTGCCTTCAAGACCGTCAGCGCCTGCAGCAACACCGCGTGGCATGCCGCCACCCGCCCCACGTTGCCCTGCGCCTGCATCTGCGGCAATGCCTCGCGCGCCATCGCCAACGCGGCCTTCGCATCGCCGGTCTTGATCAGCGCCTCGCTGGCGCTGGTCGATGCTGCCGCAATACCGGCCTGGTCGCCCAGCTCGCGGCTGAGCGCCAGCGCCCGCCGGAAGTGCAGCAATGCGACTGCCGGCTGCTGCTGCGCCAGCGAGGTGCCGTATTCGTATTCGATCAGGCTGCGCTGGAAGCGCGCCGGCTGGTCGTGCAGGCGCGTCAGCGCGCGCTGCAGGTAGTCCTGCGCATCGTTGACATCGGCCACGCGCCCGGAAACGCGGCTGGCCAGCGCACCCAGTTGGGTCAGCGCATCCAGTTCCAGCGCCAGCACCTGCTCGCGCACGGCACATTGGTAGCTGGCCTGCGCCGCGTTCCAGGCTTCATCGCTGCTGCCGGAGGCCAACATGCTCCACATGTCCACCGTCTCGATCTCGCACAACAGATCGCTGCGCCCCATCGCACGTGCCTGGCGACGCAGGGCATCCAGTCGCGCCACCATGGCCAGGTTGGGGTTTTCGCGTACGTCGCTGAGTGCCTGCACGATGTCCAGCCACAGCTGCGCCTGCGCCGTGTTGCCGTGCAGCTGCTTCAGCAAGCCCCGCGCACGGATCAGCACGGCCTGCCGGGCGGCATTGTCTTCCAGCGAGATCAGCACACGCGCCTGTGCCAACAGTGCCCAGAACTGCGCATCGCGGTCGCCATCGCGATGGCCCTGGTGCTGCACCTGCCGGGCCAGCTCCAGCGCAGCGACCGGATCATCGAGCGCGGCCAGTTCGATGCGCTTCCAGGGTTGTGGCTGTGCCCAGGCCATCGCACCGGACAACAGCAAGGCCACGCCGGCGAGCAGGCGCCAGCGGCCGTGCGCGAGCCTGCTCACCTGGGCAACCACGCAGACCGCAGACGCATCCGCGTCGCACCGACCAAGGCGCGCCGACGGAAGCTGGCGGTTTGCTGGCGCATCTCGGGCACTCCTCAGGTTCGGACAGCGGTGATTGCGGCAAGGCGCGCAGCCTGACGGCTGCGGCCTCGACAACGGGCGCCCGATGACGAGCGATTGCAACGATGAGCGTCGACCGCGACAGCGCGCGTCGGCATCGCGCACGGGGTCGTGACCGTTATCGGCCTGGGCGCGCCAGCCTTGAATGGCCAAGCGTGTCTGCCGTGGGCTGCTGCGCGGCCCAGGCGCCACGCGCGGTGGGCGCCGGACCACGACACGCAAGCCCGCACCGGCGCCAGCGTAGACTGCATCTCGTCGAACTGCCGCTCAACCGACCTGGAAACGCCGTGATCCCGCGCCTGCTCGCCCTGACCGCCACCGCCCTGCTCTGCGCCTGCGCCACCCAGGCCCCGCGCGTGCCGCAACGCTCGCCAGAAGCGGTCAAGGCCGATATCGCACGACGCCTGCCGGCCACACTGGCGGACCGCAACGGCTGGGCAGACGCTGTGTATGTGGCGTTGTCGTCGCAAGGGCTGGAGACCAGCGCCGAGCATATCTGCGCCGTGCTGGCGGTGACCGAACAGGAATCGACCTACCAGGCCAACCCCGTCGTACCCAACCTGGGCAGGATCTCGCGTGCGGAGATCGATCGCCGGGCCGGTGCGCATCACATCCCGGCCTTCATGGTGGATGCGGCGCTGCGCATCGCCTCGCCGGACGGCCGCAGCTACGCCGACCGCATCGCCGCCGCGCGGACCGAACAGGACCTGAGCCGCATCTTCGAAGACTTCACCGGCAGTGTGCCGCTGGGTGCGCGTCTGTTCGATGGCCTCAACCCCGTGCACACCGCCGGACCGATGCAGGTCAGCATCGCGTTCGCCGAACAGCATGCAGGCGGTTACCCGTATCCGATCGACGGCTCGATCCGCCATGAAGTGTTCAGCCGACGCGGCGGACTGTGGTTCGGCACCGCCCATCTGCTGGGCTACCCGACCAGCTACGACGCCCTGCTGTACCGCTTTGCCGACTTCAACGCCGGTTGGTATGCCAGCCGCAATGCGGCCTTCCAGGCCGCACTGAGCAAGGCCAGCGGCATCGCACTGGCCCTGGATGGCGACCTGCTGGTTCCCGGCGCCGGCCTGGACGCACCTGGTGCCACCGAGCGCGCCGCGCGTGCCCTGGGCAGCCAGCTGGCACTGAGCGACCGCCAGATCCGCCGCGCCCTGGAGGCCGGCACCACGCTGGACTTCGAAGACACTGCGCTGTACCGGCAGGTGTTCGCACTGGCCCAGCGCGACACCGGGCAGGCGCTGCCGCGCGCGGTACTACCGGGCATCACCCTGGAAAGTCCCAAGATCACCCGCACCCTCACCACGGCATGGTTCGCGCAGCGGGTGGAGGCGCGCTGGAAGCGCTGCATGGGCAGGTAGCCGCCGGCAGCGGCGATGGGACCGCGACGCAGCGCGTATGCCGGCCGGGCCAGGGCATCCGCGCAATCGCGCCGCCCCGCCCCGCAACACACAGCGGGCCGCGCGGCGGACCTGCGATGACATGTCCGCACACACGACTTTCGGCGCAGGTGGGCCATGGCACCGGCAGGTAGGATCGGGGGTTCGCGCGGCCTGCGGCTGCGCGCCCTTCGTGCCGGAGAGTCCACCATGCCCAACCCGTCGCCGATGCGGCAGCTGTTCGCCGCCATCGTCCTGATCGCCTCGCCGTGCGTCGCCGGCGCGCAAACGCCCAGCGTCGGCGAAGCCGACTACGCGCGTGCCGAACGCCTGGTCAGCTACCTCGCGCAGCCCCTGGTCGATCATGCCGCCACGCGCATCGACTGGCTGGACGCCACCCATGTGCTCTATGTCGATCACGACGCCACCGGCGACCGCCTGCTGCAGCTGGACACCGCCACCGGCAAGACCGCGCCGCTCTTCAACCAGTCTGCGCTGGTTCGTTCGCTCAATACGCTGTTGAAGACCGGCGACAAACCGCTCAAGGCCGATACCTTCGCACCGGCGGTCAAACGCACGGCCGATGGCCGCTATCGGCTCAGCGTGCGCGGCACAGCGGTGGTCTGCGATACGCGGGCACGCTGCAGCAAGCTCTATGCGAAAGACAAGCCGGAACCGGGCGTGCTGTCGCCGGACAAGCGTCGAGAAGTGTTCATTCGCGACTGGAACCTGTGGCTGCGCGATCTGGCCAGCGGCAGCGAAACCCAGCTCACCCGCGATGGCGTGGAAAACTTCGGCTACGCCACCGATAACGCCGGCTGGCAGCGCAGCGACAACGCCATCGTCGCCTGGTCGCCGGACTCGCAAAAGATCGCCACCTTCCAGCAGGACCAGCGCAAGACCGGCGACATGTATCTGGTCAGCACCAAGCTCGGGCATCCGGAACTGCAATCCTGGAAATACCCGCTGGCCGGCGACAAGGACGTGACCATGATCGAACGCGTCATCGTCGACGTGCCCACCCGCAGCGTGCTGCGCCTGAAAATGCCGCCGGATCAGCACCGCTCCACGCTGTGCGACGACGTGAGTTGTTCGCCTGGCCTGTGGGACGACGTGAAGTGGGCGCCGGACGGCAAGACGCTGGCCTTCGCGTCCACCTCGCGCTTCCACAAGCAGACCTGGCTGCGCATCGCCGATGTCGCCACCGGCCAGGTGCGTACCGCCTTCGAAGAAACCGCGAAGACCTACTACGAAAGCGGCCAGGTCGCCGCCAACTGGGCCTATCTGCCCGGCAGCAACGAGGCGGTGTGGTTCTCCGAGCGCAGCGACTGGGGCCAGCTGTATCTCTACGACCTGGCCACCGGCAAACCCAAGCACGCCATCACCAGCGGCGAAGGCAATGTCACCGAGCTGCTGCGCGTGGATCCGGCCAGCCGCACCGCGTGGTTCATGGCGGTCGGCCGCTCGGCCGGCGTGGACCCGTACTACCAGCAGCTATGGAAAGTGAGCCTGGACGGTGGCGCGCCGGTGCTGCTGACCCCGGAAGCGGCCGATCACAGCGTGGCGTTGTCGCCCGATGGCGCCCGCTTCGTCGATACGTATTCCACCTCGGTCACGCCCCCGGTCACGCTGCTGCGCGATGCCGCTGACGGACGCACCGTGAGCACGATGGCCACCGCCGACATCAGCCGCCTCAAGGCGGCCGGCTGGGTGCCGCCGGAGCCGATCACGGTCACCGCACGCGATGGCAAGACCACGCTGTACGGATTGATGTTCAAGCCGTCCAACTTCGACCCCGCACGCAAGTACCCGGTCATCGACTACGTCTATCCCGGCCCGCAGACTGGCTCGGTGCGCGGGCGCAGTTTCTTCGCCGGCCATGGCGACAATCAGTCGCTGGCCGAACTGGGCTTCATCGTCATCGCCATCGATGGCATGGGCACGCCGTGGCGTTCCAAGACCTTCCACGACACCTGGTACGCCAACATGGGCGACAACACGCTGCCCGACCAGGTGGCTGCGGTGAAGGAACTCGGCCAACGTTACCCGTGGTTCGATACCAGCCGGGTCGGCATCTGGGGCCATTCCGGCGGTGGCAACGCGTCCACGGCGGCGATGCTGCGCTACCCCGATGTGTTCAAGGTGGCCTGGTCGGAAAGCGGCAACCACGACAACCGCGGCTACGAGGACGACTGGGCCGAGAAGTATCACGGCGAGCACATCGTCGCCAAGGACGGCAGTTCCAACTACGACGACCAGGCCAATGCCAACCATGCCAGCAAGCTCAAGGGCCGGCTGATGCTGGTGCACGGCACGCTGGACGACAACGTGCCGCCGTATCTCACCCTGCTGGTAGCCGATGCCTTGATCAAGGCCAACAAGGACTTCGACATGCTGATGCTGCCCAATGCCAAGCATGGTTATGGCGAGATCACACCCTACGTCACCCGTCGCCGCTGGGATTACTTCGTGCAGCACCTGCTCGGCGCAACCCCGCCTGCGCAGTACGCGATGAAGCCGATGCCCGACAGGTGAGCACACCGGCCAGACCCGCAGCGTCGGCACCGCCGCGCTGCGGGTTCTGGCGCCGCGGTACTTGAGCGCATGCGCGCGGCGATCGCCACGCGCTCGCGCGCGATTCCGGCTCGCGCATCAACGCGCGCAGCCGGATGCACGCTCATTTCGCCGTGGCGCCGCCCAGTTGCTTGCTCAGGAATGCCAGCAAGCGCGTGTAGTACTCCCGGCGATGCGCCTCGGTGTAGAAACCATGGCCTTCGTTGGGAAAGTACAGCGACTCCACCGGCACGCCGGCGCCCTTCAAGGCACGCTCCATGCCCTTGGTGTGTTCGATCGGCGCGCGCTCGTCCTTGCCGCCCGCCGCCAGGAACACCGGCACCTTGATCTGGCGGGCCAGGTTCACCGGCGAGCGCGCCGCCAGGGTGTCGCGCGCGCCCAGCCAGTCCACCGTCCAGTTGCTGGCCCAGCGCGCACGGCGTCCGTCGTCGCGCGCCATTGTCTGCAGGTCGTAGACACCCACATACCCGGCCGCGCAGCGGTACAGCGCCGGCTCCCTGGCGACGCCCATCAGCGCCGCATACCCGCCATAGCTGGCGCCGTAGATGCAGATGCGCGATGCATCGGCCACGCCCTGTGCAATGGCCCAGCGCGTGGCATCGGTGACATCGTCCTGCATGCGCCCGCCCCACTCCTTCGCACCGGCCTGGGTGAATGCACGACCGTAGTTGCCCGAGCCGCGGTAGTTGATGCGCAACACCGCATAGCCTGCGGCCGCCAACAGTTGGGCGTCGTCATCGAAGGCCCACTCGTCGAAGATTTCGAATGGCCCGCCATGCGGCATCACGATCAACGGCAGCGGCTTGCCGGCTTCTGCATGCAAGGGCTGGGTCAGATAGCCGTGCAACTCCAGCCCGTCGCGCGCCTTGAAGCTCACCTGCCTGCTCGCCGGAACCGCATCGGGCGAAAACCAGTCGCGGCGGCCGAACACGCGGTCGGCCTTCTTGCTCACCGTGTCGAACAGGAAATAGTCGCCGTTGTTGCGATCGCTCCACACCTGGACCAATGCCAGGCGGCGGTCGCTGGTGGCAGAGGTGATATAGACCGCGCTGCCGTCGAACGCCTTCTCCAGGCTGCGGTACAACCGGGCAGTCGGGGCTTTCTCGTCGAAGAACCGGTTGCGCACCCGATCGCTCATGTAGGACGCGCCGATCGGGGTGATGCCATCCAGGTCGCGCAGGATGCGGTACGGATCGACGCTGTCGTCGCGCAGCAACGGCGTGGTCTTGCCGGTTGCAGGATCCCAGGCCACCAGCACATCGGGACCGGTGGCCTGCTCCACCTGCAGATAGGCCACCGCACCATCGGCGGAAAAGCCCAGCGGAAACTCGCGGTGCCGGCTGCTGGCCGAATCGTTGATCAGGCGCCACGGCGCCGCATCGTCGTCGCGGTAATACAGCTTGCTGTCGTTGCTCACCTCCAGGCCACGGGCGAAGCGAATACGGCCCTGCTGGTCGGTCACGAAGTTCGCCCGTCGCACCGGCGAGGTCGCCACGGTCGCGCGTCGGCCGGTCTGGATGTCCAGCTTGTCGATACGGATGTTCGGGTCGCCGACGAACGGAACCGTGGACACCAGGATATTGCGCGGGTCCTCACGCAAGGTGTCCAGCACGAAGGTGGCCGGGTCCAGATCCATCTTCAGCTGCACGCCGTTCATGTCGGGATTGGTGCCATAGGGGCTGGCCAGCAGCCGGGCATTCTTGCCATCGGCATCGATGGCATGCAGCTGGCCGATCGCCACCGGCTGGTCGCGCGAGCCCAGCCGTTGCGCCATCGACACCACCATGCGCTCGTCGCTGGCCCACCAGAAATCGTCGACCACGCTGTTGGCACCGCCGGTGACCTTGGCCGTGGCCACCGTGCCCTCGCGGCGCACGATGCCCAGCACCGTGCGGTCCTCCAGCGGCATCGTCAGCGCGAAGTATTCGCCCGTCGGCGAAATCTTGATCCGTTCGAACCGATCCCGCTTGAGATACGGCGTCAGCTCCACCGATTCCTGCGCCAATGCCGGCATCCACACGGCGAACGCGAACAGCACACCCACACCCATCGTCCAGCGACGCATGATCGCCCCCCGCGATCTGCCCTTGAGCTCGCCATCATGACAAGCCCGCGCCGCCGCGTCCATGTCCGGCGCCGGCCGCTGCCGCGGTACGCCACGCGCGTCCGGCAGCCGCCGCGAGCGCGCCACCGCAGCCGCTGCGTGTCCGTGTCAGCCGGTACGCGGCCTCAGCCGGCGCGCCGCTGGCCCAGCAGACCGATGCGCCGGAACCACAGCTCCAGCGGCAAGGTGACCAGCGGCGGCACCGCCGCCAGCAGACTCAGGACCCAGGCCCACCAGGGCCAGCGCAGCCGCCGTGCCGCCAGCACGCTGACCACCACGTAGAACAGGAACGCCGCGCCGTGCAGGCGCCCGAACAGCCACACCACCTGCTCGGTGGTCTGGGTGCCGTACTTGAGAAACATGCCGAGCAACAGCCCGGCCCAGGTGATTCCCTCGATGAGGGCGGCCAGCGCGAACAGGCGCCCCATCGGCGACAACGCAACAGCGGAACGCATGCAACACTCCAGTGGAAACGCAAGGATTGCCGCGACGCGATGGCGGCGGCGACGCCCGCTGGCAGCCCCATTCTACAGCCGCTGCCGCCGGGCCGGACTGGCTCCACGCTGCGCGATCGCCGCGATGGCGATGGCTGCACGTGCTGTCACGCAGCGCCGGCACGTCCCGGGAGACGGCAGGTTTTCCGGGCGATAATGCCGCCCTTCCCATTGCCGGACCTGCACCATGCGTCTCGCTGCGCTGATCCTGTTGCTTCTCGCATCGCTGCCCGGCACGGCGCTGGCGCTGCGCCTGCAGGACGGCGATCTGCTGTTCGTCACCGCCGGACAGACCGGCCTGAGCGGCGCGATCGATGACGCTACCGCCCAGCAGGGTGCGCCCAGCTTCGACCACGTCGGCTTGCTCGCACATGCCGGCGCCACGCAGGTGGTACTGCATGCCGATGAAAAAGGTTCGCGCGAACAGCCACTGCGCGAGTTCGTCGAAGAAGCCATCGCCCGGCAGCGCAAGATCCTGGTCTACCGGCTGGTGCACCAACACCGCCCTACCATTGCCGATGCCATCGCCCAGGCGCGCCGCATGCTCGGCAAGCCATACAACGCGACCTACGTGCCCAGCGACGACAGTTACTACTGCTCGGATTTCATCGAGCGGGCGTTCCGCGCGCACCGGGTCTTCGCGCTGCAACCGATGAACTTCAGGAATCCGCAGACCGGCACGATCTCGCCGTACTGGACGGACTTCTACCGTAGCAGGGGCATGCAGGTGCCGCAGGACGTGCCCGGCAGCAATCCCAACGACATGGCGCGCGCGCCCGTGCTTGCGCCGCTCGGGCCATTGAACTGACGCATCCCCTGGGCGGGCAGGCAACACATGGCGACCCAGCCAGATCCGCGCTGACCCTGACGCAACGGCCTATTCGTTCTGCAAGGCCACCCCCGACTTCCGGCACATGGCGCAAATGCAACAGCGCTTATACATTTCAGCCATGAACCCAGCCTCGCCCACACTCGGCACCCTGGTCCGGCACCTGATCGAATTGCTGGACGGCGATCTCGAAGCGGTCTACGCCAGCTCCGGGCTTGCCTGGCGGCCGCGTTATACCCCGGTGTTGCGCGTGCTCATGCGGCTTGGCCCGGCCTCGATCAAGGTGCTGGCACAGGAGATCGGCATCACCCATTCCGCCGCCAGCCAGACCGTCGCCCAGATGGTCGGGCAGCGTCTGGTGGTGCTGAAGGCCGGCACGGATGCACGCGAACGCATCGTGGCACTCACCCCCAAAGCGAAGCGGATGATTCCCGCCCTGCAGCGCCAATGGGCCGCGACCAATGCGGCGGCTGCGCAACTGGATGCGGAACTGTCGGTCCCGCTGTCTGCGGTGCTGGCCGAGGCCATCGCCGCGTTGAACCGGCGACCGTTCGCCACCCGTATCGCCGAGGCGGCGGTCGCCGCTGCCCCTCACGTCCCCACCCCCTGACCCGCCGCATCCACAAGGAGTCGCACATGCACGCAATGACGCAATCCCCCTCTCCTGTTGCAGCGTCTGCGGCCACGCACGCATCGCAGTCCATCGAACTGGGCGAGCGCGGCGTCCTGCGCCCGGGCCGCCTGCGCTGGCTGCGCGCCTGCGCCTGGGCAACCCTGCTGTTCTTCCTGGTCGCTGTGCCCACCGGCATCGTCACCCGCCTGCTCGGCAGCTTCTGGCCGAAGACCGACGAACCCGTGCAGTTCGCGGTCAGCGCCTTCGGCGCGCTGGTGGCCTTGGGCATCTATACGCTGGCGGTGCGGCTGGGCGAACGACGCACGCCGTCGGAGATCGCGCTGCGTCCCATGCTGCCGCAACTGGTGATCGGCCTGTTGGCCGGTGCGGCGATGTTCTCTGCCGTCATGGGCATCATGGCGCTGTTCGGTCTCTACGACATCCAGCCCACCGGGCCTGCATCGGCCTGGACTCCGCTGCGCCAGGCGTTGCAGGCCGGCATCGTGGAAGAGCTCATGATGCGTGCGGCGATCCTGCGCCTGCTATGGCGCGCCTTCGGCCCCTGGGCCGCCTTTGCGGTGTCCTCGGCGATCTTCGGCCTGAGCCATCTGGGCAATCCGAATGCCACGGTCCTGGCGGCGATCTGCATCGCCCTGGAAGCCGGCGTCATGCTCGGCGCGTTCTATGCGCTCACCGGCCGCATCTGGGTGTCGATCGGGGCGCATATCGCCTGGAACTTCACGCAGGGCTATCTGTTCGGCGCCGCCGTCTCGGGCATCACCTCGGGTGCGGCCATCGCGCGCAGCGTGCCGAACCCGGCCATGCCCGAGATGCTCACCGGCGGTGTGTTCGGCCCGGAGGCCTCGTTACCTGCGGCGCTGGTGTGCCTGGTGGTCGGGCTGAGCATCGTGTGGATGGCGTGGCGTGCGGGCAGGTTCGCCACACGCTGACCTGTCTGCATTCCGCCAAACGGTCGCGTCCGCAGGGGCGCACGCGACCACATCGCGCAGCTGCACCTCGGTGACGCTGCGATCCCAGGCTTCACCGCGCAGGCTCCACGGGCCTGCGCGCTGCCCTGTAGCCACGCGCCGACCCGGCACATCGCCGCCACGTCCGCCTCTGGCGTCTTGCCAGCACCCACACATGCCACCTTCTAGGCTGCCTGCATCGACACATCGTGCCGGCACGCAGCGCATCCCGCCTGTGGTCGCGCGGCACGTACCGAGGTGCTTATGGCTCTGATTCATTCCATCCTGATGGGCGCGGTGGCCGGCATGCGCTCGATGACGCCGCTTGCCGCGGTGACCAATGCAGCGCGCAACGGCAAGCTTCCCCGCGACAACGGCGCGCCCAGCCTGCTCGCCAACCCGCTGGCGTCGGCCGGCATGCTGGCGCTGGCCAGCGGCGAGATCGCAGGCGACAAGATGAAGAGCGCACCCGACCGCATCGTGCTGCCCGGCATGGTGGCGCGCGTGGCCACCGGCATGATCGCCGGCGCGGCGTTGGCCCCTCGCCAGCAGCGCGGCATCGCCGCCGTGCTGGGTGCAGCCGCCGCCGTCGGCGCCGCGTATCTCACCTTCAATCTGCGCATGCGCGCGATCGAACGGTACGGGCAGACCCGCACCGGCGCCGTCGAAGATGCGATGGCGGTGGGCGCTGCCGCGTTGATCGTCCGCAGCGCCGCAGACGAATAACTGCGGCGCGAGCACAGGCGCCCACCGGCATCGCCGGCTGCGCAGTCTTATCGGCAGCGCAAAGCACCATCGCACGCTGCTAGCCCGCAGGCAGGCGTCGAAGACCTCAGGCAGGCCTATGAATGGCGCACAGCTTGTTGCCGTCGGGGTCGCGCACATACGCCAGCCAGGCGGAGCCCAGGCTGCTTTCGCGCAGACCGGGCGGATCTTCGATGGATGTACCGCCCGCGGCCACCGCCGCGTCGTGGAAGGCCTGCACCTGTTGCGGCGACGCGCAGCTGAAGCCCACCGTGGTGCCGTTGCCGCTGGTGGCCGGCGCGTCGTCGATCGGCTGGCTCACACAGAACGTGCTGCCCGCGTGGCGGTAGAACAGCCGTACATGGCCGGATCCGGCCGTATTGACCAGCGGCGCGGGCACGCCCAATACCTGGCCCAGGACCGCGTCGTAGAACTGCCTGGAACGGGCGATATCGTTACTTCCCACCATCACGTGATTCAGCATCGCGTGTTCTCCTGTTTTCGGCCCGACAGCATAGGCAATCAGCGAGCTGGCGGGCCAGGTGCGCGCGCCCGTGTCACGCCCCGTAACGCGTCCGTGTCGATTCTCCGCGCGCGCCGGGCTAGTCGTCCTGGCGCGCGCCGCGCCCGTGCGGAGCCAGCAGATCCAGTTGCGGGCCCATCGGCACGATGCCGGTGGGATTGATCATGTCGTGGCTCTGGTAGTAGTGGCCCTTGATGTGCTGGAAATTCACCGTGTCGGCGATGCCCGGCATCTGGTAGAGCTCACGCAGAAACCCGGACAGTTGCGGGTAGTCGGCAATCCGCCGCAGATTGCACTTGAAGTGCCCCACGTAGACCGCATCGAAGCGCACCAGCGTCGTGAACAGGCGCCAATCGGCTTCGGTCAAGGCCTCGCCGCACAGGTAGCGTTGTCGGCCCAGGCGCGCTTCCAGCCAGTCCAGCGTCTCGAACAGCGGCACCACCGCTTCTTCATAGGCCTGCTGGGTGGTCGCAAATCCGGCCTTGTACACGCCGTTGTTGACGGTGTCGTACACACGCGCATTGACTGCATCGATCTCGCTGCGCAAGGCCTGCGGGTAGTAATCGCCCGGCTGCGCACCCACCGCGTCGAAGGCGCTGTTGAACATGCGGATGATGTCGGCCGACTCGTTGCTCACCACCGTCTTGCGCTCGCGATCCCATAGCACCGGCACGGTCACACGCCCGGAATACTGCGCATCGGCGGCCAGATAGATCTCGTACAGATGCCTGGCGTGGTTGATCGGGTCGGCGATCACGCAAGGCCCGGGCTGGAAGGTCCAGCCCTGCTTGCCCATCAGCCAATGCACCACGGAAACATCGATGATCTTCTCCAGGCCCTTGAGCCGGCGGAAGATCAGCGTGCGGTGCGCCCACGGGCATGCCAGCGACACGTACAGGTGGTAGCGCCCCGCCGCTGCCTGAAATCCGGCGTCTCCATGCGGGCCGGCCGCGCCGTCGCGCGTCACCCAATGGCGGAACTGCGATTGCGAGCGTTCGAAACGCCCATCGCTCTTGTCGGTGTCGTACCAGCGGTCTTGCCACTTGCCATCGACCAGCAGGCCCATGATCGTTCCTTGCAACCCAGCACAGACGGCCACCGTAGCCCGGCGGCGTTGCAGAAGGTGTGAGCGATCACTGGCCACGAGCGGCCTGCCGCAGGCCGCGATGGCCGTGCCTGGCAACGTCCAGCGAAGGCTAGCGGGCGATGACCGAGGTTCCCGACGGCACCATGTAGCACGCCTGCGCCTTCTTGCAGGCCTCGGCATTGAGTTCGGCGATCTGGCTGGCCAGGTATTGTTCCGGCGTCAGCCCCATCCGATTACGGTAGGCATTATCGGCATCGGCCTTGGCCACCTGCTCCTGCTCGCGCTGCCGTTCGGCGGTGGTGGCCTCGACCAGGGTCTTGACCCGTTGCTGCTGCGCCGCCGTCAGGTTCATCTGCTGCAGCACGTCCGGATTGGGGCGCGCACGGCCCAGCGTGATGTTCTGGATCTCGATCGGCAACCGCTGCTCCTTGACCAGTGCACGCACGTTCTGCGTCACCGAATCGTCGATTCTTCTGGCGGTGTCCGGGTCGCTCATCATCCGGGTCATGTCGTAGCGCTTGACCTGATCGCGCACGATGGAGGCGTACTGGCTGGCGACGTTATTCTTGAACCAGTCCGGCCCGAAACCGGACAGCAGCAGCGCCGGTGCGGTGATGCGATATTGGATCTGCGTGGAGAAATCCAACAGGATGTTGTCGCTGGAGGAAAAATCGTCGAAAGCCACCTGCACCGTCTGCGGCGTCACGTCCACATAGGTGGCCGAGGTGGTCAACCATGCATAGGTGCGGCCGGGGGCGCGCACATCGTCCAGACGGATCCCACCCTTGCCGAACAGCAGGGGTTTGTCCACCAGCACGGCCTGTTGCCCGGGATCGGGCGAAACGACCGTACACGCGCACAGCAGGCCGGCCAGCGCAGTGGCCAGTACAGCGATTTTCATATGTATCCCCTGGAGTGACCGGCATGCCGGCACCGGCGAAGTGTCGCTGTCGAAGCGGCATTATCCGGCCGGGCACCGCAACGTGCCAGTACGCACGCCCTCCGGGCGCGCGGCAGTTGGAAGATCGCCAGCGCCCCCCTTCCAGGGAGCAATGGCCGTGCCGCCGGCCGCGCACCGTCGGGCGGCACTCCCTGCCGCCGCCACGCCCCGCTGCACTGCGCCAGCGCCTCCGGTCCGCCGGAGCGGTGGCGAAGGCAGCGCACGCCGCATTGGCGCGGTGCCCCACCGATCGGCGAAAATGGCCGCCCGCAACGCGGCGCATCCCGCAGCAGCGTCCCATCCCGGCCAGGCAGCTGCCCTGCCCCGGTACAGGCACCGCCCACAGCCGTTCGCAGCGACCGCGCCATCGCCACTTCCCTGGATCCGCCTTGACCACCACCGCCTCGCCCCCGCCTGCCGCCGACCTGCCGCTGACCGACCGCCTGCGCGCCGCGCTGGATCTGCTGGAAGCCATCGATGCCGATCGCAGCGTGCTCGACACCCTGCCCGAGGCCGACCGCGTGCGCCTGCATCAGGTGGTCGCCAGGGTCTACCACCCCGAGCCCAAGGCGCGCCGCCAGCTGCTCAAGCAGCGCGAACGCGAGCGCAATCAGGAAAAGGTGCGCAAGGCCGAAGCCCTGCTCGAACAGCGCGGCATCCGCGCCCTGCGGCGCAAGCCGGTGTTCAGCACCCCGAACTATTTCCCGCCGCATGCAGCCGGCCTGCACGATGCGCACAACGGCGAGAATGCCGCGGCCACGCCGGAGCCGACGCATTCGCCGGAGCTGCGCCACTGCTATGTGTGCAAGCAGAAGTTCACCCAGCTGCATCATTTCTACGACCAGATGTGCCCGGCCTGCGCCGAGCTGAATTTCTTCAAGCGCACCGAAACCGCCGACCTGCGCGGGCGCGTGGCATTGCTGACCGGCGGCCGCGTCAAGATCGGTTACCAGGCGGGCTTGAAGCTGCTGCGTGCCGGCGCCGAGCTCATCGTCACCACGCGTTTCCCGCGCGACTCCGCCGCGCGGTATGCGCAGGAGCCGGACTTCGCGCAATGGGGCCATCGCCTGCAGGTGTTCGGGCTGGACCTGCGCCATACCCCCAGCGTGGAAGCGTTCTGCAGCCAGCTGCTGGCGACGCGCGAGCGGCTGGACTTCATCATCAACAATGCCTGCCAGACCGTGCGCCGCCCGCCGCAGTTCTATGCGCACATGATGGCGGGCGAAACCACTGCCCTGCATGAGCTGCCGGAAACGGTGCGCAACCTGGTGGGCCACTACGAAGGCCTGCGCACGCCCGAGCTGCTGCGCGACGCCTCTGCCACGGCGCTGCCGGCAGTGCACGGCCGCGGCCTCGTCGATGCCGATGGCCTGACCCGCGCCGCCGAGCTATCGCAGATTGCGTTGCTGGACGACGAGCTGGTGGGGCAGGAGCATCTGTTCCCCGAAGGCCGGCTCGATCAGGACCTGCAGCAGGTGGATCTACGCGGCCGTAACTCGTGGCGTTTGCTGATGCACGAGGTGCCCTCGGTGGAACTGCTGGAGACCCAACTGGTCAACGCCGTCGCACCGTTCATCATCAATGCGCGCCTGAAACCGCTGATGTTGCGCACGCCCGAACGCGACAAGCACATCGTCAACGTCTCGGCGATGGAAGGCCAGTTCTACCGCAATTTCAAGACCACCCGGCATCCGCACACCAACATGGCCAAGGCCGCGTTGAACATGATGACGCGCACCTCGGCGGCCGATTACCAGAACGACGGCATCCACATGAACAGCGTGGACACCGGCTGGGTGACCGACGAAGATCCGGCCGACATCGCCGCGCTCAAGGTGCAGCAGGAACGCTTCCACCCGCCATTGGACATCGTCGACGGTGCCGCACGCATCGTCGACCCGATCATCCATGGCTTCAATACCGGCGAGCACGTGTGGGGGCAATTCCTGAAGGACTACGCACCCACGGACTGGTAAGCGCCTGCGCAATGGCGCGGTAGCGCCGCGGCACGCCTGCCGCAGCGGGCCATGCGTGCTGGCCGGCGCTGGCGGCCTCGGCATTCCAGACGGCCTTGAGGGTCGTCTCGGTGGCCACCCCCGCGCCTGCAGCCGCGGCAGTGCGAGCGGCTCGCGCCTTGGGTGGGTGACTCCGGCATCCGGCGCTCATCACGCGTCCTCTTCCGGCGGTGGTCCGTAGACGATGCGCCCTGCCGGCAGGTAGAACAGTGCGATGATGCGTCCACCCCGCGCTTCGGGGTAGTGATGCGAGCCCGGGCCGGGCGCCGTCCATCCGGCCTCGCACCATCCGTTCGGGCCCATCAGCGCCGCGCCCGGGTCGAGCGGAACCACCATGTTGAATTCGCCGTAGGTATGGGTGTGGTACTGCCCGCGATAGGTGTGTTCCGGTGTGTTCTGCGCACTGCCGCTGTCCATGTAGACCGCGGTGATGCTGAAGTAATGCGTGCGCTCGGAAGGCGCGGCGATCCGGCTGCGCCGGTAGATCGCACCGTCGAGTTCCTCGTTGGCCGCCCATCCATCGCGTACGCCGCCCGTCACCAGCTCGGCCAGGGCCTGGAACAAGGCCGAATCCGGGCCATAGGTGCGGTTCAACCAGCGCTCGACCTGGGTACCGGCCGTGCGCTCCTTGATGGCGTCCAACAGCTCGATGCTGCGCTGGATCAGCGCCTCGCGATGGTCTTGCATGGGGTCCTCATCGATCCGATCCGCATCGGACGTCGTGTTCCAGCCTGCGCGGCGGTGGCCAACGCAGACCCAGGGCCGCACGTCAGCTATCGGCGTGCGGATGCGTACTGTTTCTGACGCAACCGATCATGGGCGTTTGGCACGACGCAAGGAACTGGATTGTTTTCAGGTTTAAGATGCAGCAAATTCATTTTGCGGAAGGTCAGGCGTGCCCATCGGCCAGGTGGACCTCAATCTGCTGAAGGTCTTCGATGCGATCTACGAAGACCGCAATCTGGTCGCCGCGGGCCGCCGTCTCCATCTGAGCCAGTCGGCGGTGAGCCATGCGCTGTCGCGTCTGCGCATGGTGATGGGCGACGACATGTTCGTGCGTACCGGCAAGGGGATGCTGCCCACCGCACGCGCCACCGCCGTCGCCGCAGAACTGCGCGACTGCCTGCGCCGGCTGGAGGCGGTCATGGGAGCCGAGCGCTTCGATCCCGCCACCACCACGCGCCGCTTCGTGTTCGCGGCCAACGACTACCTCACCGCCACGCTCATGGCGCCGTTGCTGCGCGCGCTACGGCAGGCAGCACCGAATCTGGACATCGCCATCCTGCCGTCCACGCGGCTGGATCTTGCCGAGCAGATCGATCTGGGGCGTATCGATCTGGCGATCGGCATCTTCGCCCAGGTGCCCGAGCGCATGACGCTGACGCACCTGATCGCACAGGGCGAAGCGCTGCTGCTGCACGAGCAGCATCCCGCAGCGGGTCGTCAGCCCACGCTGCACGACCTGGCCACCTATCCGCTGGCGGTGGTCTCGGTCGGCGGCCGCGAAGAAGGTGCGGTGGATGGTTTCATCCTGGAACGCGGGCTGGCACGGCATTCGGAAATGTTCGACCGGCATGCATTGGAAGCCGCGCTGGCCGGCATCGGCGCAAGGCCGCGGCTATGCGTCACGCTGCCGCACGCGCTGGCCATTCCCACGCTGCTGCCCGGCAGCGACATGATCGCCATCGTGCCGCAGTCCCTCACCCACGCCTGCATCGAAAATACCCGGCTGCAGGTGTACCCGTTGCCTTACCCGACCACCAGCGTGGCGACCAGCGCGGTCTGGCACCAACGCAACGATCACGATCCGCTGCATCTGTGGATCCGCGGCATGCTCGCCTCGACGGTGGACGCGCACCAACCCTAGCTGGCCGCTGCCTTGGACTGCCTCGCGTGCCGCCTGCCGCGCAGGCGTGCTCGCTGCGCGCGCGGCGCCTCAGCGTGCGCGCCCGGCGTCCTTGTTCGCCTGTGCACGCGTGAGCGCGTTGGCGGTGGCAATGACCTCCGGCAATTCCTGCCAGAACGCGTCTACCTGGTCGGCCGCCACCACACCTTCGAACGTGGCGCTGTCGAACACCGGCCGGGTCTGCAGGAACAGCCCGTCGCGGCCCTGCAGGACGAAGTGGAAACAGGCCTGCCAGCGCGGATCCGGCTGGGCAGACAACTCCACCACCACCTTGCGGCTCTTGCGATCGGCCTCGCCGGGCACGGCGGTAATGGTGCGTGCGGTAATGGGATTTCCGGTACTCATGGCCGCGATGATCCGCACGACCATGTCGCCATTCCGTGATCCACGCCCGCGTGTACCGGTGTTTCAGTAAGGCCAGAGAGTTTGACGATCGCCACTTCACGACGGCATCACCCGATCGACCACGACGCCACGCGCCGCGTGGTTGGCCTTCCGGCTCGGCGAGGTAACACCCGCATCTTGCCTGTGCGCATCCGCGCATGCGCGCGACCGATGTCTTCACCCACCGGGACTGGCCTGCCAGGTCGCCGCATCGACCACCGGGGCGCCCTCCACATTCCGCTGACACCAGTAAGGTCGGTTGCTGGCATCCTTCTTCGGGATATTCACCACCGACGCAGAGGACGCGGCCGTGTCGCAACACGCCATCGAAGAGCTGATCGAGCGCTGCATCCATCTGGTCGATGCCAGCGCAGTGGAGCGTTCGCGCAAGGCAGCGCTCATCCACGCGCTGCTACGCCTGCAGGCGCGTTACGACACCAACCTGACCTGGTTGCGCATGCACAGCGTGCTGCTGCGCCATGGCGTGCTGCTGCGCACACGTGCCGAAGACGTCGGCGACACCGCACTACGCGCCCATGCCCTGTCCGCCGAGGCCCCAGGTTGGCTCGATCATGCACACGGCCCCGCCTATCTGGCGTGGGAAGGCGACACCCGCGTGGTCTACCGGCTGACCGAGCCCGGCACCGACATGCCGCTGGCCGAGCTGTTCTACCAGGTGCTGACGCTTGCCGACCAGTCGGGCGATGCGTCGCTGTTCGTCGACGGCTATGGCCTATTGGTGAACGGCTGGCTGGACGAAACCTTCGACGCCAACGACGGCATCGCCGCCACGCTCGATGGCCTGCTCGCTTCCGATGCATTGCAGGGCATCCGTGCGCTGGCCGCGCGCCAGGGACTCAAGCGCCGGCGCAATGCGCCCGAGGATCTGGCCTTGCCGCGCCTTGACGACGGCGGTGCCGCGGACGACATCGAGCGCGCCATCGGCCTGCGCTTCTTTCTGCAACCCAAGCGCACCTCGGCAGCGCTGCGGGCCGCACGCGACAAGGCACGGCACCGGCAAGCCCGGGTCTACGCCGTCCTTCCACAGCTGATCGATCGACATCTGGGCGCATCGCTGCGGGCCGCAGGCTGGTCGCCCGTCGCCGTTGCGGTGCCGCTGCAATGGCACTGGATCCGCGATGTCGACGGCAACCGCCAGCATCTGTGGGCCAGCTACGACGCCTCCCTGGGCGAGCTGATGGTGCAGGTGGGCCTGCAGCATGCGCGCCTGCTGGCCTGGCAGCAGCGTACGGCAACCACCCACCTGCACGATCTGCATGTCGTGGATGGCGCAGCCCGGTTTCTCGGCGAAGACATCCTGCACAGTGCGGACATCGGCAATTACGGCGGCTGGGTGGTGAATCCGGCAAGCAGCGATGCCACGCTCGAGGCCGGCCTGGATCGCCTGGCGGCCGCACTCCCCACGCTGGACGCAAGTTACTTCGGCCGCATTGCCACGCAGCTCGCCGGCCCCTGGTTCGAACGCCCTGCCGACACCTGGCTGCAGTTGCTGGAAACGGGCGACGATACCGGCGCGGTGCCGCCCACGGTGGTATTCGCCAGCCCCGACAGCCTGCTGCTCGCCTTCGTGTTCTTTCATCTGGAACGCGGCCATACCACGCACGCGGACGCGTTGGTGGAGCAGTTGCGCGCACGGCTGGCCGCACGCCCGCGGCCAAGTGTCTGGCATCGCCACGCGTTGGCGCCGTTCCTGCAGCAATGGGAACAGGGCGCACGCAGCATGCCGATGCCCGCGGTGCTGCACCCGCTGCTGCTCGCCCACCTGCGCGCCAACGACAGCGCCTGATGGTGATGCCACAGCGCGTCGCGGTAGCGACGATGCAGTGTCGGTATCGGGCTGATCACGCTGCGCAGCCACCGTTTGGGGCGCTCGACACGGGCGCAGGATCCACAGCCGCGCCATCCTTGAAGCCCTCACCAGGGGCACGATCGCAGCATGTGCAATGCAATTGCCCGACGATCGCCATGGCCGGTATTCCCTCGATTGCCACAGCTGCCCTCAACGGCCGACTCACGGCACGCATCGTTAGCGCGCCGTATGTGGCGTCCTCAGTAGCGACGCGCCTCGGCCGTCGGTGGCAGGGTCGCAAAGCGTGCGCTGTTGAAGTCGTGCAGCAGCCGCACTACCTGCTCGCCGTCCTGTGGATAGCGCGCAAGCGCGCTCTCGCGCAAGCGATACAGACAACCCTCGCGCGCGAACACCAGATCGCCGCCATCCCAATCGGCCCAGTCGGTACCCGGTAGCGATGCCAGCACGGTACCCTCACGATCCAGCACACGGTGATCCAACGCATACCACGCGTCGTTCTGCCGCCCCACTGCCTGTAACAGCGACTGCAGCACGTGCCCGCCCTTGCCATGCTTCTCCAGCACACGCGGGCGCGTGAAGCGATAGAGCACGCCACTGCGCAGCCCACCGCTCTCGCCTTCACCGGCATCGCGCACGCGCCATCCATCGCGCTGCCGGAGCGCATCGTCGATCGGCGCATCCTCGCCACCGCCGGAGTATTGCCCGAATGGCCGCACCCTCATCTCGTGCGGCAACCGAAACCCGGTGGGCAGCGGAAACGGCGCACGGCCGTCCTGTGGGCGGTGATTCAACAGCAGCGTCCGCTCGTCCTCGAAGACGCCGCCACCGCCCCACGTATCGCCTTTGGGCCACAGTGCCAACGCCGTAAAGAACGGCGGCCGCGACAATGCCGTCCAGCTGCCGAAGTCGCCCTTGTGCTTGGCCGCGAAATACACCAGCAGCCGCCCCGACGGCGACAGATCGCACCGCCGCTCGTAGATGCGGCCCTTGAACCATTGCCCATGCTCGAAGGTATCGGTGGCGCGATCCCAGCCAATGAGCTGTACCTGCTTGGTCGGTCCGCGGCGAAAGATCACGGCCGTGCGCGCCTCACGCGCCAGCAGCGCATAGAGCCGTGTGGCCGGTGCCGCATGTGTTTCGCCAGGCTGTGTCGCGTCCAATCATCACCTCTGCCGGTTGGCCAGCGCGCCATCGCCCGCATTGCGACAGCGCACTCCAGCCTTGTACAAGAAGGGGCCTGCGTCGCTTGCGCCGGCCTCGGCAGGCGCAGGATAACGCTCGATGCGCTCTGATTGAAGGCAGTTGCCCAGACCGAAAAACCCCGGCGCATCGCGGCAGATCACGCGCAACGTAGGGCGGTACGATGCGTCCTGCGTTGTCCAGCGTCTCGCGTAGCGTCCAGCCGCCGCCGCTCAACCCGCGCCGATCGCAGCGACGAACGGATCGTTGGTGGAATCTTCGTTCCACACATACTCGGCAATACCGGCGACCTGACTGGCAGCATCGCGACCGAAGATCTTAGCGATCAACGCAAGTGCCATGTCCGTGCCCGCCGACACGCCGGAGGAAGTGAAGATGTGTCCGTCTTCCACCCAGCGCGCCTGCCTCACCCACTGCACCTTGGGGCCCTGCGCTGCCACCCAGTTGAAGGCGCGTTTATTGGTCGTGGCACGCCGCCCATCCAGCAAGCCGGTGCGCGCAAGCAGAGCCGCACCGGTACAGATGCTGCCCACATGCGGCGCGGCGCGTGCCAGGCGCGCGATGCCGGCGATGAGCGCAGCGTTGTCCACTTCGCGTCGCGTGCCCATGCCGCCGGGCACCAGCAGGATGTCGATGGTGGGCGCCGCATCCAGGGTGTGATCCACCGCGACCGCCGGCCCCGCACTGCTGGCCACCGCGCCCATGCGTTCGCCGAGCATCACGATCTTCACCTTGCCCTGGAGATTGCCGAACATGTCCAACGGCCCGAACACGTCCAGCAGCTGGAAGCCCTCGAACACCACCATGCCCAAGGTCAGCTGCGCCCCATCTCCGGCCGCCTTGCCGTGCTGCGCGCCCGCAGGGCGCCGCGCATTCGCCATCGCGCCAGCTGAGAGCAAGGCTGCACCACCCAGCAGTGCAGTGCGCAGCACCATGCGGCGTGCGCGGCCAGCAGACGTCTGCTCCAGTTCGATGGACATGACAGTTCCTCGGATGTGCATAAAGGCCAGGTGGCGTCGCGCATGGACGAGTTCGCAGTGCAGCGCAGATCCCGTCACCAGCGCGCAGCCACTGTATGCACCGCTGCGCAGTGCCGCGTGAGGACGCCTGCCTGGACGCGACCGCCACCTGCTAGATTGCCGCCACTGCGCACCGACACAGGAGTTCCCCATGACCCCGGACATACTCAGCGGCCGCTGCCACTGCGGCAGTGCGGGGTGGCAACTGGCGGGCGATCCGGGCTCGATCACCGCCTGCAACTGCACCCTGTGTCGCCGCTATGGAGCGCTATGGGCCTACGACTTCGAGCACGGACGCATTGCCCTGCACGGCCCCACTCAGACCTATGTGCGTGCCGACAACCGCGCTCCCGTCCTGGAAATCCACTTCTGCCCAACCTGCGCAAGCGTCCTCTGCTGGCGCGGCCTGCACCTGGAAGCGGACGGCCGCCGCCGCATGGCGGTCAATCTCCGGCTTGCAGATCCACACGCGGTCGCCCACCTGCACATCGATCACTTCGACGGCCTGGACAGCTTCGAAGATCTGCCCGCTGATGGTCGCTGTGTGCGGGATCTGTGGTTTTGAATTACTGCACCGATGCCGACTATCGCGTGAGTGTGGCCGCTCGCATGCTTGGAGGTGCCGATGCGGCCACACTGAGCCTGCACCCATCCTTACCTGCATCAGGCATCCGACTTGGCAGGCGGGTCCTTGCTACGCGTTCTGGAAACGGCGGTCACGATGCCAATGCCCAAGAGGACGACCGCACCCACCGCGATCCATTGCGCGCTCAGCCCGGCCAGGTGCGCCATAGGCCAAGCCGCTGATGACCACCACCATACCGATCAGATAAATTGCGAACGACGACACGTCCGTCTCCTCATTGTGGGCGGCGCAGATTGTTGTTGGGCTGCCGTGCTGGCCGCGTGAGGACCAGGGAAAAGCGTACTGGAGAATCTGAAGAAGAACACCGCACGTGTCGTCGCGTTCCCACGCTGGCGGGAGCGAATCCATCTCCACCTCGGCCCGCGAACCTTATCGCCTATAGGAAACAGCATGCAGAATCAGCAATACAGGCACCCGCCATCGGCCTTCCGCAGGCACCCACGCCTGGCCCGCTATGCTGCTTAGTGCAAGCAGCCTCCCGGCTGTGCTTCCTGCAAGGAACTGCTTCTGAACAAGGTCACCCGCCGTCAGTTTCTTGAAGCCGGCCTCGTGACGCTGGCCACAGCGGGCGTGCTCGGCGCCTGCACCACACAGGACACCACGATGCAGACACGCTGGACGCACTGGCAGGCGAAATGGCGCTGGATGGAAGCCATCGCGCGCAAGCGCCGCTGGCAGGTGACGCCGTTGCTGATCGCGCCGCCGGCGACCGAACGCCAACTGCGCGCGCTCGAAGGCCGCCACCGCCTGCCAGTCCCCGCCCAACTGCGCCGCGTGCTGCGCGAGTTGTCGGCGGAGGTGACCTTTGGCTGGCACGTCCCCTCGCATCTGCGCGCGATGGAACAGCAAGACATGCCATCGATGAGCGTCAACCGTGATGCGGTGTGGAGCCTGACGCACATCGACACGATGGCGCTGCCCATTTTCATGGAGTGGAAACAGGATCTGGCCTCGCGCGATCTGTCAGAGGCGCCGAATCGACCTGAAATGTGGGAAAACCAATTCGCCTTCTACAACCTCATCAACGGCGACTGGCTGACCATCGATACCAGGCATCCCGACCCGGCCCGACAGCCGGTGCGCTATTTCTCGCACGAACTGCAAATGCTGCACGGCCTGGCACTGGCACCGGACTTCTTCACCTTCATCACCCAGATGTCGGAGCTCGGCCTGGCCGGCACCGAATGGGCATCGTGGATGCGCTTCGGCAAACTCAGGGATGAGGACACCTACTATCTCGACGCAACCAGCGATGGTGCCAAGGCATGGCTTGCCTGGCTGCAACGCGACCCGGCGCAGAACGAATCAAATACGCCACCACTGCCCATCGTGGAGCGCAGCACGGCCGACCGCGCATTACTGGACGCAGCGCGTGCCAATGCGCTCGACGATGTCGCTGCCGCATTGCTGGCCGGCGCCGTGCCCGACTGCACCCCCGACAGCGAGTGGCTGATGGAACACACCGCCGCCGATCAGGAATTCTCCACCGCCATCCACTACGCCACCCGGCATGACAACACCGCCATGATCGCGCACCTGCTCAAGGCAGGCGCCACGCTCAACACGCGGCTGCTGCCACTGAACACGGCGGTCAAATACAGCACATTGGCCACGGTACGCTGGCTGATCGCCCACGGCGCGCGCGTCAATGGCTGGGAGCATCAGCGTTACTGGCCGCTGCATGATCTGGTGGTCACCCGCGGGCCAATCGCCGCGATGACGCGCGAACAATACCGCCAGCACCTGATCGACAGCCTCAGCATGGGCAGCCTGGACTCGCTGGATGCAATGATCGCGCAGGCCAAGGATGCGCAGATGCGCCAACGCTATCTCGCCGCCAAGCGCGCGGTGCAGCAGGCCAGCCAGGAGGCGCTGAAAGAGGTCGACAGCAAACTACGCAACCACATCAGCCGGCAGGACTATCTGGACATGCTGGAAGCGTTGCTGGATGCCGGCGCCGACCCCGACGCACCCTGGGACAACGGCATCACCATGCTCGGCTGGTGCGGCACCGCCACCGCACGCGTCCTGCTGGCACACGGTGCCGATCCCAACGCACGCGATATCCACGGCACGACCCCGCTACACACTGCCACCACTGGCGAAAAGGTGCGCCTACTGGTCGCCGGCGGTGCCGACATCAACGCATGGGCCATCGCACAGGACCCCGACGACTCGCAGCACTGCACACCGCTGCAGTCGGCGCTGCTCTCCCACACGCTCGATGGCGACAGCCCGATCACCGCCTTACTGGAACTTGGCGCAGACGCCACCCGCAAGTCAGCCGACGGGCGCTCATCGCTGGCGTATTGCTTCCAGCCGGATCTGGTGCGCCTGATCATGGCCAAAGGACTCGACCCACTGGCCTTGCAACCAGGCCAGCAAACGCTGTTGCACAACCTCACCTCCCGTCACTGGTTACCACGCCACACATTCCCGAAGGAAGTGGCGTTTCTCGATTTCCTGCTGAGCCTTGGCATCGACATCAACGCGCGCGACGCCAGGGGCCGCACCCTGTTGCACTACGCCGCCGAACAGGAAAGCGATGATGAGAGCGCACCCAACTATGCGCTCGTCCTGGCCAGGGGCGCCGACAAGACCATCCCGGACAACGACGGAAAGCGTGCCGCCGACCTGTTCGCACCATCATTGCAGACGGTGCGGGCAGCATTGCGGTGAGCGTCATGCGCTGACCATTACCGGAGCCAGACATCACGCATCAGCATGCGCGCGCCGGCCTTCCCTTGATGACTCAGCCGTCGAAGGCAGCACGTCGGCAGTACCTACCACCAACCTCCCACTGGGCCGCCTAGCGTCCAGGCGCAGGTGCTTGTTGTGTCGCCTGCGATTGCGCTTGGTCGTAGGCCTGGACGGCGTTGTGCTGATCGGCGGTGTAAACACTCTGCCGCATATCAGGTGCCGGCGTGGTCGCGTCTACCTGTGCCCGAAATCCTGGCGTCTTGCCAGAAACGAAGATCTGGTCGTCACGCAGAACGGCGCCGGCGAGCTGGTCAACCCGTTCCACACCCGCCTGCTTTGCGGCAATCATGACCTCGGCCACCTTGGTATCGGACACCGATGCAGGCAGCTGCCCACGCAACGTATTGAAATACGCACGGTCCGGATGCGTGTCTGGGAACCTGTCATGCGCTTGGTCCTGCAGGCGCGATACATCCTTGTTGATCCGGTCAACATCGCCGCTGGTCACAAGATCACGCTGAGGATCTCCCTGGGGCCGCGCCAGGCGTGGATCGTCGGGAAACAGCTGCCTCAGCCGCGGATCGTTCAAACCGGTCGCCAGATCGCCCTGGCGCAGGGCAGTGTAGGCCTGTCGCGCCAGCTCATCCTGCCCGGAGGTCTGATCGCCGAGCCGGCGACCGGCTTCGTTGTTCCATAGATCCATGCGATGTTCGTAGGGATCATTTGGATGGGCTGGCCCAATCTCGGCATCATCTCCGAACCTGCGTGCGATCCACTGCTGACCTAACGCAAGCTGGGTGACGCGGCCGCTGGTATACGCATGTCGAAAGGCATCGAGCTCATCGTTGTGCCCCTGCGATTGGAAACTGCCATCGGGACGTTTTGCCAAGGTGATGCCGCTCAGCTGTTCGTAGTGCCGATAGGCTTCCTGCTCAATCTCACGCTTGGCACCCTTTGGATCAGTGACATCAACCATGGCCTAGCCTCCCTGCGCTGCCTTTTGAAACTCGATAGGCCCTTGATAGCCCGGATACTTCTTTTTGATCAGGATGCGATCGGATGGCGTGACACAGCTATCCTCCAGGGAATTGCTCACATGTGCCTCATCCACGAAGAACTCTTCATAGGGCAACGGCAGCACGGATGTCTCTCCGTCGCGATCGAACTTCAGCAACAGGCTGTCATCGCGCTCGAAGCACAGCGTCTTCCAAGGGAAATCGGTCAGCTTGCCGGCTTCGACCACAGCCGAGTCCTTGCCGGCCAGCAGCTTCACAACATGCTCGGAGAACTGTTCTTTTGAGATTGGCGGCTCGGTCATGGCGCATCCTGCAAAGGTGGCAACGACCACTGCGGCCGATGCTGAAACGTAAGAACGGAAGATAGCGAATGACATACGGCGCGGCTCCTTCCAGCGGTAAAGCGATGTTTTACCAGAAGCGACCAGCCGGCACCGCACCTCGCCTACCTCTCTACAGCGTGCGGTTGACGGAGCGTTCAACAGTCCCAGCAAAATTGCACTAGGCCTCACACCATACGGTGTTGAGGCGCAATCGACTGCTCTTGCTGTTGCACCTGCTGCTGGAATTGCTGTTGGCGCTGCGTTTCGCCCAAGGCCTGCAATTGCGCCAAGGATTGCTCGACGGGCTGCGCTATCGCCTCGCTCGTCTTCATATGCGCCATCTTGTGGGCGGGGTCGTTCAACGCGCCTTCCACCACGAAGACGTTCTCACCCTGTCGCACGGACTTGGTGTTCTCGCTCAGCACGACATGATCAATCCGCGACAGCCCGTTTTCCTTGGCTAGATACGCGCTGCTTGCTGCCAGCCGGGCACTGTTGTTGTCGTACTCCCTGCCGAGGCCTTGCTCCAGGCGGCGCACGGCATCTTCGGCCTGGCGATGTAAGGGATCTTGCGATGGACTGAGCGAGCCATGCGTCGGCCCTACAGGCTGGGCTTCATGCCCGACCTCACCTGGTACACGCAATGGAATTGCATGCGGATCGACATGGAGCAGGCGTTCGTGCGAGCCATCCGAATTCGTGCGGTTGATATCAGTCGTTCCATCCTGGTGCTGCTCACGGTTCAGACTACCGCGTAAAGCATCCGACCACACACCACCAACAACTGCATGGCCCTGACCGTCACGATTCCATACAACAACATCGTTGCCAGAAGAGTAAAGACCTGCGGTTGGACCGCTCTTTCCCTCAGCTTGTGGGCGCCCCCATGCGTGACTTGCGCCTTGATCCACTGACTGGATAAAAGCTGGGGCTTCGCCGTTCTGCAAGAAGAGGGTTTTAACCACACCGTAGTGATGAGATACATCAGTAGCGCCGTGGCCATTGCGTGCATCAGTTGGATTGATGAGTGGATCGGCCACCACGCTACCGTACGCAGCAGAGAGTGGGCTTGCTTGGTTTGCCTCACGCAACGCGTTGAAGACTGCGGTACCCTTAAGTGCATGCTCTACACCGCTTTCGATGTAGTCCGCCTGCTCGTGACCTTTGACGATCTTGTTGGGAAGCATGCCGTCGATTCTCGTCTTTACGTCGTCGACACTCTGTAACGTCCCGTCGTTGATACCCTTTAGCACGCCAGGGTAGCGACCACGTCCAGCCTGGTTTTCGAGCTTCATGATCATCGTTGCCAACTTTGCTTGATCATTCAGACCTGACTCTGCATATAGATCCGTCTTGCGTAGCTGCTGCACTGCGCTGCCCAAATCTTTTGCACCATCGCCCGTTCGCATCAGCTGCTCGACCTGAGTTCGGTCGTGCTCATGTACAAAAGCGACTCCCGCGTCAGAAGCAAGAAATCGATCAATGTTTGATTTGACCGTTCCATCAAGTGCTCTTCCATTCTCCGCCTTGATGGCATGACCATCCCGCTGTAAGTCGTGGATGGTCTGCGTGCGCTGCTGCTCTGAAAGAGCTACGGCGGGTGTTTGTTGCCTAGCCCATCCCTGATAGGCGTCAACTAGACCGGTTGCGACATCTGGATGTTGCCCGAGATCGGTTTGTAGTGTCCCGATTGAAAATCCACTATTGCCGATGGGCGTCATCACACCATCATTCATGGACCCCGCAAATGAAAGCCGGTAGGCAACGTTTTTGCCTGCCATGCTTCCCTCTGATGCGACGCCGATCGCAAAATAAGCAAGTGTTTTGAGTTCGTTGTCACTCAACTGCGGCTGCGCTGGTTGTCCTGTTTCTTGTGGCATGTCCTTCTCCTTGGCTGACAAATCAATCAACTAACGGCTGCAAAGCGCTATGTTCGTGCGGGCAGCGTGGATGACGGTCAAATACTCATCAACGACCGCTGGCACCATCCCTTCGGAAATCTGGTCATCCGTACGAGCAGCATCTTGCTTGTATTTGGATAAAGCTGACAGGCAACCTGGCTTGTCTTTCAACTTATAGAGCGTGAGCGCGTAATCGTTCCGTAGTGCGCCCTCATCGGCCAAACTCATTGTCGGAACGCAGCGTTGATAAATGGGCGCAAGCGCACCCTTGGCTTCGACATATTTCTTTTTATCGTAGAAGGATTTGAAGTCGTGACGCGCCTTCTCGATCGCATCGGTGGCACAGCTTGAAGACACACGCTTATAGATTCCCTCGAAGCTGCCGTTGCTTCCGCAATAGGCCTGGCACTGCTCTTTGGTCGAAGTGCTGATGGCTACACCATTCGCCTCCATCTTTAGAGCAAGCGAGCATTGACTTGGCTCTGCACCTTCATAAACAACCGCGCGGCCGCTTTTATCCAACTGACCAGAAAGCGTACATCCGCTGTCGACATTCTCTGTATCCAAGGAGAACTTCGGAAGTTCTTGGCCCTTGGGTGCATCAATGATCAGGCGCCCCCATCCACCTTCGGTGACATAGGTACCGATCACAATCTGGGGAGGTCGCGGTGCATCGACATCTGTGA
This sequence comes from Xanthomonas melonis, assembly GCF_020783655.1. Classification (GTDB taxonomy): domain Bacteria; phylum Pseudomonadota; class Gammaproteobacteria; order Xanthomonadales; family Xanthomonadaceae; genus Xanthomonas; species Xanthomonas melonis. Next base: position 295,943 of record NZ_JAJGQH010000003.1, on the reverse strand, counting down.
TTGGAGTAGAAGCAGGCGTCACAGCGGTGGCCGCTGCTTGCTGGCTATCCGGTTCCGGCTGTGCTTTACCGCACCCAGGCAGCAAAAAAACTCCCGCAAAGATTAGTGCATAACAACTATTCCCAATGCCTTTCATGGCCGTGCACCTTCAATGTGTCGAGGCTGGACAAGTTACATCACGCAACCAGTTCGGGCACGTTCCGGCCAGTACAGTGGCCGCGGATCTCTTCGCTTCATGGACTAGCAACGGAATACGCTGGGGAACCAAACTCACGTAAGTGAAGGGTTTTCCCGCGCCTCTGCCCAAGCCTGGTGCCGCCTCAGGCCGTCGGCCCCAAGCCCAGCGCCGCGCCCTGCTTGGCGCTACCGGCGTCTCCACCGGCGGCAACACCTCCATCAACGACTGCCCAGCGCCTGCTGCTGTTCGCGTGCCTGGGCCTGAGTCTGGTTGATTGCCTGCGGGCGATCCAACGACAGGCTCCCTGGTGCCTGCACGGCGTCCCTCATGGCAGATGTCTACGTGACGGTTGCCGGGGCTGGGGTGGCTGCCGTGTGGGCGCATGCGCCCAGAGCGAGGGTGGCGAGCAACGCGTAGAGGGGGCGCGCGATCATGAAGCGTCCGTTGTGCGCTGGTGTGGCTGCGACGCTAGTGGCATCCGGCACCGAGGTCAATCGCAAGGGGTCTGGCAGCCGCAGCATCATCGCCGCACGCTGCGCGCCTTGGCCGGCACCTCCACCGGCGGCAACACCTCCATCAACAGCTGCCCTTCGCTGGCGGTGATACGCAGCTTGGTGCCGATGGCAAAGCCCAGTTGTTCCAGCCATAGGCCGCTGAGGCGGACATGGGGCACGTGCTGGTCGCCGGCGTGGTCGTGGGCGCCGGGGTAATGGGTGTAGCTGACGGTGCAGTGGCGCGGGCGGCGGGCGCGGCGGGGTGCGCGTAGCGTGCCGGGGCCTTGCGGGGAGGCGTCAGGGTCGGGCGGCAGCAACGGTGGCAGCTTGGTGCGGTCGGGTTCCACCACAACCCACTGCACCCGTTTGGGCGGTGCGGGGCGCGTACGCGTGCGGGTAGGCCGTGCGCTGGCAGATGCCTTAGGTGGGCGGCGGCGTGTCATGGCGCCTCCCGGTGATGGCCGGTGATGGGTGCAGCAACGCACTGCTGCAACGCCACGGCACTGCGTGCGGCCCAGCGGCGCAAGCTGTGCGGCAACACGGCGAGCTGGCGACTCAGCGGATGCGCGGGATGGGCGTTCGCCTGCTCAACAGCTGCGCGTGCGGCGAGCTGGGGTAGCACCTCACGCACATACCAATGCAGGCGGTGAGCGGAGGCTGGGAACAGATCAACCGACACAGATGCCGGCATGGATGGTGCGGTAGACATGGCAACGCCCTCCTGGAGCAACCCAAGAACCGCCGCCAACGGCGACGGGATGTCGGGAGGTTCGAAACCGCACACAGCCGGCGGGCGTATTCCCCTTGCGGGTGTTTTATTAGCCGCCCTCCCGACGCAGGCATTGCGTCGGCTTGCACCTGCAGGATGCAGGCACAAAAAACCCACCGGTTTGACGGAGGTGGGTACCGCTGTGTGAGGAGTTTCGACGCTCCTTGGGCTTAGATTGCGAGCGCGACGTGCGTGTGTCAATAGCGGCATAGGCGAACGCTTGACGTCTTTTGGCAGCGTGCTGGCAAACCATCTAAGGCTGAGGAATACTGATCGTCAAAGACGTTGGTTCGACGCGTGATCGCCGAGGAAAGATAGATGATTTCAGTGGATGAAGTAGCAACGGAAAGCAGCGCCGCCGTTGATGGAGAGGCAATCACGCTCACAGACCCTAGCTTTCCCTCGCTCTCTGCAGCAATGGCTCACTACACCCAGGTGACCGAGCAGAGCCGTGCCGGTCCAGTCGAGCGCTGGAGCTTGGCGATTGGCTTGATCGGTGCGGGCGTCGGGATCTTGGCCGGTACTTTGCTAGATGGCAAAACTGGCGTTTATTTATCCGTTTTCGGCCTTGTCACTGAGTTGACAGGCTTTGTGGTCTCGGCAGCGCTAACCGTCAAGCGCGAGTGGCCGGGGTTCCGCCGCCCCTATGCGGATCACGCAGAGCTGATGGAGCGGGAGTTCCATCAGTATCAATCGATCGTCGCGGCGCTTCGCAGGTTTCCGCTGGAACAACGGCGTCGACGCGAGGCGTTCATGCGTGATCGTCGCACCAACATGCACGACCGCCTGGGCCTGTTCACCGGTGGCATGGAGAAGCTTGGCTTCATGCCTGTCCTGCTTGCCCTCTATTTGCAGTTGAAAGACTGGCGTTTGGGCGACTGGACGGTATTGAGCAAGATCACCCTTATCCAGGGCGTGCTTGCCTTCACGCTACTGTTTGCCTTTGCGATGTCATGGCATCTCATTCGCTTACGTATACGCGTGCAGTCGTACGAGCAATTGTTGGCTGAGGGCTAATCGGCAAGATAACGCCCCAACAAGCAGATAGCCGCCAAGCAGGAATTTTTTCTTGCAGTAACAAGCCAGCATTCTATGCCGATACGCGCCCCTACTCATCTCACCTTTACAACGACACAGTACAACGACCAAGAACGATCGAAACTTTGATGAGCCGCTTCACCCAGACATTATAAGAAAACTATTTGAGATAAGGTAAGAATAAAAATTAGTCTTAATACCCGTGCCGGCCACCGCACAATCTGGGAGCGCACGAAACTCGCCACACGGATTCTGTACCGAACCGCTTGGCTAGGCTGCCTAGTATTCTGGCTGGTGACCATATTAAGGTCGCTTATCCCCTTCGCATATGGCAATTGTGGCTCACTAGTCTGCAATGTCTACGACTATGCTGAACACCTCTTCGATTCGCTAGGACTAGTAACTATCCTTACCGCGCTTGCATTACCGCCGGCGCTTACGATCATTCTTTTTATCGCGCGATTGCGCGCACGCCGATGGCTAAAAATAGAATTACGCCTTTGTATCGCAACCTGGATCGCACTCTGTATTTTTTTGTCGAAGATTTCGACGTCCTAATCAGCGGGATATCCATGGCCCGAGGCGGCCTGCTTAGCTTGACGGGGACAAAGGCAATCAAACACCTCAAGATTTCTGCCAGAGCCGGACGTGTGGCACTTCGTTAGTCTGCGCAACACACATTCCACCATCGCCTGGAATGGCTCCACTGCGTAGGTGTTTGGCATTGAACGGCTGCACATAGGATCGGCCGCTGAGCCGACGCTAACGGAGTCAGGTTTAACCTGACCCCGTGATTTGCGACTAGTTTTGGTCGGATGATAGAAAGGCTTCTGCGGGATCGCTCATGTCATGTGTAATTCTCCTGCCGACCTAGGACCGCGTGTTGGCGAAGAAGTATCCCAAAGCCACGATCCCGCCCCATAAGGCCAATGCGATCCCACACAATTGCCATGTTTGTTGAGGGAACTTGCCACTTTTCCAACGGATTACCAAGCCGCGAGTAATCAACCCGAGCACCATTAACAGCGCGAAAATTACCCCTGCCGCCCACAGCACCAGAACACCGAGGCAGCCGTCACTGTAGCAGCTGGTAGCGAATAAAGAACCCCAACCCGTAGACGCGGCCACAAGCAAAAGCCCCAAAACTAACACTGCCTTGACAACGCGCCCCATAGTCCAGCCTCTCAACTCGCAATTATTCATGGAAGCAGCGCAACCACGACGTCTTCCTCCTGATTCTCAAAGCAAGGACCTGCTGATTCGCCGGCGTCAAGCTCACTTATCGGCTAAGCATCTTGACCCATCCATTTCCTCACCAACCAGCTCCCGTTCCCAGCCAAGCCAACGGCGATCAACCCATCTGCATCGGCGCCCGACTTTGCTCAAGTGCGGGTTCCTGCTGTGCTGCCAACGCACGTTCTTGTTGGGTGTTAGAGATTTGCTCGACCTTTGCGAATGATTGCTCGACAGGTGTTCTTGCTGCTTCTGCGGCCTTTATCGATGCTCTGAGATGAGCAGGGTTATCCAACTCGCCTTGCACTACAAATAGGCGCTGGCCTGCTCCATCACTAGGAGTATTTCCGAGAACCACGTGGTCTACGCGACTCAGTCCGCTCTCCTTGGCGGTTGCCAGCAAACCAACGGAAATCTTCTCGCTAGTGGCATCGTAGGCCCTGCCATGTTGCTGATCGATGCCTGCAACCTGTTCCCGAATCGTGTTGAGCATCTCACGATCCTTGTTTGGCAACTGCGCATCACTGATCACGCGCTGCAGGAGTGTCCGCTCCGGCATCGGGTTGTATTGCTCAGTGTTCAATTCGCTGTCGGGAACAGGGGCTTTGATACTACGGATGTACTCAACGTTGCTGAGCGGTTTCAGGCCACCCTCGAAGTCCTTATCCTGTATGAACTTCAGGTCGGTACGATGCAGACCGGCGTAATTGACAGCGCCCCATGTGTAATCGATGCAACTGTTCATTGCGCCGTGATACTGCGTATTGAAGCCGTGTTCGCCGGGCTTTGCACCAAACTCCATCAATTTTTCGTACTGATCCTTGCTGATCTCCATCGTGCGTTGATAGAAAGGCTTTTGGTATTGATCGGCGTCATCGTTGTAGACCTTTCCAGGTCCTGACATCACGCCGTGCTCGATGGGCGCAAACCCGAAGCTGGTTTGTTCCTTCCCGTGCGTGACTGTGTAATACATGTGCCCTGCCGCTGATGTTCCACCGTCAAGAAGCGGTGTCCCTGGAGCGGCAACGTAGAGAGTGACAGCGTATTTATCGTCCATGAGGTGTTCCTACTTTGATTTGTGCCGGTAAGCGACCAGCAACTCGGATTCGATCGATGCCAACTGCGGCGGCTGGCCAAGCAGCCTGATGCTCAGCTGATACTTGCCAGGCTGAATTCCTTGCGCCCATGCGAACGCAAGTTGCGTGTAGTGGCGCTCTGGGGATTCCATACCCGCAGATTGAAGTGACGAGCCATCCACCTCGTCCAGCCACACGCCTGGAACACGCCCGTCCGCACTCACAGCGATGGTCCGGGCGGGGACGCCTGCCTGCGATTCGACACGCGCCAATGGCATGTTGACTGCGCCGTTTGGTTCAAGCCGCTTCAGAACAAGCTCAGCGTGCAAGTCAGATCTGCGGAGCGCTTGAGCAGCTTCAATTGACTTCAGAGCATCTTCGTCACTAACGCGGATACCCAGGAAGAGTGTGCCAGTCGCGCTCTTGCCAGGAGGCTCCACGTTGAATTCGACTACCACGGGACTGGCCATAGTCGCCAACTGCAGTGGTCGAACGATGGGGACTTCTCCACTAGCCGCAATGTGGGTTGGTACGTCGGGCGTCCCGGTTGTCTGTGGCTGACAACTTGTCAGCACCGGGATGCCTGAGCACGCCAGAACACATAGCAGTAGTTGTCCGTACCGTTGCATATGCATACCTGTAATAGCCCTTCACTTCACGCAAGGCCAGCGAGCTGCCCACCTCTGGCGCTGCTTGCTTATACACCGTCTTTGACAGCTCTCCTAGCTGCAGCGAGCTCCCTGATGGACAAAGGCAACTAACCCACCTGAGTCACCCCGGCAGGACGGCCACGCGGATAGCACTTCGTTGGCCTGCCCAATGCACGCTCCACCATCGCCTGGAAGCGCGGGTCGCCCAAGGCGCGCTCCTGCATGAGATAACGGCGGATCGACTGTTCGTCCTCTTGGGCTAGGCCCGCATGCAGCCACTGCGCGTAGACAGACACCCGCTCGGCTGCATCGCAGCCAAGATGCAGATAGACCTCGTGCGGCGTGATGAGCTGGCTTTTCGCACGCCCCAGATGCGTGTGCACGCTTGACCAGCGGTACTCGGTTGGCAATGCCACCATGCGGGCGCGCACCGGATTGAGTTCGATATAGCGCAGTACCGTGAGCACATATCGTTCGGTCTGCACCAAGCAGGACTTGAACCGCCCCTGCCACAGTGTTCCGCTGCGCCGGTGCCTGACGTTGAAGGCCTGCACATACGATTGGCCGCTGAGCCGCATCGCCGAAGACACCGCGCCCGCCTTATCCGCCGAGACCAGTAGGTGCACATGGTTGTCCATCAGCACAAATGCATGCACCCGCACAGCAAAGCGCTCGCAGGCCATGCGTAACAGCAGGCAATAGTGGTGCCGATCCTCATCGTCCAAGAAGATCGCGCACCGGTTCACGCCTCGCTGGACAACATGCATCGGAACGCCGGGCAGTTCCAGACGCGGCTGACGCGGCATGGCCGGGCCTCCTGCTCAAGAAGAAGATCTCAGCCTGGCGGCAGCGACACAGGCCCGCTATCAGACATCGCCGCGCGGGCTTGTACGACCGGTTCGCTTAATTGCCTCCGTCCCTTTTTTCTGCTTTTTTTCTTTTTTTGGCCTCCGTCCCCTTTAGCCTAGCCTTTAGGCTTCACTACTACTACCAGATAAACAGAGCGTCAGCGCAAATCGTGTGTTCATCCTTAGCCACAATCACATTAAAATCAGCACTTGCATTTGCATGTACGGATGACAGCTCAGATGCCGCGATCAAACCAAGCTCAACAGATTTAATAGCAATACCGGAAGCTCCCAAATGCTTCAAACGAAGACCTACCTTATCAAGGAACGGAAGACGGACACTTTCGAGAGCAAGCTCCCTCAGTGATGAAACATCAGAAATCGCCCCTTTCCCCATCGAAAATAGATCAGCAGATCGGCACTTTGCTTCGGCTATGAACAACCGCCCAAACTTGAACGCAACAAAGTCTGGAGCTTTTCTCCGCCCGGAAGATTCAATAAAGTAAAGACGATTCTGAGATGGGCGAGCCACAATAACCATCCATCCATTGCATTTAAATTTTTCGGCCACTAATGCAACGAGCTCACTTTCGTCTCTCAAAAGTAGATCACTCCATCTTCGAAGATAATTACATCTGCTGACCAGGAGTACAAACGAACAAAATTCTTGACCACCTGCGATATACCTTCCCGTAAATGAAGGGTATAGATTGGCAAGTCATCGCCAATCTGGACTAGTGAAGTTTTACCAAGCGGCGATCCCTGCCAAGTACTTGAAACATAAGAGGCAAAATCAGAGAATTTCAAGACACTCAAATCGATGAATAGATTTGCATCGCGCTCAACTGTTGTCGGCCCCAGACGGCAGAACAGATAGTCAAACACTAATGGCTGCTGAGTGTATGGATCCCCCCCTTTCAGTTGAATTCGCCTAAGTAACGCAGCTCGCTTTTTCTCTGCCGTCCCCTTCAGAACGGGAGTAAAAATGAGATTTCTAGAGCGCTTGGCAATCCTATCTGGCACGGAGCTTGGCAATTCTAGGCCTTTGGCCTTGAGCCACGCCGTGACCTCCACTCCGGTTAACAACTTGTTATTGGGCATGTTTTCTGAAAGTCGCTTAAAATCCTTGACTTGAGGAACCTTCGCATACGCGCTGGACCTCAGCTCCTGCCTTAACTCAACTATAAGTCGATCACGACTTAGAGCATGCAGATCGGCGCCCTTCATCGATGCATCAAGTACGAGATCGAAGAATTCGAACACCTTTTTCATACCAGCTGCCGTGGAGGGCGGCAAGTCAGGCCAATATTGGTCTCCATCAAGATCTGCGCCGTTTTTAGATGGCCATTCCGCGATGTACATCGGTGTGCTGTGAATTTCCATTACGCGATCGTAGGCAAAAAAGAAGAATGGATCCGTTTTTCCTTTAAAGTTCGCCCTCTCGGCCATATCCCGTGGCGCCACGAACGCTCCCGGTACCCCTTCTTGGGCACATCCAACCAAATTAGGGAATCTCTGAATCCAGTGATCTCTGGCTGCGACATGCTCGGTAACGTCAAGCGCAAAGACTGGTGTAATTGGCCGACGGCCATCATCAATCGTAACGACCAAGTCTGGCTTGGCGAAAAACAGCAGTCTACGCAGCTTTTCTGGCAGGAACGCAAACGAACGAGATGAATTTTGCTGAGGCAAACTGGCTATCTCTACCTCAATCATTCCTGCAGTCTCAAGCGCCGCAATCGAGGTATACCTTTTGAAGTAGTGAGCCCAAGAAGCCTCTTTATGATGAAGCAGTTTAACTTTCACCTTATCCATTATTCCTCCCATTCCACTTCAGAATTGCAACGCCATCATGCGGAATGAGTGCAGCAGTCACATGACGAGTAATTTTTAGCCGTTGACGCAAAATTTCGTAATGAAATTCGCTAACAAGTTCGCAACCGAGGTCCACAGCGATCTCTGTAAGAAGACGATGCGTGTCGATCGGAACTTGCCGAATCGTATTGGTCCCTGTGACTATCACAAAGTGTCCACCGGGGCGAAGATTATTCAAAATACCCTGGAATGCAAACCTCATCTTCACAAAGAAGTCATAGACGATGTACGACCTCTTTGGCTCCCCGGCATGGACGCGCCTAATAATCTCATTCAATTCAGCGGAGGATGACCAACTTTCATCTACGGACCACACCTTTTTGTAGTCCTTTGCATACACTCTTTCGGTACCATAGTACCCCTTCTGGTGCTCGTTAATTTTCACCCCTCCAAGCAAGTCAAGGAGAATCAACTCATACCGCGAGCTCATTGCATAGTTCATTGCATTGATATAGGGAGGGGACGTGACGACCAGGTCGTATTCCTCCCCATTCCCGCGACTCGCCCAATCTCCGACAGATTCAGTTATGGACCGGTGGGACGGGCGGCTAGATAAGAGCTCATTGAATCGCGCAAGGCGTTCCACATGCTGCGGAAGTCGACGAAGAAATAGTTGCACAGGACTTATAGTCCCCGCAGCAACTTTTTTAGCATCTCGCTTGACTTTAATTTGCGCAGGATCCTGATAGCTGAAAGCCCTTATCGTCGAAGCTAGCGACACCAAGAAAAAATCTTTTAGCGCTGGATCAACGTCGTTTTCAATCAGACTCCTAATGGAAGAGAAATGGTTAATATGATCTAGATTAAACCAAAATTCGTCAAGATCAAATCTATTGAATTTTTTAACAGGTAGCTTGCCGTTCTTGAGCGCGGCCTGGAGATATTCTGATGCACGGAGGAGATCACTCTTATCACAAATGGTCGTTTTCGCCCGGGTTAGCAAGGATGCCCATGGCGAAATGTCAACCGATACCGCATTGCGATTTAGCAGCATTGCCTCTACAGCAGTTGTACCGGATCCGGAGAAAGGATCCAGCACAGTGTCACCAGCCTTGGAATACTCCTGTATTGCCCAGCGAGGAATTTCCGGAATGAACTTTGACGGGTAAGGAATCAGAGAGTGCACATGGCGATCTGAATCATCAGTCCTAAGAGCCACGACGGCTCCATTTCTTGGAGTTTTGGAAAGCTCGATCGCAGGAACTGACGGCGCAGGAGTCGCCATTGGACGCGTCGTATTTCTGCTTAGGGAAGATTTTACTGACTCGAGAAGAATCACTCGCTGCATCTTCTTCTGTTTAGTAATAAAACCGGCTGAGTCTCGCGTATCCTTGAAGGATCGTGAAACCAAATTTAAACCATACGAGCGCTCGTCTACGAATTTAAATCCTGCTTCCGTTGCCAACTCGGAATATAGCTCACTCATATTTACAAAGGAGCCGTTAATGACCGAATCTCCAACAAACAAGTATGCCAACTTCGATGGCTTGAGAACACGAGAAAGCTGAGCCATTACCGGCTTCATACGAGCAACAAAGGTGTCAATCGGCGCTCGCTTACTTGAGTGCTCATACCTTGACCCAATTTCATCAGACTGGGCATCGGAGAAACTAAATCCAAGCCAAACCATTCGCATCTTATGATAAAGATAATAATCAAAACTATTTGGATAAGGTGGTGAAGTAACTATAAGGTCAATTGAATTATCCGCCACCTGTGCATCTGTAAGGGAAGCAATAGAAGAATTTATCACATCGGGTGTTCGGTCTGGCCGCAAACCCAAGGACGCCCATTCAGAGGCAACCATTATCGACTTTTTGAGCTTCCGTTCAAAACGCTGGAGAACAAACCCATCCTCGATAGATTTGCAGACAGCTGTATACCTAGTTTCGGAATCTTGATTGGAAACTGAAGTTACAATACTGGAGGCAACGCTCCTGAGAAAATTCCTCAGATTGTCACTCTTGATTTTATTAACCTCTGAGAATATCCATGACAGCTCGCGCTGAACATTTTTTTGAAACCAATGGTCAATACGTGGAAAATCTGGAATCATGAGCCGACCATCCACCCCTTGAATTCGAGCTGAAACTACACGCGCCACCATTTGCTCCGCAGCGATGATTTCATCTGAGTTTAGGGAGGTGGTTTTCGCTCGCGAAATCATTGCGGCTACTGGATTTGAGTCAACGCCGACGCTGCGCACACCTTGAAGCGCCGCCTCCACCAGAGTCGTTCCGCTCCCACAGAAGGGATCAAGCACTCGATGCCTTTCGTTGACATGTTCGGCTATAACCTTCCTTGGAAGCTTGGGAATATACTTCGCGGGATAGGGATGGAGGTTGTGAATCGGATGCCCCTCTGCGTCCTCTAAATTTGTGTAGCTCGCAAGTCTATCCAGAAGACTAAGCTCAGGCGGGTTACTACTTTTCATTTCAATCTAGTTCTCAGAATTTCGGGAGCTTGGCAGTGAACAGACTCTTACCATGGTCTTAGTATCGACACCAGTCCCCAGGAAAAAGAAAAAGGCGGCAGAGCCGCCCTTTTCTCACAGATCTATCTCAGATCCTTAGACCCCAACAGGATTAGCCTTCTCAGGATCAATCTTGTACTGCTTGATCGCCCGGGCTACATCCTTACCGGTCATCTTGCCATCCTTCGCCAGCGCGGCAATCGCCGCATGCGCGATGTAGTAACGATCCACCTCGAAGAAGCGGCGCAGGTTCGCACGCGTGTCCGAACGACCGAACCCATCCGTGCCGAGCACGGTGTAGGTCATCGGGACGAAGGCGCGGATCTGGTCGGCAAAGGCGCGCACGTAGTCCGTTGCGGCGATGGCCGGGCCCTGGCGGCCTTCCAGCAGCTGGGTGACGTACGGCTTGCGCTGTTCGGCTTCCGGGTGCAGGCGGTTCCAGCGTTCCACGGCGTAGCCATCACGACGCACTTCGTTGAGACTGGGGCAGGACCAGATGTCGGCGGTGACGCCGAAATCCTTGTCCAGCAGCTCGGCGGCGGCGATGGCCTCGCGCAGGATGGTGCCGCTGCCCAGCAGCTGCACGCGCAGCTCGCCCTTCTTGGGCTTGCCGGCGTCCTTGAGCAGGTACATGCCCTTGATGATGCCCTCGGCTGCGCCGTCCGGCATGCCGGGGTGAGCGTAGTTCTCGTTCATCAGGGTGATGTAGTAGTACTCGTCGATCTGGTCTTCCATCATCGCCTTCATGCCGTGCTGCATGATGACGGTGACTTCGAAGCCGAAGGTGGGGTCGTAGCTACGCACGTTCGGGATGGAGCCGGCGATGACCTGGCTGAAGCCGTCTTCGTGCTGCAGGCCTTCGCCGTTGAGCGTGGTGCGGCCGGCGGTGCCGCCGAGCAGGAAGCCACGCGTGCGCATGTCCGCTGCCTGCCAGGCGATGTCGCCCACGCGCTGGAAGCCGAACATGGAGTAGTAGATGTAGAACGGCAGCATCGGCACATCCGACACCGAGTAGCTGGTGCCGGCGGCCATCCAGGACGCAATCGCGCCCGGCTCGCTGATGCCCTGCTGCAGCACCTGGCCGGTCTGGTCTTCGCGGTAGTACATCAGCTGGTCGGCATCGACCGGCTTGTACTTCTGGCCGAACGGGGCATAGATGCCGATCTGGCGGAACATGCCTTCCATACCGAAGGTGCGCGCTTCATCGGCCACGATCGGCACGATGCGCGGGCCCAGTTCCTTGTCGCGCAGGGCGATGTTGAGGCTCTGCACGAACGACATGGTGGTGGAATAGCTGCGCTCGCCGCTGTCCTTGAGCAGGCGCTCGAACTTGTCGAGCGTGGGCGCGACGAACGACTTGCTGGCCTTGGGACGGCGCTGCGGGAGGAAGCCACCCAGGGCGCCGCGGCGCTCCTTGAGGTACTGCACTTCCGGGGAGTCTTCGCCGGGGTGATAGAACGGCACCTGGCCGTCTTCCAGCTGGGCGTCGGTGACCGGGATATTGAAGCGGTCGCGGAAGTGCTTGACCGCCGCATCGTCCAGCTTCTTGGTCTGGTGGGTGGGGTTGAGCGCCTCACCGGCCGAGCCCATGCCGTAACCCTTGACCGTCTTGGCCAGGATCACGGTGGGCATGCCCTTGGTGTTCACCGCCTGGTGGTAGGCGGCGTACACCTTGTGCGGGTCGTGGCCGCCACGGTTGAGGCGCCAGATGTCGTCGTCGGACAGGCCGGCCACCATGGCCGCGGTCTCGGGGTACTTGCCGAAGAAATTCTCGCGGGTATAGGCGCCGCCGAAGGCCTTGCAGTTCTGGTATTCGCCGTCGACGGTTTCCATCATCAGCTTGGTCAGCACACCGTTGGTGTCCTTGGCCAGCAGCGCGTCCCAGTAGCCGCCCCAGAGCAGCTTGATGACGTTCCAGCCGCCGCCACGGAACACGCCTTCCAGTTCCTGGATGATCTTGCCGTTGCCGCGCACCGGGCCGTCCAGGCGCTGCAGGTTGCAGTTGACCACGAAGATGAGGTTGTCCAGGCCTTCGCGGCCGGCCAGCGCGATGGCGCCGAGGGTTTCGGGCTCATCCGATTCGCCGTCGCCGATGAAGCACCACACCTTGCGGTCGGACTTCTCGATCAGGCCACGGTTTTCCAGGTAACGCATGAACTGCGCCTGGTAGATGGCGGCCAGCGGGCCCAGGCCCATCGACACGGTGGGGGTCTGCCAGAACTCGGGCATCAGCCACGGGTGCGGGTAGGACGAGATGCCCTGGCCGTCCACTTCCATGCGGAAGTTGTCCAGCTGGGCTTCGCTGATGCGGCCTTCGAGGAAGGCGCGGGCGTAGATGCCCGGGGCGCTGTGGCCCTGGATGAACAGCAGGTCGCCCGGATGGTTGTCCGAGGGCGCGCGCCAGAAGTGGTTGAAGCCCACGTCGTACAGCGTGGCGCTGGACGCGAACGAGGCGATGTGGCCGCCCAGGTCGCCCGGCTTGCGGTTGGCGCGCACGACGGTGGCCATGGCGTTCCAGCGGATGATCGAGCGGATCTTCCACTCCAGCGCCGAATCGCCGGGGTTCTTGGCCTCGTTGGCCGGGGAAATGGTGTTGACGTACTCGGTGGTGGGCGAGAACGGCAGGTAGGCGCCCGCCCGGCGGGTCTGCTCGACCATGCCTTCCAGCAGCTGATGGGCGCGCTCAGGGCCTTCGACGTCGATGACGGCCTTGATCGATTCGAGCCACTCCTGCGTCTCGAGCGGGTTCGGATCGTTGTGCAGCACTTCGTTCAACCAGTTCATTAGCGCTCCCGGGGGGACACACCCCGCGGGTGTGTCGACATCGTGAATTCGTGAACCCCCAAGTGTACCGCAGCCACCTCTTGCCAATCCTCGCTACGGTGGCGTATGGAATGGAATGGTGTCGTGCGCTGGGTGAGGCGGTGATTGCGCGGCGTCGCGCCCGGTGCGTGCCTACGGCGGGTGTGGGCGATGCGGTCCGTTCGTACGGTGGATGGCGTGGCGGGACCTCGGGCCTGCGGCGATGGTGGTGGGCAGCGCCATCTGAGGGAAGCACCTGGGCGCGATGAGACCTGATCGATAAGGCTCGTCGCGCCCGGGTGCGCGCCTGCTGCGGGTTGCGGTGTGGTTGCCGCTCAGAACGCCTGCAGCGCTTCGGTGAGCTGGCCGTTGGTATTGACCGCGCCCTTGGTGTAGCCCTGCCAGCTGGGATAGGCGTTGGGTTCCCAGTAGAACACGCCGAGCACGCGCGAGCCGACGTTGGTGCTGCGGTTGAGCAGGTTGGTCAGCATGGCGCGGGTGGTGGCCGCCTGCTGCCAGTCCATGCCGACCTCGGCCACGATCACGTCGCTGTTGTAGCGGGAGATCATGTCGCGCATGTTGGTTTCCAGCTGGGCATTGGTCTGCTGCCAGCTGCCCGGCTCAGGGTAGTGCGACATGCCGATGACGTCCCACTTGCCGCCGGCCGAGCGCAGGCTGTCGAAGAACCAGCGGAAGTTGTTGTTGTCGTAGCCATTGGCCAGATGCACGATGACCTTGGCGCCGGGGTACACCGCCTTGGTGGCGTTGTAGCCGCTGTTGATCACCTGCGCCATGGTGGCGAAGTTCACCGGAGGGGGGCAATTGCCGCAGAACATGCCGGCATTGATCTCATTGCCCACCTGCACCCAGGTGACGGTGATGCCGTTGTCCTTGAGGTACTTGAGGATGCCCTGGGTGTGGCTGTAGACATCGGTATTGAGCTGGGCCTGCGAGTGGTTGGCCCAGGCTGCGGGCCGGAACTGGTGGCCCGGGTCGGCCCAGGTATCGCTGTAGTGGAAATCGATCATGATGCGCAGGCCTTGGGCTGCGGCGAGCTTGGCCTTGTACAGGGTGTCGCGGCCGTCGTTCCAGCCGCCGGACGGATTCACCCACACCCGCAGGCGGATCGCGTTGCCGCCGATATCCTTGAACAGTTTGAAGAAGCTGGTGTCGTGCCCTGCCGCATCGCGGAATGTCTGCGGCGGGTTGTGCGCGGCCTGCTGGGTGATCCAGCTGACATCGGCGCCCTTGGCTATGTCCTGCGCGCCGGCAGCGGCGCTGATGCCAGACAACAGCAACACCAGCAGCAAGCGACTGTAGTACGACTGAAAAACGCTCATGAAACACTCCCGTATCGATGGATGTCGCGCCAGACGGCGCCTTGTGTGATCCCCCCGACTCCTGCTGCGCAGCTGCAACGGTGCCGGTACCGGCCCGTTCCCTGCCTTGCCACGTCGCAAGCCGGTGGGGATTCCAACACGGCCACGCAACGCGCTTGAGGCCGCTATAGCTGGTGCGCAATTGCGACATATCTCGATGCAGGAAAACCTTGAGCCGACCATCTGTGCAGTGGCCGCGTGTTGTGCGGGTGCAACAGAAAACCTGCGCGGTGCTGCGCAATGCAACTAAGAGCGGCTAACAGAACGTAGCGAGCGGTCGTCAGGTGGGTGTGGACGGCGCGGAGGAACCGGAGTGTACGAGTGGTACATGAGGATTCCGAGCACCGGCCGCGCCCGCCTGGCTGCTGCGCAGTAGTTCTGTTAGCCGCTCTAAACACTGCCGGGCGAAGCGGTGTTTCTGGGAGGCATTGAGCGACAGGATCGGCGCGGTGGCGCCGAGGCCGCAGGAGTTCGTCGGCGGGATGGCGAGCCATCGGCGATGGCGGTGGGCATCGCCATCGGTAGGAGCGCGCCCGGGCGCGATTGGGCGTTACCGATGGAGCCCGTCGCGCCCGGGTGGGTTCCTGCGGCGAGGCTGGGCGATGGGTCGGTTCGCTGGTGCAGCTGCGGCACAACGCCGGAAGGGCCGGCGTTGTCGTGGGCTGGGGGGCGCTGGCGGTTAGCCCAGCGCGCGTGCGCCGTGCTGTTGTTGCTCCTGCTGTTGCTGGGTCTGCTGCTGTTCCAGCGCCACCGACTGCCGCGCGGCGTTCTCGGCCACGCGCTGGCTGCTCTGCTCCAGCGGGACGTTGATCGCGGCCATGGTGTCCACGCTCACGCGCAACTGCGCGGGGTCGTCCACCCTGCCCTGCACGGCGAAGGTCCGCGCAGCATCCGGGCTCATCATCACCGCGTCGATGCGCTGGCCGCCGGCTGCGTGCATTTCCGATGCCAGGCTGCCCGCCAGCTGCGCGCTGTGCTGGTCGGGCGTACGCCCGGCGCGGGCGTCCTGTGCATGCACGCCGCGCTGCGCATCCTGGAACAGGGAATTGCCGACGTGGCCGGGCTGATCGATGCGCAGCGAGGTGTGGTCGTTGCCCTGCTCGCGCGCTTCGCGCCTGGCCGGCTCGCCCGGGGCGAGCGGGCCGCGGATGGCGTCGACGGCGTCCTGCCCCCACCCCCGCGCACTGCGGGTGAGGATGGTGGTGCCGGTACGCAGCCCATCTATGTCGCTGCGGTATTCGTCGATCATGCGCTGGTTCTGCTCGACCAGCGGGCGCGCATTGGGATCCTTGAGCGCCGAATGCTCGCCGAGGAAGTTGCCGAGCTTGTGCGCGCCCAGCGAGCCGCCGGCCGCCACCAGCGGGGAATCGGGAATCAGGAAGTTGGCCTTGCTGTTGCTGTAGCCGGCACCGCTCAGGGTGGCGATCTCGTCGGGCTTGGCGTACATGCGCACCTGCCCGAAGTGCGGCGACGCCGCGCTGACCGGGTCCGATGCCATCACGTGATTGACCACGCTGTTGCCGCCTTCCGGGATCCGGTAGCTCAGGCTGGCCGCACCATAGGCGTTGAAGGTTTCGCCCTTGAGGTCGTAGTGGTGCGCCGATACCTGCGCCAGGGCGCCGCCGAGGGAGTGGCCGGTGACGGTGACCTGCGGCTGATGGCCGGTTCGGTTGCCAACGTCCTTGGCGATGTCCATCGCCTGTTTGGTGAGTGCCAGCGCATCGGCCGCCTGCGGATTGGTCCGCGAGGTGACCATGCGGGCATCGGTGAGGATATCGTTGACCGCACCCTCGGTGCCGCGGTGCGCCACCACGATCTCGCCACTTGCTTCGCGCCGGTAGATCGTGCCCTGGTAGCCGTTGGACTTGTTGTTGACGTGATCGAGCACCGCATAGCGCTGCCCTTCGATGGTGACGATTTCCTCGTGCCCCGGAGCGCGCCGACCGACCGCGCGGTCCTTGTACACGTCCTCGGACAGTCCAGCGTAATGCGGAGAAGGGATGCTCATGGCGCAACTTCCTTGGAGGCCAGGGTGATGGTGAACAGCTCATCGCGGATCTCGGGCTTGAACTGCTCCGGGCTGGGTTCGCCGGTATCGGGGAAGCCCTTGGCTTCGGAACGTGGGTAGCCCTTGTTCCAGTAGTACTTGGTCAGCGCCTGCTGCGCCGTCACCGCCTTGGCATCGATGAACGACAGGAAGCGGGTTTCCTCGTCCGTGCCGGTGGCCTTGAGCATGACGCTGGCGCCGCTGAATTCCCAATGGCAGACGCCGCGGCCGTAGTAATCCTCGTCCTGCATCAGGTCCAGATAGACGGTGCCGCGGTACTCGGTGTCGGAGACCTTCTTCAGCGCGACCGCTTCCTGGCTGGTGATGCGCGCGCCGGTGCCGGTTTCCGGCTGGATCTTGCCGCATTCCTGCTCGTTGCTGACATCGTATTGCGCGGCCGCCTGCACCAGGCCGAAAGCGCCCGGGGCGTTGTTCAGCGTCAGTGTGACCTCGAAGGCCTTGCGCGGGCTCGGGTTCACCTTGGCCAGGCCGCGACCGCCGGCGTCCACGTCGGCTTCGGCAGCGGCTTCGGTTGCAGGGGATGTGGTCTGGGTCATGCTGGTCTCCGGGGCGCTACAGGCCGTGAGCAATAGGGCCAGCAGGCTTGGGGTCAGAATCTGGCGCAAGGCCGGCCTCCGTGGCAGTTGGGGCGTCAATCTAGTCCGCTTGCGCTTGGAGGGTCAATGACGGACAGGTGAGGATGAGCCTGTTACCGGCGCTTGTGGACACGCGTAAAACTGCCATGATCGGCAACGTTGCCGCAGGGAGAGCGCGCCATCGCCAGCAGTCCGCAAGTTCCTGCAGTGCCGGTGCCGGTCACTCCACGCGTGCACTGGCGCCACAGCCTGCGCATGCGCGTGCTGCTGGCCGCCACCGCCGTGCTGGTGGTGCTGCTCGCCGTCCTGGGCACGGTGTTCTACCTGGGCGCACGCGCGGAGTTGGTGGAGGCCGCCCGCACCGAAGTGGACGGGCTGACCGAGCAGACCGCGCGCAGCCTGGCGGCGATGCTGGATTCGGTGCAGGTCAGCGGCCGCACGCTGGCCGCCAGCAGTGGCGCTGTGGGGCTGCAACCCTTCAATCTGCGCGCCCTGTTGCTGGCCACGCTCAGCGGCGACCCGGATATCGGTTCGGCACGTCTGATGATCGAACCGCGCACGCAGAAGGCCGGCGATACCGGCTTCGTGTGGAATGTGTACCGCGACGGCACGCGCATGGTGGAGAAGTCGGCGCTGGAAGTGGGCTACGACTACCGCGCGATGCCGTGGTACCAGCGCACCCTGCGCGAGGGCCGGACGTGGTGGTCCGAGCCGTACCTCAACAGCAACGGCGGCAACACGTTGTACACCAGCTACAACCTGCCGCTGCGGCGGCCCGGCGATGCGCCGGACGCGGCGCCGGTGGGCATGGTGAGCGTGGATCTGCCGCTGCAACACCTGCGCGAGATCGTCGAGCAGCTGCCGCGCGATATCGGGATCCAGCCGATGCTGCTGTCGCCGGAAGGGCGGCTGGTGTTCAGCCCGGACCCGGCGCTCAACCTGCATCACACGCTGGACAGCTACGTGGCGCGCTCGCGGCCCGATCTGCGGCCGTTGCAACGCGCGGTGGCGGCGGGCCAGCCGATCTCGTTCTCGCACACCGCGCCCGGCGGCGAGCGCTTCCTCACCCATAGCGCGGCGGTGGGGCACAGCGGCTGGACCTTCGTGCTGTCCGCCTCGGAAGCCTACGTGCTGTCGGGCCTGAACTGGCTGGCGGCGTGGGTGGCCGCGGCTGCGGTGCTGGGGGCCGCAGTGTGGTGGGGCTTGATGCGGCGGATCACGCGCACGCTGACGCGGCCGATCGAAGAACTGACCGACACCGCCGAGCATTTCCGGCGCGGCGAATTCGAGTACCCGCTGCGGCATATCGAACGCGCCGACGAAGTGGGCGTGATGGCGCGCGCCTTCGACAGCGCGCGCGATGCGATCCGCCACCACATCGCGCAGATCGGCGAGATGACCGCCGCGCGCGAGCGCATGCACAGCGAGCTGCAGATCGCGCGCGAGATCCAGCAGGCGATGCTGCCCTCCGGACGCACCTTCGATCGCGCCAGTTCGCACCTGGAAACCTGTGCCTGGCTGGAGCCGGCCAAGGCGGTGGGCGGCGACTTCTACCACTTCTTCGAAACCGAGCCCGGCCTGCTGTGGTTCGTGGTGGGCGACGTGTCCGACAAGGGCGTACCGGCGGCCCTGTTCATGGCGCGCGCGGTGAGCGTGCTGGAGATCGCCGCGCGCCGGCATACGCGCCCGGACGGGATCCTGATCGCCGCTTCCACCCGCCTGGCCGACAACAACGACACCTGCATGTTCGCCACCGTGCTGTGCGGCTTGATCAACGTGGTCAGCGGCGATTATTGGCTGGCCAGCGCCGGGCATGAGCCGCCGCTGCTGATCGACACCGATGGCCGCGCACAGCCGCTGCCCCTGGACACCGGCGCGCCGCTGGGCATCGAGCCGCAGACGACCTTCCCGGTGCTGCAGGGCCGCATGAGCGCCGGGCAGACGCTGCTGGGTTACACCGACGGGGTGACCGAGGCGATGGACGAGCACGGCGCCAGCTACGGGCTGGAGCGCCTGCTGGCCACGCTGCACCCGCGCCGCAGTGCGGCGGCGCAGTGCAAGGCGGTGATCGCCGACATCGCGCGCTTCACCGGCCAGGCCGAGCCCTACGACGACATCACGCTGCTGGCGATCCGGCTGCGGCAGGAGCATGCTGGGCAGGCGGAAGAGGCTGGCCGGGACCGTCCCGGAAAGGCGACCAGTACATGAAGTTCGATCTGGCCATTGCGCCATCGCTGGCCCAGCTGGCCGGCGCCAACGACGCGCTGGAAGACTCGCTGACGCGCGAAGGGCTGCACGCCGAACGCATCGGCCAGGTGCGGCTGATCGTGGAAGAGCTCGGCTGCAACGCGCTTACCCATGGCCAGTGCGTGGAGCAGCCGCTGCGCCTGAAACTGCAGCTGGACCCGCAGGCGCTGGTGCTGGAAATGCACGATCCGGGCAGCGCCTTCGACCCCTGCGCCGCGCCCATGCCCGACCTGGCCAGCGAGCTCGACGATCGCGCGATCGGCGGGCTGGGCCTGTTCCTGGTGCACCAGTTCGCCGATCACATCGACTACCGCCGCGATGGTGCATACAACATCGTGCGCATCACCCTGCTACACCCGTACGCCCCTGTCCCCGAGGCCCTGCCATGACCACGCTCGCGATCCAGATCGATCCGCCGCAAGACACCCGTCAACGCGTCATCCTGACCGGGCGGCTGGACACCCACACCTACCAGGACCTGGACGCGGCGCTGTCGCCGTTGCTGGGTACCCGCATCACCACCCTGGTGCTGGACCTGGCCGCACTGGAATACATCTCCAGCGCCGGTATCCGCAGCATCTTCAAGGCGCGCAAGGCGCTGGCCTCGCGCCACGGCAAGGTGCTGGTGACGCACCCGCAGCCGCAGATCCGCAAGGTCTTCGACATGGTGAAGGCCGTGCCGCTGAGCGATGTGTTCGCGTCCACCGAGGAGCTGGACGCCTACCTGGGCGCGATGCAGCGCAAGGTGATCGAGCAGAGTGCCCACGGCGACGCACCGATCGTGGCGCATTTCGCCGAAGCCTAGCCTTGCATCGCCTGCGCGTGCACGTGGGGACGTGTGCGCGTGGGAGCTGCGGGATGGGTTGGTAGGCTATGGCGCCCTGCGCCGCGCGTTGCCATGCCTGCACTGATCATTTTCGATTTCGACGGCACCCTGGCCGATTCGTTCGGCTTCTTCCTGAGCGCACAGCGCGAACTGGCCGAGCGGCACGGGTTCCGCGCGGCAGAAGCGCATGATGTAGACGCCGCGCGCAGGTTGAGTACGCGCGCACTGCTCAAACGCTCGGGTCTGCCGGCATGGCGGATTCCGCTGGTAGCGGCCGATTTCATTCGGCTGATGCGTGCAGCGCCGCCGGCGGCATTGTTTCCCGGCATCGCGGACGTGCTCGGCGCACTGCATGCGCGCGGCACGCGGCTGGCGCTGGTGTCGTCCAATTCGGTGGAGAACGTGCAGCGCGCACTGGGCGCAGCGCTGAGCGCGAAATTCGCCGTCATCGAGGGTGGCGCGCACCTGCTGGGCAAACAGCGCGCCCTGCGGCGTGTATTGCGAGCCACTGCGCATCTGCCAGCACAGGCCGTGTATGTCGGAGATCAGGTCGCCGACTGGGAAGCGGCCCAGGTGCTGGGGCTGCCGTTCGCTGCGGTTGCGTGGGGCTATGCGCATCCGGAGGCGTTTGCCGGGTTGGCAGGGACGCAGCTGATCGAGCGTGTGGAAGACCTGCTTGCGCTGGGCATGCGCTAGCACCAGGCGCGGCCCTCATCCGCCCTTCGGGCACCTTCTCCCACAGGTGGGAGAAGGATGGAGTACCGGCGCAGCGATCACTCCGTACGCCGATGGTTCCCCGAGCCCAGGCCGATCGTTGCCGATGCAGAGATTGGCTTGCTGTTGCTGTTGCTGTGGCCGTTGCCGTTGCCGTTGCCGTTGCTGTTGCCGTTGCTGTTGCCGTTGCTGTTGCCGTTGCTGTTGCCGTTGCTGTTGCTGTTGCCGTTGCTGTTGCCGTTGCTGTTGCTGTTGCTGTTGCTGTTGCTGTTGCCGTTGCCGTTGCCGTTGCCGTTGCCGTTGCCGTTGCCGTTGATCTTGCTTCACCCCGTCGCCTTAAAGCGAGCCGAGCACCGCAGTCACGCGTGGCCGAAGAGGCGCCCTTGTTTGAGCGCAGCGAGTTTGGGCGCCGTGCCGCGCGTGGCGAGGAGCACAGGGGACCGGCGCGGCTGTATTGCGCCGGCTCGCGTCGGGCGACAGCGGTTTTGGTGACTTTTGCCAAGACAAAAGTCACCCGCGCCGCCAGGCGCGGAAGCTTTTGCCCTTGCTTCAAGCCTCTTCCCCAAATCCCCAACTCAGGATCCTGGCCCACTGCGGCCCTGCAACGCCCTTCGCAGAACATCCCAAGACGCCAACGCCAAACCCACTACACCCCACCCGAGCGCGGCAACGGTGCCGGCACGTTCAACATGCCACCGGCCGCCACATAGGCTGCCAACGCCTGGCCCTGGCTCAGCAGATGCCCGTGCATGGTGCGCTCGGCACCTTCGGCATCGCCGCGCCGTACGCACTCCATCAATTGCCGGTGCTCGGCCAGCGATTGCGCCATCCGCCCCGGGGTCAGCAATTGTCGTCCGCGATGCATCTTGAGGATGCGGTGCAGGTCGTGGGTGACGCGGATCAGCCACGGATTGCCGGCGTAGTGCTGCACCGTTTCGTGGATGAGGTAATTGTTGCGGTAGTACTCGGCCAGATCGCCGGAGGCGGCCGAGGCCTCCATCGCCGCATGCAACTCTTCCAGGCGCTGCACACCGGCCGTATCGATGCGCTTGACCGCATCGTGCGCGCAGCGGCCTTCCAGCATCGCCATCACCGGAAACAGCTGGTTGAGGTCTTCCAGCGTCAGCCGGGTGACCCGGCTGCCGCGGCCGGCATCGATCTGTACCAGACCTTCGGCGGCGAGCAGCTTGAGGCTCTCGCGCAAGGGAGTGCGGCTGATGCCGAGCTCTTCGGCCAGCGCGGGTTCGTCGATCCATTCGCCCGGCGGCAGGACGTAGTCGTAGATCTTCTGACGCAGACGCTCGGCCACTTCCTCGTACAGCGGTACGCGCTTCTTGGCGCTGCGCGAATCAGGAGCGAGGGTCATGGTGGGCAGGTCGTCGGCATCGGAGCGGGAGCGTCCATTCTACCGGGGCGCCCCCGGGCCTCGCCCCATGCCGCCGATGTCACAACCAACCCGGCACCACGAACAGCAGCCATGCCGCCAGCGGTCCCAACGCGACCACCAGCCCGCTATAGACCAGAAAACGCCGGAACAGGCCATCACGCTCCTCCTTGGCAGCCGAGGCCACCACCAGCGCGCCGTTGGTGGAAAACGGGCTGACATCCACGATGGTGGACGAGACCGCCAGTGCGCAGATCACCCCGGCCGCGCCGAGCTGGCCCTGCATCAGGAACGGCACCGCCAGCGGGATGGTGGCGCCGAGCACGGCCGCCGAGGACGCGAACGCGGACACGATGCCGCCCACGTAGCAGACCAGCAACGCGCCCAGCAGCGGCATGCCGATATGCGAGACGCCGGTGCCGATGTAATCCACTGCGCCGGCTTTTTCCAGCACCGCCACGTAGGTCACCACGCCGCTGATCAGCAGTACGGTGGACCAGCTGATGCCATCCACCGCGCCCTTCTGCGCATTGGGCGAAATCAAGGCCAGCGCGACGGCGACGGTGATCGACACCAGGCCGACGTTGAGGTTGTAGACCAGCGCGGCCACGCCCAGGCCGAGCAAGCCGATCAGGGTGATCACGCGATCGCGGGTGATCGCCACCGACTCCAGCGCCAGCGGGTCGGTGGACAAGGTGCCACCACCGGCAGCGACCAGCGCGCCATGGCCTTCGATGGCGAAGCGACGTTGCGAGGCCTGATCGCCGGTGACCGGCACGTACTGCGCATCGGCCAGCGAGAGTTCGTGCCGGCGCATCAGCTTGAGCCCGCCGAAGGCGCAGAAGCACAGGATGGCCATCATCAGGTTGAAGCCAAGGCTGGTGAGGAATACCGCCATCTCGGTGACATCCAGCCCGGCCTTTTCCACCACCTTGTTGGTGATGCCGCCGTACACGCTGATCGGCGAAAACCCGCCGCCCTGCGCGCCATGGATCACCAGCAGGCCCATCATCAGGGGATTGATGCGGTACTGCTTGGCAAAGCGCAGCGCGACCGGGCCGATGATGGCCACCGCCGCCGGCCCCAGCGCACCGAACGCGGTGAGCAGGCCAGTGATGACGAACATCACCCACGGAATGGCGACGATGCGCCCGCGTACCGCGCGTACCGCCCAGTGCACCAGCAGGTCGATGGTGCCGTTCTTCTGCGCGATGGCGAACAGGTAGGTGATGCCGACCAGGGTCAGGAACAGATCGCCCGGAAAACCGGCCAGCACCTCCTTGCCGTCCAGCCCTACCCATAGGCCGCCGACGATGAACGCCAGCGCGAAGGCGACCGCGCCCATGTTGATGGGCAAGGCGGTGGCCACGATGAACATGACGACCAAGCCAAGAATCGTTGCAATTTGCGGGGTCATGCGCCCTCCCAGACACCTGATTCGCGTACAGCACGGATGGCCACCCGCCATCCAAGGGTCACGCCCTGCCTACCACCTGCGCGATCGTCATGCCGCGCGTTCGCACGCGGCGGTCACCCACTCCACCACCCCTCGGGTGCTATGGAACTCGTCCACCGCGCGCGCCTCGCAGCCCGGCACCGTTTCGCGCGCCATGCGCGCCAATGCACTGCCGGGGCCGAGTTCGAGATAGACGCGCGCACCGCGCTCGGCGGATTGCGCCAGCACGTCGTGCCAGCGCACGGTCTGCGCGATCTGCGCGGACAGGCTGTCGATGAGTTGCGCCGGCGCGGTGATCGCACGCGCATCGATACCGGCGAGCACACGCAGCGCTGGCGTGCGCAGCGTCGTCTTGCTCAGCTCGATCGCGAAGGCATCGGCTGCGGCGCGCAACCACGGCGTGTGCGCCGGCACACTGACCGGCAGCAGGCTGCTGCGTGCGCCACGCGCCTGTGCGTCGTCGCCTAGCGCCTGCAAGGCCGCGCGCGGGCCTCCCAGTACGGCGTGGTCGTCGCCGTTGACGATGGCCAATGCAGCGCCGTGGGTGTCGCACAGGCGGTGGAGCGTGGCGAGCGGCAGGCCGAGTACCGCCATCAGGCCCGCGTGCTCGGGGCTGGCGTCGTCCATCAGGCGGGCGCGGGTGGCTGCCAGCCGCAGGCAGGTGGCGATGTCGATGCTGCCGGCCACCGCATGCGCGGCGAGTTCGCCGACGCTGTAGCCCAGCGCCATCAGTGGTGTCGGCAACTGGTCGCGCAGCAGTTGCCACTGCGCAAGGATGCCGGCGCAGACCAGTGGCTGGGCGACGGCGTTGGCGTAACGGCCCGGATCGGCGGCCAGCGTCTGCGGTGCTGCGCCGAGGACATCTTCGGCACCTGCAAGCACGGCAGCCGCAGCGGGCACCTCGGTGAGCCGCGCGAACATGTCCGGGTGCTGGCCACCTTGGCCTGGGCAGAGGATGGCCAGGCTCATGCGCTCGCCTGGCTACGGTTGATTTGATGATGACTGCTGGAGCTGCCCTCATCCGCCCTTCGGGCACCTTCTGCCGTGGACGGGAGAAGGGTGGCAATTCGTGCGACGGCCGGCGGAGACGTGTGGCTGCTCATAGACGCTGCTGACCGTGCAGGAACCATGCGCAGGCCAGCAGATCGGCGCTGCCGCCGGGGCTGAGCCGGCGTTCGACGAAGCCTGCGCCGATCGCGCTCAGCCGTTGGTGCCAGTTCGGTTGCGCAGTGCCGCCATCGGCAAGAAAACGCAGCGCCTGAGCCTTGGCGTAGGCGAGCCCATCGGCGCCGCCCCGATGCAACAGGTTGAGATCGTCCACGCATGCGATCAACTGCATCAAGGTCTGGCTGAGCGCGGCCTGCTGCGTGCCGCCGGCCTGCAGGGTGGCGCGCAGGGTCGGCAGCGCCACCTCGCGCAATACCGGATAACCCATCGCGGCCTGCTCGCGCACACCGGCCACCTTGTGCAGCGCACGCATGCGCTGGCCATTGCTGTGCGGATCCAGCGGTGCGGTGAGCAAGGCCTGCCGCCAGACCTGCACGCCCTTGCAGACAGCGTCGGCATCGGCCGGCCGATCGGATGCGGCATGCAGGCGTGCAGCCTGCGCGGTCAGCAGGCCAAGACTGAAAATGGCACCGCGGTGGGTATTGACGCCGCCGGTGGCGCGTTGCATGGCCGCTTCGGCGGCGATGCCCAGATCGCGCAGCCGCGCGAACGGCGCATCGTCGATGCCGGCCTGGGCAATGGCGACGAAGTAGCCGCGCAACGCGAACAGGCTGCGCAGAAACATGGCCGCATCCATATCGGTATGGCTGCCGCTGTCGAACGGCGTGACCAGGCCGGGCTTGGGAGCGCAGGCCAGCTCAGCATGCAGCGCGGCAACGGCGAGACGACCGAGCCGATAAGCCAGTGGGCTGGCGCTCGACTGACCCAGGAGCGGAATGCACTGCATCGCGATATGGGCGCTGCGGTGGCGCTCAGCTGCGCGCGACTGGACGGCCTGCACTGGCCGTCCCTGGCGTGCAGGTTGTCTGGCGACTGCCGCTGAAGCCGGTACTTCGCGCTGACCACGATCGGGGACAGCACGACGGGGAGCTGCGCTGCGCGCAACCGCAACCGCAACCGTCGGATCGGACGAGAGGGCGGAGGCCAGGCACCGCGTCGGCTCAGGTGGCGGCATCAGGTCGCCCTGCAAGAAAGCGGCGCGTGGCACTGCCATGGTCCCGGGATGGCGCCCGTGATCTTTCAGCACCGTCATGCTGCGCTCCAGAGCGGGAGCAAGTTCGCCCGCGGCAGCAGGCGGCAGCTGGTGCTGGATTTCACCAGCACCTGTTGCGCGCTGCCGGCGTATTCGCGCCAGTTCACCGCCATGTCGTCGGGCAGCAACAGTTCGCCATCGGCGCGCTGCCCGTAGCGCCGTTCCCAACGCTGCAGCAGCGCCACCACCGTCTGCGCCTGCTCGGCGGTATCGACGGTCCACAGCAGATCCAGATCCGATTGTGCGTGCACATAGGCCAGGCCGGTCAGGGCCTGCCAGGCGTAGCTGCCGAACACCCGTGGGTGCAGCGCATGGGCACGGCAGTGCGCAAGCAATGCCTGCAATGCCGGTTGTGCCGCCTGCGGCGCGTGCGCGACCGCCGTCTCCAATGCGAGCGGTGCGGTGCAGCGTGCAAGCTCGCAAACACGCGCGGTCAGTGCCAGGCGCTGTTTGGCTTCGCCAGGCGGCAGCGGCACACCCAATTGCAGCACGCCTGGCGCCTCGCTGCCGTTGCGCCGCGCCACCACCGCCGGCAGGCCGGCGGCGAACCATTGCTGCAACCGTGGCTGCGCGCCCGGCGTCAGCGCCTGCCACTGCGCGGCAGGACGCAACCACACCAATGCGTGGCGGCCGATCATGTCAGGCCTCGCCTGCGGCCACGGCGGCAGCGACATCGCATGCCAGGGTGCGGCCACCGCGTTGCGCGCCACGCAGGCGACGGCGGTCGCCTTCGGCAGGTGCGGCCAGGGCATCGAGCAGCGCCTGCGCCAGATCGCCCTCCCACAGCGCGTCCACCGCGCCCATGCGCACATAGTTCTCCACACCCGGCGCGAACACCGGCGAGTGCTGGCTCAGCGCCTGCAAGGTCTCCACCGATTGCTTGGTCACCCGCGCCATCGCGCGCAGGTCCATCACGCGCACCTGCGCACTCGGCAAGGCATGGATGCGATCGGCCATCAGGCCGTAGGACAGGAATCCGCCGCTGACCGCTTCGCCATAGACCAGGGTGACCAGGCGTGCGCCGCGCTGACGCGCCAGCTCCAGTGCGCGCGCCAGGTGCGCGAAATAGCCGTTGATGCCGAGCAGCTCGTCGCGCCGCGCGAGCCGCTGCCCGGCAGTGTCGACCAGCATCACGATCGGCTGCTGTGGAGCGGCGCGGGTGCTGGCCAGCACGCTGGCGGCCAGCGCCAGCGCATGGTCCACACCCACTTCCAACTGATTGGCGGTGCCGATCACCGTGACCTCGCCTGCGGCGGTGGTGGCGCTACCGCTGAGCACGTCATGGTTGCGCGCGATGGCGTGACCGAGCGGAAACAGCTGGTCAAGCAACTGGCTCAGTTCCATGGCAGGCTCCGGTCCGCGGTGGCGGCAAGAAAGGCGTCGGTGTCCAGCAGCGGCAGCCGCTGCGCATCGGCGATACCCTGACGGTTCCAGATCTCCAGCCCGTCGCGGCAATCGCCGTAGGCCTCGATGCGCGCAGACAATTGTTGATGCGCGCGTTCCAGCGATTGCAGTGCGGCATCGCCGGTCGGTTCGACGAGCGTGTCCAACGTGCCGGCTGCGGCCTCGGCGAACGCGGCGATGCGATCGGCCACCAGGGTCTGCGCCTCGCCGAGCAGGTAGCGATGCTTGCCACCGGTGACGCGCCATACCAGCGCGCGGTCACGGGCATCGAATTCCTCCACACCACGCACGGTCTCGATCACGTCCGGGCCGGACAGCGACAGGCGGCCCTCTTCGGACATGATCACCGCGCTGCAGCAGCGCGCCACGATGCCCATGCCGCCGAAGGCGCCGTTGCCGCTGCCGATCAGCGCCAGGACCGGGATGCCGGCGCCGCGCGCATGCAAGGTGGCGCGCATCACCTCGGAGATGGCGATCAGGCCGGCGTTGGCTTCATGCAGACGCACGCCGCCGGTATCGAGCAGCAGCAGCACCGCATCGGGCCGGGTGGCGGCTGCACGTTCCAGCAGGCCGGTGAGCTTGGCGCCGTGCACCTCGCCGACGCCGCCGCCCATGAAGGCGCCCTGCTGCGCGGCGATCAGGACCTTGCGCCCACGCAACGTGCCTTCACCGACGACGATGCCGTCATCGAAGGCGCCGGGGGTCTCCAGTTGCGCCAGGTGCGGACTGATCAGGCGACGGCGCGGGCCGACGAATTCGCGGAAGCTGCCGGCATCCAGCAACCCATCGAGACGCTCGCGGGCATCGGCTTCGTAGTAGCTGCGTTCGGCCATGGGGATGGTGGTGCTCATGCGCGGCTCCGGATGGCATGCGCAGAAACGCACCTGGGCGCGATTCGGGCATCGACGCGAAGGCCCATCGCGCGCGGGAGGGTTGCTACGGGAGAGACGGGTTGGCTCATGCGTCCGCTCCTTGCAACACGTCCAGCGCCTGGTCCAGGCGTAGGCGCACGACCGCCGGGGTGGCGCCGACGTCGTTGATGCTGATGCGTACATCGCGCAGCGGATGGCGCGCGGCAAAATCGTCCAGTACCGCCTGCCAGATCGCGCCGAAACCACGCGCGGCGGTGAGGATCTCGATCTCCATCGCGCCATCCAGCGGCACGCGCTCGACCAGCACTTCCAGGTTGCCAGAGGCGACCACGCCCACCAGCGCATGCTCCAGACCCGTGCGCGCACTGCGCTGGCCGTCGAAACGATAACGAAGGGTTTCCATGCCGTGCCCTTACCAGTTGCGAAAACGTTTCGGGGGGTCGTACAAGCCGCCGGACCAGCGCACCAGATCCTTGACCGTGCGCGCGGCGAGCAGATCACGGGTGGCATCGCGCGGCCGGATGCCCAGGTCTTCCGGCCGTTTGATGACGCCGCGATCGCGCAGGTTTTCGACCGCGCGTTTGTCGCGGCCCAGGCCGACGGCGGTGTAGCCGGACACGCCACGGATCGCCTGTTCGCGCTCTTGCGGTGTGCGGCACAACAGCAGGTTGGCGATGCCTTCTTCGGTCAGCACATGGCTGACGTCGTCGCCGTAGATCATCACCGGCGGCAACGGCAGGTTGGCCCGCTCGGCCAGCTCCCAGGCGTCGAGCCTGTCGACGAACGCAGGCGCCATGTGCTCGCGGAAGGTTTCCACCATCTGCACCACCAGCTTGCGCCCGCGCGGCATCTCGCCCGGCCGTGCGGCTTCGCGCCCGGCCTTGAGCCAGGCATCGCTGGCATGCCGGCGGCCGCGCGCATCCGATCCCATGTTGGGCGCACCACCGAAACCGGCAATGCGGTCGCGCGTGGCGGTGGAGCTGTTGCCCTGCAGATCGATCTGCAGGGTGGAGCCGATGAACATGTCGCAGGCATACAGGCCGGCCGTCTGCGACAGCGCGCGGTTGGAACGCATGCTGCCGTCGGCACCGGCGAAGAACACATCTGGGCGCGCGGCGATGTAGGCCTCCATGCCCAATTCCGAGCCGAACGAATGCACCGATTCCACGAAGCCCGATTCGATCGCCGGGATCAGCGCCGGATGCGGATTGAGCGCCCAGTGCCGGCAGATCCTGCCCTTCAGCCCAAGCGATTCGGCGTAGGTGGGCAGCAGCAGTTCGATCGCAGCGGTGTCGAAGCCGATGCCATGGTTGAGCCGCTGCACGCCGTATTCGGCGTAGATGCCCTTGATGGCCATCATTGCCATCAGCACCTGGATCTCGGAGATCTGCGCTGGGTCGCGGGTGAACAGTGGTTCGATGTAGGAGGGCTTGGGCGCCTGGGTGACGAAGTCCACCCAGTCGGCCGGGATGTCCACGCGCGGCAGCGTGTCCACGATCTCGTTGACCTGCGCAATCACGATGCCGCCCTTGAACGCGGTGGCCTCCACGATCACCGGGGTGTCTTCGGTATTGGGGCCCGTGTAGAGATTGCCGTGGCGGTCGGCCGCCTGCGCGGTGACCAGCGCGATGCGCGGGGTCAGGTCGATGAAGTAGCGGCCAAACAGCTCCAGATAGGTGTGAATGGCGCCGATCTCGATGCGGCCTTCACTCACCAGCCCGGCCAGGCGCGCGGCCTGCGGGCCGGAGAACGAAAAATCCAGCCGCTTGGCGATGCCGCGTTCGAACACATCCAGATGCGCGGCCAGCGACAGCACCGATTGCACCATGTGCAGGTCGTGCACGCGCGCCGGATCCACTTCGGTAAGACAGCGCGCCAGGAAATCGGCCTGCTTCTGGTTGTTGCCTTCCAGACACACGCGGTCGCCCGGCTCGATCACCGCCTCCAGCAACGCGACCACGTCCTCGGCGGCCACCACCCGCCCGCGCGGTGCGAGCGCGGCGGCGCGCTGCAGGCGCAGGCGTCGACTCTCGGCCTGAGTGTCCCACTGTGGACTCATGCGCGTTGCCTTACCGGGCGAACCCGTAATGTCTATGTAATTACATCGTAATTACGACGATCAACCCTGTCTAGACGCGATGCAACATCGGAACCCGGCGAGGCGGCTGGCGGCTGGCAGACCCGACGCACTTGCGGATGCAGCAACTTCGATATATCGTTTCTGCAGGATTCGATATATCGAATACAATGCCCCCCGCCCATCGCAGCCTTGCCGAACTGGATGCACTCCCACGCCTTTCATCAGGGCGCAGCGATCCCCGTGCCCGGCCACTGGAACATGGCGATCTGCGCCTGCTGGTACTGGCACTGATCGAACAGCAGCCGCGCCATGGCTACGAACTGATGCGGCAGATCGCCGCACTCTTCAAAGGGCTGTACACGCCCAGCGCCGGCGCGATCTATCCGGTGTTGGCGCAACTGGAATCGGACGGGCTGGTGCAGGCCGAAGCCCAGCAAGGCCGCAAGCGTTATCGGATCAGCGACGCAGGGTTGCGCTATGCCGGCGAGCAACGCGATGCGCTGGATGCCGCGCACGCACGCAGCCAACGGCGTGCGCGCGAGTTGATCAAGGCGCAAACCCCCGCCCCGATCCGCGACGCGATCCACCGCATCAAGCACAGCCTGTTTTCACGGCACGGGCAATGGAGCGATGCCGAAACCGCACGCATCGCCGCCCTGCTCAACGCCGCCGCCGACGGCATGGAGCAAGACGGTGCGTGAGCGCGTGTGTTTGCCGCCTGTGTCTTTCCAGCCTGCGCGGGCCCGGGACGCGGTCGGCGGCGGCTGTGGGCCTCCTGACATGGAATGCGCGCCAGACGCGCTGTGGTTCGAGGCGATTGCCGCAAGCGCTCGCGCAGCGAGCAACAACGCACTGCAGTGAACGTAGCAAGCGACGCATCTGCATCGTTGCAACCACATGAGGCTTCGCGCGCACCCTCATCCGCCGCTGCGCGGCAGCTTCTCCCGAGGGGAGAAGGATAGGCACTGCCTTGGCTGTTGCGCCTGTGACGCCATCGATTTCGACCTTCATCGTGTTTCATCACTCCACTCCCCACGCCGTATCGCGAACAGCCGTATCGCCAAACGGTACCCACAGGACTCCCACTTCATGGCTGCACATACCAACACCCAACTCCGCCGCGACCCGCGCCTGCGTACCGTGCAGGTGGTGCGCTGCGAATCGATCACGCCGCAGATGCGTCGCGTCGTGTTCGGCGGCAGCGCGTTGGCCGGCTTCCAGAGCGAGGCGCCGGACGATCACGTCAAACTGTTCTTCCCCAATGCCGATGGCGCCTTTGTGTTGCCGACGATGACGCCGGAAGGACCGCGTTACCCCGAGGGCGCGCTCCCCTCGGCCAGCCGCGACTACACCCCGCGCCTGTTCGACCCGCAAAGTGGCGAGCTGAGCATCGACTTCGTGCTGCACGGCGATGGCGTGGCGACCAGTTGGGCCGCGCAAGCGCAGCCAGGCGATGCGCTGTGCATCGGCGGCCCGCGCGGCTCGTTCCTGGTGGCCGACGACTACGACCACTACGTCCTGATCGGCGACGAAACCGCGCTGCCGGCGATCGGCCGATGGCTCGAGGCGATGCCGGCGGACATGCATGCCGAAGTATTCATCGAAGTGGCCGATGCAGCCGAACGCCAGGAACTGCTGAGCGCCGCCGACGTGGATGTGTACTGGCTCGAACGCAACGGCTTCGACGCGGCCAGCAGCACCTTGCTGGAAGACAGCCTCCGCGACTACGAGCCGCACGATGGCGACACCTTCTACTGGATCGGTGCCGAGTCGATGCGCACGCGTGCCATGCGCAAGTTCATCGAAGAACACTTGGGCGTGGACAAGGACTGGATCCGCGCCAAGGGTTACTGGAAGGCGCATTCCGCAGAGGAGTGATGCGCTACGCGCGCTTCTTGCCGGAGCGCGCCCGAGCGGATTGCGGTTTCATCGCGATAACGTGCCTTGGCGGCGGGTCTATCGGTCACGCGTTCGCGACCAGGGCCGCTCCTACACAAGCCGGCATGCTCGCTGCCATTCCTGGCGTGCAGCATCCTGCCGCCGGAGCGCACCCGGGCGCGACAGGGCTTTCCCGTGATGGCCGCATCTTGTTGGTGAGTTCATCGATCACGCATTCGCCGGAATGACAAAGCGCGCTGCGTATACAAGCAAAAGCCCGCCGGATGGCGGGCTCTCGCGTTGCGGCATCGGGCCATTGCGTGCACCGATGCCGCGCTCTGCGCGGGAGTTACTTCGCGGCAGCAGCATCGCCCGCCTTGGCCTGCAGGGCCTCGGTGGTGATGCGGATCTTGACCTCGTCGCTGACGTTGGGCGCGTACTGGCCCACGCCGAAATCGCTGCGCTTGATCGTGGTGGTGGCGTCGAAGCCGGCAGCCGGGACCTTCTTCATGGGGTGCTCGCCGGCACCGTTGAGGGTGACGTCCAATACCACCGGCTTGGTCTGGTCCTTGATGGTCAGGTCGCCGGTGACGGTGAGCTTGTTGTTGCCGGCCGCTTCGACCTTGGTGCTCTTGAAGGTGGCAGTCGGGAACTTGGCCGCATCGAAGAAGTCCCCGCTCTTCAGGTGTTCGTCGAACTTGGCGGTGAAGCTGTTCAGGCCGGACAGCGGCAGCGTGACCTGCACGGTGGACTTGGTCACGTCGGCGGCGTCGTACACCAGGGTGCCGTCGACATTGCCGAAGTGCGCGCTCGGGTTGGAGAAGCCGAAGTGGCTCCACTGCGCGATCACGTCGGTGTGGGTCGGGTCCAGGGTGTAGGTGCCGGACGCCACCTGCACCGCCGGCGCGGTGGATGCGGCCGCTTCGGCAGCCGCAGGCGCCGGGGCGGCTGCAGTCTCGGCCGGGGCGGTCGCCGCCGGCGTTTCGGCAGCGGGCGCGCCGGCGTTGTCGGCCGGCTTGGAGCAGGCGGCGATGGCAACGGTCAGAGCGAGCGGCAGCAACAGCTTGTGGGTGGTCTTCATTGAAACTCCATGGGATGAGAGACGCGTCGGAGAACGCGGGTGGGACAAACGCAGACGGACGAGGACTGCATGAAACCTGAAACGGGCACACCGGGGCGACGCAACCACCCTAACGACCGGCCACCGGCCGGACAAGCACGCAGCGCAAGCAACACCCACGCGCCACGGCCAGCCGCCTGGCTGGCAGCGCACTGCAGCGAGGCAGCGCGCCACCCATGCCGGCATCATTCGAACCGCGCGGCCTCCTCGAAGCTCAGGCGCGGCAGGCGCGGGAACACCGCCGACGGATCGCCGTAGCCGAGATTGACCAGGAAATTGGATTTGATCGGCGTGCCGGCGAAGAACGCCGCATCCACCTTGGCGTTGTCGAAGCCGGACATCGGGCCGGCATCCAGCCCCAGCGCACGCGCGGCCAGGATCAGGTAGGCGCCCTGCAGCGAGCCGTTGCGGAACGCCGACTCGGCGCGCCCCTCGCGCGGGCCATCGAACCAGCTCTTCGCATCGGCATGCGGGAACAGATACGGCAGCTTTTCGTGGAAGTCCTCGTCATGCGCCACGATCACCGTCACCGGCGCGGCCAGGGTCTTGGCGGCATTGCCTTCGGACAGTGCCGGCTTGAGCTTGGCCTTGCCTTTGGCGCTGGTCACGAACACGAAACGCGCCGGGCCGCTGTTGGCGGCCGTGGGGCCCCACTTGACCAGCTCGTAGAGCTCGCGCAGCAGCTCCTGGCTGACCGGCGTGTCGGCAAACGCGTTCTGCGTGCGGGCGGTACGGAACAGCTGGTCCAGTGCGGCGGCGTTGAGCGAATCGGACATGGGCACTCCTGACGAAGGGGGAACGGCGCGACGGTCGGCTGCGGCATCGGCGCCAGTGTGAAGAGTGCCAGTGTAGAGTGGCGCGATTGCCGCCACACGCATGCAATCTGAAACAAATCTATGTCGGATGTGAAACGATGCCGGTGACCTGGGCGCTGAGCGATGGCCGCGCCGGCAATGCGCGCCAGGCCGAAGCCCTGGCGCGCGCGCTGCAGCCCGAAGTGTTCCAGCCCCTGCATCTGCAGGCCCTGGCGCCCTGGCGCTGGCTGGCGCCGCGGCGGCTGCCCGGTGCGCAACAGGCGTTTGGCGCAGCGTTCGCCCGGCTGCAGCAACAGCCGCCGGCGCTGGCCATCGGTTGCGGCCGGCAGGCAGCATTGGCCACCCGGCTGCTGCGTGCCCGTGGCAGCCGCAGCGTGCAGATCCTGGATCCACGGCTGGCGCCGCATCACTGGGACCTGCTGATCGTGCCCGAGCACGATGCGCTGCGCGGCAGCAACGTGCTCACCCTGCTCGGCAGCCTGCATCCGGTGGACGATGCCTGGCTGGCGGCCGGGCGCACGGCCTTCCCCGCACCCGGCCGGCTGCCAGGCCCACGGCTGGCATTGCTGATCGGCGGACCCACCGCGCAGGTTCCGTGGACGTCACCGGCGCTGGCGGCGCTGTGCACCCACCTGAGCGCCCAATTGCGCGCGCTCGGCGGCAGCCTGCTGGTCACCACCTCGCGCCGCACCCCGGTCGAGGCATTCGCCCCGCTGCGTGCGGCCTGCGCCAGATTGCCGCATCTGCTGTGGTGCGATGAACGCGACGGCCCCAACCCGTATGCCGGCCTGCTGGGCTGGGCCGACGCGATCGTGGCCACCGCCGATTCGGTCAACCTGCTCTCCGAAGCCTGCGCCACGCGCGTGCCGGTGGCGGCCGCCTTCGGCGACTGCGCAAGCGGCCGGGTCGGCAGCTACCTGCAGTCGCTGCGCCACCGCCAACGGCTGCATGCCGTCGATGCACTGCTTGGCGCCGAAACCGACATCGCGCCGGTGCGCGAAACCGCGCGCATCGCCGAGCAGGTGCGTGCGCGCCTGTGGCGATGACTCATACGCGGCGCACTGGCGTCTGGAACACGACCACAGCAGTCAATCGACACGGAATCCAGCTGCAGGCGGCTCGCGCAACGCAGTCGATCGAGGAGAAGTGTCGTCGCGCGTGATGCGCCGACCGTTGCGCAAACGCTGGCTGCGGCTGCAGTCGCCACGCACGACGCGATGCGCCGATCATGCAGGCGCGGCACCATCGCGCACGAGACGTCTACCGCCTACGGACGATGACTCGCAGCGATGCCTGCCGACTGCGAGCTGCTTCAATGCGTGCGACGGCGGCATCCTGCCAACAATGACTGATGACACTGCTGCGTGATCGGCAGACTTGCACACACTGCGTGCCACGCTCGTCACCGGACCGATCATGCAACACACTGCGATGCCACCCTCACGCCTGTTGCCGGTCTCGCTCGCCGCCGGTGCTGCGCTGTGGTTGGGGGTGGGCCTCGCCCCTGCATGGTGGTGGGTGTGGCTGGCACCAGTGCCGCTGTTGTGGTTGGCCTTGTCGATCCAACGCACTGGGCAGGCGCGGGTAGCGGTGGCGATCGCCACCCTGTTGGCGGCCACGCGCTATGCATCCTATTTCGACCTGGTGATGCCGCTCCCGGCAGCGGTGCTGGCTACCTGCGGCGTCGGCGCGCTCTGGTATGTCGTCGTGATGACCACGCGCGCACTGGTGCAACGCCTGCGCACCGGCTGGAGCGTGCTGGCCTACCCGCTGGTATGGGTCACCGTGGATCTGTTGATGGCCCAGCTACTGCCCGATGGCAATTGGGGCAGCCCTGCCTACACGCAGGCGGCGGTCCTGCCGTTGCTGCAACTCACCGCAGTGGCCGGCGTGTCCGGCCTGCTGTTCGTGCTGTGCCTGCTGCCATCGCTGCTGGCAGTGCTGCTGTGGCGCGGCCACCGGGTGCAGCGCCCGGTGGCGCTGGCAGGTGCGGTACTCCTGGTCCTGGCGGCGGGCACCGGTGGTGGCCTGTGGCGTCTGCAGACACCGCCGGCAGGCACCCCGACGAAGATCGGCCTGGCCTCCATCGACGAGCCCATCAATGCAGTGGCCACGCCGACGTATTGGCGTCCCATTCGCGACCGCTACGATGCGATGATCGGCGAACTGGCTGCGCAAGGCGCACAGATCGTGGTGCTGCCGGAAAAGATCGCCGTGCTGCCGCCGGCAGAGCTGGCACGCTGGCAAGCGCACTTCGCGGCGCTGGCCCGCGCGCATGGGCTATGGCTGGTGGTGGGGATCGCCGAACACGGCTCACACCCCCACAACCTGGCATGGCTGTTCGATCCCGCTGGGCAGCGGGTGCTGAACTATGACAAGCATTTCCTCGCACCGCCCGAACGCGCGCAGGCGTACGCGAGCGGCACGGCGTACGCGCTGCATGCCATCGGCGATGCGCGGTTCGGTCTGGCCATCTGCAAGGACATGATGTTCGCGCGGCTCGCACGCGCCAACGGTCAGCGCAATGCGGCGATGATGTTGGTGCCGGCGTGGGATTTCGCCTATCGCGATGCGTGGATGTCGGCGCACATGACCGTGCTGCGCGGGGTGGAAAACGGCTATGCAGTGGCTCGCAATGCGCGCGAGGGATGGTTGATCGTCAGCGATGCACATGGCCGCGTGCTCGCACAGACCGCCAGTGCGCCGCTGCCGGGTACCAGCATGCTGGTCAGCGTACCGGTGGGGTCACAGCTGCCAACGCTGTATACCCGTGTGGGCGATCTGTTTGGCTGGCTGTGCGCATTGGCCGTGCTGGTGCTGGCAGGTGTGGCGTATCGCGGTGCTGCAGGCATGCGACATGCACCTGCCGATCGCTGAGTGCGCTGTTGCCAGATGAGTCCACGGCCACTGTTCGCTGCGATCACGGTGCGCCGGCTCTTCAGCGTCCTTGCCAGTTTTGCAGGCGCACCCGGGCGCGACGGGTGTTATCGGCAAGGCCCGTCGCGCCCGGGTGCACTCCTACAGCAGGTTGCTGCGCTGGGCGGTCTCGATGGCTGCGTGACCGGCGGGTGTCATGGGTAAAGCTTCTCGCGCCTGGGTGCGCTCCTTCCGCGGGTTGTTGGGCTGGTCCGGGCTGGGCGCCATGCGGATAATCGGCGCCTCGCCCGCCGGTCGTCGCCATGCCCACCATGCCCGCTCCCCCGTTCGCACCGCTCACCGCCCGCGCTCTGACCTGCGCGGTGCTGGCGATGGGTGCGGTGGTGTTGCTGTCCAACGTTCTGGTGCGGTATCCGATCAACGCCTGGCTGACCTGGGGTGCGTTCTCGTATCCGCTGGCCTTTCTGATCAGCAACCTGATCAATCGTCGCTTCGGCCCGCGCGCGGCGCGAACGGTGGCCTGGTGCGGATTCGCGCTGGCGGTGGCGTTGTCGGTGTGGCTGGCGACGCCACGCATCGCGGCCGCTTCGTGTACGGCCTTCATCGCGGCGCAGCTGCTCGACATCAGCGTGTTCGACCGGCTGCGCGCCGGCAGCTGGTGGCGCGCGCCGATCGTGGCCACTGCCTGCAGCGCCACCCTGGATACGGCGATCTTCTGGAGCGTGGCCTTTGCCGGCGCGGCATTGCCATGGGTGAGTTGGGCGGCAGGCGATCTGGCGGTGAAGCTGGGCATGGGCGTGCTGCTGCTCGGGCCATTCCGCGCACTCCTCTGGCGAAGCGCACCACGCCACCTTGCCTGAACGGCAACCACAACGCGCAGCATCGAGGTTGCCGATTCCTTCCCCCGCCAGCGGGGGAAGGTGCCCGAAGGGCGGATGGGGGGAACGCTTCCAACCACCACCACGCAGCTACAACGCCGCCGCATCCTTGCCAACGGGAAACTCCAGTCCCTGCGCACGCGCTGCAGCGAAGATGTGCCGGCGTGCCTGCTGGATGGCCGGCGTCGGCGCGATCAGGCGCGGGCGTCGATCCAGGGTGCACCCCAGCCCCGCATCCACCAGCGTGGCATGCGCTTCATGCAGCGGCTGTGCGAGATCGGCCGGCAACCATTGCGCCCGCACCAGCGCCTCGATCAAGGCCGGCGTCTGGCAGACCTCCAGCACGGCCGGGTGCTGCGCGGCCTGCTGCAAGACGCCGGCCTGCAGCAGAAATTCCAGATCGACCAGGCCACCGGCCCCTTGCTTGAGATCCATGCGGCCGGCATCGCCGCGATCGAGTTCGGCACGCATGCGCGCGCGCATCTTGCGCACGTCCTCGTGCAGCAGCGCTGCATCGCGCACGCGGCTCAGCGTGTCGCGGCGCACCTGCGCAAACGCCTCGCACAACTGCGCATCGCCGGCCACCGATCGGGCGCGCACCAGGGCCTGGTGTTCCCAGGTCCAGGCGCGCTCGCGCTGGTACTCGCGGTAGCTGGCCAACGACGACACCAACGCGCCCTTGCCACCGTCCGGGCGCAGCCGCACATCGATGTCGTACAGCCGGCCGGCGCCGGTTTCGGCGGCCAGCAGCGCCATCACCTTCTGTGCGAGCCGCGCGAACCAGCGGCCTGCGTCCAGCGGGCGCTTGCCGTCGGAGTGTTCGATCTCGCGCGGGTGGTCGTAGAGGAATACCAGATCCAGGTCCGAACCGAAGCCCAGCTCCCAGCCACCCAGGCTGCCGTAGCCGATGATGGCGAAGGTGCCGCCGGGCACCTGCCCGTGTGCGGCCACCAATTCCCTGCGCGCGAGCTGCAGCACCGTCTGCACCACCGCTTCGGCCAGCCAGGCCAGCTGGCGGGTGCTTTCCACGGCCTGCTGGCGGCCGTCGAGCGTGGCCAGCGCGATACGGAAACTCAAGGCCAGCCGGCGTTCGTTGAGCTCGCGCAACGCCGCCTCGGTATCGTCGATGTGCACGATGTCGGCGCAGGCGGCGTGCAGCGTGGCACGGTCAGGAAGTGCTCCCCCGATGCGGGTATCGAGCAATTCGTCCAGCAGCAACGGATAGGCCGCCAGACGCTCGGCCAGCAACGCGCTGCGGGACAGCACATCGACCAGGCGCGCGAGCGCACTGGGTTGTTCGTCCAGCAGTGCCAGGTAGCTGGTGCGGCGCAAGGTGGCCTGCAACAGCCCCAGCAGACGGCGCACCGCCGGATCTGGCTGGCTGGCATGGGCAGCGGCATGCAGCAACGCTGGCACCACCCGATCCAGACGCGCGCGCGCGGTATCGGACAAGGCCTGCACCCCGGAGGACTGCGCGAAATCGCCCAGCACCTGGTGCGCCGCGCCCGGATCGTGCAGGCCGATGCCCAACAGCGGGGCCGCATCGGCATCGGGCAGGGCACGCCAGTAATCGGCCAGCGCGTCGGGGGCGGTGGTGCGTACACGCGGCGCCAGCAATTCGGCGAATTCGGCCGCGACTTGCGTGCGATGGGGCGTCAACGCAGCCAGCAGCGCCTGCCAGTCTGCAAAGCCCAGCCCCAACGCAATGCGCTCGCGCTCCAGCGCCGTGTGCGGCAAGGCATGGGTCTGCGCGTCGCGCAGCATCTGCAGGCGATTTTCCAGCCGGCGCAGGAACCGGTAGGCGGCGGCCAGTGCCGCGCCCGTGTCCGGCGCAACCTGGCCTGCCGCGACCAGCGCCTGCAGGGCGGGCAGCAAGCGGCGCTCGCGCAGGGCGGGCTCGCGCCCACCCCGGATCAACTGCAACGCCTGCGCTAGAAATTCGATCTCGCGAATGCCACCCGGCCCGCGCTTGATATCGTCTAGCCGGTCGTGCCGCGCGACTTCGGCGGTGATGGCTGCCTTCATCTCGCGCAGGCCGTCCAACGCGGTGAAATCCAGATAGCGGCGGTAGACGAACGGTCGCAGTGTTTCCAGCCACGCTTCGCCTGCGGCGATGTCGCCGGCCACCGCGCGCGCCTTGAGCCAGGCATAGCGCTCCCAATCGCGTCCCTCGCGCTGGAAATACTGATCCATGCCGGTGAACGACAAGGCCACCCGCCCGGCGCTGCCGAACGGACGCAGGCGCAGGTCCACCCGATGACTGAAGCCATCGGCGGTGGTCTCGTCCAGCAATTTGGCCAACTGCTGGCCCAGCCGTGCGAAATATTCTTCCGCCGCCAGCGGGCGTGGTCCATCGGAGGTTCCGCCCTGCGGATAGGCGTACACCAGGTCCACATCCGACGAGAAATTCAGCTCGCCGCCGCCTAGTTTGCCCAGCCCGAACACCACCAGCCGCTGCACGCTGCCGTCTGCGGCGATCACCTGGCCGTGACGGGTGGAAAACTGCTGCTCCAATGCCTGTAGCCCGGTCTGCAGACAGGTTTCGGCCAGCGCGGTGGCCCCGGCCAGGGTCGCGTCCACGCGATCCATGCCCAGCACGTCGCGCCATACCAGCCGGGTGGATGCGGCGGCACGGTATCGGCGCAATTGCGCAGGCCAGTCCTGCGGCTGCGCCGGGTCCAGCACCGGTAACGGCAGCGGCGGCGGATCGTCCTGCGCCAGATGCGCCAGCAGTGCGGGTTGGCGCG
The DNA here is from genome assembly GCF_020783655.1 of Xanthomonas melonis. Lineage (GTDB taxonomy): Bacteria > Pseudomonadota > Gammaproteobacteria > Xanthomonadales > Xanthomonadaceae > Xanthomonas > Xanthomonas melonis. The sequence continues at coordinate 254,927 of NZ_JAJGQH010000003.1, read as the reverse complement.
CCAGCGTCTCCAGCGCGAAGTCGCTGGCAAGCGCCACCCGTTCGAGCTGCCTGGCGAGTACGTCGCCCGGCCAGGGCTGCACGGCAGAGACGGCCTGCCGGACACGCGACACTGCCCGTTCGATGAGGGCGGCCAGCGCAGGAGAAGCGGATGCAGTGGGGAGTGACATGGGCCGATTCTGGCATCCCGGACACTTGGCGGCATCCTGGTTGCGTTGCGGGATGCGCTGCTGACGCGCGCATCGTCGATGCCGTGCGCGATGGGCGAACGGAAGCGCACCCTGTACGGCGCATCCAACCGCACTTGACCCGCATCGGCAGGAATCATCGCCAGCGATGCCGCGCCATGAAGAGTGCAGTTACAACGGTGCCCCCTGCACGAAGAACGGCCCATGCATGAACGGCCGAACGCCAGGCAATAAAAAAGCCCGCTTGCAGCGAACTGCCAGCGGGCTTTGCTCCCTCCCCCACGTCGGGATGCAGGAGCATAGTGCGCGCCCCGAACGCGACTTGCACGCTGCACTGCAAAACAATACCAGGCGGTACAGAACTGCAGTTTCTTCACGGCTGCGCGTTACGCGATGGCTGCGCCGGAAGCAGATCCGGCTGCGCCTGATACCACTGCGCCGCGCGCAGCAGATGCCACTGCGCGACGTCGTTGCGCAGGCCGACCGCGGCGCTCAATACGCCCCACCGTGCGAGCAGGCTGCCATCGCGCCGGCGTCCCTGCAGGCGCAGCCGCGCGTCGACCTGAAAGCGTGCGTTATGCGCCTGCAGGCGATCCACGACAACGGTGTCGCCCTGCCAATGGAGACGGCCGGTGGCCTGTGCCTGGCCGGCATCCACCATCCGCAGCATCCAGTCCGGAACCGAACGATCGCGCGCATACAGCGCCAACAGGAACGCCAGATCGCGTACCTGCAGACGCACCCGCCCGTCCACGCCGACCGGCCGGTGCCAATGCATGCGGGTGTCGTCCAATGCGATGCGCGCCCACCAACCGTCGCGGCGCCGGCCATCGGGCCCGGTGAAACCGACATTGCGCAACTGCACGGTACTGGCATCGAGACGGAAGTTTTCCGCGCGCAGGTCGCCGCGTTGCAGACGCAGATCCGCGTCCACATCGCCACGCAGCGCCAGACCTGCGAAATGCAGCCGCGCCGCACGCGCGCCGATGCGCAAGCCGCCCTTGCCGATACGCCCACCGGGCTCGATCTGCAGATCGCCACTGAGCACACCGTTACCGCCGTCGAAGCGCAGTTGCTGCTGTGGCAGATAGCGGTTGTAGGCACGCAGGTCCGGCACCCGCGCGTCGGCAAAGGTCAGATGCGCGCGCGTGGCATCGCGCAGGCTGCTGAGGTTGCGCGCATCGGCACGCGTCTGCAGATCCAGCCGCAGATCGCGGCCCTGCACGAACGGGCGAGTCGGCGCATCGGCATGCGCAATCGAGAACCGCTGCATCTGCAGAGCCAGCGCGGGCAGCAATTGGCCACCCGCATCGGCGTCCACGCGCAGATCGGCGCTGGCCTGCCCGTCGATCGCATGTCCCATCACACCGACTTGCGCACGCGCATGCGGCACCTGCAGACGGCTGCCTGCACCGAGCTGGCCACGGTCGATGCGCAGGTCGGCATCCACTACCCCGTCGCCTTGCAGGGTGAGCCAGTCGACATCGGGGAACAGCGCAGGAATCCAGCTCAACGAAGCCAGCTGCCAATGCAGCCGCGCATGCCCGCTGGTACGCGGCAGCAACGCACGCAGCCCGCGCAACGGCAGCTGACGCCCGCGCACACGCAGGTCGGCATCCAGCGTCAGCCCGGCATTGGCGGGCTCGGGCATGGCAACGGTCAGGCGGATGTCGTCATCGACCTGCAACTGCGCCTTCAACTCGCCCAGCAATGCTGCCGGTGTGCGTGTGCTGTCGTGCAACGGGGCACGCCATTGCAACCGACTGCCCGGCTGCAACGCACCACGCGCCCAGCGCAGCTCGCCATCGGCGCGCCCCTTGCCTGGACCGGTCGCAACCGCATGACGGCCTTGTGCGCTGCGCACGACATCCAGCGCTGCGGTGTCGCCGTGTACCGACAGCAAGGCATCGGCCAGCTGCACGACCGCGAGCCCAGGCGCGGCGTCGGGCGCATGCCGCGCGATGCCGGCTTGCAGCCGCAGCTGTGCGCGACGCAGCAGCTCGCGGTCGCCCCAACGCACACGCGCGCGCTCGAACACGGCGCGCGAGGGAAACAGCTCCAGCGGCCCACCGCGAAGCTGTTTGAACAGGCCAAGCTGCAGTCGGCCTTCGCCTTCGATGTGCAGGCGGTGCAGCGCCAGTGCGTGCACCTGCTCGGCGTCGATGCGATCGAATTGCAGGATCCAGCCTGGCTCTGCCGGCGTCTGCGTGCCTGCAACGGAGCTTGCAGATGGAAGCGCCGTCGATGTCGGCGCTGGCATCGTTGGAGCAGTGGTTGCCGGCGGTGCTTCTGTCTGTGCCCATGGCGCCGCTCGTGTCGGCATCGCCAGCGGCGCGGAGGCTGGACGCCCCTGCGCTGGCGTTGCGCCCTCGGGCACCGCAGACTGCGGCCCGCGTTGAGTAGCCGCTGCTTCGGCCGGAGGACCGCCACGCGGAGCGCTGACGCCGCTCGCCATGGCAGGGCCACGCGCCACTGGGCGCGCCACCACGGCGGACGGTGCAGAAGGTACTGCAGGCTGCAGGCCTGCACGCACGCCATCGGCGTGAAGCTGCGGCACATGCAGTTGCCGATGCAGCAACGGCAGTATGCGGATCTGTCCACCCAGGCGTCGCGCGCTCACCGTCCAATCGTGACGCTTCGAACGCCCCTGCAGATTCACGTTCCACAATATCAACCGCCCGGGCCACCAGGTGAGCGCGGGCCCCCAGTGCATGGCGAAGGCATCCGGTTTGCGATTGACCACCGCAGGACCGAGCGGCGTATTGAGCAGCAGATTGCCCAGCAACAGATAGCTCGCATACAGCCACAACAGCGTCAGCAACGGCCAGCGCACTGCGCGCGGCAACGCACGCCAACGGGCGTGCACAGGCATCGTCATGATCACAGGCTCCCGAGCACCGCGCACGCGGCGCCAGGCAGTGTGCCAAGCCTTGCGTGATCGCGGCGCACATCATCACGTGGCGGCAGCGCCTGCTGTACACGCCTGTGCGCGCATGCCGTGGATGGAGGGCCTCGTCGTGCGCACGCCGCCAGACGGGCATATCTTCGCGATACACCCTGGACGGCCTCGGCGACGCATCGCGTTCGCAGCCCCGGGGCGCCGGCTGCGGCACGGCGTGGACCTGCGGCGATGCGGAGCAATCGCCCAAGCCCACACCGATCATCGTCGCAGCGCGCGCGCCTGTACATGGCCCAGCGCAGCCCATTGCGATGCTGGCAACGGATGCGACGATGCGCTGCGGAGAACGCGCGCGTCAGGTCACTGGCTGCCGGAAACCGGCGGCAGCAAGCCGGGGCGCGCCTCGTACCATTCGCGTGCGCCTGCCAGGTGCCATTGGCGCTGCTTGCCATCCAGCTCGATGCCGGCGCCCAGCACGCCCCAGCGCAGATACAGGTCGCCGCGGCGCTGTTCGTCCTGGATCGCCAGCCGCGCGCGCAACGACAGCCGTGCGTTCTCCGCGTGCAGCGCATCCACCGTCAGCTGCTGCTTGCGCCAGCGGAGCCGGCCGGTGGCCTCGAGTTCGCCGGAATCCAGCAGCCCTACCACCCAACGCGGGTAATCGGTGCGCTGGGCAAATACCGACAGCAGCGGTGCGGCATCGCGCATGCGCAGTGCGGCCTGCGCATCCAGCTGGAATGGCGCACGGGCCTGGATGGTACCGGCCCCGACCTGCAGTTCGCCCCACCAGCCGGCATCGGCGGCGTCCTCGCCCACCTGCATGTTGCGTAGCCGGATGCGCGTGCCGCTGAGGTCGAAGAACTTGTTCTTGAAGTCGGCGCGCTGCAGCTGCGCCTGCAGTTCGGCATCGCCGCGCATCTGCACGCCGGCCAGGGCCAGATGCGCGCCTTGCCCGCGCAGGTGTGCGTGACCGCTGCCCACGTCGCCGGAGGCGTTGAGCGCGACGTCGCCACTCAGGCTGCCGCGTCCGCCCAGCAGGCGTACGTTCCTGCCGGGCAGATAGCGGTTGTAGACGGTGAGCTCGGGCACCTGCGCATCGCTGAAGCGCAGCTGCGCCTTGAGCGTATCGCGCAGGCGCGCCAGTTCGGCATCGCCATGCATGGCCAGCCGCAGATCGCGGCCGTCCAGCAACACCTGCCCGGGCGCATCCTGCGCGCTGGCCTTGAAGGTGGGGATACGCACGTCCAGGTGCGCCTGCGGCGTGGCGGCATCGTCGATGCGCCCATGCGCGTTGGCGATGCCTGCCAGACGCGCATCGAACACCTGCGCCACCGCTTCCACGCGCGGGATGTCCAGGCGGCTGCCGCCGGTCAGGCGCCCTTGTGCCAGGCGCAGATCGGCCTCGAGCAGACCGCCACCTTCGAGCTGGAACCACGGCTTGCGCACGAACAGCTCGGCAATCCAGTTCAACGATTCGAATTGCCAGCGCCCGCGCACCTGGCCGGACAGGCGCGGCAGCAGCTGCGCCGGCTGCTGGAAGGGAATGCTGCGCCCGGCGATGCGCAGATCGGCATGCAGCTCGCTGCCGGTGTCGGCATCGCGCGGCAGCCGGGCCTGCACGCGAATGTCCTGCGCCACATCCAGTTGCAGGGCCAGCATGCCGCGATCGGTCGCGCCGACGCCGGCCAGCAACGGCAGCCGCCACACCGCACGGCTCCCCGGCTGCAGGGCGCCGTTGGCCAGGGCGATGTCGGCCTCTACCCGCGCGGTCGACGGCCCGCTGCGGATGTCCACGTTCGGCGCGCCGGTGTCGATCTTCAATGCCGCCGTGTTGGCCTTGATTTGCAGGCGCGCGCGGGTGATCTCGAATTTACGCAGGCCCGGCGCCCGATCGCGAAAGTGGCGCGGGAACTGGAACTGCGCATCCACCTGGGCGCCGTTGAAGACCTGCACCCCGTCGTAGCTGACCACCGCATCGCTGAAGCCCGCCTCGGACGGGAACAGCTCCGACGGCCCACCCTTGAGCTGCTTGAGGAAACCGACCGTGCCGTGGCCGTGGCCGGCGATCAGCAGCTTGCCCAGGCGCGCGCTACGGATGCTGTTGCTGCTGATCGCATCGAAGCGCAGCGTCCAGCCCCGGTTGCCACGTGGCGGCGGCGGAATGGGCGTCTCGGAAGTGTCGACCTCTGCGCTCACATTGACCGCGTGCAGCCACGGCAGGCGCACCTCGCGCCGGAACAAGGCCAGCAGTGCGATCCGCGCATGCGCCCGATCGGCATGGAAGACGTACACCGTACGGTTGGCCTGGCCACGCATGCGCACGTTCCAGGCCATCACCTGGCCCGGAACCAGCGTCAGTGCCGGACCGGTCTGCATGCTGAACTTGTGCGGCTGTCGGTTGGTGGTGGCGTCGAACAACGGCGTGTTGAGAAAGACGTTGCCGGCCAGCAGATACAGCGCGTACAGCGCCAGCAGCACGATCACTGCGATGCGCCACGGCCGGGGCCAGCGCTGGAAGCGATCGCGAACAGAGGGCATGGGTGTAGGCAGGAGACGAGTCTGGCGCCACTATCGCGGGTGCGCCGACGCAGGCGCGTGAATGCGCGCGGGTCATCGCCCTGGCCTGCCCATTGCGCGAGCCAGCGCGCACGCCATCGTGGCATTGCCGTGGCTGCGCCCGATCGCACCGCTCCCCGGACCGGAGTGCGGCAGAACAGGGCCGATTCCCCCGCGCGCGAATGCCGCATCACGGCGCCGTCCGCAGCGGTCGCCCGCTACGTGGTGCGCTGGCCACGGCCCTGGTCGGCCCGCAGTCACACGACGGCCAGGCATCTCACCCCATCGACGCAGGATGGCCAGGCGCCCGCGCGCGATGTCCCGGCAGCGCGCGCCATGCGGCTTGGCCCGCAGCCGGTGGCGTCGCTGGCGCCTTGCGCACCCTGGCTACGCGCTCACGCGGCCTCGTCCACCCGCCGCGCGCGACGTACCCGCACCGCCGTGGCCAGACGCTCCAGCACCTGCAGCGAGGCGTCCCAGCCGATGCAGCCATCGGTGATGCTCTGGCCATAGGTCAGCGCGCATCCGGGCACCAGTTCCTGGCGGCCGCCCACCAGATGGCTTTCGACCATCACCCCGACGATGCGCGTTTCGCCGCCTTCCAGCTGCGATGCGATGTCCTCCACGACCTTGGGCTGGTTCTCGGGATTCTTGCCGCTATTGGCGTGGCTGGCATCGATCATCAGCCGCGCCGGCAGGCCGGATCTGTTCAATACCTGGCTGGCTGCTTCCACGCTGGCTGCATCGAAGTTGGGCTGCTTGCCGCCACGCAGGATCACATGGCAATCGGGGTTGCCGGCGGTGGCCGCCACGGCCGTGTGGCCGTCCTTGGTCACCGCCAGGAAATGATGCGGATGCGAGGCCGCGCCCACCGCGTCCACCGCGATCTTGACGTCGCCGCCGGTGCCGTTCTTGAACCCCACCGGGCACGACAGCCCCGATGCCATCTCGCGATGGACCTGGCTCTCGGTGGTGCGCGCGCCGATCGCGCCCCAGGCCACCAGGTCGGCGATGTATTGCGGAGAGATGATGTCCAGGAACTCCACGCCGGCCGGCAGGCCCAGGTTGTTGATGTCGCGCAACAGCCCGCGCGCAACGCGCAGGCCCTTGTTGATCTGGAAGCTGCCATCCAGATCCGGATCGTTGATCAATCCCTTCCAGCCGATGGTGGTGCGGGGCTTTTCGAAGTACACCCGCATCACGATCTCCAACGCATCGCCAAACTGGTCGCGCAGCGGGCGCAGACGCTGCGCGTAGTCCATCGCGGCGACAGGGTCGTGGATCGAGCAGGGCCCGATCACCACCGCCAGGCGATCGTCTCGCCCGTGCAGGATCTCGTGCAGCGCGGCGCGCGCGCTGCTCACGGTGTCGGAGGCACGCTCGTCGCAGGGCAGCAGGGACAGCAGCTCGGACGGCGGGGCGAGGGTTTCGATCTTGCGGATACGCAGGTCATCGGTAACAGGCGGCATGACAGTGTCTCGGTGAGCGGTGTTGCATCGGGGAGCCAGGCGAGGCGGCAACAAAAAAGCCGCCAGTGTGCGCTGGCGGCTTTTCGGGAATGCTGCTGAAGTGTCCTTCAGGGTGAGCGCACTCCTTCCTCCGCCAGCGGCATCGGAAAGCCGTAGTACCAAAAATAAAACTGGCTGCGGGGTGCGTTCATGGGATGCATTGATAACACGCGTTTTTATGCGGTGCCACTGTTTCATCGGCAACAGACCATGTGCATCGAAGCAATGATTGCGTGGCGCGGCAGGAAGCCAGAGGCGTGCCAGCAACGGTTGATCAGGGCAACGGAATGCAATCCGATCGCTAGCGAGCTGCCGATTGCCTTACGTGCAGCGGCACTGCCGCGGGATAGTGCTGCGCGTCACTGGAGCGGTGCGATCAAGGCGCTGGCGTGGGGGTTCACCCGCCTGACAGCGCGCACACCAGGTGCAGAGTGCGCCTTTATCCCGGCACACAAATGGGCGTTTAGGCCCGCTCTTCGTGGCAAGCGGATGCGGATACAGTGTCCAGCAGCTGTGATATGAACGGTGCCGCACCGCCGTCTTGTCAGACCTCAGCCGTGGCTGGGGCGCTCCAGCTCTGTGCAAGGTGCGCTCCGGGCACTTCCAGCCCAGGAACGCCGAAATATCGTTTCACCCCAACGTTTGACGCATCCCTATGCCCTGTAATTTAACCTAAAAATCAAGCACTTGTTACAACAGACAAGCCTGATATATCGTTTCACAAATCGTTTCATTGGTGGTTTACATGCCTCAGCCCGAAGCAGTGGAGCACCTGGTCACCACGCTGCGCGTCAACGGCCCGTTGCGCGGCGCCGATCTTGCCGGGCGATTGGGCGTGAGCAAGGCAACGCTTTCTCGTCTGGTTGCCGCCGCAGGAACTGCGGTGCGGCGCTACGGCAGCGCGCGCGCCACCAGCTATGCCGCCGCAGGCGAGGTGCGGGGCGCGCGCGTCTGGCCGCTCTACCGCATCGACAGCCATGCCCGCGTTGTGGCGTTGGGCCAGCTGCATGCACTCCATCACGACCACTTCTTCGTAGAGCTGCTGCAGGAAAACCCGGTGCTCCTGCATCCGCCGATGCAGCTGGGCGTGTTCGAGTCGCTGCCCTGGTTTCTGGATGACCAACGCCCGCAGGGATTTCTCGGGCACAATCTGGCACGTCGCGTCTCCGGGCCGTTGCGGCTCCCTGAAAATCTCACGCTGTGGTCGCCCGGTGACACACTCGTCGCGCTGCTGTCCGATGGTCACGACCAGCTCGGCGACCTGCTTGTTGGCGAGCATGCGCTGGCGCGCGCACTGTCGTCGATCGACCAGCCCGAGTGCATCGACATCCAAGCGCGCCCGCAGGCATATCTCAAGCACGCCGATGCCGCCCTGCGCGGCGAGGACGTCGGCTCGTCCGCTGCAGGGGAACAGCCGAAGTTCACTGCCGTGCTGCGCGAACACGGCGGGTATCGTCCGGTCATTGTGAAGTTCTCCGACCGGATCGATCAGCCGGCCGGGCGGCGCTGGGCGGACCTGCTGCAGATGGAGTACCTGGCCAACCAAGTGCTACTTGCCGGTGGCATCGCAGCCGCAACGACGCAGAGGCTGGAGGCCGGCGAGCGCGTCTTTCTCGAATCCACGCGCTTCGATCGCACCCCGACGCTGGGCCGCCACGGCTTTGTCTCGTTGATGGCGATCTTTACCGCGTTCTATGGGCAGTCGGAGGTCGGCACATGGCGCGCGCTTGCGCCGCTGCTCAAACGCGATGGTTGGCTGAGTGCGGAAGATGCCGAGCGTCTTGAGGTGATCAGCTGGTTCGGCGTGCTCATCGGCAACACCGACATGCATCTGGGCAACGCAGCGCTGATTCTTGCCGACACGTTGCCGCTGCGGCTCGCGCCGGTGTACGACATGTTGCCGATGGCGCTGCGGCCGGCATCCAGTGGCGAAATCGTGCCAAGGGACATCGAGAGTCCACCACCCACGGTCGGTCAATTTGCACAATGGCGACGCGCCGCAGCGATGGCCGAACAGTTCTGGCAGCGCTCCATCGACGACGCGGCCTTGAGCGATCAGATGCGCGGCATCGCCACCCGCGCGTTGGCAAGCTTGCGCCGAACCGCATCGCGTCTTGCCTGATCGCATTGCCGCACGCCACGGCAACGGTGCCGTGGCGTGTCCGCAGCAATGACCCTCACTCAGAACGTGAACACATACTCCGCCGCCACTTCGCGGCCGATCGGGTTGAACAAGGTGGTGTTGTAGAAGCCGTAGCCGTAGAAGCGCTCCTTGTTCTCGTAGCCCACTTCATTGAACACGTTGTTGATGTAGAAATTGAGCTTGGCGTGATCGGTGATCCGATAGCCGGTGCTGAGGTTCCAGTAGATCGCCGGGCCCACGCGGCCGAAGTAACGCTTGCTGGTCTGGCCCAGATTCACGTTGCCGGTATCGGTGACCAGACACTGGTCCGAAGCGCTGGGCTGGTAGCCATCGTCGAAGCGTGCGCAGGTGCCCCAGTTGACCGCACGCATCGAGCCGAGGCGGCGGAAGAACACGGTCCAGTCCCAGGCGCCGCCGTTGTCCCAGTGCACGCTGCCGCGCACCCGGCTGCGCACGCGCTCGTCGCGGCGGTTTTCGTCGCTGTCGGTGCGGTAGATCTGTTCGCGGTAGGCGATCAGGGTGTTGTAGTCCAGCGACAGCTGGAAGTTGCCCCAATCGGCGGTGGCAAGCCGATACTTCAACGACGCATCGATGCCGGAGGTTTCCATCTGCGCCAGATTGATCGGGCCGCGCTCGATGGCGGCGATGGTGCCGTCGGCATTGCGCGTCACGCGCGAGGTGATGGTGTCGCAGTAGCCGGCGCCGCCGGGATTGTTCCAGGCGCCGCCGCTGATGGTGGTGCCGGTACGGCAACCGGCTTCGGCCGACAGGATCTCGTCGCGATCCAGATCCTTGATCATGTCCTCCAGCTGGATGCGGTAATAGTCCACGCTCAGCGACAGGCCTTGCACGATGTCCCACACCACGCCGCCGGTGAACGAGCGGCCGGTTTCCGAGCGCAGATCCGGAGTGCCGCGCCGGTTCACGTCCACGGTGTAGAAGATGTTGCTGTTCTCGTCGTTGCAGCCGCCGGTCTGATACGCACCGGAGGTGATGCAACGGTACTGATCGATCACCGTCTGATTGGTGGAACTGGGCTCGCCCAGCACGTAGTGCATGTCCGGCGCGCGGAAGCTGGTGGCCAGGGTGCTGCGCACCAGCAGGCTCTCCACCGGCCGCCATTCCAGCCCTGCGCTCCAGGTGGTATCGCTCTGCTCGCCCACTTCGGTCTGGATCGCTGCAGACGAGCGATAGTTGCTGTAGCGGTCGTAACGGCCGGCGATGTTGGCGCTGAGCGTGGACAGCAGCGGGATCTGGAATTCCAGCCCGGCCGAACTGCGCAGGCGCTCGCCACCACCGCTGTCGACCACATCCACCGGATAGCAGGTATTGGCGCAGGGATCGGGGGAAAGTTGATAACCCTGCTTGGCGACTTCGGCCACGGTGGCGAAGCGGATCGGCCCGGCCCAGCCCTGCACCACGTCGCCACTGAGGCTGAAAATGGCCTGATTCACCCACGAATACGCCGAGTTGTGCGACTTGGCGACCAGCTCGTCGTACTCGCTACCGGACAACGGCGTGTACCAACGCGCCTCGTTCACCGCGCGGATCGGATTACCGGCGGCGCCGGTGCCGAGCGCGCTGCCGAGAAAGTAATCGGTGGCGCGTGCGGTATCCACGGTGCGGATGTATTCGTCCACGGTGTAGCGCGAGCGCCCGACGTTGAACTCCCAATCGAAGCGGTCGGCCCAGACCCCGCGCAGGCCCGCGCCCAGATCCCAGGACTGTTCCTTGTTGTAGTTGGCCAGCCGGTCCCAGCCACCGGCCTCGCGGCGGGTGAGCTGGCGGATGGCATTCAACTGCCGGCCGGTGCGCGCATCCTGGAACGGCCCCAGCAATACATACGGTGGGTCGTAGGTCCAGCGCCCGATGCTGCGGTTGGCCGACAGCGTGGCCCAGGCCTCGGTCGCCTCGCCGAACTTCCAGGTGCCGTACAGATAGGCCGAATAGTCCTCACTGCCGGTGACCAGCCCCCAATCGCCGTAATCGCGTGCCATCCCGCAGTAGCTGCCCGCATCGGTGAGTACGCCGGTGTTCTGGTTGTAGCTCAGCCGTTGGCCGTCGATGAACTCGCCGCCGAAGCGCGCGCAGGTGCCGGCCGGCGGCGCCAGGCGTTCGTTGGTCGTGGCGTCGACCAGGCTCAGACCGGTGAACGGATTGAAGCCATAACGGCGGTTCTGGCCGGTCCAGTTGGAGTAGGACATATCGTCCGAATCATCCATCTTCGGGCGATCGCGCCCGCTCAGCGGGTCGCGCCGGGTGGCCTGCACGGCGTAGGTCACGCTCCAGTTGTCGCCGGTGCGCCCTCCGGCCCAGGAGGCGTCGAAACTGTCGCGCCCGCCCTCGGTGGCGGTACCGCCGCGCAGGCGGAACTGGTCGCCCTGGTAGTCGCGCTTGAGGATCACGTTGATCACGCCGGCCACCGCGTCCGAACCGTAGATCGCCGAAGCGCCGCCGGTGAGGATGTCGATGCGCTCCACTGCGGCGGCGGGGATGTTGCTGTAGTTGGAGAAGTTGCTTTCGCCGCCGTAGGGCAGCGGGTAATCGGCCACCCGGCGGCTGTTGACCAGCAGCAGCGTGCGGCCCGGCCCCAGGTCGCGCAGGTTGATCGGCGAGGCGTTGGGCGTGTGCGAGCCCCACTGCGTGTCGGCTTCCACCGAGCCCTGCTGGTTCATGCTGTTGAGCACGTCGTAGACGGTGGCGAAGCCTTCCTGCTGGATCTGCTGCGCGGTGATGGTGACCACCGGCTGCGCGCCTTCGACCTGCGCGCGCTTGATGCGCGAGCCGGTGACGCTGACCGCATCCAGGGTGGACGTGGCGCGTGGCGAATCCGGCTCGGCTTGCTGGGCCATGAGCGGCGGCGCAGCGGCGGCCGTCAGTGCAAGGGACAAGGAAATGGACAAGGCAAGGCGATGACTGCGGCAGTTCATAAAATCCCCCGGGAGAAGCCGGACGCGGCCGGCGTGGCGATGCACTGCAACGACGCCTGCCGGCGATGCATGCACCGCCGCCCCTTGTCCGATGGCCCCCCGACCGCTCGGCGCAAACGCCTGCGCAGCGACGCTAGAGCCGACGTGACATCGGTGTCAACGCCCGGTTGTGAAGTTGCCTCGGATTGCAGTTGCCCGTCCATTTAATGGCAAGCGCGAGCGGCTCATCCTTTACCACACGTTTGCAGTTTTTGAAGCCGTTGCGGACCTCAGCACAGGAACGGCGCATTTGATTATTGAGATCGCACCTCATGCCACCTTCGCCGCAGTTAGAGGGGCTGCGAAACTCGTCGGCCTAAGGGGGCTGGTCTGTCTCCATCACCGCGAAACTTCAACTGGCTTGATTTCAAGCGGAGACTGTGTCCTAAGGGAGCCTCCCCTCGAACGGTGCCGCATCCGCAAGATAGACGGTCACGCCATATCCTCCAGGATCTTCCGATAACGCATGCGCAATGCCTGCTCGCCGCCCTCCATGATGGCGCAGATGGCGTTACGGGTACCGCGCTCGGAGACGGCGCCCACGCCGGCGGTATCCATCTCGATCTGGCCCTTGTGGAACTGCATCGGGATGACCCATTCGGCATCGCCGTTGACCACGACGTTTGGATTGTGGGTGACGACGATCAATTGCCGGTACGTCTTGTTGGCACGGATCTGGCTCACGACTAAGTTCATCACCATGGCATTGTCCAGATCGTCTTCTGGCTGATCCACGATCAACGGCTCGCCGCCAAACGCCAGCAGCAGGGAAAGCACGGCAGCACTTTTCTGCCCTGCGGACGCCCCATCCACCGAGAGCAACTTGCCGCTCTGCATGAACCTCAGATCGAGACCGTCCTCCGGAAACCATGTCAGCAGTTCGTCGACATCGGATTCGACGAGCCGGGTTTCGAGGTGTGTACGCAAGCGCTTGTTGACCTTCTCACCCAGCAGATCCTCGTGCTTGGCAGGCGTCTGACGCATGCGTAAAATCTCAGCCTTCAATGCGCCGAGCTCGCTCTCAAAGTCCATCGGTACGCTAAACAACCGATGCAGAATACCGCGCTCGGCACCACCATCGAGCACCTCATAGATGTCCTCGGTGAACGCGGCAGGCTGCTTGATCAACTCGCGGAAGCGGGCCTCGGCGCCTGCGGGCCTTCCGAAGCGAGAAAGGCTCAGGCTAATCCTGTCCCCAGCGCGTTGGTTGATCGTTTCAATGAAGGCCTGCCGCCTGTCGCTGAGTTGACGACGCAACCGCGCCAATTCTGCCATCACATCATCCGCTTGCCGCTGGTAGCTCGCCTGTTCCTGCAAACGCGCGTCCAGGCGAGCGAGCTCCTTATGCAGATCTTCCCGCCGTGCGACCAACGCGGCATATTGATTGGGCGATTCCACCCCCTGGGATTTCAGCCGCTCCAGCAGGCCCTGATAGTCGGCCTGTGCCTGCGCGATCTCCTTCTGCAAGCCCAGGACGCCGAAACGCACGGGTGCCGCCGCCAGTGTCGCCTCGATCTGTGTCACCGCATGCTGAATCTGCTGATACTGGCCGCGCAGCTCCGACTCGACCTGCTCAACCAGCCCCAGAAATTCGGCTTCCTCGCCAATGCCCTCGTCGAACCCCTCAAATTGGATGCGCCGGAACAGGTCGGCGTCTTCCACCATGGGGCGCATGCCGTCGAGGTCAGCCTGCCACTGCGCGAGCAGGTTCTGCTGCGCGCTCAGCTGGTGCCGTGCACGCTGGTAGGCTTGCAAGCTACTTGCATGGTGGGACAGTTCCAGTGCCTTGAGCTTGCGCTCGGTATCGCGCAGCTCGGCTTCCAGCGCCGGCCGCTGACTCAGATCCGGTGCCAACTGCCGCGCCTGCGCACGCAGGCCGAGGAAGCGCTGTTGCGCCGTCTCGAAGCGCCGCTGCCATTGCGCCTTGTCGACCTGCGGCTGGCGGTCGAGCAACTCCAGTAGGTAGCCGCGCTGTTCGGCCAGCGCGTAGATCTGCTTCTGGCTCAGCACCGTCACCGGGAAGCGACTGCGCACATAGTCGTCTCTGATCGCTTCGGGCACGGGCGACCAGACGCCGCCGGCGCGCTCTTCGACCGCCGTCAGCCCGGAGCGCTTGTCCCAGTTCACTGCCAAAGGCTGGCAGTCCTTGTCCAGTTCGATGCGGATCTTGGTGTCCGAGCGGAGTGCGCCGTGTCCCTCCGTGTCGTTGGAACGCGAGAAGTTCTCGAATACCTCGCGAAGCTGCGCGAGCGGCCCGGTACGATTGCTAGCTAGGTCGGCATCGCGACGGAGCGCGATGCGTAACAGCTCCACCAACGAAGATTTGCCGGTGCCGCGGCCGCCGATGACGGCGTTGAACCAAGGATTGAATTCGACGTTAAGCGGCCCCTGTTGCCGATTCTGGCGCAACTGCAGCGGGCCGGCACTCAGGCTACGCACCCATAATGGCGGCGTGCGGTTTGGATTTGGCAGCATCGAGTCGAAGCGCTGGACACTGCCCTTGTGGTCCAACAGGGCCATCCGCAATGCCGTCAGACTGGGACTGCCCATCTTGACCCAAGTACTGGCTGCGCCCGCGTCCTCCGGCGTGTGCGAATCGGAACCGGCTACGATCGCGACGCGCTCACGCAGCGCTGGCAGATGACTGGCAATCGCAGGACTGGCTTCGTCGACCACCTGCGCCGCATCGATTTTCTTCTTGAGAATTTGTATCAGCGTTCTGGGCTTCATGCGCGTCCTGTAGACAACCGCCCCACTGGCCGAGGTCGTTGCCTGCGCTTCGTACAAGCCGTTGTTCCTGTCGATATGCGCAGCCACGACCAAACCGCCTTCCTTGCGAATCGCATCGATGGTATCCAGCGCATTCTTGCCGCACTGCTTATCGTGGTTCTTGACGCCCTTCGGGCACTCGATGCGGATCAGCACCCGATCGATGGTGTCGGCAGGCTCATCCACGTCGAAGATCGCTAGCAGGTGCAAGCCCTCCGAGGTTGTGATTTCCACGCCCGGCAACAACACCAGCGGGCGGTAATCGCTGTGCGCGGGTCGCTCGGCTACCAAACCGGCCAACGCGCCGCGCAAGCTATCGATGCGGTCGCCGCAGTTGTGGTCGGTGATCGCAACGCAGTCGATCCCGGCACGCATGTAGTCCAGGAGCCAATCACGATCCGAGTAAGCGGAGTTGCCGCGGTAGTCGCTGGATGCCGGCGTGTGATTGTGGAAATCGCAACGCCACCAGCGCGCTCCTGGGAAGTCTGTCATATCGGCTCTCCTTGGCTGTTGTGTCAGTTGTTTCGTATTTCAACTTAACCTGCCTGTAGCCACAGGTATAGCTCTTGGCACGGGAGCTAGCGACTCCACTTACTTCTATCAGCGACAGATCAATTCTTCAGCCATCGCCGTGCGTAAATCCCACATGGGTAAGGCCGATATTGCCTCTACCGGCTTCGCTCAATAGCGGGCTCGTTTCAGGATCAGCTGCGTACAACGTCACACGAAAAGCATTTTCACCCAGCAACTCGAACTTTGGCCGATGTCCAGACAGCCGCTCGCTACGGTTGAGGATCTGCGGCACGCCCTCGCCACGTTTCTCCATCACGCGACTCCGGCCGACGCCTTCCATCTCGACCGGGCAGCGCGCCAGCAGATTGGTCAGCAGTTCATTGCGCGTGGCGGTGCGCAGGGCGATCGACTCCACCGATTGCGAGTTGGGTAATGCGCCGGGCGAAGTGATCTCCAGCCGGTCGGCGAACAGATGTACCTGCACGGGCGCTCCGCTGATCGAATAGTCACGGTGCGCACCGGCATTGGCGATGGCCTCGAAGACAGCCTCCGGGTCGAACTGTGGCACGTCGATCCGGCCCAGCTGTTTGCGGGCAGCGGTGCGCATGCCGCGCAGCACGAAGGCGGCCGCCTGACGAATCTGCTGATCGAGCGGCCCCTGGATATCCTGCGCATCCAGCTGCTCCTGGGCGGTCTTCTCGGTGCCGGCATAGTGCACGCATTGCACATAAGCCTGCGGCAACCAATCGCTTGGTGTGGCGGTGGCCATCAAGACGCCGGCGACACTGGCCCATTCCTCGCCAGGCTCTCCCGGCACCAGCAGCTTCAGCTTGCGCAGGCGCAACTCCTCAGGCTCGACGGTCGTCCCGAGAAAACGGCCGTACAGCGCAGCATCGAAGTTCACTTGCGTACAGCCCAATACGGGCATTTCATCGAAACCCAGCGTTCCGGCGCGCTGCCGCGACTGCATGAGACGCAACAATTCGTTTGGTGGCAGTTCGTGCTTGGAACTGCCCTGGCGCCGGAAATAGCCGCCCGGCGCAAGGTGGACATACAACGAACGCGGTACATCGATCACCAGCACGGCATGTTCGGTCCCCGTCCGGTCGGGGACCAACCGCCGCCGGAGATAGACAGTGGGCTCCGGCTTGATGCGATCGCGCACGCAGTTCTCTACCCAGATGCTGACTGCATCGAGCTGCTCGAGCGGGATGCCGACCACATCGCGGGTCCTGTCGTCCACGCCCAGGATCAGACGCCCGCCGATGGCGTTGGCGAAGGCTGCAATCTCCTGGCAAAGGCTCTCTCCGTTCGGCCCCTTGATCTTGTCGTTCTCGAAGACGACACGCTTGAATTCCAGCTGCGAATCTTCGCCCAGACGAATCTGCTCCAGCAGATCGCCCAATTCACGTGAATTACTCATTTATCGGGATGCTCCAACGTCCACTCCACATTGAACAGCACCGTCACGTTGTGCTGCGTGCGCAGCGCATTCTCAACCCGCTCCAGCATCGCGTCCTGGCTACGCTCGATGCGCTTTCTCCCTTCGAAGAAATCCAGCATGGCATCATCACGCTGCTGCTCGACCCGCTTGATCTCACGTTTGAGCTGGGCTTTTTGCTCCAGGGTCTCGAGCTGGCGCAGCGCTCGCTTGGCATCGCGCACCTGCAGGTCGAACTCATCGATACTCTGCTGCAGCAGTAGCCGTTGATCCTCGCCCCACCGGTCAAGACGTTCGGACTCCTGCAGAAACCACTGTTCGTTGCGCCTGTTTGCCTCAGCCAGCACGCGTTCCACTGATGCTTCAAAAGCGGGCAGCGGACCATCTTCAGCCACACGATGTCTTGACACAAAACGGGCCGGCACTTCCATCAAACGCGCAGCGGTCTCGTCCGGCACGACGCGTCCATCGCTACACAGTGCACTGCACACCAATTCTTCGAGCACTTCCTCTGCGGTCTGGATAGTGACCACAGCCACCCGCAGTTGCCCACGGCTTCCCAACCATTGCCGCACATCGGCACGCTGCGCATCCACAGCGGCGTAATCGAAATGGAGCGTACCAGGGGGAGTCGGACGCTCCTTCGCCTGGCGGCATAGCTGTTCCCCCAACCCCTTGTCCGGCCTCAACAATCCGGCATTGGCTTCTTCGGCCGGCGGCCAGCTGACGGCGTAATCGCCTTCCTCCAATTGAACCAGCTTGTCCCTGATCAGTGCCTTAGGCCGTTCGGCGGCGATCAGGTGGAGAAACTGGCTTTCATACTGATTGATCTTGTGCAGCATCCCTGCGCGACGTGAGCGCAAGTTGCGCACAACGTCCTCGTCGAAATGCTCTAGCAGCATGCGCCGCGCGCTTTCTTCACGTCGGCCGATGCTCTCGTCAAGCTCGGACTGCAAGGCAGCGAACTCGGACTCGATCTGGGCGGCATCGCGGCAATTCTGATAGATGCGCAGGATACGCTGCTCGATGTCCACACCGGATTCGATCGCACCCAAGATCTCGTCGCTGGCACCAAAAACTCCGTCAAACAATTTGAACTTCTTTTCCAGGAGTTCAAACACCAATTGATCGGCGCGATTCTTGCGGTTGACAAAATTCACCACGACCACATCGCTCTTCTGACCGTAGCGATGGATGCGTCCGATCCGCTGCTCGACACGTTGCGGATTCCAGGGAAGATCGTAGTTGACCAGCAACGAGCAAAATTGCAGGTTGATGCCCTCTCCGCCTGCTTCGGTAGCGATGAGAATATCCCGTTGATCGCGGAAGGCTTCGACCACTGCGGCTTTCATATCTGCAGTCTTGGAACCTGAAACGAGCGCAGAGCCGGCATGACGCTCCAGCCAATCGGCGTACAGCTGCCGGGAATCAACGTCGTCGTTGCTCCCATTGAGCAGCACGGTTCGTCCCGCATAGCCATGCTCTTCGAGCAGCACACGCAGGTACTCCTGTGTGCGCCGCGACTCGGTAAAGATCACCGCCTTGCGCTGACCGCCGAGCTTTTCGGCCATCCCGAGCGCTCGCCCGAGGACCAGCAAGAGCGCATCGCCCTTGCGATTGCTTTGAATCTGCCTGGCCAGGTCGCGGTAGCCACGCAAACGATCGATTTCCTGCGCACGGCACAACAGCTCGGCCTGCAAGGCATCGCTACCAAGCGCGTCGCTCTGCCTTTCCGGCCCGTCGGAATCCAGCTCGTCGCTGAGCTCGTCGACGGTCTCGAAATCTTCGATCTGCCTGGCGGTGAGCGCCTGATTGGACTCGAGTCGACCGATGATCGTGTCGAGCGTATCGGCGATGGCGAACGTCGAGGAGGCCAGAATCTTGCGCACCACCAATGTCACCAGATGCCGGGCGGTCGGCTTGATGGCAAGGATGGAAGGATCCTGCAGGTAAGCCGAAACCTTGTCGTAGAGCTCAAGCTCCTCGTCGGAGGGCGTAAAGTCCTGGGTGACGGAAAAACGCTTGGTGAAGTTGATGCCACCTTCGGCCTGTACCTGACGACGCAAGGTACGGTGGCAAATCGGCTGGAGTCGGTACCTCAGATCATTCAGACGAGCTTCGGAACTTCGGCCAGAAGCGTACTGCATCTGAAACGCCTTCTGGCTACCAAAGAACTCGTCGCTGATGAAGGACACCAGCCCATACAACTCCATCAACGAATTCTGGAACGGCGTTGCGGTCAGCAAGACCTTTCGCCTTCCACGTAGCGCTTCGTTCAAGGCGACAGCACGCTTTGACGCACTCTTGCCTTTATACAAGTTGCGCAGCTTGTGCGCCTCATCCAGCACAACCAGATCCCAACTGACCGCAGCAAGCTCTTTTTGCTTGCTTGCGGCAAACTCATAGGACGTCACGACGATCGCGTCATCGATCTGAAAAGGATTGCCTCCGCCAAGTTGACGAGAAGCGTTGAACGATTTGCTCTCGAGAATGACGGACGGGAGTTGAAACTTCTCTTCGAGCTCCTGTGTCCACTGCTTGCGCAGTGTTGCAGGAACGATCAACAGCAAACGGCGGCGGCGTTGCGCCCAATGCTGGGCCAACACCAACCCGGCCTCGATGGTCTTGCCAAGCCCGACCTCGTCGGCAAGCAACACGCCGGCCTCGACAGGCGATTTGAGCGCGAACAAGGCGGCATCCACCTGATGCGGGTTCATATCGACGCGCGCAGCAGACAAGGCCCGTGCAACTGCAGATTCGTCGCGACTGCGCAGCGTCAACCAATGGGCGAAGAACTTGCCTTGGTGGTGTGAGTAGCAATGCGACCCCGGCTGACCACTGGGATAGACACTGCCGCCCGATGGCGCTGGCAGGGTGGACATGGAGAATGCCTTCAGGAAATGCGTCAGAACTCTCGTCAGAGTATGCCGAGTGAAGCAAAACTTCGCCAATCTGCGCTCGCCGCGCGCGCATGCAGGGACAAAAAACCCCGCCTTGCGGCGGGGTCCTTTTTGCTGCGACAGCGTAAGTGGCGTGGATCAGAAATCCATGCCGCCCATGCCGCCCATGCCGCCGCCGGCCGGCATCGCCGGCTCTTCCTTCTTCGGCGCATCGGCCACCATGGCTTCGGTGGTGATCATCAGGCCGGCGATCGAGGCCGCGTTCTGCAGTGCCGAACGGGTGACCTTGGTCGGATCCAGGATGCCGAATTCGACCATGTCGCCGAACTCGCCGTTGGCGGCGTTGTAGCCGTAGTTGCCGCTGCCTTCCTTGACCTTGTTCAGGATCACGGACGGCTCTTCACCGGCATTGGCGACGATCTCGCGCAGCGGGGCTTCCATCGCGCGCAGGGCGATCTGGATGCCGTGGGTCTGGTCTTCGTTGGCGCCCTTCAGCTCGCCCACGGCCACCAGCGCACGCACCAGGGCCACGCCGCCGCCCGGGACCACGCCTTCTTCGACGGCTGCACGGGTGGCGTGCAGGGCGTCTTCGACGCGGGCCTTCTTTTCCTTCATTTCGATTTCGGTCGAGGCGCCGACCTTGATCACTGCAACGCCACCGGCCAGCTTGGCCACGCGCTCCTGCAGCTTCTCACGGTCGTAATCGGAGGAGGTGTCCTCGATCTGGGTCTTGATCTGGCCCACGCGCGATTCGATCGCCGCGGTGTCGCCGGCGCCGTCGATGATGGTGGTGTTTTCCTTGGAGACCTGCACCTTCTTGGCGCGGCCCAGGTCCTTGATGGTCGCCTTTTCCAGCGCCAGGCCCACTTCCTCGGAGATCACGGTGCCGCCGGTCAGCACGGCCATGTCTTCCAGCATCGCCTTGCGACGGTCGCCGAAGCCCGGTGCCTTGACGGCCACGACCTTGACGATGCCACGGATGGTGTTGACCACCAGGGTCGCCAACGCTTCGCCTTCGACTTCTTCGGCCACGATCAACAGCGGCTTGCCGGCCTTTGCCACGCCTTCCAGCACGGGCAGCAGGTCACGCACGTTGGAGATCTTCTTGTCGTGCAGCAGGATGAACGGGTCGTCCAGGTCGGCCGACTGGCTCTGCTGGTTGTTGATGAAGTACGGGGAGAGGTAGCCGCGATCGAATTGCATGCCCTCGACCACGTCCAGCTCGTTTTCCAGGCCCGAGCCTTCTTCGACGGTGATCACGCCTTCCTTGCCGACCTTCTGCATCGCTTCGGCAATGATGTTGCCGATCGACTCGTCCGAGTTGGCCGAGATGGTGCCGACCTGGGCAATCGCCTTGTCGTCGGTCGTGGGCTTGGAGATGTTCTTCAGCTCGACAACCGCAGCCTTCACGGCCTGGTCGATACCGCGCTTGAGGTCCATCGGATTCATGCCGGCGGCCACGGCCTTGGCACCTTCGCGGATCAGGGCCTGGGCCAGCACGGTGGCGGTGGTGGTGCCGTCGCCAGCGTTGTCGTTGGTCTTGGAAGCGACTTCCTTGACCATCTGCGCGCCCATGTTCTCGAACTTGTCGGCCAGTTCGATTTCCTTGGCGACGGAGACGCCGTCCTTGGTGATGGTCGGGGCGCCGAAGCTCTTCTCGAGCACGACGTTGCGGCCCTTCGGGCCCAGGGTGGCCTTCACGGCGTTGGCAAGCACGTTGACGCCACGCACCATGCGGGTACGTGCGTCTTCACCGAAACGAATGTCTTTGGCAGCCATTGGTTGTTACTCCGGGATTTGAGATTGGGAATTGGGGATTGGCTAGAGCGGGATCCGGAGGAGAGGCGGATTGGTGCGGCAAGCCGCGGTGACCAATCCCGAATCTCGACTCCCGAATCCCGCCGGCAACGGCTATCAGCCGATGACGGCCAGGATGTCGTCTTCGCGCAGCACCTTGTACTCGACGCCTTCGGCCTTGTAGCTGCTGCCGGCGTACTGGCCGTAGATGACCTTGTCGCCGACCTTGACCGCCGGGGCGCGCAGGCTGCCGTTGTCCAGCGGCTTGCCGGCGCCAACGGCGACCACTTCACCCTTGGTGGACTTTTCCTTGGCGGAGTCCGGAATCACGATGCCGCCGGCGGAAACTTCGTCGGCTTCGATCGGCTTGACTACAACGCGGTCGTGAAGCGGCTTGATGCTCATTGAGAAAGACCCTCTTAAGTGTTTGATTGGTCTGGAAATTGTCGGCGATGTTAGCACTCGCATATGACGACTGCCAACACAACGCACGGAAAAACCCGACAGAACGGGTGCGGGCCAGAGATTGTGCTGCGCAGGCGGCTTTCAAGGGCCCGAAAGCAAAATTTTTTCGCCTGCCGATGGGGCGGGCCCGGTCTGGCCGCCATCGGCACGCACCGACACGGCTAGGAGGCGAGCAGGCAGAGGCGAGCGAGGACGACAGGCATCGGTGCCGGGTCCGCAGACCAGTGCGTGGGCATGCAATGCACAGCGCACACCTGCCCTGGCGTGCAGCCCATGTTCTGAAATGGAACCAGGGTCCACCTATTGTCATACGCAGGCTCTACAGTCGGCAGCGCATTCCCGATCACAAGGAGCTGTCGATGAGGTTGCCGCTGCGTTCTCTCCCGTTGGCCTGCGCTGCCGTGCTGGCCATTCCCACCGCCCATGCCGCGGTGTTCATCAACGAACTGCATTACGACGACGCGGGCGCCTCCGGCGACAGCGGCGAAGGCGTGGAAGTGGTGGCCACCGCCGGCGAGTCGCTGAGCGGCTACCGCATCCAGCTCTACAACGGTAGCAATCCAGGCGCCGCGACGGTGTACGCCACGACCGCCGTACCGGCCGGCAGCCTGGTGAGTTGCGGCAGTCAGGTCCGTATCGCGGCGGTGAGCTACCCCAGCAACGGCGTGCAGAACGGCCCCAACGACGGCGTGGCGCTGGTCGATCCCAGCGGGCGGCTGGTGCAGTTCCTCAGCTATGAAGGCGCCATCACCGGCAGCGGCGGTGCGGCGGCCGGGGTCGCGAGCCAGAACCTGCCGGTCAGCGAGAGCAATGCCAGCGCGGTGGGCAGTTCCCTGCAGCTCACCGGCACCGGCAGCAGCGCGGCCAACTTCAGCTGGGCCGGCTCGGCGGCGCAGACCTTCGGCGCCTGCAATCGCGGCCAGACCTTCACCGGCAGCGGCGGTGGCGGTACCAGCGGCGCCCCGACGATCACCAGCACCACCCCGACCCAGGGCGCGACCGGCTTCCCGGCGGCCGGCGATCTGGCGGTGGGCTTCAGCGAGGCGGTCACCCTGAGCAGCGGCGCCTTCGCGCTCAGCTGCGCCAGCTCCGGCAACGTGGCACTGACATACCCGACCAGCGGCACCCGCTTCACCCTGTCCACCAACACCGCCCTGGTCGGCGGCGAACGCTGCACCCTGGCCATCACCGCCAGCGCCATCCGCGACGCCAGCGGCCTGAACCCGGCGGCCAACCAGTCCATCGCCTTCACCGTGGCCACCGCCAGCGGCGGCGGTAGCGGCTACTACGCGCGGGTGAACACCGCCAGCGCCAGCCAGCTGCGCTGCTCGCTGCACGCCACCATCAAGGGCCATACGGTCTACCCGTACAGCGGTACCGGCACCAGCACCTGGACCATCCTCGAAATGGCCGACGAGGATCCCAACAACAACGGCCGCATCCTGGATGCCTACCGCAATCGCAGCTATGCCAAGGGCAGCGACCGCGCCGGCACCGGCAGCGGGCTCACCTACAACCGCGAGCACACCTGGCCCAACTCGCTGGGCTTCGGCAGCGCCACCGGCGACCGTGGCCTGCCGTACGCGCCCTACACCGACACCCATATGCTGTATCTGACCGACACCGCCTTCAACGCCGACCGCGGCAACAAGCCCTATGCCACCTGCACCAGCAGCTGCGGCGAGCGGGTGACCGAGGTCAACGACGGGAGTGGCGGCGGCAGCGGGCGCTACCCGGGCAATTCCAACTGGGTACGGACGCCCGACGGCAATGGCGGCACCTTCGAGGTGTGGGGCCGGCGCAAGGGCGACATGGCGCGCGCGGTGATGTACATGGCGATCCGCTACGAAGGTGGCACCGATGCAGCCACCGGGCAGTCCGAGCCGGACCTGGAGCTCACCGACGACCGCAGCCGGATCGTGCAGACCTCGGCCTCGCCCGCCTACATGGGCCTGCTGTCCACGCTGTTGGCCTGGCACCAGGCCGACCCACCGGACGATGCCGAACGCGCCCGCAACCAGGTGATCTTCAGCTTCCAGGGCAACCGCAACCCCTTCATCGACCACCCCGAATGGGCCACCAGTAGCCTGTTCACCTCGGCCAGGCCGGCCAGCTGCCAGCTGGCCAACTGAGCAGGACCAGCCCGGCGCCCTGGCGTCGGGCTGGCGCCCTGTGGGCCGCGGATATCGCATGCGGCCTGTCGCTGCGTGCCGGCCCCGTCACTGTCCGCCCGCTGCTGGCGGGCGCGGATGCAATCTGCCGATCCGCGCCCGGCCCGGGCGGGCCCAGGTCGCTGGACGTCAGCGTTTCGCGGTATGCAGAGGCCATCCGGCCACGTCGATGGCGCATGGTGCCCGGCTATGCAGATCGCACGGGCGAAAGCGACGCCGCGTTCCGGAACCTACGGTCGATCCCCCGCAGGCGGGGCATTACACTGCCCGATCCGATGACTGCCTCCTCCCTCCATCTGCTACTGAGCACCTGCCCCGATACCGACAGTGCCGAGCGCATCGCGCATGCGCTGCTGGAGGAGCGGCTGGCCGCCTGCGTCACCCAGCTCCCCGGCGTGCAGTCGCTGTACCGCTGGAACGGGGCGATCGAACGCAGCCAGGAGGTGCAGTTGCTGATCAAGACCTGGGAAGACCGCCTGCCGGACGCCATCGCACGGCTGCAGGCCCTGCATCCGTATGCACTGCCGGAGGCGGTGGCGGTCCAGGCCAGCGCCGGGTTGCCAGCCTATTTCGACTGGGTCCGGGCCGAAACCCGCTAAGGAATCCTCGACGTCCATGAAGTCCCTGTCCCGCTGCATCGCCCGCTGCACGCTCCTGGCCGCCCCCGTCATCGCCGCCGCGCTCGCGCTGGTTGCGCCCGCCGCGCAGGCGGTCAGCGAGGCCGACCTGCTGCCGGTGGATCAGGCCTTCGCCCTGAGCGCGCAAGCCGACAGCCGCGACCGCATCCAGTTGCAGTGGAAGATCGCGCCTGGCTATTACCTGTATCGCCATCGTATCGGGGTCAAGTCTGGCCAGGGCTTCGCCGCGGGCGAGCTGTCGCTGCCGGAAGGCGAGAGCAAGCACGACGAGTTCTTCGGTCAGGTCCAGACCTACCGCACGCGCTTGCAGGCGACCCTGGCCGGCACCGCCGAGCCATCGACGCAGGATGCGGTGCTGCAGGTGCAGTACCAGGGCTGCGCCGATGCCGGGGTGTGCTACCCGCCGCAACGCCGCGAGATCCGCGTCCGTCTGCCTGCAGCGCCGGGGGACGGCGCCGCCACCGCGCTTGCGGCGCGCCCGCGCGAGAGCCTGGGCGCGCTGGTGCCGCGCGGCCCGCGGCTGTTCGGCGCGAACGCCCAGGCGGCCGGCATGGATGCATTGCCGTTGCCTGCCGAGCAGGCATTTCGGTTCGAGGCCATCGTTGGCGATGGCAACAGCCTGTTGCTGCGCTTCACTCCGGCACCGGGCTACTACCTCTACCGCGATCGCACCTCGCTGGCGGTGGAAGGCAGCAACGGGGTCCGTCCCGGCTTGCCGCGCTGGCCGCAGGGCAAGACCCACCGCGATGAACACTTCGGCGATGTCGTGGTGTATTTCGACCAGGCCGAAGTCACCCTCCCGCTGCTGCGCGAGCGTGCCGACCCGACCCCGATGACACTGGTGGCCACCTTCCAGGGCTGCCAGACCGACGGCATCTGTTACCCGCCGATGACCCGCCGCGTGGCGCTGGAACTGCCGTCCGGCACGGTGTCGCCGCCGAACCAGGCGCAGGCCGCCCCCTTGATGATCTCGCCGCTGGCCGCCGGACAGGCGGCGAGCGGCGCGGCACCGGCTCCACGCGCCGACGCCGCGCCCGCCGCCGCGACATCCGCTGCGGCCGACAATCCGGCGCGCACCCAGCCGCCGCATACCGACAAGGGCTTGCTGGCGATGCTGGCGCTGGCCCTGCTCGGCGGGCTGGTGCTGAACCTGATGCCGTGCGTGCTGCCGATCCTGTCGCTGAAGGTGTTGGGCCTGGCCCACAGCGGCGAAAGCCGCAGCCACGCGCGCAGCCACGCCATCTGGTATTCACTGGGCGTGCTGGTGTCGTTCGCCGCGATCGGCGGGTTGGTGATCGCGCTGCGCGCGGCCGGGCAGGCGGCTGGCTGGGGCTTCCAGCTGCAGCAGCCCTGGTTCGTGGCCGCCTTGGTCTACCTGATGTTCGCGATCGGCCTGAGCCTGTCGGGCGTGTTCACGCTGGGCAGCAATCTGGGCGGCATCGGCCAGTCTCTGGCCGCGCGCAACGGGCCGCTCGGCGACTTCTTCACCGGCGTGCTGGCCTGTGTGGTCGCCAGCCCGTGCATCGCACCATTCATGGGCACCGCGCTGGCTTATGCATTCACCGCACCCGCGGCGCTGGCGATGCTGGTGTTCCTGGTGCTGGGCCTGGGCCTGGCGCTGCCGTTCCTGCTGATCGGCTTCATTCCCTCGCTGGCGCGGCGCCTGCCCACGCCCGGCGCCTGGATGGAAACGCTCAAGCAGGTACTGGCCTTCCCGATGTATCTCACCGCGATCTGGCTGCTTTGGGTGCTGGGCAAGCAGCGCGGTGTGGACGCGGTGGCGTTGATGCTGGTCGGCGCCACCTTGCTGGCGCTGGGCCTGTGGTGCTTCGAACGCAGCCGCTGGAAGGGCAACCGCCCGGGCCTGCGCCTGGCCACGGTGATGCTGGTGCTGGCCATCGTGCCGGTGGTCGGGGTCACCCGCCTGCGCCTGCCCGCAGCCACCGCCGCCAGCGAAGGCGTGGTCGCCTTTTCGCCGCAGCTGCTGGACCGCCTGCGTGCCGACAACCGCGTGGTGTTCGTCAACATGACCGCCGACTGGTGCGTGACCTGCAAGGCCAACGAGAAGAACGTGCTGAGCAGCGCCGAATTCCGCGACGCCCTGCGCCGGGTGGATGCGGTGTACATGAAGGGCGATTGGACCAATGTGGATCCGGCCATCAGCACCTTCCTGGACCAGCACCAGGCGGTAGGCGTGCCGCTGTACGTGGTCTATGGCCCCGGCGCCCCGCCGGCGATCCTGCCGACCGTGCTGACCGGCGCGATCACCGAGGATGCGCTGCTGCGCGCGGCGCGCTGAGCCCGGCGGCGCTGTTGCGCCGCAGCGCCGACCTTGAGTTGTGCCGTCGAGACGATCCGCGCAACGTGGATGCCGTTGTCGTCGGAAGCCTGCGCGCCGCCGCATGTCGACGACCATCATCCGGCGCCAGCCGGCCCTCAATTCATTCACTCGGCTGCATCCGAATATTCAGAGCGGCTAACAAAACTACTGCGCCGCCGTCAGGCGGGCGCGGCCGGTGCTCGGAATCCTCATGTACCAGACGTACACTCCGGTTCCTCCGCGCCGTCCACACCCACCTGACGACCGCTCGCTACGTTCTGTTAGCCGCTCTTGAACTTCTGTATAAAGGCCCGCAGTGCGAAGCGCGTTTCTCAAAAGCGCATTTCTCAACAATATTCACTGCGCGACCATCACGCGATCTTCGACTTTATGCTGTCGCCCCCCTTGGCCGATGGCAACATAATGGTCCCCACGTCCACTCGCACCCTTTTCGGTGCAGCGTTGTTTCTTTTCGGCGTCGCAGGCGCCTGTGCAGCAGCTGCGATGCCCGGCATTACGACTGCCGCAGCCACAACGCCGCCTGCAGACCAGTATCTGTGGCTGGAAGACATCACCGGCACGAAAGCACTCGACTGGGTGAAGCAACAAGATGCACGCACCGAGAAACAACTGGCCGATACCGCCGATTTCAAACAGCTGGAAACGCGCATCCGTGAAGTCATGGACTCGGATGCGAAAATTCCTGACGTACAGAAGATCGGTGACAGCTACTACAACTTCTGGCAGGACAAACAGCACAAACGCGGCATATGGCGACGGACCACACCAGCCGAATACCGCAAGCCTTCGCCGAAATGGGAAACCGTGCTGGATCTGGATGCCCTCAACCAGAGCGAGGGCAAGGATTGGGCATGGCAGCACGAAGACATCGACTGTCTGCGCCCGGCCTATCGCCGCTGCCTGATCACCCTGTCGCGCGGCGGTGCCGATGCCGACGTCACGCGCGAGTTCGACCTGGTCGACAAGCAGTGGGTGCAGGATGGCTTCGTCCGGCCCGAAGCCAAGGGCGAGCTGTCCTGGATCGATCAGGACACCGTCTATGTCAGTACCGACTTCGGTGCTGGCACCACCACCGATTCGGGCTACGCGCGCGTGGTCAAACAGTGGAAGCGCGGCACCGCCCTGGACACCGCCACGACCGTCTACGAGGGCAGCCCGCAGGATATGCGCGTGAAGGCCTTCCATGACGACACCCCGGGGTTCGAGCGGGATATTGTGATTCGCGAGTTGGGCATCCGTAACAAGCGCTGGTATCTGCGCGAGCGCAGCGGACGCCTGGTTCAGATCGAGGTGCCGGACTCGGCGAGCAAGCAGTTGCATCGCCAATGGCTCACGCTGGAGTTGCGCGAGCCATGGAGTGTCGACGGCAAGACCTATGCAGCCGGCACACTGCTGGCCACCCGGTTCGACGACTTCATGGCGGGCAAGCGCGCCTTCGAGGTGGTCTTCCAGCCCACCGACACCGCCTCGCTCAGCAGTGCAGTCTGGACCCGCTCGCACCTGGTGCTCAACATCCTCGATGACGTCAGAACGCGGTTGAGCGTGCTGACGCCCGGTGCGCAGGGTTGGAAGCGCAGCGCGTTCGTCGGTGCACCCAGCTTCGGCGCTGCAGAGATCAAGGCGCTGGACGACCTCGACAGCGATGCAGTGTGGCTCACCGTCGCCGACAACCTCACTCCGCCCACACTGTCGCTGGCGCAGATCGGCAAGCAACCGCAGCGCCTGAAAGCACTGCCGGCATTCTTCGACGCCAGCCGGTTTGTCATCGAGCAACACTTCGTCACCAGCAAGGACGGCACCCGCGTCCCGTATTTCCTGGTCCGCCCGAAGGCGCTGGCATTCGATGGCAGCGCACCGACCCAACTCTATGGCTACGGCGGTTTCGAGATCCCGATGCTGCCGTACTACTCCGGCGTCATGGGACGGGCTTGGCTGGAGAAGGGCGGGGTCTTCGCACTGTCCAACATGCGTGGCGGCGGCGAGTACGGCCCGCGGTGGCATCAGGCCGCACTCAAGCAGAACCGGCACAAGGCTTACGAAGACATGGCCGCCATTGCGCAGGATCTGATCGCGCGCAAGGTCACGTCGGCCAGACACCTGGCCGTGCGCGGCGGCAGCAACGGCGGATTGATGGCCGGCAACATGCTGACCCAGTATCCGCAGCTGTTCGGCGCGGTGGTGATCGAAGCGCCGCTGCTGGACATGCGGCGCTATAACCATCTGCTGGCCGGTGCCTCATGGATGGACGAATACGGCAATCCGGACACTGCGGACTGGTCGTTCATCCAGACCTTTTCTCCGTATCACCTGTTCGATCCGAACAAGACCTATCCGCCCACGATCTTCCTGACCTCCACCCGCGACGATCGCGTCCACCCCGGGCATGCACGCAAGATGGCCGCCAGGATGCTGGATGCTGGCAAGGATGTCGTCTTTTACGAAAGCACCGAGGGTGGCCACGCCAACCCCGGCGATAACGCCGCAGCCGCTCACAGCGCCGCGCTGATGTACACCTTCCTGTGGCGAAAGATCGGAAGCGACGCCGCCGCGGCCGAAGGCCGGTAGCGCCCACCGTCGGCGGCGCACCTCGGTGCGGCACCGGGCGTTCGCGCTGCACGCTGCACGCTGCAAGTCCATGCAGCGTGCAGCGTGGGTGGGCACAGTCGCCGCGGCAGGCCGGGCGCGCGATCCCATCGGTCGCCTTACGCTCGCCAGCGGAGAAGCCGAACCTGCTGCCGCCGACACGGCACAGTGATGTGCAGCCAGGGATGATGCTTGGCCGGGCCCCTGCACTTCGCCTTACCAGTGCCGGGATCGGCACCTGTCGTGCACTCGGGGGCGCACGATCGGCGAGTTCGAGCGGCATGGCGGCCAGCCAGCGATGCGGATTGCCGCGGCGCGCATGCCGGGCCTCCCGCCCAGGACATGTCGCCGATACCCGCAGTGTCCACCGCCATCGGCAATTGCCGCCAGATTCAAACGATCGTTTAAAACAAGCGTAACTTCTGCTATCTGGACAGCATCGCCAGCATCGCGCAGACTTCCGGCCTGTCCACTCCGCCGGATCCCATGGCCCACCTGCTGCTGTTGCACGGACCCAACCTCAATCTGCTCGGCACTCGCGAGCCGGAGGTGTATGGGCGCACCACGCTGGCACAGATCGACGCGGCCCTGGTGGATCGCGCGCAGGCGGCCGGACACAGCCTGACCTGCCTGCAGTCCAACGCCGAACATGTGCTGGTGGAACGCCTGCATGCCGCCCGCGAGGACGGCACCGCCTATGTCCTGATCAACCCGGCCGCCTTCACTCACACCTCGGTGGCGCTGCGCGACGCGCTGCTGGGGGTGGGCCTGCCGTTCGTGGAGATCCACCTGTCCAACCCGCATGCGCGCGAGCCGTTCCGCCATCACAGCTATTTCAGCGACAAGGCCGATGGCGTGATCTGCGGTTTCGGCGCCGACAGCTATCGGCTGGCGCTGGAAGCGGTGATCGCGCGCCTGGAGCGCGACGCATGACCTTCACCCCAACCTCGCCGGCCCACCCGCCAGCGGCCTGACTTCCATTGCGCCGGTTCCGCCGGCACCGTCCACCGATTCACTCAAGAGGCCCTCATGGATCTCCGCAAAATCAAGAAACTGATCGACCTGCTCGAAGAATCCAATCTCGCCGAAATCGAGATCAAGGAAGGCGAGGAGAGCGTGCGCCTGGCACGCGTGCCCAAGGGCGCCCAGGTGATGGGTGCCCCGGTGCAGCACTATGCCCCCGCGCCTGCCGCAGCGGCACCGGCGGCGGCCAGCATGCCGATGCAGTCGCCCACCGAAGCCTCCACCGGGGGTGCCAAGCAGGGCGCAGCGCTGCCGGAAGGCCACGTGCTGCGCGCGCCGATGGTCGGCACCTTCTACACCTCCCCGGCGCCGGACAAGCCGGCCTTCGTCAGCGTCGGTCAGCAGGTCAAGGCCGGCGAAACGCTGGCGATCATCGAGGCGATGAAGATGTTCAACCCGATCGAAGCCGACATCTCCGGCACCATCGTGGCCATCCTCGGCGAGACCGGCCAGCCGGTGGAATTCGATCAGCCCTTGTTTGTGATTGGTTGATTTGCCGGGACCCGGGACTCGGGACCCGGGACCCGGAAGAGCAAGGGCAGCGGTGAAAACTGCAGCCGGTTGCTTTTTCGGGTCCCGGGTCCCGGGTCCCGGGTCCCGAACACCCCTTGTGTTCGGAATCCCATCCCATGCTCGATAAAGTCGTCATCGCCAACCGCGGCGAAATCGCGCTGCGCATCCTGCGCGCGTGCCACACGCTCGGCATCCGCACGGTCGCGGTGCATTCCACGGTCGACCGCAACCTCAAGCACGTGGCCATGGCCGACGAGTCGGTGTGCATCGGCCCTGCTGCGTCCAGCGACAGCTATCTCAATATCCCGGCGCTGATCGCCGCGGCCGAGGTCACCGATGCCCAGGCCATCCATCCTGGCTACGGCTTTTTGTCGGAGAACGCCGACTTCGCCGAGCGGGTGGAAGAATCGGGTTTCATCTTCATCGGCCCCAAGGCCGACACCATTCGCCTGATGGGCGACAAGGTCGAAGCGATCCGTGCGATGAAGGCCGCCGGCGTGCCGTGCGTGCCGGGCTCGGGCGGCCCGTTGGGCGATGACATCGTCGCCAACACCAAGATCGCGCGCGAGATCGGTTACCCGGTGATCATCAAGGCCGCCGGCGGCGGCGGCGGGCGCGGCATGCGCGTGGTGCACTCGGAAGCCGCGCTCAAGGCCGCGATCGAGACCACCAAGTCCGAAGCCAAGGCCGCCTTCAGCAACGATCAGGTCTACATGGAGAAGTTCCTGGAGAATCCGCGTCACGTGGAGATCCAGGTGCTGGCCGACGGCCAGGGCGGTGCGATCCACCTGGGCGAACGCGATTGCTCGATGCAGCGCCGTCACCAGAAGGTGGTGGAAGAAGCGCCGGCACCGGGCATCACCGAAGAACTGCGCAACGAGATCGGCAAGGTCTGCGTGGATGCCTGCATCCGCATCGGCTACCGCGGCGCGGGCACCTTCGAGTTCCTGTTCGAGAACGGGCGGTTCTACTTCATCGAAATGAACACCCGCATCCAGGTGGAACACCCGGTCACCGAGCGCATCACCGGTATCGATCTGGTGTGCGAACAGCTGCGTATCGCCGCTGGCCACAAGCTCAGCATCAAGCAGAGCGACATCGTATTGCGCGGTCACGCGATCGAGTGCCGCATCAATGCCGAGGACCCGGAAACCTTCATGCCCAACCCGGGCCTGATCACCGCCTTCCATCCGCCGGGTGGCCCGGGCGTGCGCGTGGATACGCATATCTACGCCGGCTACAAGGTACCGCCGAACTACGACTCGATGATCGGCAAGCTGATCGTGCACGGCCCGGACCGCGAGACCGCGATCGCACGCATGCGCGTGGCGCTGAGCGAGATGGTGGTGGACGGCATCAAGACCAACATCCCGCTGCAGCAGCGCATCATGCGCGACAAGGGCTTCCAGGCCGGTGGGCAGAACATCCACTACCTGGAAAAGCGCCTGGCCGAGCGCAAGAACAAGTCGATTGCGTTGACCTGATCGCAGCCGCCACGGCAGCGATGAAAGCCCGGAAAACCGGGCTTTTCATCGCTCCGGGTGCAGCGCGCCGGCACTGTGTCGCGCCATCGGCCCTGCAAGCCAGCCGCTCCATGCGTAGGAGTTCGAGGATCTGCAGCCCTTGGTCGTCTGCACACGTGAGAACGGCGGAGCTGCAGCCGCACCTATCCGCCGTTGCCGCCTGCGCTACCGGATGCGCAGCGGCGGCGCGCCTATCGCCGCGCGAGGCACTGCATCGTTCAAGGCCGCGACGCAGGCGCCTGCTGGCTGCCCGGCACCGGCACGATGCCGCTGGACGAGGACGGATCGACCACGGTCATGGTTTCGGTAGAGCCGTCCGGCCAGACCACCTGGAAGGTGGAGCCGGCCGGCAGGGTCGAGAACGGCATCGCGCTGCCGGCGCGGTACACCGCCGCCACCTGGCTGGCGCCATGCCGGCGCTGCTGTTCGTCGGCATCCACGGTCGTCGACCTGACCGACAACGGCTGGTAACGGTGATCGGCGGTATCGATCATCACGATGCCCACCGCCGCGGCCGAATACGCCACGAACAAGACCACCCACAACCAGAACTTGGCGCCGTGCGCCCATCGACGGTAATTCATGACTGCGCTCCCGGCTCGGATACCAATGCATCGACCATCTCATCCACCCTGTCTGCTCCCTGCCGCGGTATCGCGGCATCGAATACGAACGACACGAAATCCTGCGCGCCTGCGCGCGAGCAGATGCCCGCATTGGCGCAATAACTGGTGACCAGCGTGCTCTCGGCACTGCAATCCAGGCCCAGCCGGCACGCAGCCACCTGCCAGGCCAGTTCGGCGAACTGGTCGCCGGCCACATAGCCTTCCAGACTGTCGTCGCCGCTGGCGCGCGCGCCCATCGCCGGAGCCAGTGCCAGATAGGCCTCCGGATCGCGCGAGGCCAGCACGCGCTGCACCAGCGCGCGCTTGTACGCCGCGCTGGCCTGCAGCGGCTCGCCCAGCGCCAGCAAGCCGGCCTCCGCTGCCAGGCTGCCGGCGCGCGCGGCGCGCAGACGCTGCTGCGCCACCAGGCGTGGGCTGAGCCCGTCGTGCGGAGCGAAACCCGCACACCGCTGCGCCACCCGCTCGCGCGCTGCGTGCATGGCGGCCACACCCGGCGTGGCCTGCGCGGCGATCCATTCGCTGTCGGCGGCATAACCGGCCGGGCTGGCCGCGTAGGGCGCGCAGTAATCGTAGACACGACTCAAGCGCCATCCGGCCTGCGCATCGCCGGCGCGCAGCTGCTGCTGCAATTGCTGCGCATAACGATACAGATCCGGTTGCGCGTCCACCGCATCGCGATACGGCAATTGCGAGGCGATTCCACGTTCCGCACGGGCGCGGGCATTCCCTGCCCGCCCGGCTGCCGGCTGCGCTGCGTCGGCCACGGTGCCGGCGACCGTAGCGACCGCGGCCGCCGGTTGCGCACGCACGTGCCACCACGCAGCCAGCGCGAGCGCGACGGCAGCGGGCAATAGCCAAAGATGGCGGGCGCGAACGAACGGCATGACCAGCGGCACCTCTGCTGCGGGAACGCCTGCAGCGATGGCGCGGAGTCTAGCACCCGGCTGTCCGTGAGGCCGCGGGCAAACGGGCGCGACCATTGGCGCAGATGTTCGACGAACATGGCCGCGCTACGTGGGCGCGATCGAGAACCGCGTGCGAGAAGCGCCATCGTCCGTGTGCGCTGCGCCGCGCAGACCGCGCGTGGCGATCGGTGTTCGGATCGGGATCATCTGCATGGCCTTCCCCAGCTGCCGTTGCTGCGCGGCATGCAGCTCGTGCGAGTCACGTGATTCGCTGCAGGCAACGTGGCATGGATCCGATGGGGTGGACACTGCTGCACGCCGCATTTGTCTGCGTCGCCGCTGCACAGAACCTTGCGCGCCACCGCGGACACGCATCCGCCAATCGATCAGCGCAACGCGCGTCGCATGCCGGACAGATCGCAGTGGCCATCCACGACCGTCCCGTCATGGCCCTCGAGCGGCAACCGGCACGCGACGCGAGGCCGTGGTGCGCAGCGCGAAGCGACGGCTGCGCGACGCCGGCTTGGTAGGATGCACGCTTCGAATTCACCGACCGCCACGATGCCGTTTCTTGAACTGACCCTGCCCTGCTCCGATGCCACCCAGCCCCGTTTCCAGAATGCGCTGGACGATGTCGGCGCGCTGGCGGTGACCCTGCTCGACGCCGATGCCGACACCAGCAACGAGCGCGCCATCCTCGAGCCGGGCGTGGGCGAAACGCCGCTGTGGAACACCCTGGTGCTGACCGCGCTGTTCGATGGCGACAGCGATGCGCTGGTGCTGCTGGCCGCACTGGAAGCCTTCGACCCCGGGCTGGACTGGAGCCAGGTCGCCTTCCGCATGGTCGAGGACAGCGATTGGGAACGCGCCTGGATGGATCAGTTCCAACCGATGCAATTCGGCGCGCGTACCTTCATCGTGCCCTGGAACCACGCACTGCCTGCCGCCGCCGCCGCCGCCGCCGATGCCGCGGTGGTGCGGCTGGATCCGGGCCTGGCGTTCGGCTCCGGTACCCACCCGACCACCGCGCTGTGCCTGCGCTGGCTGGACCGCCTGGCGACCGACGGCCAACTGCAGGGGCGCAGCGTGCTCGATTTCGGCTGCGGCTCGGGCATTCTCGCCGTGGCCGCTTTGAAACTGGGCGCGGCCACGGCGGTCGGCGTCGACAACGATCCGCAGGCGCTGCTGGCCAGTGCCGACAATGCCGAGCGTAATGCGGTGCAGGCGCAGTTGGCGGTGTACCTGCCCCAGGACGAGCCGGCGCAGACCTACCCGGTGGTGGTGGCCAACATCCTGGCATCGGCGCTGGACGCGCTGGCCGAGACCTTGGCCGCCCGCGTTGCGCCGGGTGGCCGGATCGCGCTGTCAGGCATCCTGCATGGGCAGGAAGACGAATTGCTGCAGCGCTACGCGCCCTGGTTCGAGCAATTGCAGTGCGAGCGCGAAGAAGACTGGATGCGGATCGAGGGCGTGCGTCGCCGCTGAGCCGCCGGCCGGTCAATGCGGCGGACGGCCGGTGCGGATCTGTGCCGTGGTCACCGCGTCGGTCACGCTGATCGCGCGCAGCAGGGTCACCGGCTGCCAGCCGTCGCGCTGCAATGCCGCGCTGCGCCAGCGCCCGGCGTGCCGGCCAGCGTGAAACCGCAACGCACACTCGACCACCAGCAACAGCAGCCAGGCAGCGGGCGTCCATGCCTGGGCGCCGGCCAGTGCAACGCCCGCGGCCCCTGTAACAGGCGGCAGGGCAGCCCACAGCAGCGGCCAGTGCCGGTGATGCATTGCCCATGCGCGCGGCGCCAGCACGGCCCACCAATGCACGCCGTCGGCGACTGCGGTCCAGGCTTGGCCTCGCCGCCAGACCTGGTAACGCGCGGCGCCGGCGAAGCGCGCGACCGCGGGGTCCAGCGGCGAATCGGCAGGCCATGGCGCCGTTGGCGGCGGCCACTGTGGGGCCGGGTGGCGCGGTTCCGGGGCGGCAGGCTCGACCATGAACATCCTCCTTGAGTTCGGCGTGATCGCATCGTCATCGACGCGAAGACAGTATCGCAAACATAGCGCGATATGAAAGACATACGAACTATCGCCGAGTGCTACTAGGGCTATATCTCCCGGCCCTGTCCGTTTCCTGTCCCGGTGCCGTGTGAGCAAGCTGTACGAACGGGTACGCGAAGCCCGCAGCTTCACCAAGCTGACCCAGGAAGCCCTGGCCGGCGAACTCGGTGTCACCCGTAGCGCGGTCGCGCAATGGGAGATGGCCGAAGGCACCGCGCCCTCGGTGGAGAACCTGATCGGGCTGGCCAAGCGCAGCGGCATGGCCTTCGAATACCTGGCCACCGGCCGCGGCGATCGCGTGTTCGGCCCACCGGTGTCGGCCATTGCCGAGGATCCGGCCCACTATCGCCGCCTGGACGACCAGCAGCGCATGCTGCTGGTCCGCTTCGACACGCTGACGCCGCGGCAGCGCAGCGGGCTGTTGGATCTGCTGCTGGCAGACGGGAAGACGCGACGCAGGCGCTGAGGTTCGGGATTCGGGAGTCGGAGGCGATGCCGCTGTAGCCTGGGCTGCATAGAGGATGCAGGCCCTGCGTTCGCCCGCTGGCGCGCACGTGGTTGAATAGAGGCCTTCCCGCTGCACGCCTGCCGATGTCCGAGACTCCGCCACCGCGCCGCCCCCTGGCCACGTTCCTGCGTGCCTCGCCCGCCGCCCCAACGCTGGTCCCGACGCCGGTGGTTCCGCCTGCCGAGCCGCCGGAGCAGACCTTGCCGGTGCCGCCATCCGAACTGCCGCCAGCACCCGCGCACGAGCCGGTCCCGCCCCCTGTACTGCCGCTGGTGCCGACGCCCGGCACCGCCCACCTGGAGGCCCGGTTCGACGATCGGCAACACGTGCCCGCGCCGGAAGCCGACAGCACCGACCCGGTCGGCATGCCGGGGGTCGTTTCGGTCGCCGTCTCGCCCCCGGTTGCGCTTGCGGACGTGCACGCCGCTGCAGCGTCGCCGTCGGCCGAGACGTCGCCCTCTGCCAGCCTGCACGGCATCACGCCGCCAGCGCCCATGAGCGTCCGCGCCATCCACACGGCCGCGGACGCCAGCCTTGCGGACGGCTTAGCCGCCTCCGACGCGGTGCTGCCGGGCAGCCAGACGGCCTACACCCGGGCTCCCGTTGCCGCGCCGCTGCCCCTGCCCGCCCCCGCGGCTCCGACGTTCGCACGGCGTGGGCTTGGTCGTCCGCGGCTGCGTGCCAGCGGACGGCAGTGGGCCATGCTGCTCGGATTGGCAGCCGCACTGGGGCTACAGATCGTCATCGCCGACCGTGCCCGCCTGGCCGGCGATGCGCGCTGGCGCCCGCTGGCGAGCGCGGCCTGCGCAGTGATGCGCTGCAGCCTGCCGGCCTGGCGCGAGCCGGCGGCGCTGACCTTGCTCAACCGCGATGTGCGCCCGCTGCACGGCATGCCCGGCGTGTTGCAGATCCAGGCCAGCTTTCGCAACGACGCCCGTTGGGCACAGGCCTGGCCATGGCTGCAGCTGTCGCTGTCCGATGCCGATGGCCGGGTGATCGGTACCCGCGTACTGGCACCGCAGGACTACCTGGGCCAGGTGCCGCCTGGACAGGACACGCTTGCCCCGGGTCAGGCGGTGCAGGTGGCGTTCGCGGTCCGCGAGCCCGCCGCGAGCACGGCCGCCTTCAGTTTCGACTTCCGCTAGCCGGACCGGACCTGCACGGCTCGCCACACGGGCGTGGCGAGCGATGAGGTCACGCGCTAGACTCACTCCCCCTCGCCGGCCACGCGTCCCGGCTTCGTGACACTGGGAACTTTCGTTGAACGCAGCCTCCTCCCGTCCTGACAGCAGTCGTGGCGTCCCGAAGTCGCCCCTGCGCGAACACGTGGCGCAGTCCGTGCGCCGTTATCTGCGCGACCTGGACGGCAGCGATGCGGACGATGTCTACGAGATCGTGCTGCGCGAAATGGAGATCCCGTTGTTCGTCGAAGTGCTCAACCACTGCGAAGGCAATCAGAGCCGTGCAGCGGCGATGCTGGGGATCCACCGGGCGACCTTGCGCAAGAAGCTGAAAGAATACGGGTTGAGTTGAGGCTCAGGATTCGGGACCCGGGACCCGGGACCCGGGACCCGGGACCCGGGACCCGCAAGAGCATGCGTGCTGCTAGGTCTAATTCAAGTGTTTCGGCAGCCGCACAATACCGCTCCGCTGTTTCAGAACCGCAGTGTGCGAAGCACCCGCTGCGCACGTCTGCTTGAAGCTCGCGATCGCCCCGAGGACCCGGGTCCCGGGTCCCGGGTCCCGCTTCCCGCTTCCCGCTTCCCGCTTCCCACTCCACCTCACGCCCAGCCGTAACGGATCAGGTGGAAGAACACCGGCGCGGCAAAGCACACCGAGTCCAGGCGGTCGAGCACGCCACCGTGGCCTTCGATCATGTGGCCCCAGTCCTTGATGCCGCGATCGCGCTTGATCGCCGACATCACCAACCCGCCGAAGAAGCCCATCAGGTTGGCCACCAGCGCCAGCCCGAACGCATGCCAGGGTGCGAACGGAGTGATCCACCACAGTGCCATCCCGAGCAGGCTGGCCGACAGCACGCCGCCGATGAAGCCTTCCACCGTTTTGGAGGGCGAGAGCTTCGGCGCGATCAGGTGGCGGCCGGCGAGCTTGCCCCAGATGTACTGCAATACGTCCGAGGACTGCACCACGATCACCAGGAACGCGATCAGCAGCAGGTTGCGCCCGGCATAGCCGGGAATCTGCAGGTTCAACAAGGCCGGCACGTGCGAGATGCAGAACACGCAGATCATCAGGCCCCACTGCACCTTGGCGGTGCGCTCCAGGTAGCGCGTGGTATCGCCGCCGATGGTGGCCAGGATCGGCAGCACCAGGAATGCATAGACCGGAATCAGCAGCGTGTACATGCCGTACCAGCCGGTCCACACCAACCCGTACTGCCAGGGCAGCACGATGTAGAACGCCGCCAGCAGCGCGTAATAGTCGCCACGCCGGGTGGGCGTGAGGGTGATGAACTCGCGCAGCGCGAACAACGACACCAGCGCGAACAGCACGATGACGCCGGCGCGGCCGAACACGAACGCGATGCCGACCACCGCCGCCATCACCCACCAGGCGCGAATGCGTGCCACCAGATTGTCCAGTACCGCGCTGGGCCTTGCGCGCGCGCGCCAGCGCAGGGTTTCGGAGATCAGCGTGGCGATCACCAGCACCAAGGCGATCCCGCTGAACAACCACAGCGTCTGCTGATGCATGGACGACTGCTGCAACTGCCCGCTGTACAGATACAGGCTCATGCGCGCGCCTCCAGCTGGTCCGGTGACAACGCCAGCAGCGCCTCACGCGCACGCGCCAGAAATGCGTCCTTGTCTTCGTCGGCATCCAGCCGCAACGGTGCACCGAAGGTGGTGGTGCACAACAGCGGCAGCGGCAGCCACTTGCCCTTGGGCATCACCCGCTTGAGGTTGTCGATCCACACCGGCACGAACTCCAGTTCCGGGCGCTGCCGCGCCAGGTGATACAGCCCGCTCTTGAACGGCAGCACGCCTTCGTCGGGATTGCGCGTGCCCTCGGGAAACAGGATCAGCGAATCACCGGCGTCCACTGCATCGCACAAACATTCGATCGGGTCGCGGGTGCGCCGCGCCGCATCGCGCTCAATCAGCACGCCATTGAACACCGCATGGATCAGATAACGCCGCAGCGCAGTGCGTTGCCAGTAATCGGCCGCAGCCACCGGGCGCACTTCATGCCGCAGGCTGGCCGGCAATGACGACCAGATCAGCACGAAATCGCCGTGGCTGGCGTGGTTACCGTAATACACGCGGCGCTCGTTGGATGGCGCGCAACCACGCCACAACGCGCGTGCACCGGTGAGCGTGCGGATGGCGCCGCTGCAAGCGCGGGCGACCAATCGGGCAATCATGTCTGCTCCAATGTGCGCACGATCGTGCGCAGCCGTAACACCACCGTCAGCAACGCACCGGCGATCAACACCGCCAAAGCGCCGCTCAGCAACCAGGCCGCAAGACGCGGCTGGCCCGTCCACTGCAGCGGCAAGGCCAGCAAGGCTGCCAGCGACAGCCACTGCATGCGCTGCACGCGGCTCATCGGCCCCTGCCGCGGTTCCGGCGTGCCGCAGGCCAGGCCCAGCATGCGCACATACGCGGTGGCCACGCAGCACAGCGCCGCCGCCCAGCCCAGTTGCGCGGCCCACGGCAGGCCGGCCTGCAAGCCATAGCCCAGGCCCACGCAGACAAGCACGTCGGACAGGCGATCGGGCGCGTCGTTGTAGACCTCGCCCGCACGCGACACCATGCGTGCCTGACGCGCCAGCACGCCATCCATGCGATTGCACCATAACCGCCCCTGCAAGCCGAGCACGGCCAGCAGCAAAGGCCCGGCGCCTTCGCGTGCGGGGGCGCTCAGGCCCACATAGAACATCAGTGCAGCCAACGCCGCGAACCCGATGCCCACCCACGACACCCCGTTGGGCGTGGCACCGCGACTGCGCAAGGCCTGTGCCCAGCGCAGCCGTCGCTGCCGTTGCCGTTGCACGCGTTGCATCAGTCACCTCCCCCGCCGCAGCCGCCACAGCCACCACCGCCATCGCTGCTGCCACCATCACCACCGTCGCCGCCTCCACCACACGTGCTACCGCTGCCGCCGTCATGGCCGTGCGGGGCACGCAGGCTGTGATAGTCCGCCCATGCGGTGCCTACCAGCGCGACGGTGCCATACAGCGCAACCGCTTCGGCGGGATCGCCACCGTTGCGTGCAGCGTCGCGCCGCAGCGCCTGCCGGCATGTCTGCAGGCAGGCATCGCCAGCCAGGGTGCGCCGCACCGGTACCAGCGCAAAGCCGAGGACGAGCGCGCTGGTCAGCACAATCAGGCCCAACAGGTAGCCCACCGGGTGGTTGCCTTGCACCCCGATCACGAGCTTGCAGGCGCCCAGCAGCCACACCAGGGCTACCGGCACGGTGCTGATCAGGCGCAGCCCGGCTGCCGCGCCCCCTGTGAGCCATAGCCCCTTGTCGATCAGGCCTTGCTTCAGCGGTGCGGCCTGCGCACGCAATGCGCGCAACGCCAGCAGCGGATCCTCGGTCGTGCGCAGGATCTGCAGCGCCGGCTCGAGTGCGGGCGTCACCGTGGCCTGCGGCTGACACGCCACCCAGCGGTATGCCGGCTCCCTCTCGTCGCGCTGCAGAGACACCGCATCACGCACCAGCAGTTCGGTGCACCACAGGTCGGCCACGCGGTCGGCACCTCCGCTCAGATAGGCCAGCTCGGCGGCCTCCAGTGTCCCGGCCGCGCGGCCGCGCCGCAGCACCCGGCGCAACCAGGCCGCCATCGACCAGGCCACACCGATCAGCGCAATGAACACGCACAGGAACTGAACACCTCGCCATTGCAGCGGCGACACCACCCCGGCACTGGATGCCGCCCCCAGCCATGCCATCACCGCCGCCAGCAGCGTCCAGCCGATCAACGCGCGAGGCAGCTGCCGCGACATGTCCTGGGGCGGCAGGCCGCGCAATGCGCGCAACATGGCCTCGGAGGTGTCGTCAGAGCGCTGCATGCTGACAGCGGGCTGCGGCGGCGCTGGCGGCCAGCACGACGCTGGCGGCTCGCCGAAGTGGGTGCGGTAGCGTTCCAGCGTGCGGCAGTACTGCGTCTGGAAGCGCGCAGCGTCATCCGCGCCCCCACGCCCGGGCCGATGGTGCAAGCTGGTCTGCAGCACCTGGGGGCAGAACCGCTGCCAGTACTCGCGGGTGTCGGTCAGGTGGGTATGCCAGACCTGATCGACGGGCGGGCTGGGCGTGACATCGTGCGAGTCGGTGCAGGCAAGAAAGCAGAACCGCCGGTATTCCTCCACCAGCCGTTGCGCCTGCGCGGTGCTGCAACGCACCTGGCTGGCCACGCGCTGGACGAAGGCCGGCAGCGCCTGCGCATCGTCGCCGAAGCGGTCATGCTGCAGGCGTTGCCATAGCGCCAGCTGCGCCGGCGTCGCCGCCATTGGCGCGGGGGGAACGGTGTCAGGCCTGTCGGTCATCGCCACACCCGCAACGCCAGCGCTGCAACCAGTGCCAGGGTCTGCACCGCCACGCTCAGCAGTTGCCACCGCAGCAGGCGGCGCATGCCGTTCCAACGGGCAGACCAGTCGCGTGGCGAAGGTGGCGTCGCCATCAGGCCAACCGCATGCAACGCCGCATCCAGCTGTTGCGCGGCGGTGTCTTCGCTGCCGCCACGATGCGCCAGCTGCGCGATCACGCCGTCCAGCAGGTCGGCATCCAGTCCTACCCGAAACGCCCAGTAGCGCTGCAGCATCCCGGCCAGCACGCTGAGCCCATAACTCAACTGGATCAACGGCGGCGCTTCGGCGACGCCGAGCAAGGCAATGGCCGCGGCCAGCAGCAACAACGAGAACCGGTCCAGCATGCCGCCCTGGCGCAGTACCGCGCGCATGGTTGCCAGGGTCATCAGGGAGGTGGTCATGGCGATCTCCGGTCGGGCACGTCCTGGTCGCTGTCATGGCCGCTGCAGGCCGCCGCGATGGCCGCGCGGTGCGCGTGTCCGAGCACGATCGCACCACGTACCGCGCGCAGCTGGGCGATGGCGCCGTCCACGTCGGCGGCGCGTCCGCTGCGAACCAGCCAGGTCGCGATGCTGGCCGCGCTACGCGAATAGCCCAGCGCGCAACACACCAGCACCGGTCCGCGCATGCGCGCCGCCGCGATGGCGGCTGCGGCGGTGCGCAGACTGGCAGGTGGCGGTGCCACCAGGTCCAGCATCGCAATCACCTGGTCGTGCGCACGCGCGGCGTGCAGCGACAGCTCGGCGCTGAGATCCACTACCGCTGCGAATGCGGCGCGCTGTGCAGGCAATGGAATGCGGCCCAGCCATACGTCGTCGCAGACCAGGCGTGGCAGCGGGTCGCGGCGCGTCCACAGGCGTGAGTTGCACCATGCGGCCAACAGATACGGCGCATACAACCAGCGCGCGGCAAGACTCAGCTGCCCGTCGCTGCGCTTCTGGAAGCCGAGCGGGCCAAGTGCCGCATAGTTCACTGCGACCAGCCCCAGCGACAGGCTCGGCCATAGCGCCCATAGCCCGGCACCGCCGCTCCAGGCCGCGAGCGCGGCGCTGGCGAGGGCGCCGGCCAGGTACGCCGCCGCGAGCTGCCAACGGCGTGCATCGCGGGCCAGCTGCGCCTGCGCGAACGGTGCGGCGATGCGCTCCGGCCATCGCCACACGCATAGCCAGCCCACCGCCAGCCCGGTGGGGATATCCACGAAGTGATGCTGATAGGTCGTCAGTACCGACACCCCGATCAGTGCGAACCAGCCGTGCAGCAGCCAGCGCCAGATGCCGCGCAGATGCTGCGCATAGCGCACCCACAGCACCACCAGCAGCACGATGTGCAACGACGGTGCCTGGTTGAACGGCTTGTCGAAGCCCAACAGCACCGCGAACAGCCAGCCGAACACGCCGTCGGTGTCCGGCCGCACGAAGCTGTAGCGCAATGGCCACAGCAGGAAACAGGCCACGCAGATCAATTGCGCGCCGAGCAGGCGCAGCGCATGCGTGTCCAGTTCGCGCCGGGTACGGCAGACGAAGAACGAGGCGGCGTAGAACAGGTCGATCGACCAGTACGGCACGATGGTCCACGGCCAGAACGGCATGCCATGCTCCCAGTCGAACACCACCGAGGGCACGTCCACCGCGCGCCCGGCCAGCAGATTGGCCAGGCCGTAGCTGAGGAAGAAGAACGGGCCCAGCAACGCCAGCCACAGCGCGGCACGGCCGGTAGGACGCGCGCCTGGCGTCATGCCTGGATCCGCTGCGCCAGCGACACGGTGAAGATGCCGAACGCATCGATACGCTGGGCCACCTTGCGAAAGCCCACCGCCTCGACCAGGCCGTCCATTTCCTGCTGGCTACGCCGACGCATCACCCAGGCCACGCCATCGCGATGGCTGGTGAGCGCGCGGGCGATGAATTCCAGCTGTGGGTGCCATGGCTGGCCGGTATAGAGCAGATAGCCGCCAGGCTGCACTGCGGCGGCCAGGCCGGCGAGCGAGCGCGCCACCTGGTCGTTGTCGGCAAACAGCTCGTACAGCCCCGACACCACCGCCAGGGTCGGCGCCGGCTGCACCGCGGCCAACGCCGCGGGATCGAACGCATCGCCTTGCTCGAAGCGCGCGATCTCGCCTGCACCCAGCGTCTGGATCAGTGCACTGCCCTGTGTCACGTTGAGTGGGCTGAAGTCGCGCAGCACGATGGCATCGGCACGCTGCGCGCCGCTGCCCAGCGCTTCCAGCACGTAACGGCCATGGCCGGCG
The DNA here is from genome assembly GCF_020783655.1 of Xanthomonas melonis. Classification (GTDB taxonomy): domain Bacteria; phylum Pseudomonadota; class Gammaproteobacteria; order Xanthomonadales; family Xanthomonadaceae; genus Xanthomonas; species Xanthomonas melonis. Next base: position 210,094 of record NZ_JAJGQH010000003.1, on the reverse strand, counting down.
GCGACATCCAGCACGCGCACCGGCTGGCCGGCCTGGCGCAGACGGCTGGCGGCATCGCGCAGCAACTCGCCCAGATGCACGCCGCGGATGCGGATACCGCGCCAGCCGATCGCGTCGAGATAATTGCGGTCGATCATGCGACCCAGCGGCCCGCGTCCACGCGCCTGGTTGCGATAGATGTAATCCAGCGTGCTGCCGGAATCGAAGCCGGTCTGCAGGCCGAGCGCGATACCTTCGGAAAGGCTGCCGCCCAGGCGTAGCCCGGCGCGTACACAGCGCCAGCGCAGGTCCTGCAGGCTATTGCGTTGCGGCGGCCAGGCCAGCCGCTCGGCCTCGTCGAAACTGGGCCCGGCGCGATGCGCATCGCGCAAGTCGGCACGTACCGGCGGCTGCGCAAAGCGCGCCTGCACGAAGGCGCGGATCGGCGCGAGCGCCAGTGCGCGGTCGCGTTCGCCCAGGGTGTCGTGGAAGAAGCCCGGCAGCCAGTGGCGCTGCTTGATCGGCGAACGCAGGTTCTCGTAGAAGCGGTCCTGCGGGCCGCGATGCACCACGAAATCCGCGCCGGACACCAGCAACTGGGTCGGCACGGTGATCGCCTGCGCATCGTCCACCACGCGCGCGGCGGCCGCATACAGACCCAGCAGCACGCGCACCGAGATCGGCCGGGTGATCAGCGGATCGCTGCGGTAGCTCTGCACGCGCTGCGCATCGTGGGTGAGCCACTGCGGTTTGACGTAGCTGTTGACGAAGAAGTTGCCGCGCAGCGCATGCATCAGCTTCAGCCCTGCGCGTGCGAACGGCACGTACAGCTTGACCTTGAACGCCGGTGAGGCCAGCACCAGCGCGCGCAGGGGCGGCGCGTAGTCGTGCACCCAGGTGGCCGCGATCACCGCGCCCACGCTTTGCGCGATCACCACGATGTCCTGCACCGCGATGCCGTGCACGCTGCCCAGGTGCGCGATGAAGCTGTCCAGGTCGCGCACCAGCGCCTCGAAGCCGGGCGCATCGCCGCGCGCGCCCGGCGAGCGGCCATTGCCGCGTGCGTCCCAGGCGAAGAATTGCGCGTCGGGCAGGTCCAGCTCTTCGGCCAGATGCATCACCCGCCCGGAGTGCTCATGCCCGCGGTGCAGCAGCACCACCGCCCTGGCAGACGCCACGGCCCCCTGCGTCGGCCAATGCCGATAAAACAACTGCGCGCCATCGAAACTGGCGAACTCACGCTCTACGACATCACGCATGGAATCATCCTGAAAAAGAAGTTGTCTTGGCAACGGCCGAACCGGCATCGGCCAGCCGGAAACAGCTCGGTGCACGCAGCGCGCTCAGCGTGCCGATGCCTCTGCCAGTCCCGCACGCACCCGCCGCCACACGGTGGCCAGGCAGGCCACGCTCAGCGCCAACGCGATCCAGGTGACGGCACCGGCCCCCAGCAGGCCGCATGCCAGGCCCAGTCCCACCACGCCGATGACGAACGCGCGGTCGCTCTTGCCCATCGGCCCGTCGTAACGGCGGCTGGCGCCGACCATCAGCCCGAGCACGCCGGCGTATTCGGTCAGTGCGGCCAGCAGCGCAAAGATCCACAACCAATGCGCGCCCACGCCGGGCACGCCGAGCAGGCTCAAGTACAGCGCCGCATCGGCCACCACGTCGCACAATTCGTTGAGGTAGGCACCCAGTTGCGATTGCTGGCCGAACTCGCGCGCGAGCATGCCGTCGATGGCATTGAGGCCCATGCGCAGCAGCATCCACACCGGCAGCAGCAGATACAGCCAGGGCCAGCCGGCGCCGGCGTGATAGACCACCGCCGCGACCAGCAACGACACCGCCGCCGCGGTCAGCGTCACCTGGTTGGCCGTGATGCCGCCGCGGTAGAGCGCGCCCACCATGGGCCGCAGCAGCGCCTGGAAGCGTCCCTTCAGAGCATAGATCGAGGCCATACGGGAATGTTGAGTCCATTCGAGCGCTGGCGCAGCCTACAATATCGGCTGCTCCGCTTCGACATCCCCCACCGATGGCCACTGATTTGCTGCCCGTGCGCCGGGCCCTGCTCTCCGTTTCCGACAAGACCGGCCTGCTCGACCTGGCCCGCGCGCTGGTGGCGCGCAAGGTCGCGCTGCTGTCCACCGGCGGCACCGCCAAGGCGATCCGCGAGGCCGGCCTGCCGGTCCAGGACGTGGCCGATCTCACCGGTTTCCCGGAAATGATGGACGGCCGCGTCAAGACCCTGCATCCGCTGGTGCACGGCGGCCTGCTCGGCCGCGCCGGCACCGATGAAGCGGTGATGGCCGAACACGGCATCGTGCCGATCGACCTGCTGGTGCTGAACCTGTATCCGTTCGAGTCGGTCACGGTCAAGGCCGACTGCACCCTGGCCGAGGCGGTGGAGAACATCGACATCGGCGGCCCGGCGATGCTGCGCAGCGCGGCCAAGAATTTCGCCCGTGTGGCGGTGGCCACCGACCCGGCGCAATACCCCGAGCTGCTGGCCGAGCTGGAGGCCAACGACGGCCAGCTCTCGGCCGCCAAGCGCTTCGCGCTGTCGGTGGCCGCATTCAACCGCGTGGCGCAGTACGACGCGGCCATCAGCAACTACCTCTCGGCGGTGGCCGACAGCGCCGAAGCCGTGCCCACGCGCAGCCCCTTCCCGGCGCAGATCAACTCCAACTTCGTCAAGGTGATGGACCTGCGCTACGGCGAGAACCCGCATCAGGCCGGCGCGTTCTACCGCGACCTGTATCCGGTGCCGGGCACGCTGGCCACCTTCCAGCAGTTGCAGGGCAAGGAACTGAGCTACAACAACCTGGCCGATGCCGATGCGGCGTGGGAATGCGTGCGTCAGTTCGACGCTCCGGCCTGCGTGATCGTCAAGCATGCCAACCCCTGTGGCGTGGCGGTGGGTGTGGCCTGCGGCGATGCCTACGAACTGGCCTATGCCACCGATCCCACCAGCGCCTTCGGTGGCATCCTGGCCTTCAATACGCCACTGGATGCGGCCACCGCCAAGGCGATCCTGGATCGCCAGTTCGTCGAAGTGCTGATCGCGCCCGACTACGAGGCCGGCGCGCTCGACTACGCCAGCAAGAAGGCCAATGTGCGCGTGCTCAAGATCCCGCACGGCAACGGCTTGAACAACTACGACACCAAGCGGATCGGCTCGGGCCTGCTGATGCAGTCGGCCGACAATCGCGGCATGTCGCTGGGCGAATTGAGCGTGGTGACCCAGCGCGCACCCAGCGAGGCCGAACTGGCCGATCTGCTGTTCGCCTGGCGCGTGGCCAAGTACGTCAAGTCCAACGCGATCGTCTACGCCAAGGACAGCCGCACCATCGGCGTGGGCGCTGGGCAGATGAGCCGCGTGGTCAGCGCCAAGATCGCCGCGCTCAAGGCCGAAGAAGCCAAGCTCACGGTGGCCGGCTCGGTGATGGCTTCCGATGCGTTCTTCCCGTTCCGCGACGGCATCGACGCCGCGGCCGCGGCCGGCATCCAGGCGGTGATCCAGCCCGGCGGCTCGATGCGCGATGGCGAGGTGATCGCCGCCGCCGACGAACACGGCATCGCGATGGTGTTCACCGGCGTGCGCCATTTCCGGCACTGACGGACCGGGATTGGGGATTCGGGAGTGGGGATTGGTGGCACCGCCTCTCGCTCGCTCCGATCCGTGATCCTGCGTTGACCAATCCCTAACCCCGACTCCCAAATCCCCGTACTCACATGAAAATCCTCGTCATCGGCTCCGGCGGCCGCGAACACGCGCTGGCCTGGAAGATCGCCCAATCCGCACGCGTTGGCGAAGTGCTGGTGGCGCCGGGCAATGCCGGCACCGCCAGCGAAGCCAAATGCCGCAATGTCGCGATCAAGGTCGACGATCTGGATGGCCTGCTGGCACTGGCGCAGCGCGAGGCCGTCGCGCTCACCGTGGTCGGCCCGGAAGTGCCGCTGGTGCTCGGTGTGGTCGACCGCTTCCACGCCGCCGGCCTGCGCATCTTCGGGCCCACCGCCAAGGCGGCGCAGCTGGAAGGCAGCAAGGCCTTCGCCAAGGACTTCCTCGCCCGCCACGGCATTCCCACCGCGTATTACGCCGTGCACACCGAGGTGGATGCGGCGCTGGCGTATGTGCGCGAGAAGGGCGCACCGATCGTGGTCAAGGCCGACGGCCTGGCCGCCGGCAAGGGCGTGATCGTGGCGATGACCTTGGCCGAGGCCGAAGACGCGGTACGCGACATGCTCTCGGGCAATGCATTCGGCGATGCCGGCGCACGCGTGGTGATCGAAGAGTTCCTCGATGGCGAAGAAGCCAGCTTCATCTCCATGGTCGATGGAAAGCACGCCCTGCCGATGGCCACCAGCCAGGACCACAAGCGCGTGGGCGATGGCGACACCGGCCCCAATACCGGCGGCATGGGCGCCTACTCACCGGCCCCGGTGGTGACGCCGGAGGTGCATGCGCGGGTGATGCGCGAAGTGGTCGAGCCCACCGTGCAGGGCATGATCGCCGACGGCGTGCCGTTCACCGGATTTCTGTATGCCGGGCTGATGATCGACGCACAGGGCGCGCCCAAGGTGATCGAATTCAACGTGCGCTTCGGCGACCCGGAAACCCAGCCGGTGATGCTGCGCCTGCAGTCGGACCTGGTGGAGCTGGTTGAAGCGGCCATCGACGGCACACTCGACCGCGTGCAGGCGCAGTGGGATCGGCGCCCGTCGCTGGGTGTGGTGATCGCGGCCAGGCCGTATCCGGAAGCACCGGTGACCGGCGAGGTCATCACCGGCCTGGATGCCGTGCCGGCCAGCGCCAAGGTCTTCCACGCCGGCACCACCTTGAATGCCGACGGCCAGGTGCTCAGCGCCGGCGGCCGCGTGCTGTGCGTGGCCGCGCTCGGCGACAGCGTGCAGGACGCCCAGCGCAGCGCCTATGCCGGCCTGCAGCCGATCCACTGGCCCAACGCCTTCCACCGCAGCGACATCGGCTGGCGTGCGATCGCGCGCGAACGTGACGTGCAGGGCTAAGCAGTGTCCTTCCCCCGCTGGCGGGGGAAGGTGCCCGAAGGGCGGATGGGGGCAAGCACGGACATCCGCTGCTTGTCGGCCGAACAGAGCAACGGCTCGCTGATGGTCACCGAGCAGGCTGTGTTCAACAGGTTGCAAAGTCGCCAAGCGCGGTAAGCGGCCATGCAGCGAGGCTGCGGCGCAATCGCGTACGCCGCTACAGTCCGCACCCATGCCGGCTACTGACAAAGGACTAGCCCCTGTCCACACCGGCAGAGTGCGGCTGCGGCAATAATGCCGGTCACGCCTGCCCTTGCCGAGACCGTGGCCGCCACGTCCTTCGAAACCCGCCTCAGCCGCCTGTGGGCCCATGAAAAGGCCAGCTACGGCCTGCGTGTGTTCATCGCGCTGGCGGTGGCGCTGGGCGTGTGCTGGCACCGGCAGCAGCTGACCGCGGTGCCGGCGCTGTTCCTGGGCATCATCGCCAGCGCCATTGCCGAGACCGACGACAACTGGCTGGGCCGCACCAAATCGGTACTGCTGTCGTTGCTCTGCTTCGCGGCCGCCGCCGCGTCGGTCACCGTGCTGTTCCCCTACCCGCTGCCGTTCGTGATCGGCCTGGCCGTGGCGACGTTCTCGCTTACGCTGCTGGGCGCGCTGGGCGAGCGCTATGCCTCGATCGCACAGGCCACGGTGGCCTTGTCGATCTACGCCATGATCGGCATGGACCAACATGGCGGCCACGATCCGCGCATCGCCTGGCAGGGTGCGGCGTTGCTGATGATCGGCGCCGGCTGGTACGGGGTGCTGTCGATCCTGTGGACCATCCTGTTCGCCAATCGCCCGGTGCGCGAGCGGCTGTCGCGGCTGTTCTTCGAGCTGGGCCTGTATCTGCGGCGCAAGGCCGACCTGTTCGAGCCGGTGCGCCAGAGCGACCTGCATGCGCGCCGGCTGGCGCTGGCCGAACAGAACGCCCGCGTGGTGGCCGCGCTCAACGCGGCCAAGACCGCCATCATCAGCCGCTTCGGCCGCTCGGGACGGCCGGGCGTGCAATCGGGGCTGTATTTCCGGCTGTACTACATGGCGCAGGAATTCCACGAGCGCGCCAGCTCCTCGCATTACCCGTACGAAGCGCTGACCGATGCGTTCTTCCATAGCGATGTGCTGTACCGCTGCCAGCGCCTGCTCGCGCTACAGGGCAAGGCCTGCGCCGCGCTGGGCGAGGCGATCCGCCTGCGCCAGCCGTTCGACTACGGCGACAACAGCCGCCTGGCCACCGACGACCTGCGTCAGTCGTTGGACTACCTGCATGCGCGTGCCGATCCCGCGCTGACCCGCCTGCTGGGCGCACTGGAGCTGCTGGTCACCAATCTGCAGAGCATCGAACGGCGCCTGTCCGAAGCGGCGCAGTCCGATTCCACCAGCGACAACCTCGATACCCGGCTGCGCGACTCGTCCCCGCACACCTTGCGCGAAATGGCCGCGCGCCTGGGCCAGCAACTCACCCCCGGCTCGGTGCTGTTCCGGCATGGCCTGCGCATGGCCATCGCGCTGGTGGTGGGTTACGCGGTGATGCTGTCCATCCATGCCGACAACGGCTACTGGATCCTGCTCACCACCGCATTCGTGTGCCGCCCCAACTACGGCGCCACCCGGCGGCGGCTGGTGCAACGCATTGCCGGTACCCTGATCGGCCTGGTCGCCACCTGGGCGCTGATGCAGCTGTTTCCCAGCACGCAAGTGCAGCTGCTGCTCGCCCTGGTGGCCACCCTGGTGTTCTTCATCGCGCGCACCGATCGCTACATGCTGGCCACCGCCGGCATCACGGTGATGGCGCTGTTCTGCTTCAACCTGCTCGGCGATGGCTTCGTGCTGATCTGGCCGCGCCTGATCGACACCGTGATCGGCTGCGCCATCGCCGCAGCGGCCTCGTTCCTGATCCTGCCCGACTGGCAGGGCCGCCGCCTCAACCAGGTGATGGCCACGGTACTGGCCAGCTGCGCGCGTTACCTGGGCCAGGTGCTGGAGCAATATGCCAGCGGCATGCGCGACGATCTGCCGTACCGCATCGCGCGCCGCGACATGCACAATGCCGACGCCGCGCTGTCGGTGGCGCTGTCCAACATGCTGCGCGAGCCGGGCCGTTACCGGCGCAACCTGGACGCGGGCTTCCGTTTCCTGGCGCTGTCCAACACCTTGCTCGGCTACCTCTCCGCGCTGGGTGCGCACCGCGCCGCGCTCGACGGCGAACACGATGCCAGCATCGCCCGGGCCGGCGACTACCTGCAGCGCGCGCTCGGCGACCTCGCCACCGCACTGGGCCAACGCCAGCCCTTGCCGCAGCACGACGAGAGCGACGAACTGGCCATGGCCGAAGCGCTCGAACAGCACGCGCTCCAGCTGCCGCCCAAGCAACGCCTGGTGCGCGACCAGCTGGCGCTGACCCTGCGCCTGCTGCCCACTCTGCGTGACGCGGCGCTGGCCGTCACCGAGGCACCGGCCGACAACGCCGCTCCCAAGGACAGGCTTAAAGCGGCTGACAGAACGTAGCGAGCGGTCGTCAGGTGGGTGTGGACGGCGCGGAGGAACCGGAGTGTACGTGTGGTACATGCCGATTCCGAGCACCGGCCGCGCCCGTCTGGCGGCTGCGCAGTAGTTCTGTTAATCGCTCTTACTTCCAGGCGCCCCGCGACACACTGAGCGCCACCCACCCCAACGCCGCCAGCGCCAGCACCGCGCCACCGATCACCACGCCCGTCCAGCCGGCCTGTGCATAGGCCGCCGTACTCAGGGTCGAGCCCACCGCGCCGCCGATGAAGTAACAGGTGATATAGGCCGAGGTGATGCGGTTGCGCGCCTGCGGATTGCGTTGGTAGATCACGCTCTGATTGGCGATGTGCACGCCCTGTACCGCGATATCCAGCAGCAGCACGCCCACGATCAGCAGCGCCATCGATTGCGGAGCGAACGCCAGCAGCCCCCATGACGCGAGCAGCATCAGCAGTCCGCCCCAACTGACACGGTCGCCATGGCCGCGGTCGGACCAGTGGCCGGAGCGATTGGCCGCCAGCGCGCCGGCCGCACCGATCAGGCCGAACAACCCGATCACCGCCGTACCGTAGCCGTACGCCGGCCCGGACAGCAGGAACGCCAGCGTGGTCCAGAACATGCTGAAGCCGGCAAAGATCAGCCCGCCCAGCACCGAACGCGCACGCAGCACCGCATCGTCGCGCAGCAGCGTCAGCACCGAGCCCACCAACCGCGGGTAGGACAATCGCGCATTGCCGGGATGCCGCGGCAGCCCGCGCCACAGCAGTGCGGCAGTCAGCAGCAGCAGGCTCGAGGCGATCCAGTACACCGTCTGCCAGCCGCCAACTCCGGCCAGCAGGCCAGCCGCCGTACGTGCCAGCAAAATGCCCAGCAGCAAGCCGCTCATCACCGTGCCGATCGCCCGCCCGCGCTCGTGCGGTGCGGCCAGGGTGGCGGCGAACGGCACCAGGATCTGCGCGGCCACCGAGCTGGCGCCGGTCACGATCGTACCCACCAGCAACATGCCAAAGCTGTGCGACGCGGCACTGACCAGCAGCCCGGCCGCACTGAGCACGAACAGCCCCACGATCAGCCCACGCCGCTCCAGCCGGTCGCCCAGCGGTACCAGCAACAGCAGACCGGCCGCGTACGCCAGCTGCGCGGCAGTCACCACCGCGCCGGCGCTGCGCACCTGGATGGCGAACGCCTGCGCCAGCGTTTCCAGCAGCGGCTGCGCGTAATAGTTGCTGGCCACCGCCAGCCCGGTGGCGGCGGCCATCAGCAACACCAGGCGACGCGGCAGCGGTGGGTGGGCAGTGGACTCGGCGGTCATGGCGTTGGCCTGGAGAAGGAGTGGGCGCAGTGTGGGCAACGCGTCGGCATCTTTCCAATGTATTGTTTTCACTGTGCCCATCTTTTTTTGAGATCGCATGTTCACCCTGCGACAGCTGGAATTTGCCGTGGCCGTGGCCGAAGAAGGCGGCTTCACTGCTGCCGCCCGTCGCTGCAACACGGTGCAATCGGCACTCAGCCACCAGGTGGCCAAGATCGAGGAAGCGCTGGGCGCGCGCCTGTTCGAGCGCGGCCCGCGTCAGGTGCGCCCCACGGCGGCCGGCGAGGTGTTCCTGCATAACGCCCGCCAGACCCTGCGCGCGGCCGAGCGCCTGCATGACGAAATGGCGCAGGCCTTGGGCACGGTGCGCGGGCGGCTCACGCTGGGGCAGATCTCCTCGCTGACTACGGTGCGGGTACCGGCACTGCTGCGCCAGTTCCGCACCGCACACGCGCGCGTGGACGTGCACCTGCGTACCGCCATGAGCGAGGCCTTGCTGCACGACCTGAGCGAAGGTCGCCTGGACGTGGCCCTGGTCGGGGTCGGCCCGCAGGTCGCGCTGCCCGCACAACGCCTGCTGCTGCACGAAGAATCGCTGGCCTTGATCGTGCCTGCCGCCCACCGCTTCGCCACGCGCAAGCGGGTGGCGCTGGCCGAGCTGGACGACGAGCCGATGGCCGGGCTGGTGGCCGGCGCCGGCGTGCGCGGCATCGTCGATGGCGCCTTCGACCAGGCCGGCTTGCGGCAGCGCCAGCAGTACGAAGTGACCCACGCCGACCTGATGCGTGAGCTGGTCGCCGCCGGGCTGGCCGTGGCGATCGTGCCGCAGACCATGGCCGGCAGGATGCGTACCGTGGTGACGGTGGCGCTCAAGGAACGCTTCGTTTTCCAGACCTACGCAGTGTGGCGACCGGACCCCACGCCGGCCGCGCGCGCCTTCGTGGCCTTGCTGGGTGGAGCCGCCCCCGCCTAGCGCGTCCGCGCCGGGCAGGCACACGGTGGCGCGAGGGCCCCGCGCCCCGACGTCCAGCGCTGCCAGGCCGCTACGCAGTCGTATGGATCTGCGCGGCGGCCGGGTAACCACGCACAGCCTCGGCAAGGCCAGCGCAGCGGGCGCATCGCCCATCCACCAGCACGCCGTGGAAGCCTGCTAGGCTGCGCGCGTTCGCAAAGGAAACTGCATGTCCGGTCACAGTCAGTTCGCCCTGCTCAGGCAGCGCCGCTTCTTGCCGTTCTTCGCCGTCCAGGCGCTGGGCGCGTTCAACGACAACGTGTATCGGCAGGCCATCATCGGCCTGCTGTTCTACCTGGGCATCGACGCGGCCCAGCGCACGCTCTACACGAATCTGGCGCCGGCTCTGTTCATCCTGCCGTACTTCCTGTTTTCCGCATTGGCCGGGCAGATCGCCGAGAAGCTGGAGAAGCAGAAGCTCATCGTGATCACCACCACGATGGAAATCGCGATCATGTCGCTGGCTGCGGTGGGCTTCATCACCGAAAACATGGTGATCCTGCTGGTGGCGCTGTTCTGCACCGGCCTGCAGTCCACCCTGTTCGGGCCGGTGAAATATTCGATCCTGCCGTCGGTGCTGAAGCCGGAAGAACTCACCGGCGGCAACGGCCTGGTCGAGATGGGCACCTCGATCTCGATCCTGTGCGGCATGATCTTCGGCGGGCTGATCTTCCAGATCGCCGGCAGCCATGGTCCGGAGGCGGCCGCCACTGCGGTGATCGTCATCGCCGTCACCGGCAACCTGGTGGCGCGGCTGGTCCCGCGCGTCGACGCCGGCGCACCGGAGCTGACCATCAACTGGAACCCCATTCCCGAATCGCGTGCCATCATGCGCCTGACCCGGCGCACGCCGGCGGTCCGCAACGCGGTGCTGGGCGTGTCGTGGTTCTGGTTCGTCGGCACCGTGCTGACCGCGCAGCTACCCACCTATGCCCAGCTCAATCTGGGCGGCCAGCAAGACCTGTACGTGTTCGCGCTGGCGCTGTTTTCGATCGGCACCGGCGTGGGTTCGCTGCTGTGCGAACGGCTGTCCGGGCGTACCGTGGAAATCGGCCTGGTGCCACTGGGCGCATTCGGCATCAGCGCCTTTCTGCTGGACTTGTACTTCGCCCGTCCCGGCGCTGCGCCGGTGAGCGATCTGTCGATCGGCCAGTTCGTGCAGCAGGCCGGCAGCGTGCGGCTGATCGTGGATCTGCTCGGCATCGGCCTGTTCACCGGTCTGTTCGTGGTGCCGTTGTTCGCGCTGATCCAGAGCCGCACGCCCAAGGCCGAGCTGTCACGCGTCATTGCCGGGCTCAACATTCAGAACTCGTTGTTCATCGTCGCCGCGGCGGTGATCGGCATCGCGCTGCAGTTGCCGCAAGTGGTGCTGTTCGGCGTGCGGATTCCGCTGCCTGGCCTGAGCATTCCGCAGGTGTTCCTGGCGCTGGCGATCGCCAACACGCTGGTGGCGCTGTGGATCTTCACCCTGGTGCCCGAGTTCCTGATGCGCTTCCTCAGCTGGGTGCTGGTGAGCGTGCTGTACCGGCTGCGCGCGCACGACATCGATGCGCACGTGCCCGACGAGGGCGCCGCCCTGCTGGTGTGCAACCACGTCAGCTACATGGATGCGCTGATCCTGTCGGCGGTGATTCCGCGCCCGGTGCGCTTTGTCATGTACTACAAGATCTTCCGCATCCCGGTGATGCGCTGGATCTTCCGTACCGCCAAGGCCATCCCGATCGCCGGCGCACGCGAAGACCCCGCACTGATGCAGCAGGCCTTCGACCGTATCGACGCAGCGCTGGCCGACGGCGAGCTGGTCTGCATCTTCCCCGAGGGCGCCTTGACCAAGGATGGCGAGATCGCTGCGTTCAAGTCTGGTGTGGAGAAGATCCTGCAGCGGCGCCCGGTGCCCGTGGTTCCCATGGCGTTGCGCGGCATGTGGTCCAGCATGTGGAGTCGCCGCGACACCCGCCTGGGCCGCATGCGCGTGCCGCGTCGGATGCGCGCGCAGATCGGAGTGGTCGCCGGCCCCGCCATCGCTGGCGAACAGGCCAGCGCCGCGCTGCTCGAACAGCAGGTGCGCGGATTGCGCCAGGACCACCCCTGAGCCGCCAGATGCGGGCTTTGCGTCCATCGCGCACCGCGAGTAGCCTGTGCGCCACTGCACGCTTTACCGCCGCGTTCGCCAAGCGGACGCGGCCGGCCGCATCGAGGGGAATGTCGTTGTACTCAACATCATCGCGCCTGAGGCATCTGCCGTGATCGGCGGGTGCCGTGCATGCCAGCGGCTGGCCATCGTGCCGGCCACGGCAGGCGCGTGGATGCGCGATCGCGGCGCGCCAGGTCGACGCAGACAGGCGCCCAGCACGGCGCCGCAGCATTCGCGTCCGCAGCTGCCGGGCCTCCGATTGCCGCGTACGCACACGCCCGCCTTCGCATCAGGCCCATCCGGCCAGCGTCAGCGCACACCGCACGCACCAGCGCTGCGCCAGGCATCCGGCAACACACCCCACTCACCCATCAGTTCGCTGTTGTTTACCACCCAAGGAGCTTCACCATGAGTGCCATCCCACCGCCGATCCATCCCTCGTCCAGCGCAGCGCCCGGCCCGGTGCCGAACCACCTGATCTGGGCGATCGTCTCCACCGTGCTCGGCTTCTGCCTGTGCTGCCCGGCCCTGATCACCGGCATCGTGGCGATCGTGTTCTCCAGCAAGGTCAACGGCCTGCTCAACCAGGGCGACATCGACGGCGCACGCCGTGCCTCCAACACCGCCAAGACCTGGTGCATCGTGACCAGCGTGCTGGCCGTGATCGGCCTGCTGATCAACATCGGCATGGTCGCCACCGGCGGCATGCAGAGCTACATGGAATACATGCAGCAGTTGCAACACATGCAGTGATGCAGCTGCGTCCACGCCATTGGCTTGGACTGGGGGCGGCCACCGGCGTGGCCGCCTTCGGCGTGTCGTTGCTGTATCGCTTCGATCCGAACGCGAGCAACAGCCCGTTCCCGCCCTGCGTCTTCCGCGCCGTCACCGGCTGCTACTGTCCCGGCTGCGGCATGACCCGCGCGCTTTATGCGCTGGTGCATTTCGACCTGCCCGGTGCCTTCGCCATGAACCCGGCAGCGGTCCTCGGCCTGTTCACCCTGCCCGGCCTGATCGCCTGGAAAGCCGGCTGGCGCGCGCGCTGGTTCGCCCCCGTCGTGAGCGTCCTGTCCGAACCGAAGTTCTGGCTATGGGCATTGCCCACCTACTGGATCGCACGGAACCTGCCGTGGTTTCCGTTCACGTTGCTGGCGCCGGGCTAGGGGCTACACGCAACTCGGCGGGGCCTGCATCGGCTGGGGTTCGAGTGAGCGGCTGCAAGGCCACTTCTAGGCTCAACTGCGGGTCGCCTGACATCTGGCGACGCTGACTCCACGTCGTGGACCGCTGCAAGTCCTACCGCACCCACCCCGCAATCACCAACAACGCCAGCACTACCATCCACAGCAGCAGCACGCGCCATACCAGGCTCATCGCATCGCGCACTTCCGGCAGCCGGCGCCAGACCGGCACCAGGCCCGAATCGGTGTAGTCGTGGGCTTCATCGCGCAGCTCGGCACTGACGCTGGCACGCGCCACCGCGCCCAGGAAATACGGCTCCAGCGCCCATCGGTTGCCATGCGCTTCGCGCCAGGCGCGGAACACCGTGTCGAAATTCCCCACCAGCGCCATCGACACCGTGATCAGCTGCGCCACCGGCCATTCCAGCACCGCCAGCAACCAACGCGCACCCGCCAGATTGCGTGGCGGCAGCAGCACCGACAGCGGGCTTTCCACCGCCAGGGCGGTCAGGCGGTACAGCACCGCGCCGAACGGCCCCAGCAACAGGAACCACCACAGCACCGCGAACCAGCGGCGCAGACCGTTGACCACCACAGCCTCCACCAGCGAGGGCGCGTCCTCGTGCACGCTGCCACCGGCCGCCTGCAGATGCGAAATCGCCTCGCGTCGCGTACCGGGCTCGTCGGCGTCGATCACCGCCTCGACATCGCGATCCAGATCGCGCGGCCCCCAGGTCCAGGCCAGCACCGCCACGCCGAACAGCAGCGACAGGAAGCCATGCCACACATCGTCCAGCGCCCATTGCAGCAGCACGACCACGAACAGCACCGGCAGCAGGGCCAGCAGCACGCCGTAGCGGCCCTGCCACGCGCCGCGTCCGGCGGCATGGCTGTCCAGCCGGCGCAGCCAGCGCGCGAACCATTCGAAACGCCGTAGACGGGCGACCTGCGCCGGCACCAGATGACCCAACGCAAGGGCGACGACGACAGCAACCAGGGTCGTGAACATGGGGTTCCTCCTCAGCGGAGTCTAGCCGAGCGGACCCAACCCCACTGCAACGGCCGCACGAACGTCGGGTGCGCCGAGGCGGCAGGCGCACCTGCCACGGCCCAGCCGCGGTCGCCGCCAGGACGCCGGCTCTCAACCATGGCTGCGATACCAATGCTCGATCAGCGCCCGCGCGATCGAAATGGCCGGCGGCAACCCGATGCCGTCTTCACCGCCGCGGCCTTCCAGCGCGGCGCCGATCTCGTCATGGCCCACCCAACGCGCATCCTCCAGCTCGCCGGTCACCTGCGGTACCTCGCTGGCCGCCGCCTGCGCCGTGAAGCCCAGCATCAACGCTCCCGGAAACGGCCACGGCTGCGCGCCCAGATAGCGGCAGTGCTGGATCCGCACGCGGGTTTCCTCATGCACTTCGCGCGCCACGGTCTGCTCCAGCGATTCGCCCGGTTCGACGAAGCCGGCGATCACCGAATAGCGTCGCGGCGCCCAACTGGCCTGGCGGCCCAGCAGCAGCCGCTGCCCGTCGCTGACCGCCACGATGATGGCCGGATCCACGCGCGGGTAGTGTTCGGTCTGGCACTGCGTGCAATGCGCGATGAAGCCGGCGCGGCGGAACACGATCGCACCGCCGCAGACGCCGCAGTAACGCGTACGTGCCTGCCAATGCAGCATCGCCCGCGCGAACGACACCGCAGTGGCGATGTCTGCCGGCCATTGCGCTGCCGCCTGGCGCAGGTCCACCCGTTGCGGCGCCTTCAGATCGAGTGGGTCGGCCGACAGGCAGAACCAGCCCTGACCATCGCGCAGCCCCAGGAAGATCGCCGCCTCCGGGCTGTCGGCAAGCGCGGCGCCCTGCATCAACAGCGGCTGCCCCTGCGCATCGGCCAGGGCGGTGCCCTTGGCATCGATCAACAGCACATGGCCCTGCGCCCACAGCTGCGCCAGGGCAGCCGGGTCGTCACGCAGCGCATCGCCGCGATCCAGCGGCGCGTGGGTGAAGGCAAAACCGGACAACGGAAGAGTGGATTCTGACATCGGCGCAAGCCTGCCGATAATCGGCGACACCCGCAACCGTGCCGCGCACGGTCGTCGCAGAATCCAGGTTGCACGTTCAGACGCTGAGGCGATGGCTGCGAGCGATCAGTACAATGCAAGCGGTCGCGGACATTGCGGCCCTACTGCGCGCTGTTACTGCGGCGCGTACCCAGCCAACGAAAGCGTCCATCAGCGCAGCGCAGGCGGTTGCTGGCAGCGCGGCCCTGCCACAGTGCGCTTGTGCAGCGGCACCCAGCCAGCCGCCGCAAGCACACAGCAGCCAGTAGTTCTCCCGAGTGGACTCAGCCGCTGGATCACTCACCACCGTGGACGCTTGCTACATACGTCCACGCCAGCACGCGTCATGCCTTACACGCTGAAGCTGCTCCCGCAGCCGCAGGTGGTCTTGGCATTGGGGTTGCGGATCACGAACTGCGCACCGGTCAGGCTCTCGGTGTAGTCCACCTCGGCGCCCATCAGGTACTGCAGGCTGAGCGGGTCGACCAGCAACGTCACCCCGTCGGTGGCCACGGCCAGATCGTCGTCGGCGCGGTTCTCGTCGAACTCGAACCCATACTGGAACCCCGAACACCCGCCTCCCTGGATGTACACGCGCAAGGCCAGGGCGGCGTTGCCTTCCTCCTGGATCAGCTCGCGTACCTTGGCGGCGGCGGCACCGGAAAAGTTCAACGGCCGGTCGATGGACTGGTAGTCCGGCGCCGGAGCGGCAGTGGGAAGCGAAACGAGCGTACTCATGCCGTCAGCATGGGGGCCGGACGGCGCCACTTCAAGCCGGATGTGTCGGCCACGCGGTCGCGCTTCAGCCGCAGCGCGGCTCAGGCGTCGGCAGTTTCGGGCTGCGCGGCCTTGGCCGGCTCGGCGCGATGGCCTTCCGGTGCCGGCAGCGCCGCGGTGGCGCCTGCGGCGGCGGCATGGATCAGACGCCCGGTGAGCTGCGCGCCGGCGCTCATTTCCACCACCTGATAGTGCACATTGCCCTGCACGCGCGCATTGGCGGCCAGTTCGACCCGCTCGGCTGCATGCACATCGCCGGTCAGCTGGCCGTTGATGATCACCACCGGCGCACGCACTTCGCCCTCGATGCTGCCCTGCTCGGCCACCGTCAGGGTGGCGCTGGCGCCGTCCTCGGCAATCACCTTGCCCAGGATGCGACCTTCCACGTACAGGCCGCCGCTGAACGTCAGGTCGCCGCGGATGACCACCTGCGGCCCGATCAAGGTATCGACCACGGTCTGCGCACCACGGCTGGACTTGTTTCCGAACATGAGCTACTCCCCGGCGCCGCTGGCGGCGACTTTCCAATCGAATGTCTGATTGACCGGCGCCCCCTCGCCGCTCAGGGAGATTTTGACACGTTGCGGAGTGAAATCCTTCGGCAGGATCACGCTGCCGTCCAGTTGCTGGAAATAGCGGAACGAATACGGCTGCCCGGCGGCAGCGGGCTGCTGATGCAGCTCGTTCCAGCTCACCGTCACCAGCTTGCCGGCGCGCACGCCCTCCACCGCGAAGCGCAGCTGGCCCTGACTGATCGCACCACGGTTGAGGTTCTGGGTCAGCACCACGCTGTAGTTCCAGGTGCCGCCGGCCTCGGCGGTGAACTGCACCGAATGCGCATTGAGCCCCTTGCGCTGCGCGGTGGCGCCCACCAAGCGCTCGTAGAAAGCCACATCGGCGCGCAGCGCGGCGATCTGTTCGTCGCGCTCGGCCAGCGAGGCCTGCACTTCGGTATTGGCCGCGCGACTGATCTTGTCCGACATCGCCAGGTTGACCTGGCGCTGCTGCAACTGCTCGATCTGCCGCCGTTGCTGGGCCTGGCTGCGCTGGGCCTGCTGCAGGGCGGCCTCGGCCTGCACCAGGCGTGGCGCGGCGGTACGCGTGGCCATCCACCACACACCGCCCAACGACGCCAGCCAGAGCAGGGCGATCGCCACCCATCGCCAGCGTCCGCCGGCATGGCCACCACCCGCCTGACGGTGGACGATCTGGACGCGGGCGGCTGGTCTCATGGGCATCTGGGCCGGACGGGCCGGCGCTGAGGGCGGCGGCGTAGTGTGCCAGAGCGCGGACGGCCGCCACGCTGGCGTTGCGTCGGCCGTTATCCGATAGTTCCGTATTGTCCGCAGGAAGCAACGCCATGAGCGAGGCCCATCTGTTCGTGATCGGCATCCTGCTGGCCTGGCTGGCCGGCATCCGCGTCTACCTGACGGTATTCGGCGTGGGCCTGGCCGGCCTGCTCGGCTGGATCGAGCTGCCCCCGGCCCTGCATCCGGCGCAGTCGTGGTGGGTGCTGGGCACCTCCGGCGCACTGGCGGTGGCCGAATTCGTCGCCGACAAGATCCCTGGTGTGGACTCGGGCTGGGATCTGTTGCAAACCCTGGCACGCGTCCCGGCCGGCGCGTTCCTGGCCGCCGCCACGCTGTCGCCGGATGGCGACCTGAGTACCGGCGCGCTGGCGGCGGGGGCCGGCGTGGCACTGACCAGCCACACCCTCAAGGCCGGCACCCGCGCGCTGCTCAACACCTCGCCGGAGCCGGCCAGCAACTGGATCGCATCGCTGGCCGAAGACACCCTCGCTGCCACCGCCCTGGCCGTGGCCCTGGCGCATCCATGGCTGGCGCTGGGCTTGGCAGTGGGGTCCAGCCTGCTGGTGGCGCTGGCGGTATGGTGGGTCTGGCGGTTGCTGTGGCGGGGCATGCGCCGGCTGGCGGCGCCGCTGCGCGCAGCCACCACGCCGACTGCACGCCGCTCCCCGCTATCGTGAAGTTCATCGCATAATCATCGCGACTGTAGGGAGTATCGATGGCCGCCCGAGATCCGGTTCCATTCACCACCCGTGACGACACCGCCACCCGGCAGCGCCCGCTGCGCGCCGAGACCCCGCCGGCCGACCACTGGCGCCGCTGGGCTGGCGACGCCGTGGCCGAAAGCCTTGCACCGGTGAGCGCGGCTATCATTCCTGCGCCCGTGCCCGCCGCTGCCGCGGGCCCGGGTCCGCAGGCACCGGCGCAGGCAATGGCTGCCAATGTGCGCGCCGCGCCACCCGCAGCGTCGTCTGCGGCCGCCTCGACAGCCACGCGGCAAGGCGACGACCCTGCCGCCGCCGACGCGCCCTACCGCGTATTGATCGTCGAGGACGACCGCTCGCAGGCGCTGTTCGCACAGAGCGTGCTGCACGGCGCCGGCATGCACGCGCAGGTGGAAATGACCGCTGCCAGCGTGCCGCAGGCGATCCAGGACTACCACCCGGATCTGATCCTGATGGATCTGCACATGCCCGAACTGGACGGCATCCGGCTGACCTCGCTGATCCGTCAGCAACCCGGCCAGCAATTGCTGCCGATCGTGTTCCTGACCGGCGATCCCGACCCGGAGCGCCAGTTCGAAGTGCTCGACAGCGGTGCCGACGACTTTCTCACCAAGCCGATCCGCCCGCGCCACCTCATCGCGGCCGTGTCCAACCGCATCCGCCGCGCGCGCCAGCAGGCGCTGCAACAGACGGGTGACCACGGCAACGCACGCAGCAACCCGGAAACCGGCCTGCCCACGCGCGGCCATGTGATGGAATTGCTCGCCGATGCATTGGCGCGCAAGCAGGCCGGCGGGCTGTTCTTCATCGAGATCGCCAGCGCGCTCGGCCTGCGCGAACGGTATGGCTATGCCGCGTACGAACGTTTGATGACCCAGGCCGGGCATCGCCTGGCCAGCGCCGCCCAGCCCTATCCGCTGGCGCGCCTGAACG
The DNA here is from genome assembly GCF_020783655.1 of Xanthomonas melonis. Lineage (GTDB taxonomy): Bacteria > Pseudomonadota > Gammaproteobacteria > Xanthomonadales > Xanthomonadaceae > Xanthomonas > Xanthomonas melonis. The sequence goes on along the minus strand of NZ_JAJGQH010000003.1, from coordinate 191,118 downwards.
ACAACAGCTTCCTGCTGCTGGCCGTGGAGATGGACGAGACCAGCCTGGAACAGCGCGCGCTGGAGGTTCGCGAACGGCTCTCCGCCAACGCCTTCCCGGTGCGCGAAGACGAGGCGGTGCACGTGCGCTGCGCCATCGGCGCCGCGCCGCTGAGCCTGGGCTTCGACGACGCCGGCAGCGCACTGGAAGCAGTGGAGCGTACCGCGCTGCAGGCACGCCTGCGCAGCGACGGGGTGCAGACCTATCTGGCGCCCAGCCAGGCCGAGCAGCAGGAGCAGCTGCGCCTGGTCGAAGGCCAGCTGGAACTGGCCTACCAACCCATCGTGGCCGTGGCCGGCGGCGATACCGCGCAATACCAGGTGCTGCTGCGGCTGCGTCAGGCCGATGGCACCCTGCTGTCGGCCGGCCAGGTGATTCCCGCCGCCGAAGCGGCCGGACGCATCGCCGACCTCGATCAGCAGGTCATGGACCACGCACTCGGTTTGCTGCATCTGTACCAGCACGCCAGCCCGCCGCTGCGTCTGTTCGTTTCGCAGTCGCCCCGTACGCTGGCGCGCGAGGCGTTCGCCGACTGGCTGCTCAAGGCACTGGCCGAACGCGGCGTGGCCGGGCAAACGCTGATCGTGGATCTGCGCCTGGACGACGCCCTGATCCACGCGGTCACCGTGCAGCAGTTCTGCGCCAAATTGATGCCAGCCGGCGTGCAGTTCTGCCTCAGCCAGTTCGAGCCCGGCGACGAAGCCAACGCACTGCTGGCCCAGCTGCCGCTGAGCTTCGTGCGCATGGCCAACCGCTTCGCCGATGCGCATGGCAACACCGCGGTGCGCGACCAGTTGCGCAGCGTCATCGATATCGCCCACCAGCGCGGCCTGTTGATCATCGGCCAACGCATCGAAGACCCGCAGGCGGCCGCAGCGATGTGGATGAGCGGGGTGGATTTCATCCAGGGCAATCTGGTGCAGACCGTCGGCAAGGAATTGGATTTCGACTTCACCAACGCGGTGCTCTGAGTGAGGGCGCCGGCAGGAGGCCGTCGCGCCTGGAACGGCCTGGCCATCGCCACCGCCATCGTCACGGCGGCCGGGTCAGGCCTGCAGTGGGCCGGGCTACCGGGGCCGTGGCGTGCCCTCACCGCCGCTGCGGCTGCCGCCACCGTGGTGTTGGCGATCTGCGCAGCCCTTGCCGCCCACCGTGGCGCGCGTGCACAGCGTGCGCTGTCCCAACGCGTGGACGAGGCCGAACTCGCCCGCGAGCGCCTGCAGCAGGAACTGCAGCGCCACGGCGAACTCGAACAGCAGTTGCTGCGCGCCAAGCAGGCAGCCGAAGCCGCCGCGCTGGCCAAGGGCGAATTCCTGGCCACCATGAGCCACGAGATCCGCACCCCGCTCAACGGCATCATTCCGATGCTGGAGTTGATCTCGCGCGGCCAGCTCAGCGTGGACCAGCGCGACATGCTGCAGACGGCCACCGGCAGCTCGCTGCAGCTGCTGCGCATCGTCGACGACATCCTCGACTACTCCAAGCTCGAAGCCAACAAGCTCGAACTGGAGATCACCACCTTCAACCTGCGCGAGTTGCTCGACGGGGTGGTGCAGCTACTTCAACGTACTGCCGAGAGCCGCCAGCTGCGCCTGGGCCTGGATATCGAGCCCTCGGTGCGCCTGCTGGTGCGCGGCGACCCGATCCGCCTGCGTCAGGTGCTGAGCAATCTGATCGGCAATGCGATCAAGTTCACCGAACGCGGCAGCATCGATATCCAGCTGCGCCGCCTGGGCGAAACCCGCGCCCAGCACCTGCTGCGCTTCCAGGTCCGCGATACCGGCATCGGCATCGCGCCGGACCAGCAGGCCCGCCTGTTCCGCTCCTTCGCTCAGGCCGATGCTTCCACCACCCGTCTGTACGGCGGCACCGGCCTGGGGCTGGCGATCTGCAAACGCATCATCGACCTGATGGGCGGGCGCATCGGCGTGGAGTCCGAGCCCGGTCGCGGCGCCACGTTCTGGTTCGAGATCCCGCTGCTCAAGGTGATCGGCGACCTGCAACAGACCAGCGGTGTCGATGCGGCACGGGTGATGGTGATCAGCTCCGATGCGCGGCTGCAGCAGCGGCTCAAACGCCTGCTAGACGGCTGGGGCGTGTCGCATGTGCTGATGGAGACCACGCAGGAAGCACTCGAGCGGGTGCGCCGCCACAACGACACCGAAGGCTTTCGTTGCGTCATTGCCGACCACGACACGCTGCGCTACAGCGCGCGTGCCGTGCATCGCGCGCTGGCCCGGCCCGAAGATCTGGGCGGCCCCAGGTTGATCTGGCTCTATGGCGACGAACCGGTGCCGGCCGACCTGCGGGACCACGCCAGCCTGGTCCCGCGTCATAGCCCGGACGAGCTCCTGCGATCGGTGGTGCTGCCACCGGATCCCAAGCCCGTGCACGCTGCTGCACCGACCCTGGCGATGATTCCCGAACCGCTGCCGCCACCGATGGCCGGCGCGCGCGAGGTGCGCATCCTGCTGGTCGAGGACAACCCGGTGAATCTGCTGGTCGCACAGAAGCTGCTGGCGGTGCTTGGCTTCGAGGCCGACACCGCCACCGATGGCGAAGCCGCGCTGGGCAGCATGGAATCGACCCGCTACGACATGGTGTTCATGGATTGCCAGATGCCGGTGCTGGACGGCTATGCCGCTACCCGTCGCTGGCGCGCCATGGAAGCCGAAAGCGGCGGTCGTCCGATCCCGATCGTGGCGATGACCGCCAATGCCATGGCCGGCGACCGCGAACGCTGCCTGGCCGCCGGCATGGACGATTACCTTTCCAAGCCAGTCGCCCGCGAACAGCTCGATGCCTGCCTGCAGCGCTGGCTGCCGCGTCAACCGCTGTTGACCGGGCCAACCAGCGGAACCGCAGCGCCCGATCCGGAAAGCACCAGTGCCGCCGCCCAGGCGCGCGCGTTGCCGATCCTGGACAGCAGCGTCATTGACGAACTCTACGAGGTCGCCGGCGCGGACACCGTCACCATTCTGCAGCTGTTCCTGGACGATGCTCCCGGCATCATCGAGCAGCTGGAAGCGGCCGCAGCCAACCGCGACAGCATGCAGTTGCGCGATCTGGCCCATAGCTTCAAATCCTCCAGCGCCAACGTCGGCGCGCAGGCCTTGTCCAACGCGGCGCGCCGCATCGAACTGGCCGCCCGCACCGGCACCATCGAACGCCCTTCGGTGATGGTGGCGTTGGTCATCGCCGAATACGCGCGCGCGCGGCTGGCCCTGCTGGGCCAGGTCGCCCGCCTGCAGGCCGCCGCCGGCGGGACGGGCCGGTAATCGGGCAGCCCTCAGCAGGACAGCGGCAGCTGCCGCACGCCCACCACCCGCATCGAATGCCCGTCTGCCGCGGCCGTCAAGGCCGTCGGCAGTGGCCACCGGAGTCATCTCCGGCGTCGTACGCGCGCACCACTGCAGATCCGCAGTCCAGCGCGGACGACCACCCCGGCCGATCCGGCGTTCAGTCGTCCAGCTTGGTCAGCAGGTAATTCGGCTCGCCGATGCGCGCCACCAGATCCAGCTGGGTTTCCAGCCAGTCGATGTGCTCTTCTTCCGATTCCAGGATGTCCACCAGCAACTGGCGACTGACGTAGTCGTTGACGGTCTCCGCATAGGCCACTGCTTCGCGCAGCACCGTCACGGCCTCACGCTCCAGCGCCAGATCGCAGCGGAACATTTCGGTCGGGTTTTCGCCGATGCGCAGCTTGCCCAGCGCCTGAAAGTTCGGCAGCCCCTCGAGAAAAAGAATGCGATCGGACAGCTTGTCCGCGTGCTTCATCTCGTCGATGGATTCCTTGTACTCATGCTCGGCCAGTTCCTTCAGGCCCCAGTTCTTCAGCATCTTGGCGTGCAGAAAGTACTGATTGATCGCGGTGAGTTCGTTGTAGAGCACCTTGTTGAGGTACTCGATGACTTTGGTATCGCCCTTCATGCGATGTCTCCGGGAATGCGCCGGCCGCACTCTATCGCGTCGGCGCGCAGCATGAAGGAACGCGAATCGTGATCAGTTGCGGGACGCGCGCGGCGACATGGCCCGCTACGCTCGAGCGGGCAGACCAGCGTCACCGCACTTGGGAATCGCACCGCCGGGCGCGCTGCGCCGCGCGTGTGCAGCGACGTTGTACGGGCACTCGCCTGGCATCGACGCTATCGCCGAGGGTGCATCACTCAGTGGGACAGAGGCGCCCTGGTGCCTGCAGGCCGAACCAGGCGGCGACTGGCATGCGGCGCGAGCCAGGACCTGCTCAGTCAGGCCGCGCTTGCCAGCAGCGGCAGCGGTAACGCACGGCTGGCGTGCGCCTGGTTCAGCAGATCGGACGCCATGTCCAGACAGGAGCCGCAGTTGGATCCACAGCCGGTGCGCATGGTCAGCTCGGCCAGGCTGGTGCAGCCATTTTCGGCCGCTTCGCGGATCTGGTGGTCGGTGACCCCATTGCAGATGCAGACGTACACGGTATTGGTCGGGTGCTGGCGATCCGGAGGGGATCAGCAGTGATTGCACCGCAAACGAGAATAGGTGTCAATTCCAAACGTTAATCATTATTAATCAGCGCCGGCCGCGGCCCGCCCCGCTTGCGCGGGCGCTTACGTGGACGGTCGTGCCCGGCCGCGCTGCTGCCCGGCAGCCAGGCTTCCAGCGCGCGTTCGGGCATCATTCCGACCGCTGCGTGGCCTGCGATGTTCTGCGCCAATGGCGCCAGATGCCGCAGCGCGCGCGCATACACGCCGCGCTTGAACATCACCACGTGTTCGACCGGATACCAGAAATCCACCCAGCGCCAGTGGTCGAACTCGGGCGTGTCGGTATGGTCGAGCTTGAGATGGGATTCGTCGCCGGTGAACTGCAGCAGGAACCAGACCTGCTTCTGGCCGATGCAGACCTGCCGTTCGTTCCGCCGCACCGCACGGCTCGGCAGACGATAGCGCAGCCATCCGGGGGTGGCGCCGAGCAATTCCACATGCTCGGGCAACAACCCGGTTTCTTCGCGTAACTCGCGGTACATGGCTTCGACAGGCGTCTCGTCGGTGTTCATGCCACCTTGCGGGAACTGCCAGCCGTCCCTGCGCACACGACGTGCCCAGAACACCTGACCGTCCTGACGCATCAGCACGATGCCGACGTTTGGCCGGAAACCGTCCGGATCGATCACGATGCGGACTCCTGAAAATCTACTGCCAGCGACTCTGCCACGGCCACGCCCGGCTCACAAGCTGAAAACGAAATGCTTGACAACGCCGACACACATCGTGAGAATTGCCGGCTCCCTAGGCTATGTAGCTCAGCCGGTTAGAGCACAGCACTCATAATGCTGGGGTCGGTGGTTCGAGTCCACCCATAGCCACCACGGTATCCAGGCCCGAACAGGCATGCGATACTCTGGGACAACACAGTTTTATTGCCCCGTCGCCAAGCGGTAAGGCACCTGACTCTGACTCAGGCATTCGGTGGTTCGAATCCATCCGGGGCAGCCAAACACGAAAGGTTCGATCTGACGGTCGGGCCTTTTTTGTTGCCCGATTACTTCTTGCCAGCATTCGTGCAGCAGGCATTCCCGCCCCAAGGCCGAACAGCGATCACCGAAGGCGACACCCCCACCCTGGTCGAAAATGGATACCGGGTCAGACAGGCACCCAACAGTCAGGCACAGAGCCGGCCACGGCGGCATCACCCCATGCCGCCGCGCGCAGGCCCAGCGGCCGGCATACACGAGATGACCAGCCAACGTTTGCGAAAGTCACCAGGCCTGGGCAAGGAAAAATCTACCTCGACACAGCAGGCCATCGACTGCAGGCGCCCACTGCGCAGGCCCCAAAACGACAAAAGCCCGGCATGGCCGGGCTTTTGAAGCAGGCGCCCCGGCGAACCGGGGCGCAGCAAACGCGATGGATCAGCGCTTGGAGAACTGGGTCGCGCGACGTGCCTTGTGCAGACCGACCTTCTTACGCTCGACTTCGCGGGCGTCGCGGGTCATGAAGCCCGCCTTGCGCAGCTCGGACTTCAGGGTTTCGTCGTACTCGACCAGCGCACGGGCGATGCCCAGGCGGATCGCACCGGCCTGACCGGTGGTGCCGCCGCCCGAAGCGGTGACCAGGATGTCGAAGCTTTCGGTGTTCTTGGTCAGCTCCAGCGGCTGGCGCACGATCATGCGCGCAGTCTCACGGCCGAAGAACTCGTCCAGCGGACGGTCGTTGACGGTGATCTTGCCAGTGCCCTTGCGCAGGAACACGCGAGCGGTGGAGGACTTGCGGCGGCCAGTGCCGTAGTTTTGCGTGATAGCCATGATTAGATATCCAGAACTTGCGGCTGCTGGGCGGCGTGCGGATGCTCGGCACCCGAATAGACCTTGAGCTTGCGGTACATGGTGCGGCCCAGGGGACCCTTCGGCAGCATGCCCTTGACGGCGATTTCGATCACGCGCTCCGGGTGGCGCTCCAGCGCCTGCTCCAGGCTCTCGGTCTTGAGGTTGCCGATGTAGCCGGTGAAGCGGTGATACTTCTTGTCTTTCAGCTTGTTACCGGTCACGACGATCTTCTCGGCGTTGATCACCACCAGGTAATCGCCGGTATCGACGTGAGGGGTATAAACCGGCTTGTGCTTGCCGCGCAGGCGGCGGGCCAGTTCGGTGGACAGACGGCCGAGCGTCTTGCCGGCGGCGTCGACGAGATACCAGTCGCGCTGGACGGTCTCGGACTTGGCGGTGAACGTAGTCATGAGAAAACTCTTGAGTGGTCGGGCGGATTGCAGCGGCAAGGGCCGCTGGAACTTTGCCACGCGTTGTGAAGGCGAAACAGAAGAGGCGGGATTGTACGCGGCGCCCCGCGCCTGCGCAAGTCGGCGCGCGTCTGCGGCGCATGCGGTTGGCAGCCGCGCGGACGCGGGCCAGAATCGCGGCATGATCCAGACCTCTCCATTGCGGCTGCATAGCCCGCTCGACCGGCTGCTCGTCGAAACCCAGCGCGCGCTGGACACGGTATTCGGCAATCCGCCCGCGCAGCGGCCGAATCCCTCCACCGACACTCCCGACGCCGTCCTGACCGCAGACCAGCGCCGGCATGCGGCGGGATTGATGCGCATCAATCACGTCGGCGAGGTCTGCGCGCAGGGCCTGTACTTCGGCCAGGCCGCAGTCGCCCGCGATGCGCATACCCAGCAGCACCTGCTCGAAGCAGCACAGGAGGAGACCGACCACCTGTCCTGGTGTGCCGACCGCCTGCACGAGCTGGACAGCCGCCCCAGCCTGTTCAACCCGCTCTGGTACGCCGGCAGCTACGCGCTAGGCGCACTGGCCGGGCTACGTGGCGACGACTGGAGCCTGGGCTTCGTGGTCGAGACCGAGCGCCAGGTCGAGGCGCACCTGGACGAACATCTGGAAACCCTGCCAGACGTCGATCAGCGCAGCCGCGCGATCCTGCGCGTGATGAAGATCGACGAGGCCCGCCACGCCGACCATGCCGAGCAGGCCGGCGCCCGGATCCTCCCGCAGCCGATCCCCAGCGCCATGGCCCTGGCCTCCAGACTGATGAAAACCGTCGCGTACCGGCTGTAGCCGGTGGGATTCGGGATTCGGGATTCGGGATTGGATCGGGGCTCGCAACTGGCGATGCCCAGCAAGCCAGGCCCACCCCTCGCAACACCCAGCTGGAGCAGAGCCCCCTTTGTTAAGGGGGCGCGCCGAAGGCGTGGGGATAGGCGGCCTCGGAGTCGGGGCCCAAGGTTTGCGCAGCAAACCTTGGGGGTCAGCACCGCGCAGCGGGGCTGACTACGACACCAGCTTCAACCCCATCACACCAGCCACGATCAGGCCGATGCAGGCCAGGCGCGACCACGAGACGCTGTCGCCGAACAGCACGATCCCGGCAAGGGCCACGCCTACCGCGCCGATCCCGGTCCAGATCGCATAGCCAGTGCCGACCGGAATGGTCTTCAGTGCCTGGGTGAGAAACCACAGGCTAACCCCGGCCAGACCGATCGTCCCGACCGTGGGCCACAGCCGGGTAAACCCATCGCTGTACTTCAGACCCAGGGCGAAGCCGATTTCGAACAGGCCGGCCAACACGAGATAGATCCAGGGCATCACGTCACTCCTCTACAAAAAAACGCAAAAAAAAAGCGGCCCAGTGTCTGCACACTGGGCCGCCGTCGGCTGTGGAACGCGAGGTCTTCGCGTGGCGGGCCGTCCCGCCTCGATTCTCGGGCACACCCGCAAGCAGGCGTGCTTTCAGGGCTGCCTGCGCTTACTCGCTCAGGTTACGCCCGTGGAACAGCTCTTCGATCTCGCGCTTGAGCAGCGTCTCGATCTTCATGCGCTCCTTGAACGAGAGGTTCTTGGCGCGCTCTTCGAACAGATATTGGTCCAGATCGAAGTCCTTCAAGTGCATCTTGGTGTGGAAGATGTTTTCCTGGTAGACGTTCACGTCGAACATCTCGTAGCGCGACTTCACGTTCTTGGCCAGGAACTGCTGGATCGAGTTGATCTTGTGATCGATATAGTGCTTCTTGCCCTTCACATCGCGGGTGAAGCCACGGACACGGTAGTCCATGATCACGATGTCCGATTCCAGGCTTTCGATCAGGTAATTCAGCGCCTTCAGCGGCGAGATCACCCCGCAGGTAGCGACGTCGATGTCGGCACGGAAGGTGGCGATGCCTTCCTGCGGGTGCGTCTCCGGATATGTGTGAACGGTGATATGGCTCTTATCCATATGAGCAACCACAGCGTCGGAGATCAACTCCTTGCCGGCCTGCTTCTTGTCGATCACCGGTTCCTCGGAAATCAGGATGGTGACCGACGCGCCCTGCGGATCGTAGTCTTGGCGTGCGATATTTAGGATATTGGCACCGATGATCTCGGCCACATCGGTCAGGATCTGGGTCAGACGATCGGCGTCGTACTGCTCATCGATGTACTCGATGTAGCGTTGACGCTCCTCTTCGGTACGCGCGTAACAGACGTCGTAGATGTTGAAGCTCAACGCCTTGGTGAGGTTGTTGAACCCCTGCAGCCTCAGGCGAGGCAACGGCTTGACCACGTCGGTCTGTCCTTTTGGAAGGCGGGAAAGGAGTCAATTATGAGCCAAAGATCCCAGCAACGAAATGCCGTCATTGAGAATGGTTTACCTTGCATGACTCATGCCGTTAAGCTTCAGGAATCAGACGCGGAACTCCCATGAGCCCAGGAAATACGACGGTTGTGACTACGACGGTACGTAACGCTACCCCCTCGCTGGCGCTGGACGCAGGCACGATCGAGCGTTTCCTGGCGCATAGCCACCGCAGGCGCTATCCGACCCGGACCGATGTGTTCCGGCCCGGAGACCCGGCCGGCACCCTCTACTATGTGATCAGCGGCTCGGTGAGCATCATCGCCGAGGAAGATGACGACCGTGAGTTGGTGCTGGGCTATTTCGGCAGCGGTGAGTTCGTTGGCGAAATGGGGTTGTTCATCGAATCGGACACCCGCGAAGTGATCCTGCGGACCCGCACCCAGTGCGAGCTGGCCGAGATCAGCTACGAGCGACTGCAGCAGCTGTTCCAGACCAGCTTGTCGCCGGATGCGCCGCGGATCCTGTACGCGCTGGGCGTTCAGCTTTCAAAACGCCTGCTCGACACCACCAGGAAAGCCAGCCGCCTGGCCTTCCTGGACGTGACCGACCGCATCGTGCGCACCCTGCACGACCTGTCCAAGGAGCCTGAAGCGATGAGCCACCCGCAGGGCACCCAGCTGCGCGTCTCTCGGCAGGAGCTGGCCCGGCTGGTGGGATGCTCGCGCGAAATGGCCGGCCGTGTGCTGAAGAAGTTGCAGGCCGATGGCCTGTTGCACGCACGCGGCAAGACGGTCGTGCTCTACGGCACGCGCTAACGGCCTGGACTCGACGGCCGATGCGGCTTGCGCATCGGCCGTTTACGCAATCGCGGCTGCGCCTGGGAATGTCCCACCCGCCTCTGCGCGCGTCGTCCAGGAGGGGCCGGCGTCGTGGGCGACAGTTGCCTGCCTTCGGCGAAACGATCGCCTGCCGCCGGACCCACGAGGTCGTCCTGCCTCGGCTTGCTGGCCCGGATGGCCTGGCGTGCGAAGCCACGGCGGACGCTGCGAGCGACGTCTCGTTCGTTGCTTTGAGGTTGCGCCAACCGCCGCGCCCCGTCGCCGCAGGCGCTTGCGCCCGCACTGTCGCTTGCCCGGGTCGCCTCGCTGCTGCGCAATCGTGCGCTGGTAGCGGCTGGGACTAGAGCGCCTTGCCGCCGCGGTCGCGGCATCCCCAGTTGAGGATCGGCGTGCCCGCAGGCAGCACCTGGCGGAACAGGTTTTCCCGGTTGGCCTTGGGATTGACCACCACCGGCGCACGCGCAGCCTTCAGCAAGGGCAGGTCGGCGGTGCTGTCCGAGTACGCCACGGCGATGTCGGCATAGCCGCGTTCGCGCAACATGCGCATCTTCTCTTCGTTATGGCAGTGGCGTCGCGCGGTGACCGCGCCCAGGCGTGGGCCGACCAGGCTGCCGATCACCGGTACGTCCTGATGCGCCACGAAGCCGAGAATGGCGCGCGCCAGCTCCGGGGGAGCGCCGGTGGCGACCACCACGCGGTCGCCTGCAGCGCGGTGGTCGGTGAAGACCTTCAACGCATGCGGCAGCAGGCGCTGGCGGATCTGCGCCTCGTGCTTGAGGACGTAGGCGTCGATGAAGCGGTTGAACTCGCGCGCGCGGTGCAGGCCGAAGGTCGCAATCCAGACATAGCCGGACACGCCGCGGCGGCGCGTGGGCAGCATCGCCACCATCGGCCCGAGGATCGGTGAGGCCAGCACCGCGACCAGCAGACGCAAAGGGTTGCGCCGGATCAGCCAGGCGAACAGATGGCTGCCGGAGTCGCCGTCGTACAGGGTGTGGTCGAAATCGAAGACCACCAACGGGGCGTCTTCGCGCGGCGCGGGATACGACTCAGTCATGCGCGAAGAATAGCTGACGCAACGACTCGCCGGGTTCGGGTGCGCGCATGAAGGTCTCGCCGACCAGAAACGCGTTCACACCGTTGCGGCGCATCAATTGCACATCGTCGGGGGTGACGATGCCGCTCTCGGTGACCAGGATGCGGTCGCGCGGCACCGCCGCGCGCATGTCCAGCGTGGTCTGCAGCGAGACTTCGAAGGTGCGCAGGTTGCGGTTGTTGATGCCGATCAACGGCACCGGCACCTGCACCGCGCGCTCGAGCTCGTCGATATCGTGCACTTCCACCAGCACATCCAGCTCCAGTTGCATGGCCAGCCCGGACAGCTCGGCCAGCTGCGCGTCTTCCAGTGCCGAGACGATCAGCAGGATGCAATCGGCGCCGAGCGCGCGCGCCTCGTAGATCTGATAGGGATCCACGGTGAAATCCTTGCGCAGCACCGGCAGCGTGCAGGCATCGCGCGCCTGCCGCAGATAGGCATCGGCGCCCTGGAAGAAGTCCACATCGGTCAGCACCGACAGGCAGCTGGCGCCGCCGAACTCGTAGCTGACCGCGATATCGGCGGGATGAAAATCCGGCCGGATCACGCCCTTGGACGGGCTGGCCTTCTTCACTTCGGCGATCACCGCCGCATCGCCGGCCGCGATGCTGGCCTGCATGGCGGCGGCAAAGCCGCGCGTGGGTGGCAGGTCGGCACACCGCGCGACCAGTTCGGCCAGCGGCACGCGCGTATTGCGCTCGGCGACTTCTTCGGCCTTGCGGGCAAGGATGGTGTTGAGGATGTCGCTCATCGTATCGGGTCCTGGCGGGCTGGCATTATCGGTCAAGTCGGCCACACCGCGCTGGGACGACGCGCCAACGCGCGCAGCGCACCGGCGGGAGACAAGAATGCCGCCGCCTCGATTGCCGGGACATTGCGGCGGTATGCGATCACGCCTGCGCGGCGACCTGGCGGGTGAAGGCGACATAGGCATCCAGCCTGGCGCGGGCCGAGCCGTCTGCCAGTGCCGCCCGCGCACGCAGGACACCGTCGGCGATGCTGTCGGCCACACCGGCCACGTACAGCGCCGCACCCGCGTTGAGCGCGACGATGTCCAGCGCCGGGCCGGGGACGTTGTCCAGTACCTGCAGCAGCATCGTGCGCGACTGCGCGGCGTCGGCCACCTTGAGATTGCGGCTGGCCGACATGGCGATGCCGAAATCCTCCGGATGCACTTCGTACTCGCACACCTGGCCATCGCGCAGCTCGCCGACCAGGGTGCCGGCACCGAGCGATAGTTCGTCCATGCCATCGCGCCCCCACACCACCAGCGCGCGCTCGGCGCCCAGCTCCTGCAGCACGCGTGCCTGGATGCCGACCAGATCCGGATGGAACACGCCCATCAGGATGTTCGGCGAGCCGGCCGGGTTGGTCAGCGGGCCGAGGATGTTGAAGATGGTGCGTACGCCCATTTCGCGGCGCACCGGCGCCACCACCTTCATGGCCGGGTGATGCACTGGCGCATACATGAAGCCGATACCGGTCTGCGCAAGCGACGCGGCGACCTGCTCGGGTTGCAGGTCGATCACCGCGCCCAGCGCCTCCAGCGCATCGGCGCTGCCGGACTTGGACGAGACGCTGCGATTGCCGTGCTTGGCTACCTTGGCGCCGGCGGCCGCCGCGACGAACATCGCGCAGGTGGAGATGTTGAAGGTGTGCGAGCCATCGCCGCCGGTGCCGACGATATCGACCATGTGCCGGCGATCGCTCACCTCCACGCGGCGCGAGAACTCGCGCATCACGGTAGCCGCGCCAGCGATTTCGCCGACGGTCTCCTTCTTGACCCGCAGCCCGGTGAGGATGGCGGCGACCATCGTGTCCGAGACCTCGCCACGCATGATCTGCCGCATCAGCGCGACCATTTCGTCGTGGAAGATCTCGCGATGTTCGATGGTGCGTTGCAGGGCTTCTTGCGGCGTGATGGGCATGGATAAAACCGGAGGAGTGCGGGAGAGGGAATGACGTGCGCCGATGGCCGCACGTTCGGCATTGGGTGACGACGCTGGCGCTCAGCCCGGGCGTTGCATGCGGAAACGCGCCTGTTCCTGTACTTCGAAGTAGTCGGCGGGGCCGCCCGCGCGCAGGATGGTCTGCACACGCGCAGGATCGTAGATGCCGTCCTGTAGCGCGGCGTGGGCCAGGTGCACGGCCACAACCTCGCCCAGCACCAGCCAGGTATCGACCTGCTGCCCATCGGCGCGCTGCAGGCGTAGCAACTGGCTCAGCCGGCACTCGAAACTGACCGGGCTGGCGGCCACTCGCGGCGCATCGATCAACCGCGACGGCGCCGCTTGCACACCGGCCAGCACGAACTCGTCCACCTCCGCAGGCACGATCGCCGCGCTGGCATTCATCGCCTCGGCCAACGGGCGCGTCGCCAGATTCCAGGTGAACTGCCCGGTGGCCTCGATGTTGCGCACGCTGTCCTTCCAGCCGGTGCTGGCGAAACCGACGATCGGCGGCACATAGTTGAAGGCGTTGAAGAAACTGTAAGGCGCCAGGTTGGCGATGCCCTCGGCATTGCGTGTGCCGATCCAGCCGATCGGACGCGGCCCGACGATGGCATTGAACGGATCGTGCGGCAGGCCGTGTCCGTGGGCGGGTTCGTAGAAGTGGAAGCCCTGGAGGGATTCGGTGGCCGGCAGCGGGCTGGCTTGGGGAGAGAGCGGCATTGCGGTCACCTGGCCTGATTGATTCGGAGCTCGGCGTCGTCGAGGATTTGCTGCCCCATCGGCAGGCCGTCGGTCCTATCGGCGGCGTCCATCCGCATGCGCGCGCCCGCGCTGCCGACATGGGAAACCAGCGGTTTCGCGGCCTGTGCGAGCGCCTGCGCAGCACAGGCGGTCGACGGCGGCTGCGCCGTGGCCTGTGCGGCCAACAGCAGCCCCATCGCTGCGATGCATGCCGGCAGCAGGCGACGCATCAGCGCTCCAGGAAGTTCTTCAGCAGGACGTGGCCGTGCTGGGTGAGGATGGACTCGGGATGGAACTGCACGCCTTCCACCGGGAACTGACGGTGGCGCAGACCCATGATCTCTTCGATGGAGCCATCCGGGTTTTCGGTCCAGGCGGTGACTTCCAGCGTGGCCGGCAGCGTGGTCTTGTCCACCACCAGCGAGTGATAGCGGGTGGCCTGGTAACTGTCCGGCAGGCCGGCGAACACCCCCTTGCCCTCATGGCGGATCGGCGAGGTCTTGCCGTGCATGATATTGCCGGCGCGGATCACGTCGCCGCCATACACCTGCCCGATGCTCTGGTGGCCCAGACACACCCCCAGGATCGGCGTGGTCTGGCCCAAGCGCTCGATCAGCTGCAGCGAGACACCCGCCTCGTTGGGCGTGCACGGGCCGGGCGAGATCACGATGCGCTCGGGCCTGAGCGCGGCGATCTCATCGACGCTCATCGCATCGTTGCGCACCACCATGACCTCCGCGCCCAGCGCCTGCAGGTACTGCACGAGGTTGTAGGTGAAGCTGTCGTAGTTATCGAGCATCAGCAGCATGGCAAGGGACTCATTGCGCGATCAGGAAGACCGCATAGATGTTTTCGGAAAGAAGGACGCTGCCGGCCTCCAGCGCATCGACCCGGGCTGCACCGAGTGCAGCCGCTGCCGGAGGAGGCGGGGAGCCCGGGGAGAGCGTGCGCGGCACCGGCCAGTGCCCCGCCTGCACGCCATAGGCGAAGTTCGGCGCGACATCGGAGATCGTGTAAAGCCCCTGGACACGCACGCCGTAGGCCTTGGCCAACTCCTCGGCAGACACGCGCGTCTGCGTGGCTGCTTCGCGCTTGAGTTGCGCGCGCACTTCGCCTTCCTTGCTGTAGGACGTCGTTATACCCGACAGTTCGACTTCGCTGCTCGTCTTCAGTTCGGCCAGGAACTGGCGCGCATCCTCGAGCGACGCGAAGGTACCGGCGATGCTGCGTTTGACTTCGCTGCCGTCGAACTTGCGATGGCCATCCTGCAGATAGCTGTAGCTGGGCTGGATCTGCAGCGACGAAGCATCGATGCTGTCTTTGCGCACGTGATGCAACTTCATCGCCGAGAGGATGTGTTCTGCCGATACCTGCACGCGCTTGCGCGCGACGTCTGGCTGCGCATCGACCGCGCGCAGAGCGATCGTCAGCGAAAATCGGTCGGGCATGACCGTACGATTGGCCTGCCCCTTCACCAACAAATGCGGCAGCGATGGCAGGCTGTTGACCTGCGCAACCGCAAACATCGGCAATGCCGTGAGTGCCACGAGCATCCAACGCATCAGTTGCTTCATCTGCCTTCTCCGTGGTGAATGATGCGCATGCTCACGACACGCGGCACTGCAGCGCCGCCACATCCGCACACAAGCGATCGACCGCGTCTGCCTTAGTTGCCCACGAGGTGACGAAGCGAATCACCTGGCTGCCATCGGCGCGGACTTCCCAGCGCTCGAAGTCGTAGCGTTGCGCCAGCTGTGCAGCCTGTTGCGCACTGACGGCAATGAACTGCTGATTGGTCGGCGAGTCGCTGGTGAATTCCACGCCCGCGGCCAGCAGGCCGGCACGCAGGCGCTGCGCCATGGCGTTGGCGTGCGCAGCCAGTTCGAAGAACAAGCCGTCTTCGAACAAGGCTGCGAACTGCGCGCCCAGCACCATGCCCTTGGCCAACAGCGCGCCGCGCTGCTTGATCAGGTAGCGCAGATCCACCTGCAGCGCGGGATCGACGATGACCAGCGCTTCGCCGAGCAGTGCGCCGTTCTTGGTGCCGCCGATATAGAACGCGTCGGTCAAGGCGGCGATGCTGGGCAGGTCCAGGTCGTTGCCGTCGGCGGTCAATGCCGCGCCCAGGCGTGCGCCGTCCAGATACAGCAGCAGGTCGTGTGCGCGGCAGAACTGCGAGAGCGCCTGGAGTTCGGCACGCGTATAGATGGTGCCGCTTTCGGTGCTGTTGGAAATGTAGACCAGCCGCGGCTGCACCATGTGTTCGTTGCTGTGCACGGCCAGCACCGGCTGGATCAGTGCAGGCGTCAGCTTGTCGTACGGCGCCGGTACGGTCAGCACCTTGTGGCCAGTGGCTTCGATGGCACCAGTCTCGTGGGTGGCGATGTGGGCGGCCTCCACTGCGATGACTGCCTGATGCGGGCGCAGGAACGCACTGATGGCGATCAGATTGGTCTGCGTGCCGCCGACCAGCAGATGCACGTCTGCCTGCGGTTGCGCGATGGCGCTGCGGATCAGCGCAACCGCGCGCGCGCTGTGCCGATCGGTGCCATAGCCGGCGTTCTGCTCGGCGCTCGCCATCGCCATCGCCTGCAACAGACGCGGATGCGCGCCTTCGCTGTAGTCGTTGCGAAAACCGGTGCGCGCAGCGCTGCCCTGCCCGTCCATCACAGCCCCTTGGCCGCCTGGGCCACGGCGCGAAACAGCGCGCGGCCCTTGTTCATGGTTTCCTGCCATTCCAGGTCGGGATCGGAGTCGTAGACCACGCCACCGCCGGCCTGCACGTACAGGTAGCCGTCCTGGATCACTGCTGTGCGGATGGCGATGGCGGTGTCGGCATCGCCATGCCAGCCGATGTAGCCCACTGCGCCGGAATACACGTTGCGCTTGACCGGCTCCAGCTCGCGGATGATTTCCAGTGCGCGGATTTTCGGTGCGCCGCTGACGGTGCCGGCCGGAAAGGTCGCGCGCAGCACATCGCTGTACGTCAGCCCGGCCTTGAGCGTACCGGTGACTTCGCTGACGATGTGCATGACGTGGCTATAGCGTTCGATCACGAACTGCTCGCCCACCTTGACCGTGCCCGGCTCGGCCACGCGTCCCACATCGTTGCGGCCCAGATCGATCAGCATCACGTGCTCGGCACGCTCCTTCGGGTCGGCCAGCAGCTCGGCTTCCAGCGCCTTGTCCAGCTCCGGTGTGGCCCCGCGCGGGCGGGTGCCGGCGATCGGGCGCACGGTGACCACGCCATCGCGCAGCCGCGCAAGGATCTCCGGCGAGGAACCGACCACCTGGGTGCCGCCGACATCGAGGAAATACATGTACGGCGAAGGATTCAATGCGCGCAATGCCCGGTACACGTCCACCGGGCGTGCGCGGAACGGCACGCGCAGGCGTTGCGAGGGCACGACCTGGAAGATGTCGCCGGCACGCACGTATTCCTGCGCCTTGCGCACCACCGCGTGGTATTGCTCGCGGGTGAACGAGGATCGGAAATCGGCTTCGTCGATCGCCTCGGAAATCTGCGCCTGCGGATAGCCGGCGCCACCCTGCCGCAGGCGGTGCGCCAGTTCGTCCAGGCGCCGATTGGCGCGTACGAAGGCCTGCGGCTGGCGCGGGTCGGCGTGCACGATCAGGTACAGCCGCCCCTTGAGGTTATCGAACACCGCCAGCTCTTCGGAGAGCATCAGCAGGATGTCCGGGGTGCCCAGCTCGTCGGGTTTGTCGCCGATACCCAGGCGCGGTTCGATGTACTGGATGCATTCGAAACCGAACCAGCCGACCAGCCCACCGGTGAAGCCAGGCAACCCGTCGAGCTGCGGCACCGAATGCTCGGCACGCAGTGCGTCGACTTCGGCCAGCGGATCGGCGACCTGTCGGCTGTCGATGACTTCGCCGTGTTCGCTGACCTCCAGCGTGTGGCCCCGGAAGCTGTACACGCGCCGTGCCGGCAAACCGATGATGGAGTAACGCCCGAAGCGCTCACCGCCTTCGACCGATTCGAACAGATAGGTGTAGGCGCCGTCTGCGAGCTTCAGATAGACCGACAGCGGCGTGTCCAGGTCGGACAGGACTTCGCGGATGACGGGGATGCGGGTATGGCCTTCAGCGGCCTGGCGCTGGAACTGCTCTGCAGTGATCAAGACGACTTTCCTTCCGGGACTCTGTGACGGGGCGGACGACGGCAACAGGCCACCATCGCCACCAGCGGCGAGCGGAAGAGAAGGAGCGTGGGGTCGTCAGGCGGGACACACGGCTACTGTAGCGCAACTGTTTGGCCGAGGGCAGCGGGTGAAGGCGAAAAGCGCTCGAGAGTGCGGAGTGGGTGCGGCCGGGAACGGCAGCATTACCCGGCTCACCGAGCGGCGTGCCAGGTTTTTCAATTCCCGACTTACACCATCATCCCCTGAGCAGCGGGCACTCGGCGGGCAAGTGCATGCGCAACCGCGCCGGGACGCAGTCGATGCGGAACTGCAGCGACGTCTCCGGTTCGCCGTCCAGATTCAAGGTCAGTGGTTGGTGGGAGACGATCTCCAGCCACGGCACCCGGGCGCGCACGGCCACGCGTTCCAGCGCGGCCTGCTTGCCGCTGGTAACCAGGGTGCCGAGCGTGGCCGCCACCTCGCCGTTGAGCGCAGGCACGATGGTGACGTCGAGCAGGCCATCGTCGATCAGCGCATCCGGGCACAGTGCCTGACCGCCGCCGGCCTGGCGCCCGTTGCCCAGGCCAAGTGCGATGAACTCGCCCTGCCATGCGAAGTCCGGCCCGCTGAAACGGGCGCCGATCGGCTCGATCCGTCCCAGCCGCGACATGCCGGTGATCAGGTAGGCCAGCCCGCCGAGCATCTTCTTCAGTCCCTCGTCGGTTTCCACGGTGACCTGGGTGCCGAAGCCGCCGCTGGCGACGTTTGCACACCAGTGCGGCCCGTGCGCGGTATCCAGCCGCAGCAGGTCGATTGCCTGCGCCGGGCGGTTGGCGATCAGGCTGAGCGCCTCGAAGGGTTCGATCGGCAATGCGGCGGCGGTGGCGAAGTCGTTGGCAGTGCCCAGCGGCACCAGGCCCAGCGAAGGCAGTATGGCCGCATCGCCGTCGTGGTGCGCAAGCGCGGCCGCCACTTCGCTCAAGGTGCCGTCCCCGCCAGCGGCCACCACGGTCTGCACGCCGTCGCGCACCGCTTCGGCGACATAGCGCTCGGCATCGCCCTCTTCCCAGGTCACCCGCACCTCCAGCCGGATGCCACGTTTGCGCAGGCTGCCCACCGCCTGCCGCAGCTCCTCGTTGTCGGTGGATTTGCCGTTGAGGATCAATCGCCAGTGGGACGGGACCATGCGCACTGCCGATACTGGAGATGAAGGTCCACGCAGGCTAGCAGCGCAGCAATGCGGGAATCGTGAATACGCAGGCTGCTGCGGCTGTCATGCCGGTGTCATCGTCCATCCGGAACATGGAAGGCCATAGCAGGGACGACGGGCGGAGGCAGGATCAGCCTCCAATCTTCCGAAGGCCGCTCCAATCGGGGCGGCCTTCTTTCCTGCACGCGGCGTCGATTCGCGTGCGCCAGCCCCACTCAACCGCTGGCGGCAAAGGCGGCCAGACGCTCGCCGTCGAGCCGGTAGACGGTCCAGCCATCCATCGGGCGGGCGCCCACCGCCTGGTAGAAATCGATCGCCGGCTGGTTCCAGTCCAGCACCAACCATTCGAAACGCCCGCAGCCGCGCTGCACGGCCAGCTGTGCCAGGTGCCGCAACAGCGCCAGGCCCGCGCCCTTGCCGCGCGCTTCCGGCCGCACGAAAAGGTCTTCCAGATACAGGCCGTTGCGGCCCAGCCAGGTGGAGTAATTGAAGAAATACACCGCAAATCCCAGCGCCTGGCCATCCTGTTCGCAGATCAGCGCGTGCGCGGTGGCGGCGTCGCCGAACAGGCTGGCGCGCAGATCGTCGGGGCCGGCCTTCACCGCCTCCGGCTCGCGCTCGTAGACCGCAAGCGCCGTGATCAGCTCATGCAGCAGCGGCACATCGTCTGGCGTGGCGGTGCGGATGCGCGGGGTGGCCGGGCTCACCGCACCGCCTCCACTGCCGCGCGCATTTGCGCGATCACCTGAGCATAGTCGGGTGCATTGAAGATGGCCGAGCCGGCAACGAAGGTGTCCGCCCCGGCCGCAGCGATCTCGCCGATGTTGTCGGCCTTGACCCCGCCATCGATCTCCAGCCGGATCGGCTTGCCAGTGGCGTCGATCCGGCTGCGGATGGCGCGCAGTTTGTCCAGGGCGGAAGGAATGAAGGCCTGGCCGCCGAAACCGGGATTGACCGACATCACCAGCACCAGGTCCAGCTCCGGCAGCACCCAATCCAGGATATCCACCGGGGTGGCCGGATTGAGCACCAGGCCAGCCTGGCAGCCATGCGACTTGATCAGCTGGATGGTGCGATGCACGTGGCGGCTGGCTTCGGGATGGAAGCTGATGGTGGTGGCGCCTGCCTGCGCGAAATCCGGCACGATGCGGTCCACCGGCTCGACCATCAGGTGCACGTCGATCGGCGCGACGATGCCATGCTTGCGCAGCGCCTGGCAGACCATCGGGCCGATGGTGAGATTGGGCACGTAGTGGTTGTCCATCACATCGAAGTGCACCCAGTCGGCGCCGGCCTTCAGGACGTTGTTCACTTCCTCGCCCAGGCGGGCGAAATCGGCGGACAGGATGGACGGGGCGATCGCCGTCGATTGCATGGGCAGCTCGTAGGAAGACGGAATGGACCATTGTCGCAACCGCTGCCGTGTGAGGAAAGGCATGCATCCGTGGCGGACTCGACTGCGTATGCTCCAAGACCGGCGCGCCGCGCCCGATCCGAGGAGACCACATGAAAACCACCCCGCTCGCTTCCACAGCCCTCGTTCTGCTGGCCCTGGCCCCCACGGCCTGGGCGCAATCCGGCCCGGCCGACTGGTCCGGCTTCTCCATAGGCGCCAATGTCGGCGGTGCCGACCCGGCCGGTGTCTCTGGGGGCCGCTTCGGCTTCGACACCGATCTGAACGGCCGCGACGGCGACCAGGTCAGCACCGCCACCGGTGCCGATGCGTTTTCGCCCGGGTTCTGCGGCGGCGCCGCGGCCGGACGCACCCCGGCCAACGGCTGCAGCAAGGACAAGGGCGGTGCCGAGTACGGCGCGCGGCTGGGCTACGACTGGCAGGCCGGCAACTGGGTCTACGGCGTGGTGGCCGAATACACCCGAAACGATATCCGCGACAGCGTCAGCGCCTTCAGCACCACCCCGGCGCTGTACACCTTCACTCGCCAGCTCAACCGTACCGCGGCATTGCGCGGCCGTCTCGGCTACGCGTTCGGCGCGCAGGGCGATTACCTGGCGTACGTCACCGCCGGCGTGGCGCGCGGCGAGTTCGACCACGGCTTCACCAGCAGCAATACCGCCAACAGCTTCACCGGCCGCGGTGGCGACAGTGCCGATGGCTATCAGGCCGGCATCGGCCTGCAGCGGCGCTTGAGCGACCATGTCTCGGTGGGCGTGGAGTATCTGTACACCCGCCTGCAGGACGACGACACCCGCGTGCGCGTCGGGCCGGGCACTGCGCCGGCGACCAATCCGTTCCTGCGGGTCAATCCGGCCGGCACCGATCTGCGCCGTACCGATACCGATTTTTCGACCAATGCGGTTCGTCTGACCGTCGGCTACCGCTTCTGAGGCATGCCCCGGGCCTGGCTGCCATGTCAGGCCCGACGACGCGGCCATGGCGCGCCCGCGCGACTGCCGGGCATCGTGCGCTCAGCGCTTGCGCATCCGCTGGATGCGGTCGTAGGCAGCGTTGATCTGGCTGGCCTTCCGCTCCGCCTGGCGGCGCGCCTCCGGCTCGGCATTGGCCACCTTGTCGGGGTGGTAGCGCGACATCAGCCGGCGATAGGCCAGATCGACCTCGGCAGTGGTGGCGTCCGGCTCCAGCCCCAGCGCCTCGTACGGGTTCTCCGCCCGGCGCTTGAACCAGCCGGCGTCCACCGCGTGCCCGATCGCCAGGCCGATCATCAGCCCCACGAAGGGCGCGCCACGAAACAGCAGGGCGCCGGCCAATGCGCCGAGCAGTTTTCCGTACCAGGACATGGGCGATCGGGGGCGGGGAAGGCGGGCAGGCGATCTTACCCGAACGCCTGTTCGGGCTGGCTGACGCGGCGTCCACGGCGTGCCTGCACGGCAGCCAGATAAAACCAGCGGACCGCCACGAAGCGCCGTACACTACGCGGCCCGCTGCCCACCCGCGGGCCCGCCGGGTCCCGGGGACAGCGTCATTGCGACGTCCTTAGGAGTGCCTGTGTCGACCACGCTGTTGCAATCCGATCTGCCCGGCCTGCCGTTGCGTCACCGTGGCAAGGTCCGCGATGTCTTCGATATCCCGCGCGACCGTCTGCCCGCGGATGCTCCGCCGGGCGACTACCTGTTGATGGTGGCCACCGACCGCCTGTCGGCGTTCGACGTGGTGCTGCCGGATCCGATTCCCGGCAAGGGCGAAATGCTCTGCCAGGTCTCCAACTTCTGGTTCCACAAGACCGAACACCTGATGCCCAATCATCTGGTCGACATTGGCGTGGAGCAGGTGCTGCCCGACGGCGTGGACCCGGCGCTGTACGCCAGACGTGCGGTGGTGACGCGCAAGCTCAAGCCGGTGCCGGTGGAAGCGATCGCCCGCGGCTATCTGATCGGCAGCGGCTGGAAGGATTACCAGCGTACCGGCAAGATCAGCGGTATCGAACTGCCCGACGGCCTGCGCCAGGCCGAGAAACTGCCCGAACCGATCTTTACCCCGTCCACCAAGGCCGCCGTCGGCGACCATGACGAGAACATCGACTTCGATGCGATGGTCAGGACCGTCGGCGCCGAGCTGGCCGAGCGCGTGCGCGATGCCACCTTGCGCATCTACCGTTTCGCGGCGGACTTCGCCGCCGAACGCGGCATCCTGCTGGCTGACACCAAGTTCGAATTCGGCACCGACGCCGATGGTCGTCTCTACATCATGGACGAGATGCTGACGCCGGATTCGTCGCGCTACTGGCCGGCCGATCAATACGAACTGGGCACCAGCCCGCCGAGCTACGACAAGCAATTCGTGCGCGACTATCTGGAGACCCTGGACTGGGGCAAGACCGCGCCAGGCCCCAGCCTGCCAGCGCAAGTGATCGATCGCACGCGTGCGAAGTATGCCGAAGCACTGCAACGGCTGGCTGGTATTTCGGTCGATTGATGGGGTGGCGCCCGATGTAAAGAGATACGGCGTCGCATGACGCTGACGCTGTCATGACTGCTCGCCGGTCAGACGCAACAGCAACAAATGCAGGACCAACAGCAGAAGGTCGCCATCGGCGGCCGCTGACGCCGCAGCAAAGTGATGATGAAAGCCGGTCAGTCCTCTGGCCGGTTTTTTTTTACCACTCCCTGATGTTGCGCGCACGGCAGGCTGCCCCGGACCAATCGCTGCGGGTAGGCGCCGCGCCGGGTGTGCAGCTGCTAGCGGTACAGATAACGATGTATTTGCCCGCCGCCGTGGCGCGCAAACCTGCCCGCTCTGCGATGGGCTTCCGCAGCACAAGGTGGCCGTGCGCACAGATCGTAAGACGGCTGTAACTTTTACTACTTCCCCGTTCTGGAGTGTGCCAGCTTGTCTGCCGGCAGCTGCTGCCGATCGCGACCGGCGCTGGTGTGGTATCCCGCCGGCTTCTTGCATTGCACGTTCTGGGAGAGAGTCGTCATGCAATTCCATCTGTTGGGCGCGGCCATCTGCTGCGCGCTGTCGTTTTCTGCTGCCGCCACTGCGGCGGATCTGTCTGCCAACGCGGCGGTCTCGCGTGCGCAGGGCTTGCTGGGCAACACCGCCTCGGCCCTGGCCAATCGTGCACCTGCCGATGTCTTCATCGCGCGCGACAGCATCGTCGATGCCGATGGCAGCGAGCATGTGCGTTTCGATCGTACCTACCAGGGCCTGCCGGTGATCGGCGGCGATGTGGTGGTGCATTCGCGCCGCGGGGTGATGCGGCAGCTGAGCCAGACCCTGGATACGTCGTTGCGCCCCAGCCTCGTACCCGGGATCGATGCCGCCACTGCGTTACGCGTGGCCTCTGCGCAATTCGACGTGGCGCAGGACGCAGCACCGCGTGCCAGCCTGGCGATCTATGCGCGCCAGGGAGCGCCACGCCTGGTCTACGATGTGGTCTACAGCGGCATCAAGCCGGACCAGACGCCGACCGAAATGCATTACATCGTCGATGCGGTGGATCGGCGCATTCTCGAGTCCTGGGATACGGTGCATACCGCGTGCGCGGGCGGCACCGCCGCAGCCGGTAGCGGGCGCGCCCTGTACGCGGGCAGCGTACCGCTGGCCAGCACGCGGTGCAGCAGTGGATTCGAGCTGACCGATCTCGGTCGCGGTGGCGGTGCGACCTATACCATGCGCAACGGCACCTCCGGCAACGGCACGCTGCTGACCGATGCCGACAACGCCTGGGGCAACGGTGCCAACAGCGACGCCGCCACGGTGGCGGTGGATGCGCACTACGGCGTCTCGCTGACCTGGGATTACTTCAAGAACATCCACGCGCGTAGCGGCATCGCCAACGATGGGCGCGGTGCGCGCAGCCGCGTGCACTACGGCAACCGCTACAACAACGCCTTCTGGTCCGACAGCTGTTTCTGCATGACCTTCGGTGATGGCGACGGCAGCACGTTCACGCCACTGGTCTCGGTGGACGTTGCCGGCCACGAGATGACCCACGGCGTGACCAGTCGCTCGGCGCGGCTGGTGTATGCGGGCGAATCGGGCGGCTTGAACGAGGCCACCTCCGACATCATGGGCGCGATGGTGGAGTTTTCCGCCAACAACAGCGCGCAGCCGGGCAACTATCTGATCGGTGAAAAACTCATCGCCGGCAACAGCAGCGGGACGCTGGCGCTACGCTACATGTTCAAGCCCAGCCTGGATGGCGATTCGCCGGACTGCTATCGCAGCAACCTGGGCTCGATCGATGTGCATTACAGCTCCGGCGTGGCGAACCATTTCTACTATCTGCTGGCCGAAGGTGCAGTAGTGCCGAGCGGTTTCGGTGCGGGCACCAGCTACAACCTGACACCGGCCGGGCTGGTCTGCAATGGCAATACCGCGTTGACCGCGATCGGCCGTGCCGCCGCCAGCCGCATCTGGTACCGCGCGCTCACGGTCTACATGACCTCGTCCACCAACTATGCAGCCGCGCGCCGGGCCACGCTGAGTGCGGCCACCGACCTGTATGGCAGCAGCTCCACGCAGTACCGCGCCGTGGCGGCCGCCTGGAGCGCGGTGTCGGTCAACTGACCGCATCGGTGCCGTGCCGCCCACCGACGGCACGGCAGGGCAGCGCTGATGCGTGCGCACCACTGCAGCGGTGCGCACGCGTATGCTTGGGTCATTCCTGGGAGGGAACATGACCGAACGCACTACGACCGCGCGACCGATCGACCGTTATTTCGCCAGCTATTCCGACGACCACCGCAATGCCACCAACCAGCAGATCCATGTGCTGGCGGTGCCGGCCATCCTGTGGTCGGTGGTGGCCCTGCTGTGGTGCATTCCGGTCGGCGGTACCTGGTTCACCAGCGGGGTCTGGGCAGCGCTGACGATGTTCGCGGCATGGTCCTACTACAACCGGCTGTCGCGCCCGCTGGGTCTGGGCATGTTGGGGATCTTCTTCTTCTTCGGCTGCCTGTGCCGGCTGGTCGAGAGCAGGATCGGGCTCGACGGCCTGTTCGCCACAGGCCTGGCGGTCTTCGTGCTGGCGTGGATCGCACAGTTCGTGGGGCACAAGATCGAAGGGCGCAAACCGAGCTTTCTCACCGACCTGACCTATCTGCTGATCGGGCCGATCTGGGTACTGGCCAAGCTCTATCGCCAACTGGGCTGGCGTTACTGAGGCAGTGGCAGTCTGCCGGCCGCTTGGACAATCGATAGAACGGCTGCACTCACCGCCAGCTGATTCCAGCCGGCGCCTGGAATCGTCGCTACTGCGCGCTGCCTCCGGTTCTGCGCGCGCCTTCCACGCCCGTGGAGCGACTGCTCGCTACGTTCTGTCGGCCACGCTCAGTCGCCGATGCCAAGCTCTTCCGGCAGCGGCCGGAACGCGCGTGGCGCATAACCGAAATCGCGGCGCGCCGGTTCCAGATCGAATACCAGGTCATCGCGCATGCGCTGCAGCGCCGCCGCGTTCATGCCGCGCAGGCGTCCCATTCGATGGGCAGCGGTCAGCGCAAGGCCGAACAGGCTCGGCGGCACCTGATACAGGCGCGCCGGTCGTGGCAGTGCGGCGAGTACCCGCTCCACCATCTGCGTGTAGGCCAGTACTTCGCCACCACCCACGGCATAGCTGCGTTGCTGCGTGGCCACCTGCCCGAGTACGGCCAGTGCGGCATTGGCCAGGTCGTCCACATGCACCGGCTGGCGCAGGCCGGTGGCGTTGGCGGGCAGCAGGAAGGCGCCGGTGCGCTGGGCAAGCCCGGCGATCTGGGTCAGCGTCTTGTCGCGCCCGGCACCGTAGACCAGTGTTGGGCGCAGCACGGTGGCGGCGCAGCCGCGCGCCTGCGCCGCGGAGAACAGCGCTTGCTCGGCAATGGCCAGGCGCTGGGCCACGTCGCGCTCGGCCGGATCGCTGGAATGTTCCTTGACCTCGACGCTGGTGGAGCCGAAGGCGACGATGCGCGCGGCGACCACCGGGTTTTCGGCGTACCAGCGTGAAAAATGATCCAGTGGCCCGCAGCTGAAGATGGCCTCGAACGTCTCACCTGCTGCCGCAGGCATCGCCAGGTCGCCTTGTCTCCAGATCAGCCCCGTCCGCGTCGCGCGCGGTTGACGTGACCACGCCGTGACCTGCCAGCCGCGACTCAGCAGCCGGGTCAGCAGGCGTTCGCCGATCTGGCCGCTACCGCCGAACACCAGGGCGCGGGGCGCGGATACGGCGGCGGACGGAGCAGGATCGGCAGCGGTCACAGGGGCAGCGAAGGTGGCGGCGGTGAGAACAGCATACCGAGTCCACCGCGCTGGCGCGCAGCACGCCGCAGCCACCGCTCGACTGCTCTGCGCCGCGCCGCGTTGACGCCAGCGTCAATCAACGCTTTGTTAAACTCGACGGCCTGCTCGCGAATCTCGTGTTCCCTGCATGCCTTTTCCGTTGGAAATCCTGCTCGGCCTGCCCTTCCTGATGGCGGCGGCCGTTGCGCTTCTCTGGCGCACGTCACGCGCGATCACCGCATGGGTGGCGGCGGCCGCACCGGTGGCCGGGTTGCTGGTGCTGGCCTGGCTGACGCCTGCGGTGCTGCGTGGCGAGATCGTCGCCAGCGAACATGCGTGGCTGCCGCAGATCGGCCTGTGGTTCTCGTTGCGGATGGACGGGCTTGCATGGATGTTTGCGCTGCTGGTGCTTGGCATCGGCGCATTGGTGGTGATGTATGCGCACTACTACCTGAGCGCGCGCGACAGCGCCTTGCGCTTCTTCGCCTATCTGCTGCTGTTCATGGGCGCGATGCTCGGCATGGTGTTGTCCGGCAATCTGCTGCTGTTGATGGTGTTCTGGGAACTCACCAGCATCAGCTCGTTCCTGCTGATCGGCTTCTGGTCGCATCGCAGGGATGCGCGCGACGGCGCGCGCATGGCCTTCGTGCTGACTGCCGGCGGCGGGCTCGCGTTACTGGGTGGCGTGCTGATGATCGGCCGTATCGTGGGCAGCTTTCAGCTGGATGCGGTGCTGGCCGCTGGCGATACGCTCCGTGCCAGCGCCTTGTATCCGTATGCGCTGGGCCTGGTGCTGCTGGGTATCTTCACCAAGAGCGCGCAGTTTCCGTTTCACTTCTGGTTGCCGCATGCGATGGCCGCGCCGACGCCGGTGTCGGCCTACCTGCACTCGGCCACGATGGTGAAGGCCGGCGTGTTCCTGCTGGCGCGCCTGCACCCGGCACTGGCCGGGACCGACCTGTTCTTCTACACGGTGACCGGCATCGGCGCGATCACGCTGCTGCTGGGCGCGTGGTACGCGATCTTCCAGCACGATCTCAAGGGCGTGCTGGCCTACTCGACCATCTCGCACCTGGGCCTGATCACGATGCTGTTCGGGCTGTCCACGCCGATGGCGGTGGTGGCGGGCGTGTTCCATCTGCTCAACCACGCGGTGTTCAAGGCATCGCTGTTCATGGCCGCGGGCATCATCGACCACGAAACCGGCACGCGCGATATGCGCAAGCTGGGCAACCTGCGCCGTCTGATGCCGTTCACCAGTGCGCTGGCGATCACCGCCTCACTGGCGATGGCCGGGATTCCGTTGCTCAACGGATTCCTGTCCAAGGAAATGTTCTTCGCGGTGGCGCTGGAAACCGACGCGCCGCAGTCGATGCGTGTGCTGGCCAGCATCGCCGCGCTGCTGGCCGGTCTGCTGGGCGTGGCCTATAGCCTGCGGTTCGTGCACGACACCTTCTTCGGCGACGGCCCGCGCGATCTGGACACCACGCCGCACGAGCCGCCGCGCTGGATGAAGATTCCGGTGGAAGTGCTGGTGCTGATCTGCGTGGCGGTAGGCGTGATACCGGCGTGGACGGTGGCGCCGGTGCTGCGCGCCGGGGCCGCCGCCATCCTGGGCCAGGCGCTGCCCGACTACAGCCTGGCGCTGTGGCACGGCGTCAACTGGCCGCTGGCGATGAGCATCGCCGGCATCGTCGGCGGCACGCTGCTGTACATGACCTTGCGCCGTACGCTGGACCTGCACGCGATCGAGAACCGGTCGCCCGGCAAGGCGCTGTTCCACTGGAATCTGCGCACGCTGTTCGCCTCCACCACGCGCATGACCGATGCGGTCACCAACGGTAGCTTGCAGCGCATGCTGATGCTGCTGGTGCTCAGTGCCGTAGTCGTGGCGTCGATGCCGTTCCTGCAGGGTGGCGCGCTGCCGGTCTGGCCCGCGCCGGCGCCGATGCCGCTGCTGGGCTGGATGGTGTGGCTGCTGATGATCGCGTGCGCGCTGGGCAGCCTGTTCCTGTACCGGCAACGCCTGCTGGCGGTGCTGGTCCTGGGCGGCACCGGGCTGGCGGTCAGCCTGACCTTCGTGTTCCTGTCGGCGCCGGATCTGGCGCTGACCCAGCTGCTGGTGGAGATGATGACCCTGGTGCTGATGTTGCTGGCGATGAACTACCTGCCCGAGCGCTCGCTGCCCGAGAAGGCGCGGCTGCACAAGCTGCGCGATGTCGCCCTTGCGGTGATCGCCGGCGCCGGCCTGGCCGCGCTGTCGTACACGCTGATGACCCAACCCAGCCCCACCGTGGCCGGCGAGATGCTGCAGCGCGCGCTGCCGGAGGCGTACGGGCGCAATGTGGTCAATGTCATCCTGGTGGATTTCCGCGGGTTCGACACCTTCGGCGAGATCACCGTGTTCGCCATCGCCGGGCTGGTGGTGCATGCGCTGCTGCGGCGCTCGCGCATGGCGCCGGAGCGCAGCATGCCAGGTCCGGCGATCCGGCTGCCGGTGCCGGCCGATCTGGCGCAGATCATGTTCCCGCTGACCCTGACGGTCTCGTTGTTCCTGTTCCTGCGCGGCCACAACGCCCCGGGGGGCGGCTTCATTGCCGGCCTGGTGCTGGCGGTGCCGTTGCTGATGCAGTACGTGATCCAGGGCGCGGCGTCGGTGGAGTCGCGCTTTGGCTTCGACTATATCCGGCTGATCGGTGTCGGCCTGCTGTGTGCGCTGCTCAGCGGCGCGGGAGCGCTGGCGTTCGGCCTGCCGTTCCTGAGCAGCGGGCATGCCACGGTTGGGTTGCCGTTGCTGGGCGAGCTGGAACTTGCCAGCGCGCTGGGCTTCGATATCGGCGTGTATCTGGTGGTATTCGGCGCGGCGATGTTGATGCTGTCGATGATGGGCACGATCAAACCGTCGCGCACGCGCACCTCGCAGCGCGGCGAGATCGATCCTGCCCGGCGTTCGACACGTACCGCGGAGCAGCATTGATGGAACTGGCAGTGGCAAGCGCGATCGGCGTCCTCACCGCATTGGCGATCTATCTGCTGCTGCGTGCGCGCAGCTTCGACGTGATCCTGGGGATGACCTTCCTGTCGTATGCGACCAACCTGCTGATCTTCGCGGGCGGGCGGTTGCGCAGCGGCCAGGCGCCGGTGCTGCGCGATGGGGTACCGGTGGACCTGCAGCATTACACCGACCCGCTGCCGCAGGCGCTGGTGTTGACCGCGATCGTGATTGCATTCGCGATGACCGCCGTCAGCCTGGTGCTGGCGATCCGCAGCCGCAGCGACAACGGTAGCGATCATGTGGACGCGCATGAAGATGCGACCACCGGGGTGGATACGCGCGAGGCGCAGCGATGAATCATCTGCTGATCCTGCCGATCCTGATCCCGATGCTGGGCGCCTGCGCCTCGCTGTTCGTCGAGCACCGCCGCTATGGGCCGCGCGTACAGCGCAGCGTGGCGTGGACCAGCCTGGTGCTGCTGGCGATCGCGGTGATCGCGTTGTTCGCGCGCGCGGCCGATGGCCAGGTGCTGGTCTATCTGCTGGGCAACTGGCCGGCGCGGCTGGGCATCGTGCTGATGGGCGACCGCCTGTCGGCGTGGATGCTGCTGACCACGCTGCTGCTGGGGGCCGCGTGCCTGCTGCATGCCTGTGCCGGGTGGGACCGACGCGCGCCGCATTTCCATGCGCTGTTCCAGTTCCAGCTGATGGGCTTGAACGGTGCCTTCCTGACCGGCGATATCTTCAACCTGTTCGTGTTCTTCGAAGTGATGCTGATCGCCTCGTACGGGCTGCTGCTCAGCGGCGGACGCGGACTGCAGATGCGCGTGGGGCTGCATTACGTGGTGTTCAACGTCTGCGCCTCGACGCTGTTCCTGATCGCGCTGGGGCTGCTGTTCGGCGTCTTCGGCACGCTCAACATGGCGCAGCTGTCGCAACGCATCGCCGAGCTGCCGGCGCAGGACCTGCCGCTGGCCAAGGCGACGCTGGGAGTGTTGCTGGTGGTGTTCTGCAGCAAGGCGGCACTGCTGCCGTTGTATCTGTGGCTGCCGGAAACCTATTCGCGCGCTCCGGCGGCGGTGGCGGCATTGTTCGCGATCATGACCAAGGTGGGGCTGTATGCGACCTTGCGCATCTCCAGCCTGTGGTTCGGCGCCGGCGCTGGCGCGTTGCACGGATTTGGCCGGCATGCGCTGCTATGGCTGGGCATCGCGACCCTGCTGATGGCCGCCTTCGGCGTGATGGCGGCATCGCGCCTGCGGGTGATGGTGTCGTATCTGGTGGTGTTTTCGGCGGCGACGTTGTTCATCGCCTTCTCGCTGGACGATGCGCGCGCGCTCGGCGCGGGCCTGTACTACCTGCCGCACAGCAGCTTCGTGGCGGCCGCGCTGTTCATGGTGTCGGACTTGATCCGGCGACGCCGTGGCAGCGCCAGCGATCGCAAGGAAGTCATCGCTCCCCTGCCCGGACGTGCGATTCCCGGCACGATGTTCCTGATCGCCGCGATCGCGGTGGCAGGGCTGCCGCCCTTGTCCGGCTTCCTGGCCAAGGCCGCGTTGCTGCAGCACGTCCCCGAGGGTCTGGTCGGGCCGGTCTGGGGCGCCATTCTGGGAGGCAGCCTGCTGGTGGTGATCGGCTTGACCCGTGCCGGCGTGCGCCTGTTCTGGCGGGTGCCCGTCGCGGCCGAAGACACGCCCGAACTGCAACCGCAGCGCCGTGGCCGCATGCGCCCGGTGGAGACCGCCGCCACGTTGTTACTGCTCACTGCGCTGGTTGCGATGACGGTGGCGGCCGACCCGTTGATGCGCTACACCGATGCCGCCGGCGCGCAGTTGCGCGACCCCGGCGCCTATGTGGATCAGGTGCGTGCCAGCGCGCCGCTAAGGAGGGCGCCATGAACATCCGTGTGTCATGGCGACGCCGGATCTTTCCGTCGGCACCGTTGAGCGTGACGGTGTTCGTGTTCTGGCTGCTGCTCAGCGACAGCTTCGGCCCGCAGCAGTGGGTATTGGGCGCATTGCTCGGCGTGGTGGTGCCTATTTTCGCTGCACGGCTGGACCGCGAATTCGCGCGCATCGGCTCGTTGCGCTCGGTGCCGCGCATGCTGCTGGTGGCCGCCGGCGATATCGTGCGCTCCAACATCAAGGTGGCCATGCAGGTCCTGGGACCCGAATCGCGTATCCATCCGGGTTTCATCTGGGTACCGCTGGAGATCGCCAACATCCACGGCATCGCCGCGCTGACCAGCATGATCACGCTCACCCCCGGCACCGTCTCGGCGGCCTTGTCGGACGACCGCAAATACCTGCTGGTGCATGTGCTGCATCTGGACGATCCCGATGCCTTGATCGCCGAGATCAAGCATCGCTACGAGAAGCCCCTGATGGAGATCTTTCCATGACCGGTCACACGTTCATCGAATCGACCATCGTCGTGTGCATGCACGCGGTAGGCCTGGCCATGCTGATGGCGCTCTGGCGCCTGCTGCGCGGCCCGTCGGTGCCAGACCGCATCCTGGCGCTGGACACCCTGTCGATCACCGCCATTGCCGAGCTGATGCTGCTGGGCATGTATCTGGATTCGCCGATCTATTTCGAAGCCGCGCTGGTGATTGCGATGCTCGGCTTCGGTAGCACCGTGGTGTTGAGCAAGTACGTGTTGCGGCGGGACATCGTCGAATGATCGCGCTGACCGAATACCTGCTCGGTGCGCTGCTGCTGGTGGGCACCTTCTTCATCCTGATCGGTGCGTTCGGGCTGGTGAAACTGTCGGATTTCTTCAAACGCCTGCATGCGCCGACCAAGGCCAGCACGCTGGGGGTGGGCTGCGTGCTGCTGGCGTCGGTGGGATATCACCTGTTCCTGGGCGTGGACCCGCAGCCGCGCGAGCTGCTGATCACCGTGTTCCTGTTCATCACCGCGCCGATCAGCGCCCACCTGATGGCCAAGGCCGCGCTGTCGCTGATGATGGAAGACCGACCGGAAGTCCCCAACCACGGCGAGATGGAGAACGAAGGCTTGCCAACGCCGACGACGCAAGGGGACGTCGGCGAGAATGTAGAGAGCGCCAAGCAGCACGAGCGGCCATCCTCCGATCCGCGCTGAATGCCGCGCGGCATTGCGCTGCGAGCGGGCGTTGGACCCGGTAGGTCACGTGCCGCGTACCGCCTGGCTGGCGTGAGGCGTTGCCGGTGAGGCGTTGCCGGTGAGGCGTTGCCAGCGCTGCGTACGTGGCTGGCGTGGCGACGCACTGGTCCGCGGGCACGCCACATCGCTCATCCGCAACCCTCCACATAGTCCACCTGCGGTGGCAGGCCGACCCGCCAACTGAGCACCTTGCCGTCGGCGTCGGTCTCGAACACCAGCGCCGACCGCGCTGCCGTATCGGCATGCCGCAGGGTCTGCGCGCCGGGCACGTACTTGTGCGGCTGCGCCTCCAGCCCATCCGGGTACAGGCTGCGCAACTGCGGCAGCGTCATGCCGACCCGGCCGCCGCCCGGCGCGAGTTCCTTCGGTTCGTTGGTCTGATAGCGGACCAGGCGATCTTGTTCGAACATGAAACCGAAGCGCCGCGCGTCGTCGGCCCATTGCGGGCGTAGCAGGTAGCAACCACCGTCGGGGGCCGCATCGCCACGCAGATCGCCGCCCCAGGCCGCGCGAGCCTGGCTTGCATCCATGCCCAGGCGCAGGTCGCCGTAGCCGTCCATCCGTGCGAGCGCGGTCTCTGCCTGCCGCAGATGCGGTGGAAACGTCCCTGCCGGGGCGGTCGCCGGAGGCACCGCTCCGGTCGGCTGGTCGCCAACGGACGCGACCGGTGCGGGCGACACCGACGCCGCGGGCGCGTCGTCCGTGCGATGGCAGCCGGCCACGGCCGCCAGCATGCCCATCAAGCCCAGCGTTCTGAAGATCATGCGTTCGCTCCCGATGTCTCTGCGCAGCCTACACAGGCTGCATCGCAGCGATGTGCAGGACCTGCATCCCTGCCTTGCGCAGGCCCATGCACGGCCGGCACGCCGCCGCCGATGTCATCGTCGCTTCATCGGTCGCGCTCACCCTGGCGTCTGCCGAGCGCGTGCGTATCCGGATCGGCGAGCTGCTTCCCGAGGCGCTGCAGGCGGCCTGATGCGGCCAGACACGCGTGGTCCATCGTCCATCGCGTGCGATCGGCAACGGCCGGGACCACCACGCCGTCCAGCCTGCTGCATGCAGTGCTGGGCGGGAAGCGGGCTTGGCCACACAATCATCGTGACGGCATGGACTGCCGCCTACGGACACCGCTGTACGCCACGGCCGGCCGCGCAGCGGGTTCGATCGCCGCCGCTAGCCTGCCGCGTCGGTCGTGGGCGCCTCGAAGCCGGCGCGCAGGCCATTCCAGCAGCGCTGGTAATCGCCCTGCCGGTGGGCGGCCTGCAGCGCCTGCCGAGTGGGGCGCAGCACCGCACGCGTCTCGAACATGAAGGCCATGGTGTCGGCGATGACGTCCGGGCGCGACAGATCCGCCTGCGAAGCCTTGTCGAAGGTGGCCGCATCCGGGCCATGCCCGCTCATGCAGTTATGCAGCGATGCCCCGCCAGGCGCGAAGCCCTCGGCCTTGGCATCGTAGACGCCGTGCACCAGACCCATGAATTCGCTGGCGACATTGCGGTGGAACCACGGCGGACGGAAGGTGTGCTGCGCCACCAGCCAGCGCGGTGGGAAGATCGCAAAGTCCATGTTGGCAGTGCCGTGGGTGTCGCTGGGCGAGGTCAGCACGGTGAAGATGCTCGGATCCGGGTGATCGAAGCTGATCGAGCCGATGGTATTGAAGCGGCGCAGATCGTAGCGATACGGCGCGTAGTTGCCGTGCCAGGCCACCACGTCCAGCGGCGAGTGATCGATGTCCGCGCGCCACAGGTGACCCTGGAATTTGGCGACCAGTTCGAATGCGCCCTCGCGCTGTTCGAACGCCGCGCATGGGGTTTGGAAATCACGCGGATTGGCCAGGCCGTTGGCGCCGATCGGCCCCAGATCCGGCAGACGCAGCAGGCCGCCGAAGTTCTCGCAGACATAGCCACGCGCCTGCCCATCGAGCAGCTCCACCCGGAACCGCACGCCGCGCGGAATCACCCCGATCTGCTGCGGTTCCAGTTCGAGCACGCCGAGTTCGGTGCACACGCGCAGCCGGCCGAGTTGCGGCACCAGCAGCAGCTCGCCATCGGCGTCGTAGAAAAAGCGATCGCGCATGGACGCGTTGGCCGCATACAGGTGCACTGCCACGCCGCTCATCGCTTCCGGGCTTCCATTGCCGGCCATGGTGTACAGGCCATCGACGAAGTCGGTGGGCGTGGTTGGCAGCGGCAATGGACTCCAGCGCATCTGGTCCGGCGGCACCGGGCCGTTGCCGAAATCGTTGTGCACGTGCGACTGCTCGATCAGCGAAAAGCTGCCATGCACGGCGGCCGGACGAATGCGGTACAGCCAGCTGCGCCGGTTTGCGCCGCGCGGTGCGGTGAAGGCGGTGCCGGACAGTTGTTCGGCGTACAGGCCATGCGCCACGCGCTGCGGCGAGTTCTGTCCGACCGGTAGGGCACCGGCCACAGCTTCGGTTGCGAATTCATTGCCGAAGCCGGTCATGTAGTGCTGCGGGTTGTGCATGGTGGCGCGTCCGGATGTTGACCCTCCTCCTCGACCGCAGAAGGCTGGGCTTGGGGTGGATCAAGCCCCTCTCACGTCGGAGAGGGGTCGGGGTAAGGGTACGGCGGCGCAATGACATGACAGATCGCCTCGACCACCGCATCGAGTGAAAACAGTACATCGTTGTTCCAAAAGCGCAGCACCGCCCAACCCTTCGATTGCAGCCATTGCGTTCTTGCCTGGTCGCCGACGGCATGATGCTGCGATCCGTCCAACTCGACAATCAACCTGGCTTCAATGCAACAAAAATCTGCGATGTACAGCGGAATCGGATGCTGCCTTCGAAACTTGAAGCCTTGGAGCTGATTCCCACGCAGACGGCGCCATAGTGCGCGCTCTGCGTCGGTCATGTCGCGACGCAATGCGCGTGCGTGGGCGAGTGCAACCGTGGGTAATGGCGGCTTGATTCTCATCGCTCCACCGTACCCTCACCCCAACCCCTCTCCCGTCGGGAGAGGGGCTTCAACTGCGTGAGTCTTTCTTGGTTGTCTTGTCGGACAACCGGTTCCCGACGATGTGGCGACTGGACGTATCGCCTTCAGCGAATCCCGAATGACGAATCACCAATCCCCGCCCTCAAAGCACCCCGCGCTTGATCTGGTCGCGCTCGATGCTTTCGAACAGCGCCTGGAAATTTCCTTCGCCGAAGCCTTCATTGCCCTTGCGCTGGATGATCTCGAAGAAGATCGGGCCGATGCAGTTGGTGGTGAAGATCTGCAGCAGCTTGCGTTGCTTGGTGTCCGGGTCGGCGTCGATCAGGATCTTGTTGCGGCGCAGCCGTTCGACGTCTTCACCGTGCGCGGGGATGCGCAGATCCACCACATCGAAATAGGTGTCCGGCGTGTCCAGGAAACTCACGCCGGCGGCGCGCATCTTTTCCACGCTGGTATAGATGTCGTCGGTGAAGCAGGCGATGTGCTGGATGCCCTCGCCCTGGTAGGCGTCCAGGTATTCGTTGATCTGGCTCTTGGGGTCGGAGGATTCGTTGAGCGGGATGCGCACGATGCCATCCGGCGCGGTCATCGCCTTGGACACCAGCCCGGTCTTGGCGCCCTTGATGTCGAAGTAGCGGATCTCGCGGAAGTTGAACAGGCGCTCGTAGTAGTCCGACCAGCGCTGCATGTTGCCGAAGTACAGATTGTGGGTCAGATGGTCGATGAAGGTCAGCCCGAAACCGGCCGGGTGCTGATCGGCGCCTTCGATGGGTTCGAAGTCGGCGTCGTAGATGCTGCCTGCCTCGCCGTAACGGTCCACCAGGTACAGCATGCAGTCGCCGATGCCCTTGACCACCGGCGCCGGCACCGCACGCGTGTCGGGCTTGTTCTGCACCGCTTCGCCGCCGTTGCCCAGCACGGCCTGCAGCACGGTCTCGGCCGGGGTGCGGAAGCGGATTGCAAACCCGCAAGCGCAGGGGCCGTGCGCGGCGGCGAAGTCGGCGGCGAACGAATCGGGATCCTCGTTGAGCAGGAAGTTGACCCCGCCCTGGCGGTAGACGGTGATCGCACGGCTGCGGTGGCGCAATACCGCGCTGAATCCCATCTTGCGGAAGTAGTCGTGCAGTTGCGCACCTTGTCCGGCCGGGGCGGCAAACTCGACGAATTCGAACCCGTCGATCCCCATCGGATTGTCGAAGGTGGTGACCTGCATACCCGGATCCGGGCGGTGTGCGGTGGTGTTCGGTTGTGCGCTCATCGTCGTTTCTCCACGCTGGGGTGTCCGCAGGGCTATGCGGAGTGGCAGAAGACCCGCGAGAATGCGCAGGCCACCCTCGGTTTGTAGTTGCAAATGAAACCAAAATCAAGACACAGCGCAGCATGAGCGATCTCGACGCCCCCCAGCCGCCGCAACACCCCGTGCTGCTCAACCTGGAGCAGTTCCTGCCGTATCGCCTCAGCGTGCTGTCCAATCGCATCAGCAGCAACATCGCCAAGGTATACGGCGATCGTTACGGCATGGCGATTCCCGAGTGGCGCGTGATCACCATCCTGGCGCTGTACCCCGGGTCGTCGGCCAGTGAGGTCTCCGACCGCACGGCGATGGACAAGGTGGCGGTCAGCCGGGCGGTGGCCCGGCTGCTGGAGCGGGGTTTCATTCGCCGCGAGACCCACGGCGACGACCGCCGCCGTTCGATGCTGGCGCTGTCGCCGGCCGGGCGCCAGGTCTACGAGACCGTCGCTCCGTTGGTCAACGAAATGGAACAACGGCTGATGTCGGTCTTCAGTGCCGAGGAACAGCAGTTGCTGGAACGTCTGATCGACACGCTGGCCAAGGACGGGCTGCCGCGCATGGCCGGCAAGGACTGACTGCGGGCGCTTCGCCCGTCCGCTCCCCCCATCCGCCCTGCGGGCACCTTCCCCCGCAAGCGGGGGAAGGGAGCACTGCACCGGGGAACCAGTGCCACGGCATTCCCTTCTCTCGCATGCCACGGCATTCCCTTCTCCCGCGTGCGGGAGAAGGTGGCGCATCGCGCCGGATGAGGGGCGCACTTGTCGCGCAGCGACGTTGCGAGGCGAGCCCAGCGCACAGGAGCGCGCTCTGGTCTGACACGCGCCTTACATGCGGGCCAGACCACTCAGGCCTGCGGTGGCGCCCACTGCTTGAGGAAGTCGAACAGCTTCTTGCGATCGAATCCCTCGCCCTTGCGCAGCTCCGCGCCCGGCTGGGTCGTCAGCAACTTGCCATCGTTGTCCAGGACCAGCAGCGAGGGGAAATCGTTGAGCTGGGCGAACTGCGACAGGAACGCGGCGTTTTCGTTGGCCGCATCGCGGTTGACCTTGACCACCACGAAGTTCGCATCGCGAAAACTGCGCAGTTCGGCATCGCCGCCCACCACCTCGTCCAGCGCCTTGCACGGCTCGCAGGCGGCGTTGCCGACGTTCAGCACGATGCGCTTGCCGCCACGCTTGGCTTCGACCTTGGCCGTTTCCAGATCCGCGGCCGGGTCGCGCGAGGGGTCGTACTGCGCATTGAGCGCGGCCGCCGCAGCGATGTCTGCGGCGGTCGGGGTGTTGCCCGAGGACACCGGCTGGCTGGGATCGGCGCTCGGCGGCTTCTGCATCGAGGTATCCAGCGGCCGCGGTGCCTGCTGCTGGTCGTCAGGCTGCCCACAGGCGCTCAGCAGGCCGGTCAGCAATAGGCCACAGACAAGCGGTTTGATCGGCATCGCGTTTCTCCTCACTTCACACCGTGCATGAGTTTGTTGATCAGCGGCGCGATCAGGAACAGCAACGCGCCGGCGCCCAGCAGCGCCCAAAAACCGAAGGTATACCCGCCCAGCGCCGAAGACACGCTCATGCCTTCGCTTCCGCTGACATGTCCCGCAAAGATACCCGACAAGTTGTTGCCGATGCCGGTGGACAAAAACCAGCCGCCCATGCCAAAACCGACCAGGCGCACCGGTGCCAGCTTGGTCACCATCGACAGGCCGATCGGCGACAGGCACAGCTCGCCCACCGACTGGATCACGTAGACCATGAACAAGGTCCAGAACGGAATCTTGCCGGCATCGCTGACCAGGCTGGACAGCGCGAACATCAGCAGCAGGAAGGCCAGGCCGTTGAAGATCAGGCCCAGGCCGAACTTGCGCGGGATCGACGGATTGAAGCGACCGGACTTGACCCAGATCCAGGCGACGACCGGCGCCAGCGTGATGATGGCGATGGAGTTGACCGACTGGAACCACGCGGTCGGGAAGGTCCAGCCACCGAAGTCGCGGTTGACGATGTTGTCGGCCAGGAAGGTGAACGAGCTGCCGGCCTGTTCGAAGAACATCCAGAACAGCACGTTGAACGCGAAGATGATCAGCATGGCGATCACCTTGTCGCGCTGCACCTTGCCTTCGCGGATGCCCTCGACGAGCAGCATCACCGACAGGCCGATGAACAGCACCGTCAGCACGATCTGCAACACGTCCGCACCGACGGCGAGCAGGAAGTACACGCCCGGAATCGCCAGCAGGCAGCCCACCAGCACCATCAGCACGCGGCCGATGCCCTGCGCGTCGGGCGTCGGCGCGCCGATGCCGCGGAGCTGGGCGCGGCCGATCCAGAACCACACCAGGCTGATCAGCATGCCCACGCCGGAGGCCATGAACACGATCTTGTAGGAGGGCATTGCCTGGGTGCCGAACACCTTCTCGGCCAGCAGTTGGGTCAGCACCGGCGAGATCATCGCGCCCAGGTTGATGCCCATGTAGAAGATGGTGAAACCGCTGTCGCGGCGCGGATCGGCCACCGAGTACAGCTTGCCCACCATGGTGGAGATGTTGGGTTTGAACAGGCCATTGCCGACCACCACCGTGGCCAGGCCGATCTCGAACATGGTCTGGTCGGGAATGGCGATCAGGAACAGGCCGGTGGCCATGACCGCCGCACCGACCAGGATCGAGCGCTGATAGCCGAGGACACGGTCGGCCACGTAGCCGCCGAAGATCGCCGCCGCATACACGAGCGCCAGGTAGGCGCCGTAGGTTCGACCTGCCGGCGCCTGGCCGGTGGCGTCGCCGCCGAAGAACTGCGCCACGATGTACAGCACCAGCGCCCAACGGATGCCGTAGAACGCAAAGCGCTCCCAGAATTCGGTCATGAACAGCATCCACAGCGGACGCGGATGGCCCAGCAAGGTGGGGAATTCGGGAGGCGCCGGCGGCGGCGGAGTGGAAGCGGATGTCGGCGCGGCAGCGTCAACGCTCATAGAAGTCCCTTGCGTATTCAGTAATGGCGGGGCACCCGGGCGATCCCCGGACAACGCGCGAGGATCACTTAGACGTCATGTACGCGTCAAATTCGCCGGCGTCGGCGACCTGATGCCGGTGGGTAGGAAGAACCTCTGCACCGCCCCCCTTCTCCCGTCGGGAGAAGGTGCCCGAAGGGCGGATGAGGGTGCGAAGTCGCCGGACGGTGCAGATCGCCATCTCCCAGCATTGGCATGGTGGCTGGTCCCCGGGATAAGGCCCGTACCCTCACCCCAACCCCCGCTCCGCGCCCCGGCCCGCGTTTGCGACGCGGACGCCAAGGCACGCGCGCCAGTGGCGCGCAAGCCGTGCCTTCTCGCCCCGCAGGGAGAGGGGCTTGAGCGCACGGCTGCGCCGATGCGCTGCGGCTCTTGCGGTGTTCGCTCCTTGCAGTGCCTGCTTCTCGCGTTCCTGATTTCTTGTCGTTGCTGGTTTTGCCTGACCAAGCAACCTGCCTGGCCAGTCCAGCCCAGCTTCGTTGCGTTGCTCAACTATCTGCCGTACTGGCGTTGCCCTGGGATGGACGATTTTCCGCACCCACCGAGGTCCGCACGTCGAACAATTCCGGGAAGAAGGTCAGCGCCAGCGCCTGCTGCAGGAATCCCACGCCGCTGGAACCGCCGGTGCCGCGCTTGAAGCCGATCACCCGCATCACCGTCCGCATATGGCGGAACCGCCAGAGCTGGAACTGGGTTTCCAGGTCCACCAGGTCCTCGCACAGCGCGTACTCGCGCCAATAGCGATCGGTGTTCTCGTAGATGCGCTCGAACACCGGACGCAGGGCATCGTCGGCGACATGCGCGGCGGTCCAGTCGCGCGCCTGATACTGCGGCGGGATCGCGTGCCCGAAGCGCGCCAGATAGCGCAGAAATTCCTCGTACAGGCTGGGCGCTTCCAGCACCTCGCGCAGACGCGCCTGGCCGGGCGGGTCGTAGGCGAACACCTGCAGCATCTGCGGGTTCTTGTTGCCGAGCAGGAACTCGATGTAACGGTACTGCAGCGACTGGAATCCCGACGAGGGCCCGAGCACGTCGCGAAATCCCATGTACTCGCTGGGCGTGAGCGTCTCCAGCACCGACCACTGTTCGGTGAGCTGGCGCAACACCTGCTTGCTGCGCGCCAGCACCTTGCGGCATTGCCAGACCTCGTCGCGCTGCAAATGCACGATGGCCGCTCGCAGCTCGTGCGCCAGCAGCTTCAGCCACAGCTCCGAGGTCTGGTGCTGGATGATGAACAGCATCTCGTCGTGGTGCGCCGGTTCGGACAGGGGCTGCTGCGCCGACAGCAACTGGTCCAGCCGCAGGTAGCCGCCATAGGTCAGACGCCCCTGCAGGTCGGTGTGGATGCCGGGTTCCAGGTCACGCAGGTTCTTGTCGACGGGCATGGCGGGGGTAGATGGATCGGGCCGGCCAGGGTAGCGCAGCGACGGTGGGGGGCGGGGATTAGGGATTGGGGAGGCGGTCGCGTGGAGTGTCGATCGCCCAGTGGGCTTGGCCGAACTACCGGCTCTGGACGTGGATCGCGATCCCCGACGTCAGCTGTCGCTCCGGGCGGCGGGGGCGGTGGACACGAGCGCCCACCGATCGATGGCGGACTGATGCGGCGGTCGGTCCCGGCGGCCGCGCCCGGTCAGGCAACGGGCTACGAGCCGGGCCACCCACTTGTCTGGTCTTCTCGCGGCCGTGGGGTCGGCAGGATGCCGGGGCAGCGCGCGACGGTGCCGTGCCTGGCAGAACCGCTACTTCGGGTGCCACGCCGGACCCAAGTCGCTGACCGCTTGTTTCAGCGCTGAAGCACCTCGTGTGCCGTCGGCGCAGTCGCAGCGATTGCGCCGCTGTCACCTTATGGTCAACGTAGGTCTGCAGATTCATGCAGAATTCAACGGCGCTGCCGGCCAGGGACGTGGCCGGTGCAGGGGCGCGCTCTACGTCTCGTGGATCCAGGGGACTCTCATCTCATGTCAGTGTTGCAGCATCGTGCAGCCTTACTCTTGTGTGGGCTGGCATTCGCCGGCCACGCCCAGGCCCAGGTCGTCATCAGCCAGGTCTACGGCGGTGGCGGCAACAGCGGCGCCACCCTTCGCAGCGATTTCGTCGAGCTGCACAACATCGGCACCAGCACGGTCAGCCTAGATGGCTGGTCGGTGCAGTATGCCTCGGCCGCCGGCAGCAGCTGGCAGGTCACCCCGCTGTCCGGCAGCGTGCCGGCCGGTGGCTATTACCTGATCAAGCAGGCCGACGGCAGCGGCGGCAGCGTGGCGCTGCCCACGCCCGACGCCACCGGCACCCTGGCCATGAGCGGCACCGCGGGCAAGGTGGCGCTGAGCACGGCGACGGCGGCACTGAGCGGCACCTGCCCCACCGGCAACGCCGACCTGGTTGGCTACGGCAGCACTGCCAGCTGCGCCGAAGGCAACGCGCCGACGCCGGCCCCCAGCAATACGCTGGCGGTGCTACGCGGCAACGAGGGTTGCACCGACACCGACAACAACGCGGCCGATTTCTCCACCGGCGCGCCAGCTCCGCGCAATTCCGCCAGTACCGCGCGCCTGTGCAGCGGTGGCGGCCAGCCGATCGCCACGCTGGCCGATGTCAGCCAGGCCGAGGGCAACAGCGGCCGCCGCAGTTTCGTGTTCACGCTGAGCCTGAGCCAGCCGGCCGGTGCGGGCGGGGTGAGCTTCAGCGTCGCCACCGTCGATGGCACTGCGACCGCCGGCAGCGACTATGTCGCCCTGCCCGCCACCGCCCTGCGCATCGCCGCTGGCGAACGCAGCGCCAGCATCACCGTGGAGGTGCTGGGCGACACCACGCCCGAGTCCGACGAGACCTTCGCGCTGCAGATCAGCGGCCTCACCGGCGCGTTGCCGGCTACGCTACGCGCCACCGGCACCCTCCTCAACGACGACTTCAGCCTGCTGCCGATCCACGCTATCCAGGGCAAGGGCGCACGCTCGCCGCTGGATGGCCAGGTGGTTGCCACCTCGGGCATCGTGACCGCACGCCGCAGCGCCGGCTTCTTCCTGCAGGCACCGGATATCGAAGCCGATGCCGATCCGGCCACCTCCGAAGGCGTCTATGTCTATACCGGCAGCGCACCGCCGGAGGCGGCCGCCATCGGTAACCGGGTGCGCGTGCAGGGCACGGTGATCGAATACGTGCCCACCGCCGATCCGACCCAGCCGCCGCTCACCGAAATCGGCGGCAGCGTCACCGTGCTGGCCGATTCCACCGGCAACCCGCTGCCTTCACCGGTGATGCTGCACCCGGACTTCCCCAACCCCAACGGCGCCTTCGATCAGCTCGAAGCGCTGGAAGGCATGCGCGTGGCCGCGTCCAGCCTCACCGTCAATGCCCCCACTGGCGGCAGCGTCAACGAGACCAATGCCACCGCGAGCAGCAATGGCGTGTTCCATGCGGTGGTTACCGGCGTGCCGCGTGCGTACCGCGAGCCGGGCGTGCAGTTGCCCGACCCGCTGCCGGCCGGTTCGCCTGCCGGGGTACCGCGCTGGAATACCAACCCGGAAGTCATCGCGGTCGGCAGTGCCGGCGTGGGCGGCGAACGGCTGGATCTGGCCTCGGGCTGCCTGGTGTTCAACGTGGTCGGCCCGCTGGACTACGGCTTCCGCCGCTACACGCTGTACCCGGAACGCACCCCGCAGATCAGCTGCAACGGTGCCGACCAACCGCGCCCGGCACCGCTGCCGCAGGCCGACGACGTGGCCGTGGCCACCT
Source organism: Xanthomonas melonis (assembly GCF_020783655.1). Classification (GTDB taxonomy): domain Bacteria; phylum Pseudomonadota; class Gammaproteobacteria; order Xanthomonadales; family Xanthomonadaceae; genus Xanthomonas; species Xanthomonas melonis. Next base: position 147,248 of record NZ_JAJGQH010000003.1, on the reverse strand, counting down.
ACAACATGGAGCGCTTCTTCGACGACCAGAACGACCCGGCGATCGGCGAACCGGTACTCACCCCGGCCGCGTTCCAGGCGCGCCTCAACAAGGCTTCGCTGGCGATCCGCCGTTATCTGCATCTGCCCGACATCCTGGGTACGGTGGAAGTGGAAAACCTCAGCGTGTTGCAGGCGTTGGCGGCACGCATCAATGCCGACGCGGTGGCCGCCGGTCAGCAGGATCCCGGGTACGTGGCGTATCTGCAGGAAGGCAATGACGTCGGCGGCATCGACGTAGGCTTCCTGGTCAAGAGCGCCTGGGTCGCCGGCGGCGTGCCGCGCGTGGAAGTGCTCTCCATCGCGCAGGAAGGCAAGACCGCGACCTGGACCGAGCCGGGCGGCGGCGTGAGCCTGCTCAACGACCGCCCGCCGCTGGTGCTCAGCGCAAACGTGCATCAGGCCGATGGCCGCACGCTGCCGCTGACCGCCATCGTGGTGCATCAGCGCTCGCTCAACGGCGCCGACACCGACGATGCCGCCGGCACCCGCATCCGCGCCAAGCGCCAGGCCCAGGCCGAATACCTGGCGCGCCTGCTGCAGACACGTCAGCAATTGAACCCTGACGAGAAAGTATTGGTGATGGGTGACTTCAACGCCTTCGAGTTCAACGACGGCTATGTGGACGCGATGGGCACCGTCACCGGCAAACCGGCGCCGGATGCGCGGACGGTGGTGGGCGGCGATGGCGCCGATCTGGTCGACCCGGACTACACCGACCTGACCTGGTTCAACACGCCCGACCAGAGCTATTCGTACGCGTTCGACGGCAACGTGCAGTCGCTGGATCACATCCTCGCCAACGACGCACTGATGCGCGCACCGCAGATCGCCTCGCTGTCGGTGGGCCACGCCCGCATCAATGCCGACTTCCCCGGCACCGCGCGCAACGATGCCAATACGCCCACGCGCTTGTCCGACCATGATCCCACCGTGGTGTTGCTGCGCATGAGCAAGCAGGTCAACGCGGACCTGGGCGTGGCGGTCACTGCCGCACGTGCGCAAGTCACCGAAGGCGAGCGCATCGACTACACCGTGGATGTGGAGAATCGTGGGCCGGAGAGCGCAGCATTTGCCGCAGTGGCGCTGGCGTTTGATGCGGCAGTCACTCCGCGTGTTGCCGCTGCTCCGGGCTGGACGTGCCAATCGCCGCAGACCGGCCCCCAGACCGTGGTCACCTGCACCATCGCTTCGCTGGCACCGGGCAACATGCAGAGTTTTGCGGTGCAGGTGGAAGCAAGTGGCGCACTGGCGGGCCGCGCCCTGCTATTGGCGGCGTCGGTGGCCTCGCAGACCCCGGATCCACAGCCGGACAACAACACCGATACGGCCAGCGTGGCCGTGCTGGCGCAACCCCGCAGCGACCTGGCGGTGCGGCTGGATGGCCCGGCCAGCCTGCCAACCAGCGCCTTCAACGCCACCTACCGGGTGCTGCTGGACAACGTCGGTGCCGCCGCGGCACAGCGCCCCAGCGTGGTGATCGAAGGCAATACCGTGTCCGCTCTCTCGCTGCTGGTACCGCCGCAGGGCTGGCGCTGCGACAAGCAGTTGCAGTCGCTGCGTAGCGCTCGCTTCGTGTGCAACAGCACGACCGCGATGTCGCCGGGCACGCAAGCGGCGTTCCAGTTGACCGTGGCCGCCAAGCCGATCCCGGCAGAAGGTGCCATTCGCGTCCAGGCCAACGCCGCATCCGTATCGCCGGATGCGAACCCGGCCAACGATTCGGCGCTGATCGTCACCCCGATCGGAGGCGGCGCCGGCCGCCGCTGATCGCACTGCAACACGTTGCAGGTCTCAACTGCAGCAAAGGGCGCGGCCCGGTCCGCGCCCTTTTTTTGTGCATCCCAACATCGATCGTGCTGCGGTGCAGGACAGGATTTCGCATCGCCGTCCTTAACATGGCAACTCATATCATTTGAAACTTCTTGACCAAGGTGTCGCGCAATGAGCGTAGCCGCGCAGTTCCAGATCGACTATCTGCAGTACATGGATGCGGACGGCAATCTCGTCCGCGACGACCTGCCGGCCGACGCCGCCAACCCGCACACCCTGCTCGCGCTGTTCAAGCGCATGCTGTTCGTGCGCACCTTCGACAGCAAGTCGGTGGCGCTGCAGCGCACCGGCAAGCTCGGCACCTACGCCGCCAGCCTGGGCCACGAAGCTACCCACGTGGGCATCGGCGCGTCGATGCGCAGCGGCGATGTGTTCGCGCCCAGCTACCGTGAATACGGCACGATGTTCGAACGCGGCGTGCGCCCGCGCGATGTGCTGCTGTACTGGGGCGGCGACGAGCGCGGCAGCGATTACCCGCGCAATGCCGATGCGGCGATCGACTTCCCGATCTGCGTGCCGATCTCCACCCAGTGCCTGCACGCGGCCGGCTCCGCGCTGTCGTTCAAGCTGATGGGCAAGCCGCAGGTGGCGGTGGCCTGCTGCGGCGACGGCGGCAGCTCCAAGACCGACTTCTATGCCGCGCTCAACTCGGCCGGCGCCTACAAGCTGCCGCTGATCCTGTGCGTGATCAACAACGGCTGGGCCATCTCGGTGCCGCGCGCGGCGCAGACCGGCGCGCAGACGCTGGCCCAGAAGGGCCTGGCAGGCGGCCTGCACTGCCTGCAGGTGGATGGCAACGATCTCATCGCGGTGCTCGAAGCGATGCGGCAGGCGCGCGAGCGCGCCCTGGCCGGCGACGGCGGCACGGTGATCGAGTTCATGACCTACCGCCTGACCGACCACACCACCGCCGACGATGCGCGCCGCTACCGTGGCGAAGACGAGGTCAAGCAGGCCTGGACCCGCGAACCATTGCTGCGCCTGCGCCGTTATCTCACCGCGCAGGGCCTGTGGGACCAGACCCAGGAGGAGGCCTGGAAGGCCGAGTGCGGCGCCCGCATCGACGAAGAGGTCAATGCGTACCTGAATACCCCGGTGCAGCCGGTGGAAGCGATGTTCGATTACCTCTACGGCGACCCGCCGGCCGAGTTGCTGGCCCAACGCGCCGAAGCGATGGCCCTGGAGGCGCGTCATGGATGAGCTCAAGCATGTGCCCGCCGACACCTCGCAGCACGCCAGTGCCCCATACAACGCCGCTGCCACGCGCGGAGAGATCGCCATGAGTTCGCCCATCACCCTGATCGAAGCCATCACCCAGGCGCTGGCCTGGGAGCTGGAACACGACCCCGCGGTGCTGGTGCTGGGCGAGGATGTCGGCGTCAACGGCGGCGTGTTCCGTGCCACCGCCGGGCTGCAGCAACGCTTCGGCAGCGAACGCGTGCTGGACACCCCGCTGGATGAAACCACCATCGCCGGCCTGAGCGTGGGTCTGGCCGCGCAAGGCATGAAGCCGGTGGCCGAAGCGCAGTTCGATGGCTTTGTGTATCCCATGGTCGATCACCTGATCTGCCATGCCGCGCGTCTGCGCAACCGCACCCGCGGCCGCCTGCATTGCCCGATGGTGCTGCGCGTGCCGTGGGGCGGCGGCATCCGCGCGCCGGAACACCACAGCGAGGCCAACGAAGCCATCTTCACCAATGTGCCGGGCCTGCGCGTGGTGCTGCCGTCCTCGCCGCAGCGCGCCTATGGCCTGTTGCTGGCCGCGATCCGCGACCCGGATCCGGTGATCTACATGGAGCCCAAGCGCATCTATCGCCAGTACAAGGAAGTGGTGGCCAACGATGGCGAAGCGCTGCCGCTGGATGTGTGCTTCGTGCTGCGCGACGGTACCGATGTCACCCTGGTGGCCTGGGGCGCGCAGGTCAAGGAAGCGCTGGAAGCGGCCGACAAGCTCGCCGGCGACGGCATCAGCGCCGAAGTGATCGACGTGGCCACGCTGCGCCCGCTGGATTTCGACACCATCGCCGAATCGGTCGCCAAGACCGGCCGCTGCGTGATCGTGCAGGAAGCCCCGCGCACCGCCGGCTTCGGCGCGGAGATCGCCGCCCGGCTGGCCGAGCAGTCGATGTACGACCTGGTGGCGCCGGTCGAGCGTGTCACCGGCTACGACACGCATATCCCGCTGTTCCGGCTGGAAATGAAGTACCTGCCCAGCGTGGAGCGCATCGTCACCGCAGCCCGGCGTGCGGTGGCTGCCGGCTGACATGCGCGCACGTCTGCTCTGCGATCACCGCGCCGCCTACGCCAACCCGGTCCGCTTCCAGGCCGGTCAACGGGTCAGCGTCGGTGTGCGCGACGAAGAATGGCCGGCGTTCGCCTGGGTCACCACAGACGGCGGCCGTGCCGGCTGGGCACCGCTGGCCTGGCTGCGCCCGCTGGGCGACGGTCTAGCCGAAGCGTTGCGCGATTACGACGCACGCGAACTCGATGCCCCGGCAGGCGAGGACGTGCTGCTGCATCACGAACACGGAGGCTGGTGGTGGTCCGAACGCGCCGATGGCGCGCAGGGCTGGCTACCGGCCGCCGATCTGGAACTCCTCGAAAACACCCTGCCGCCGTTACCGGCGGCACAAGAGAATCTGCCATGAGCGAAAGCAAGAATTTTCACCTGCCGGATCTGGGCGAAGGCCTGCCGGACGCCACCATCGTCGAATGGTTCGTCAAGGAAGGCGACAGCGTGCGCCTGGACGAGCCGCTGGTGTCGATGGAAACCGCCAAGGCGGTGGTGGAGGTGCCCTCGCCGTTCTCCGGCACCGTGGTCAAGCTGGCCGGTGCGGCCGGCGATGTGATCGTGACCGGCGCGATGCTGGCGCAGTTCGCCCTGGATGCCTCGCAGCCGCAGCGCGCCGATGGCCAGGACACCGGGCATGGGCATGGCCATGCCGCCGTGCAGGCGGCTACGCCCAGCACCGGCCAGAGCGCGGCCGGCCCCACCGAACGCGTGGTCGCGTCCGACAATGGTGGCGAGATCGCCGATGCGGATGCCGGCGCCGATGCGCCGGGCGAGCGCGACGATGCCGGCACCGTGGTCGGCGCCATGCAGAGCTCCAACGCCGTGCAGAGCGAGCAGGCCATTGCCGTCGGCGGCGTGCGCGCCATGCCGGTGGTGCGCGCACTGGCGCGCAAGCTGCGCGTGGACCTGGCGCAGGTGCGCGCCACCGGCCCGGATGGCACGGTGACACTGGCCGACGTGAAGCAGGCAGCAGCCGCGGGCACCGCGCGGCCCTCACCCGGCGCGCAGGGTGCGCCGACCTCTCCCGCCAGCGGGAGAGGTGGACCGATGGGTGACGGGGGGAGCGGTGGTCCGATCGGTGGCGGTGGGAGAGCTGCTGGGATCGCTGACGATGGCAGAGAGCGACCGGCGACGGCGCCCCTTCTCCCGCGTACGGGAGAAGGGGCCCGCAGGGCGGATGAGGGCAGCACTGCCCGCTCTCCGCTCTCGTCCAGCGGCAAACCGATGCGCACCCAGCCGCCCGGCACCAGCGTCAAGGGACAGCCCGAACAGCTCAAGGGCGTGCGCCGCAACATGGCACGCGTGATGGCCGACGCGCATAGCAAGGTGGTGCCCACCACGCTCAACGACGATGCCGACCTGCACGCCTGGCAGCCCGGCAACGATGTCACCGTGCGCCTGGTGCGCGCCATCGTGCGCGCCTGCCAGGCGGTGCCCGCGCTCAACGCCTGGTTCGACGGCGACGCGCTCAGCCGCACCCTGCATCACCAGGTCGACGTCGGCATTGCGGTGGACACCGAAGAAGGCCTGTTCGTCCCGGCGTTGCGCAATGCCGACATGCTCGATGCGCACGGTATTCGAGAAGGCGTCAACCGCCTGCGCCAGCAGGTGGAAAGCCGCAGCATCGCTGCCTCCGAACTCAGCGGCTACACCATCTCGCTGTCCAACTTCGGCATGTTCGCCGGGCGCTATGCCACTCCGGTGGTGGTCCCGCCCTGCGTGGCCATCGTCGCCGCCGGCCGCGCGCGCTACCAGCTCACTCCGGTGATGGGCGGAGTGGAAACCCACAAGGTGATGCCGCTGTCGCTGACCTTCGACCACCGTGCCGCCACCGGCGGCGAAGCCGCGCGCTTCCTGCGCGCGATGCTCGACGATCTGGCGTTGGCCAGCTAAGAGCGGCTGGTAGACCGTCGCCGGCGGTCGTCAGGTCGGCGCAGCCTCCGTTGTGATTTCCATCGGCGCACTGCCAGGTAACAGGTGCGGTGCCCGACCGCTTGCGGGACCGTGTGGCGGCATGGAGGCCACCACCGCGCCTGCCGGGATGGATTCCCGGCCTGTCCCCCAAGCGGTCAGGACATCGCGCGCTCGACCGGCGTGGTCTGAAGGCATCCGGATTGCGTCAATGCTCCAGGCTTCGGTCGCCATACCAGGCGATTGAACGGTGTGGACAAGGGGTTTTTCTGAAGCGGATGATCAACACGCCGCAAGACAGCGACCTCGCGTAACGCAGCACCGACCATTGCAGCTCGAATGCCTGGATAATCGGCGCATGTCATTTTCCGCTCTCTCGCTGTCGCCGCAGCTACTGCCGTTTTTCGAGACCGCGCTGCACCAGGCCGGCCACCGCATGCCCACCCCGATCCAGCAGCAGGCGATCCCGCCGATGTTGGCCGGTCGCGACCTGATCGCGATGGCGCAGACCGGCTCGGGCAAGACCCTGGCCTACGCGCTGCCGCTGCTGCAGCAACGCCTGCTCGCGCCAGACGCGGTCCCGCGTGTGCTGGGCGCGCTGGTGCTGGTGCCCACGCGCGAACTTGCCGCGCAGGTGGAGACCACGCTGCGCCAGCTGGCCGCGCATCTGCCACGACGGCTGAAGACCGTAGCCGCCACCGGCGGCAGCTCGATCAATCCGCAGCTCTTGGCGCTGCGCGGCGGTGCCGACATCATGGTGGCCACGCCCGGCCGGCTGCTCGACCTGGTCGAGCACAACGCGCTGCGCCTGGGCGAAGTGACCACCCTGGTGCTGGACGAGGCCGACCGCCTGCTGGACCTGGGCTTCGGCGCCGAACTCGATCGCATTCTCGCGTTGCTGCCTGCGCAGCGGCAGAGCGTGCTGGTGTCGGCCACGTTTCCGCCCGCCATCGCCATGCTGGCCAAGCGCCGGCTGCGCGACCCACTGCGCATCACCGTCGAAGCAACGCCCGCACAGGCGCCGGCGATCGCGCAACGCGCCATCGCCGTGGATGCCGGCCAACGCACCCAACTGCTGCGCCAGTTGCTGCTCGATCACCGCTGGCCGCAGTTGCTGGTGTTCGTCGCCAGCCGGCACAGCGCCGAAAAGGTCGCCGAAAAACTGGAGAAGGGCGGCATCAGCGCGCAACCGCTGCACGGCGAGTTGAGCCAGGGGCGCCGCGAGCGCACGCTGTCCGCGTTCAAGCAGCAGACCGTGCAGGTGGTGATCGCCACCGACCTGGCCGCACGCGGCATCGATATCGCGCAGCTGCCGGCGGTGATCAATTACGACCTGCCGCGCTCCACCGTGGATTACACCCACCGCATCGGCCGCACCGCACGTGCCGGCGCCAGCGGCGTGGCGATCAGCTTCATCACCGCCGACAATGCGCAGCAATGGCGGTTGATCGAAAAACGCCAGGGGCTGCGTATTGCCGCCGAGGTGATCGCCGGTTTCGAACCCACGCCCAGCGACGCACCCGCCACAGGCACGTGGACACGCGCAGCCGATGACAACGGCGGCATCAAGGGCAAGCGGCCCAGCAAGAAGGACAAGTTGCGTGCGGCCGCACAGGCCGCGACCAAACCGGGCTGAGGCGCGCGGCAAGCGCAGCATCGCACCGCCGCAGCCGCTGCTCGGATCGGCAGGCTGCGTACGGCTGCCAGACCTCGCTGCTGCAGGACGGGCACGCCGGCCCCGCGCGCTGCACGACGCAATATCGCTACCCGCGATGCCTGGCCCGGGACCTCCGACGCGCTGGCACGCAAGACCTGCAGAGCCTGCGCCAGGCAGTTGCGGGCGGCGCCCGGAGGGCCGCGGTACCCATGGATACCGGCAAGCGCCGCACCCTGCTTGGCGGCGGCACGGTCATGCGGTCGTTCGAACTGCTGCGCTCAGTCCTGCTCGAAATCCAGCTCGCCGCCGGCCGGCGCCTCGCCATTGGCACGCGGGGTGCGCTTGGCGGGCTTGCGCAGGATTTCTACGAAGAACTGGTCGCCACCGTCGCCGGTGAGCGCATTGATCGAGCGGATCAGCTCTGCCGGCGGCAGCGGCTGCGCGCTGGCCTCGTCCACGCCGAAGCGCATGTCGAAATCCCAGTAATCGGCCCCTTCCGGCAGGTCCTTGCGGCGCTCGCGGCGGATGTACTTGCGGATGTCGTGCTTGCTGGCTTCCAGCAGACGATCGCGGTTCTTGCCTTCGAGGTTGAGCTGATAGGTCTTGCGCATGGCGACATCGGTTGTGGGAACTGGCCGCCTATTGTGAGGCCAAGGCGGCATCCTCGGTGAATCCGGAAGCCGGCGGCGCTGCTGACCAGTCCCATGGCGCTGTGGGCAGCTGGATTGTGGCAGCGCCGCTGTGTTCTCGGCCGTCTTCGCGCCATGCCGTATCCCGCTCCATCTCAACGCAGCCCGAGCTGCTTGCGCAGGCTGCCATCCACTGCCTTAGCCGGCATCAAACGGCGCAGCTTGCTCAACAACGATGCCTGGCCGGCAGGCGTACGCCGCATGCGCCATGTGCCCAGCGCCGCATCCACCACGGTCGTGGCGACGCCAGCGGGCTCCGGTGCGGTCTGGATCTGCCGGGTGACCGCGCCGACCACCACGGCTCGCTCACGGTCGTACTCGGCAATAGGGGACCGTGCCGCCGGCGAATTGCTGCCCAGGCTGGTCCTGGTGTACGACGGTTCCACCAGGGTGACACGCACGCCGAACTGGCGCAGCTCGTGGTCCAGCGTTTCCGACAATCCCTCCACCGCATGCTTGGAGGCGGCGTACACCCCCATGTACGGCGCCGGCAGGAATCCCAACACCGAGCTGATGTTGACGATGCGTCCCTGCCGCCGGGCGCGCATCTGCGGCGCCACCGCCTGCACCGTGCGCAGGATGCCCAGCACGTTGGTATCGAAGAGCGTCGCCGCTTCGTCGGTGCTGGTTTCTTCCACCGCACCCACCAGGTTGGTGCCTGCGTTGTTGACCAGCACATCGATACGGCCCGCCCGGGCGATGATGCCATCCACCGCGCGCTGCACCGACGCCGCATCGCGGATATCCATTTCCACCAGCTCCACATTCGCCAATGGCGTGGCGCTGGCGAGGTCGCGCACGGTGCCGTACACGCTGCAGCCGCGCTGCACAAAGCGCTTTGCGGCAACCCGGCCAATGCCGGACGACACGCCGGTGATCAGCACAACAGTCTGCTGTTGCATTGGGATTCCTTTGAAAGAGAGGGGATACGATCAGATGCGCAGCGGACGGCTGCGCTCGGGGAGAAGCAATCAACGAACGTGTGCCACGGCTGGCGGCAACGGCGGCGTGGCTGCCGTTGCCGCTCATGCTCAGACGTGCTGCGCAACCGCCGGGGCGCTGCCGCCATCGGGCCGGATCTTGAACCAGATCGAATACATGGCCGGCAGGAACACCAGGGTCAGGATGGTGCCGGCCAGGGTGCCGCCGATCAGCGTGTAGGCCAGCGTTCCCCAGAACACCGAGTGGGTCAGCGGAATGAAGGCCAGGATCGCCGCCAGTGCGGTCAGGATCACCGGTCGCGCACGCTGCACGGTGGCTTCCACCAACGCATGGAACGGGTCCAGCCCTTCGGCTTGGTTGTGGTGGATCTGCCCGATCAGGATCAGCGTGTTGCGCATCAGGATGCCCGACAGTGCAATCAAGCCCACCAGCGCATTGATGCCGAACGGCTGCTGGAACAGGATCAGGGTCGGCACCACGCCGATCAGGCCGAGCGGGCTGGTCAGAAACACCATCACCATCGCCGAGATCGAACGCACCTGCAGGATGATGATGAGCAAGGTGGCCGCCAGCATGATCGGGAACAGCGGCAGCATCGCGGTGGTGGCCTTGCCGGATTCCTCGATGGAGCCCGCCTGCTTGATCTGATACCCGCCAGGCAATTTGTCGATGATCGGCTGCAGCTGCTTGGTGATCGCCGCCGAGACATCCGGCGGCTGCAGCTGGTCGTCGACATCGCCACCGACCGTGATCGTCGGCACCCGATCACGGCGACGCATGACCGGCTCTTCCATGCGCACATCCACCTTGCCCACCTGCGACAACGGCACGCGTTGGCCATTGCCGCCGGCCAGGGTGAAGTCGGCGATACGCGCCGGATCAAGCCGTGCGTCACCGGCCGAACGGGCGACCACCTGCACGCTGCGGATATCTTCACGCACCAGCGTGATCGGCACACCGCTGAGCAGGAACTGCAACTGCTGGGCAACGGCGGCCGAGGTCAGCCCCACCGCCTGCAGGCGGTCCTGGTCCAGGCTGAAATGCAGCGTCGGTGTGCGCACGCCCCAGTCGGTATTGACGGTGCGCAGCATCGGGCTGTTCTGCATGACCTGCTCGACCTGCGCAGCGATGCCACGCAGCACCTGCGGGTCGGGACCGCTCACCCGGTAGGCGACCGGGAAGCGCGAGTACGGGCCGAAGGTCAATTGCGTCACGCGTACGCGCGCTTCCGGTGCCAGGCCTTGCGCGATCGCCTCACGCAAGCGCAGCTTCAGCGCATCGCGCTCGTGCTGGTCGTCGGTACGCACCACGATCTTGGCGAACGAAGGGTCCGGCAGTTCCGGGCCCATCGCCAGGAAGAAGCGCGGCGCACCCTGACCGATGTACGCGGTCACGATCTTTGCTTCCTTCTGCCTGGACAGCCAGGCTTCCACCTTGGCGGCCGCCGCACTGGTCTGGGTGATCGAGGTGCCGTACGGCAGCTGCACTTCCACCAGCACTTCAGGGCGATCGGAGATCGGGAAGAACTGCTTCTTGACGATGCCCATGCCGACGATCGCCAGCACGAACAGGCCCACCACCGAACCGGCCACCAGCCATTTGCGGGCAATCACGCGGCCCAGCGCATCGCGGAAGCGGTTGTAGCGCGGCGTGTCGTACATCGCCGCGTGGCCGCCTTCGACCTTCTTCATCTCGGGCAGCATCTTCACGCCCAGATAGGGCGTGAACACCACCGCCACCACCCACGACACGATCAGCGCGATGCCTACGATCCAGAACATGTTGCTGGTGTATTCGCCGGCGGTGGAAGCGGCAAACCCGTTCGGCATGAAGCCCACCGCCGTCACCAGGGTGCCGGACAGCATCGGCGCGGCGGTATGGCTCCACGCATAGGCCGATGCGGCAACGCGGCCATAGCCTTCTTCCATCTTCACCACCATCATCTCGATCGCGATGATGGCGTCGTCCACCAGCAAACCCAGCGCCAGGATCAGCGATCCCAGCGTGATGCGGTCGAAATTCTTGCCGGTGGCCAGCATCACCACGAACACTGCTGCCAGCGTCAGCGGCACCGCGGCCGCCACCACGATGCCCACGCGCCAGCCCATGCTGACGAAGCACACCAGCATCACCACCAGCAGCGCGACGAAGAACTTGGTCATGAACTCGCCGACCGACGCGTCGATGTTGACCGCCTGGTCGGTGACCTTGCTCAGGCTCATGCCCAGCGGCAACTCGGCATTGATCGCGCCCACTTCGCTGTCCAACGCTTTGCCCAGATCCAGCCCGTTCCATCCATCGCGCATGATGATGCCCAGCAACAGCGCCGGTTCGCCCCCACTGCGAATCATGAAGGTGGACGGATCTTCGTAGCCGCGTTTGACGGTGGCGATGTCCGACAGCTTCAAGGTGCGGCCCTGCACCACCAGTGGGGTGTCGCGGATCTTCTGCAGGCTGTCGAGCGCGCCATCGAGCCGAATGAACACCTGCGGGCCACGCGTTTCCACCGACCCGGCGGCATTCAGGGCGTTCTGTGCGTTGAGTGCGGCAAACACGTCCTGCGGACTGACACCCAGCGTGGCAAGGCGCTCGTGCGAGAACTCCACGAAGATGCGCTCGGGCTGCTCGCCGATGATGTTGACCTTCTTGACGCCCGGCACATGCAGGATGCGCTGGCGCAGGGTCTCGGCATCGCGTGCCAGCAAGCGCTGCGGCTCGCCCTTGACCTTCAGCGCGAACAGCGCAAAGGTGACGTCGGCATATTCGTCGTTGATCAGCGGCCCCATCACCCCGGCCGGCAGGTTGGCCACTTCATCGCCGGCCTTCTTGCGCGCCTGGTAGAACTGCTCCTGCACCTCACCGGGCGGCGTGCTGTCCATCAAGGTCAGCGTGGTGAACGCAAGACCGGGGCGCGTATAGGTTTCGGTGCGGTCATACCAGCGCAGCTCCTGCATGCGCTTTTCGAGCTTTTCGGCAACCTGGTCCTGCATTTCCTGCGGCGTGGCACCCGGCCAGGCGGTCACGATCGTCATCACCTTGATGGTGAAGGCCGGGTCTTCGGCACGCCCGAGCTTGAGAAACGCCACCAGGCCGGCCAGCGAAATCAGGAAGATCAGAAACAGCGTAATGGAGCGCTCGCGCACCGCGAGCGCCGAGAGATTGAAGCGGCCCTCGCTCACGGCTGCGCTCCTGCCGCCTTGGCGGTACCAGCCGTCGTGGCAGTGCTGCCGGCACCGGCGATGCGCACCTGCTTACCCTCGCGCAGCAGATGCGCTCCCAGGGCCACGATGCGCTCGCCGCGCGCCAGCGTGCCGGCGACATTGGCGTGGTCGTCTTCCAGGCCGAGCACGGTCACCGGCCGCCAGCTCACCTTGGCCGGGTTGCCGGCAATCACCCACACGCCCGGCCCCTTGCCGGCGTCGAACAAGGCAGCCAGCGGCACCTGCACGCCCGCCCGGGGGCCCGATACGGCGCCGTCGGCAACGCGGAGACTGACCGTGGTGCCGAGCGGCGCCTGCCCGAGCGCGCCGTCGAGCACGTAGCGTGCCTCGAAGGTGCGGGTCAGCCGGTCCGCGCTCTCGGACAGCTGGCGCAAGGTGGCCGGCACGCGGACGGCGGCGTTGCCGAACAGCGTGGCCTGGGCCACCGATCCGAGCTTCGGGCGCAGCGTCTCCGGCAACTGGATGACCGCCTCGCGCGGACCGGCGTGCGCAAGCCGCACCACCGGCTGTCCGGCCGCGACCACTTGGCCCGGCTCGACCAGCGTCTCCATCACCACGCCGTCGGCATCGGCCAGCAGGTCGGAGTAGCGGTTGGCGTTGCGCGCCACGTCGGCCTGGGCCTGCGCAGCGCTCAACTGTGCCTTGGCCGCATCGGCGGCCGCCTTGATCTGATCGTAGGCCGAGGCCGAGATGGCCCCGGTCCCGCGCAGATCGCGGTACCGGGCTTCATCGTCGGCGGCCTGCTGCGCGCGCGCGCGCGCGGCGGCCACCGCGTCCTGCTGCGCACGTGCAGCCAGTTGCAGATCCACCGGGTCGATGCGCATCAGCGGCTGGCCACGCTTGACGCTCTGGCCGGCATCGACCAGCCGCTCGGACACCTTGCCTGCCACCCGGAAGCCCAGGTCGCTCTGGACCCGCGCCGCGACGGTGCCGGAAAAACTGCGCGCCGCCGCGACGGCATCGCCGACCGTGGCCACCCGCACCAGCGGGGTGGCAGTACGTGGATCAGGCTGTGCCGTTCCGCCGCAGGCACTCAATACCAGCGGCAGGACACTCAGAACGGAGCTGACAACAAGGCGGTGCCGAAGCATGGGAATCCCGGAGCGATCTGGTGAAGGCTCGCATCCTGGGACTTGTGACTAATTACGTCAATAGTCACCAGCGACTTTCTTACGGCGAGAGGCTCCGTAGCACGACCCCGGACAACAGCGCAGGCACTTCGTCGGCATGTTCCAGGCTGTGCTGCAGCAGCAATGGATTGATGTACGGGCGCATGACCAGATAGATGGCAGCACTGGCTTCGTCCAGCGGCGTCTTACGTTCGAAGTCGCCGCTGGCACGCCCCTGCTGCAGGATGTCCTGCAGCAGTTTCTGCAGGCGCGCCTCATAGGCGACCACCGACTGCCAGCGCTCCACGGCCGCAGAGGTGGCAATTTCGTACAGCTTGCGCTCACGCGAGAACAGCCGAAGGCTGGCCTCGATCACCACCTTGAACATGCGCCGCAGCTTCTCTGCCGGCAGCTCCGCCTCTGCCACGGCGGCCTGCACCTCCTGCTCGATCTCGCGCAGGCAGTGGGTGCAGATCATCTCGCCGATGGCCTGCTTGGATTCGAAGAACTTGTAGATATAGGCCTTGGAAAAGCCGATCGCCTTGGCCAGATCGGACACGGCGGTCTTCTCGTAGCCGTAGCGACTGAAATGCTCGGTGGCCGCGGCCACGATCTGGTCGCGCACGTCGTGATCGGCCGGCCCACGGCCCGATACCGGGTAACTGGATGCTTTGCTCATGCCGACAGCTTAGCGCCGTCACCGTCGACTTACAAAAGTGACCATTCCATACTATAGTCACCAATCTTTCAGCGCTCCGGTCCCGTCATGCCGTCACTCCGCCTCCTTGCAGTGTTCGTTGCCGTCAGCCTCGCGACGGGCTGCGCGGTCGGTCCCGACTACACCCGTCCGGACGCCCCGCTCCCCGACCGCTTCGTTGGCCAGGCCGAGGTCGCCGCGCGCCCCGCGAGCGGCCATTCAGATCTAGCAACCTGGTGGAGCGGTTTTGGCGACCCGGACCTGAGCCGCTACGTCACCGCCGCACTGGCGCAGAACCTGGACCTGGCGCAGGCCACCGCGCGGGTGACCCAGGCCCGCGCCGGGCTGACCGCCGCCACCGCCGCGCTGCTGCCTTCCGGCAACATCACCGGCAGCGCGACGCGTGCCTACCAGTCGCTGGAGACCCCGCTGGGGCAGGTGCTCGACAGCACCCCCAACTTCGATCGCTACGCCAGCCTCTACGACGCCAACCTGGGCGCCAGCTGGGAGCTGGACCTGTTCGGCGGGCTGCGGCGTGGGCGCCAGGCCGCACTGGCCGACTACCAGGCCACCGACGCCAGCGCAGCAGCCACGCGCCTGGCGGTCGCCGCGCAGACCGCCGACATCTACATCAGCATCCGCGGCCTGCAGGCCCGGCTGGACGTGGCCCAACGCCAGATCGCCACCCAGCAAGGTCTGGTGTCGATGGTGACGCTGCTGCACGGCAAGGGCTTGGCGGCCGAACTGCAACTGCAGCAGGCCCGGGGTGCACTGGCCCAGGCGCAGGCCACGGTGCCCGGGCTAGAGGCCGGGCTGGTGGCGGCCATGAACGCGCTGGATGTGATGCTGGGCGTGGCGCCCGGCACTCACCGCAAAGAGCTGGCGGCCAGCAAACCCATCCCGGCGGCGCCGCAGATCGCCGATAGCGGCTCGCCGGCCGACCTGCTGCGCCGCCGGCCCGACCTGATCGTCGCCGAGCGCCGCCTGGCTGCTGCCAATGCGCGCATCGGCGTCGCGATGTCCGAGTACTACCCCAAGTTCTCATTGAGCGGCCTGCTCGGCAGCGCCACGGCGATCTCCGGCGCCCACCTGTTCTCCGGTGATGCCGCCCAGGCGTCCGCGGCGCTGGGGCTGCGTTGGCGGCTGTTCGACTTCGGCCGCATCAACGCGCAGATCGCCCAGGCCAAGGGCCAGGAAGCCGAGCAGTTGGCCGCCTACCGCCTGGCCGTCTTGCGCGCTACCGAAGATGTGGAAAACGCCTTCACCGCGCTGGTCAAACGCGAGCAACAGGCCCATGTGCTGACGCAGGGTGTCGAGGCGCTGGGCAAGGCGCGCGACGCCTCGGCACTGGCCTACGAAAAAGGCACCATCAGCCTGATCGAAGTGCTCAACGCCGACGACAGCCTGCTGCGCGCCTCCGACGCGCAGGTGCAGGCGCGCACCGAGGCTGCGCGCAGTGCGGTGGCGACGTTCAGGGCATTGGGTGGTGGCTGGCAGACTGGAGGCAATGAGGCGGTGGCGGTGCAGCGGCAATAGCAATAGCGGTAGAGCACGTGTGGCTTCGCCCCGTACCCTCACCCCAACCCCTCTCCCGCAGGAGAGGGGCTCCGGCTGCGCGCACTCCCCCGCACAGTGAAAAGACATCCCTTCTCCCGCCGGGAGAAGGTGCCCCGCAGGGGCGGATGAGGGTATGTGCGGAGCCTGGATTGCTTGCGCACCTTGTCATTACCCCACGAGCGTCGCCATGCCACGTCTCGCTACAACATCGCAAGTCCGAACGTACAACTTCGACACGTGCAACTTCGATGCACAACTTCGAGCTTCCAACGCAGGTAGCGCGTAGCGCGTTGACCGCAATCAATCGGCATGAAAACGAATGCCCTGATTGATCGTGCATTGATACGCCAGCATCGGCCCGCGTTGCTGCAGTGCCGGCAGATCGTACATGTAGGTGGTAAAGCGCACGCTGCCGTCCGGGCGCAGCTGGTAGCGCATGAACTGCTGGATCGGCTTGCCGTCGTTGGCTACGGTGAAGTGCGAGCCGGAGAACGCGGCCGTGCCGTCCTCGGTGATGCGGTAGGCCTCGATATGACGGCCGCCTCGCGTCCGGCTTTCCGGGGTGCCCTGTTCGGGCGTGCAGCGGCTGAGATCGGTGGTCAGGCTGACATCGTAGCCGGCCTCCAGTGCGGCAATGACATCGGCACGCGACTTGAGCGATTCGCTGGCCATCGCAGGCAGGGCGCTGGCACATAGCGCAGCGGCAAGGAGAGCGGGCGCAAGACGGGGCATGGCAGACTCCAGGCAGACGAGGGAATCAAGCGCGCTGGACATCAGAGATGCCCAGCGCAAACACCATGACCCAACCCTTCCCAATGCCACGCGCTGCACTACGCATCACGCCGCATGTTTGCGCTGTTCGACAAGGCGCGTGCACGGGTGCACAGTTTTGACCATGCCTGCATGCGCAGAGCCGCTCTGCACTTGGTCGATACGGCCAGCGTGCATGTCGATGCGCAGCGTCACTGAGGAAGTGACGTCACACCAGGTCGGCGGACACGTGCGGGTACGCACACCAACGACGAGGGCGAAACACATCCCCGCCTTACGAGCGCCCGTTGACTTCGCGCGGGACGTGCTCGGGTTCCGGCTGTAAGGCCGGCGTTGCGCCCAGCAACAGCCGTTCGGCCAGCGAGCGCGTGGCCACGCGCAATTCGGGCACGGCGGTGATTTCCCAGTAGCGTCCACGCAGCAGCGGTCCCACGCAATACAGCCCTGGCACGATCTGCCCGGTGCCGTCGCGCACACGCAGATGCGCATCGGTATCCACACCCAATCCCAATGGATCGGCGCGCAACAGGCCGGCTTCGCGCATACCGGCGATCAACGGATCGCTGGTGCGATCGATATCGGTATCCAGGCCGGTGGCACGAATCACCGCATCGAACCGCAAGGTCTGCGCATCGGCTGCGCCGCGTGCGCGGATCACCGCTTCCACGCCATCGGGCACCCAGCGCGCCCGCAGCAAGCGCGCTGCAACAACCTCCAGCTGGCCGGTGACCTGCAAGTGCGCCAGCTGTTCGGCCGCACCCGGCGCAACGCGATGCCGCACGACTTCCCAGTACGGGCGCAGGTGGCGCAGGAACCGCGCGCGTTGCGACAGCTCCAGACGCTGCCACAGCGGCTGCAGATGCGGGCGTAACGCATCCACCACGCGCCTCCAGTCGTCCACTACCGCGCTGAGCTGGCGTACGCCGCGCAACAGTCCGCGCAGATCGGCATCCTTGAGCGCACGCTGCAGATGCGGCGGCAGCTCCAACGATGCGCCAGGCTGGCGCAGATGCGCCTGCGGCGCCAGCCCGCGCCGGGAGATCGCCAGCATGCGGCCCCGATGTCCGCGCGCATGCAGGCTCAGCGCCACATCCACCATGGTCAGACCCGCACCGACGATCAACACGTCGTCATCCGGCGACAGCCGTGCCAACGCATCGCCCTGCCATGGCCAGCCGATGTAGCGGGGATGCACGCTCAAACGCGGGCCGATACCCGCCAGCGCCTGCGGTTGCAACCCGCCGACCGCCAGCACCACGCGATCGCTGTGGAAGGCATCGCCGTTGGCGAGAAACACGCGAAATCCCTTGCGCACACGCTCCACCGCCACCGCTTCCTGCGACAGGCGCACGATCGATGCCTGCGCACCACTCACCGCTGCATCGAGTTCGCTGCGCAGGTAGTCGCCATAGGCGAGGCGCGGCAGGAATTCCAATCGCCCGCTCTCGCCCAGATGCAAGGTATCGGCGAACGCACCCGGCGCCTGGGCGTCGATGCCAAGGTCCTTGGCGCGCACGTTGAGCAGATGCTCCGGCCGCGCCGCGCCGTAGGCAATGCCGCTGCCGAAGGTGTCGGCCACGCCCACCAACGTGATGCGCACCTGCGCATCGGCCGTCTGCGCCAGCGCACGGACCAGCGCGGTGCCGCAGAAGCCGGCACCGATGACGGTGATATGGGTTTCCATGTGCAACTCCCACTGAATGACCCGCACGTTGTGCCCGCAGCGCGCAGCCGATGTGTAAACAATTGGTTAGCGAGGAGCAATCAGAAAGGCATGAGCTGATCGCCAGCGGCGATGAGGCTTACGGGGCAAGCAGCGCTTGGCGCCTATGACGGCCAGATGACAGCAGCCGCCACCGCAACCGATGGGCCAGATCGCAGACGCAGGCATCCAGTACGGGCGCCGCTGCGCAGCGCACTCTGGACGTCCTCGCTATCCGGCAACCGGTGCCGAAGCAGGCATGCGTGCCGGCTCAGGGAGCTGCTGCGGACGCCCACCCGGTGAGGCCTGCTGCCGGGCTTGGAAGACGCTTCGCCATCGGCTGCGTCGCAGGCTTCCGTTGTCGCTCCGGCCTGGCCTGCCACTAGCCTGGGCGTTCGTGTTTCGCGCCTGAAGACGCCACCTGAGGCTGCACCTGCCGCTCGTGCCGGCGCTGCTGCAGCGTGGAACTTCCTGCTGCGGCGCCACGCACTTGCCTACCCCACTAGGTCCGATAGCAGTGCGTCATGCAGCGCCCGCTGTCCGATAATGCGGGTTTCTACTCTCCGGTCTCCGTCATGTCCGACTCCGCATCTCCTCCGCGACGCGTCCTGATTGCCGGCGGCAGCCGCGGCATTGGCCTGGCGATCGCCGAAGCCTTCGTGCGCGATGGCGCGCAGGTGTCGATCTGCGCACGCAGCCCCGACGGTCTGGCGCAGGCGGCCCACGCGCTGGCTGCGCAAGGTGCGCCGGTGCATACCCTGCCCTGCGACCTGGCCGATGCCGCACAGATCGAACGCTACGTGCAGGCCGCCGCGCAGGCATTGGGTGGCCTGGATGTGGTGATCAACAATGCCTCCGGTTTTGGACACGGCAACGACGATGCAAGCTGGCAGGCGGGGTTGGATGTGGACCTGATGGCAGCGGTGCGCTGCAACCGGGCTGCCTTGCCGTATCTGCGCCAGAGCAGCGACGCGGTGATCATCAACATCAGCTCGATCAACGCGCAACGCCCGACACCACGCGCGATCGCCTATTCCACCGCCAAGGCCGCGCTGAATTACTACACCACCACCCTGGCCGCAGAGTTGGCGCGCGAACGTATCCGCGTCAATGCACTCTCGCCCGGATCGATAGAGTTCCCCGACGGCCTGTGGGACAGGCGCAGTCGTGAGGAACCAGAGTTATATGCACGCATCCGCGACAGCATCCCGTTCGGTGGCTTCGGGCAGGTGCAGCACGTGGCCGACGCCGCGCTGTTTCTCGCTTCATCGCGGGCGCGCTGGATCACCGGGCAAGTGCTGGCGGTGGATGGCGGGCAATCGCTGGGCGTTTAGGGGGAGCGGTACCAGCGAAAGTGCCGCAGTCCATACCCACCCACAGGAGCGTGCCTGCGTGCGGCGAACCTCTAGCAGTAACGCCCTATCGCGCTCGGGCGCGCTCCTGCGATCATTAGCCCGCCAGCTCTGCAGCCTCAACGCTATGCTCGCCACGCGCCGGCGCGAGCGCGGCGGATACCATTGCCGCAGCAACACGCTCTGCCGGGTTGATGCGAAAGCGCCGCGGCAGCAACGGCCCCAGTGCGCCCAGCACGAGGCTGCCGATGTGTTCGCCGGTGCGGCGCTCTTCGCGTTCGCCGCCGATCAGGCCGGGCCGCACGAAGGTCAGCGAGGGGAAGCCGACGGCGCGCAGATCGCGCTCCAGCTCGCCTTTGACGCGGTTGTAGAAGATGCGCGATTGCGCGTTGGCGCCTGCTGCGGAATTGAGAACGAACACCGAGGTGCCCTGCGCGCAGGCCGCATGCGCGATCGCCATCGGGTAATCGTGGTCGATACGATAGAACGCTTCGCGCGAGCCGGCCTGCTTCATGGTGCTGCCCAGGGCGCAGATGGCCGCTTCCATGCGCGGTGCGGTCCACTGTGGCAGCCGTTCGAAGTCGACCACCTGGTTGCGCAACTTGGGATGCATCTGCGGCAGCGGCCGGCGCGTGATCGCCACCACGCCGGTGCAGCGTGCATCGGCCAACAGTTGCTGCAGCACATGCTTGCCGACCAATCCGGTCGCACCTGCCAGTAATACGTCCATCAGGCCATCCTCGCCATCAGCGCGCCCCTTCGGAGACGATGCGCGCACTGCTGGCGATGCGGTCGCGCTCCACCGCCAGCAGCGTCAGCGAATGCGCGGGCGCCTTCCATTCACTGCCGCCGGCAACCACGCGCCCGCCATGGCGTGCGGTATCGACCAGCACGCGCCAGTGTTCGTCGTGCATCGCCGGCAGAGTGAAGGAAACACTGGTGGACGCGGCATTGATCAGCATCAGCAAGGTGACGTTGGCGGCGATCTCGCGCAGGCCGGTGGTGGGCGAGCGGCCATCCAGGCGCAGCATCAGCGCGCGAGCCTCCGGGTCGTGCCAGGCGGCCTCGTCCATCTCCACGCCGCTGGGCGCCAGCCAGGTGAGGTCCTTCAGGCCCAAGGCGTCGTCGAACTTGCCGTCGAAGAATCGCGCGCGGTGCAGCAGCGGGTAGCGCTGCCGTACACGGATCAGCCGCCGCACGAACGCGGCCTGGTCGGCGGCGGCGGCCTTGGTGGCCGCCGTCCAGTCGATCCAGGTCAGCGCATTGTCCTGGCAGTACGCATTGTTGTTGCCGTTCTGGCTATGGCCGAACTCATCGCCGGCCAGCAGCATCGGGGTGCCCTGCGACAGCAGCAGCGTGGCCAGCAGATTGCGCATCTGCTGACGGCGCAGCTGTTTGATGGCCGGATCGTTGGTGTCTCCCTCCACCCCGTAGTTGGCCGAAATGTTGTGGTCGCTGCCGTCGCGGCCATCCTCGCCGTTGGCCATGTTGTGCTTGCTTTCGTAACTCACCAGATCGCGCAGGGTGAAGCCGTCATGCGCAGTGACGAAGTTGACCGAGGCAGTGGGACGCCGGCCGCTACGGTTGAACAGATCCGCAGAACCGGTGAGTCGGGTGGCCAGCTCGGCGAGCTGTCCGGCATCGCCGCGCCAGAACGCGCGCACGTTGTCGCGGAACTTGTCGTTCCATTCCATCCAGCCGGGTGGGAAGTTGCCGACCTGATAGCCGCCCGGGCCGATGTCCCACGGCTCGGCGATGAGCTTGGTCTGGCTCAGCACCGGATCCTGGCGCACTGCGTCCAGGAAGCTGCCCGACGGATCGAAGCCATACCGTTCGCGGCCCAGGATGCTGGCCAGATCGAAACGGAAACCGTCCACGTGCATTTCCTGCACCCAGTAGCGCAGCGAATCCATCACCATGCGCAGCGCGCCGACATTGGTCAGGTCGAAGGTGTTTCCGGTACCGGTGTCGTTGATGTAGAAACGTCGATCGTCGGCCAGACGATAGTAGCTGGCGTTGTCGATGCCCTTGAACGACAGCGTGGGGCCGAGCTCGTTGCCCTCGGCGGTGTGGTTGTAGACCACGTCCAGCAGCACTTCCAGCCCGGCATGGTGCAGGCGCGCCACCATCTGCTTGAATTCGGCCACCGTGCGCGTGGACATGTAACGCGCCTGCGGAGCGAAGAACCCCAGCGTGTTGTAGCCCCAATAATTGCGCAGGCCTTTTTCCAGCAGATATTGATCGTCGACGAAGGCGTGCACGGGCAGCAGTTCCACCGCAGTGACGCCCAACGAGCTGATGTGGTCGATCAGTTCATCGGTCTTCAATGCCGAGAAGGTGCCGCGATTTTCCGGCGGCACCGCCGGATGCAGCATGCTCAGCCCACGCACGTGGGCTTCGTAGATCACCGTGCGGTTCCACGGCGTCTGCGGCGGGCGATCCTGGCCCCAGGTGAAGGCCGGATCGATCACCGCCGATTTGGGCATGAACGCGGCGCTGTCGCGCCGGTCGAAGCTCAGGTCCTTGTCGCGGTGGCCGATGGTGTAGCCGAACAGATGCGGCGCCCATTTCAGCTCGCCGACGATCTGCTTGGCGTACGGATCCAGCAGCAGCTTGTTGGGATTGAAGCGATGCCCTGCATACGGCGCGTAGGGACCGTGCACGCGATAGCCATAGAGCTGCCCGGGGCGCGCGTCGGGCAGATAGCCGTGCCAGACTTCGTCGGTGTACTCGGGCAGCGCGATGCGTTCCTGTTCGCGGCCACGCTCGTCGAACAGGCACAGCTCCACGCGTGTGGCATTGCGCGAGTACAGTGCGAAATTGACGCCCAGGCCGTCCCAGGTCGCACCGAGCGGGTTGGGACGGCCTTCGCGGATACGCGAGCGCTGGGTGAACTTGCGGGTGGCCATCGGTAACTCCTCGGTACGGTGACATCAGGCACGCGATTCGCGCTGTGGGACGACGCGGGCGTACGCCGTTCGGGGGCACGCCGGATCACCCGGCAGACTGGGCTGAAAGGTGGCAGAAGCCACGTTACTGGCGTGCAGTGATCGGCGTGACCACCTGCTCGGTGGCCTGCTCGGCAGCCCGCTCCTCGGCGTCCACCAGCCGCTCGGCCATCGCCCAATGGCGGTCCGCATGTCCGTCGGGACGGCCTTCGGCCTCCCAGATTTCCTGTGCCAACTGGCGAAGCCGTGCCTGGCGTTGCATCTCATTCATTGCGTGCGTTTCTCTCGAGGATCTTCGGGGTCAAGCGGTCAGCAACACTGCCACCGGTGCGCGTGCAAACAGCGTCGACAACGGCACGCGGCCGTGCTGCGGCTGCAGCGTGCTGCCGTCGAGCACATGGCGATAGGACGCCTCCGGCAAGGCCAGTGCGGCCTGGCCCCAGATCGCCAGTGGCAGCAGCAGCGGCAGATCGCCTTCGCCCTGGCTGCCGGCGCCCAGCCGCGTGACCGCCACCACCAGCGACTGGCCGCGGTGGTGACGACGGAATGCCAGTACCTGCGCACCACCGCTGGCGGCGACCTGTAGCGGTTGATAGTCGCCCTTGGCGAACAGCGCCGGATGGTCGCGGCGCAGCTGCAGCAGCACGGCGATGAGGCGGGCCTTGACAGCGCCATCGCGCCAGGTGCGCAGCGACGCGTTCCAGTCGCGCGTCTGGTCCAGCCACTGCTGGCGTTGCGCATAGTCCACCGGGCGACGGTTGTCCGGATCCACCAACGACAGATCCCAGCCTTCGGTACCCTGGTACAGATCGGGCACGCCCGGCACGGTCAGGCGCAAGGTGGTCTGCACCAGCGAATTGCGCGCGCCAGCCGCAGCGATATGGTTGCTGGCGCGCAGCACCGCGCGCCGTAGCGGCAAGCCTGCGCGGCTGCACAGCACCTGTTCCACGGTGGCCTGCACCGCGTGTTCGTACGCGGCCGAGCCATCGGTCCAGCTGGTATGCAGTTTGGCTTCGCGCACCGCCTTGAGCAGCCATTGCGCCACGCGCTCGGCGTAGCCGGCCAACGGCTCGGCCTGATCGGCGCCCAGGCCGATCGGCCACGCCGCCACCAGCGTCTGCCACAGCATCTGCTGGTCGCCACCGGCCAGCGCCGGCGCGTCCAGCGCTTCGGCCAGGGTGTCGAACTGGGCACTTTGCTCGATCCACCAGCGTGGCTGCTCGGACAGCACGGCCAGACGCATGCGCAGGTCTTCGCCACGCTTGTGGTCGTGCGTGGCGGTGGCCAGCAACGCGCGCGGATAGTGCCTGGCGCGTTCGAGATTCTGCGCGTGGAATTCGGCCGCCTCGTTGGCGAAATGGGTGGGATGGCTGCCCACCTCGTTGCGCGACAGCAGCACGCCGTGCCGATAGAACGCGGTGTCCTCCACCGCCTTGGCGTTGAGCGGCGCGGACAGCTGCTCGACACGTCGGCGCAGGATGCGACGCAAGGCGATCTGGGCGCGGTCGGCGCCAGCGTCGTCCAGCAGCCAGCGCTCGATGGCGTTCACCGCCGCCACGATCGCTTCGGGCATGCCTTCGCGTGCGTGCGCGGCGGTAGCGCGCAGCCGCTCGGCGTCGCTGCCGGTCAGCCCCTTGCTGCCGGCATAGGTGCGGTACACCGGGAACCAGCGCAGCAGCACGCACAGGCCGCGCGCGAGCATCTGCGGGCTGAACTCGCGGGTTGGCGGATCCAGTCGCGCCAGCGCCGACAACGCGCCCACCGCGCGATTGAACTCTGTCTGCAACGCACCGCGCAGCATCTCGTCGCGTGCGGCGCGTTCTTCCTGCGCGAAGTCGCCACTGCGCCCGCTCATCTTCTGCCAGGCACGCGCCAGCGGCTTGAAGCCGGCCGCGTCGTGCAACACGCCGCCCACCTGGTCCATGAAGTCGTAGCCGGTGGTGCCATCGCACGGCCAGTCGGCCGGCAGGTGCTCGCCCGGTGCGAGGATCTTTTCAAGGTACAGGCCCAGCGTGCCGGGCTTGAGGCCGCGCGTGCGGCCGGCCGCATCCAGCCGGCTGCGCAGTTTTCGCACATAGCCGGTGGGGTCGGTGAGTCCATCCACGTGGTCGATGCGCAGGCCGTCCAGATGGCCTTCGGCCACCAGCCGCAGCGGCAGCGCGTGCACCGCATCGAACACCGCCGGCAGCTCCACGCGCAGCGCCACCAGCGAGGTGATGTCGAAGAAACGCCGGTAGTTGAGCATGTCGTTGCCGACACGCCACCAGTTCAAGCGATACGGCTGGCGTTCGATCAGTTTGTGCAACCGACCATCGCCGCGCCTGGCGCCGTCGTTGTAGTCGCGCAGCCACTGCGCGCGTGCGGCCTTGTCGGGAATGTCCAGGGTCTGCGGACGGATCGGGTACCGCTGGTCGTAGTGCGCCAATGCGGCGCCGCCATCGTCTTCGATCACCAACGTGATCAGGCCTTCGGCCAGCGCCGTCGCATACGGGCGATCCAGCACTGCCAGCCACAGCTTGCCGTCGCGCCCCGGGGCACGCCAATCGATGTCGAACCAGTCCGCATGCCTGGCGCTGCGGCCGTTGCGCAGTACATCCCACCACCATGCGTTCTGCGGATGGGTGGCCATGTGGTTGGGCACGATGTCGGCGATCAACCCCATGCCGTGTTCGCGCGCGGCCTTCGACAGCGCGATCAGCGCATCTTCGCCGCCGAGCTCGGGGTTGACCACCGTGGGGTCGATGTTGTCGTAGCCATGCGTGGAGCCGGGCACCGCGGTGCCGATCGGCGACAGATACAGATGGCTGATGCCCAGGCTGGCGTAGTACGGCACCTGCGCGCGCGCATCGTGCAGGGTGAAGCCGGCATGCAGCTGCAGGCGGGCGGTGGCGCGAAGCTCGATCATGACTGGGAGTCCGAAACAGCCGCGACGCGACGCGCCTCGGCAACGCCGTGCAGCGCCGTGGTCAGGCGCGCATGCGGCAAGGGATCGGGCAGACGTCGGCGCCAGTTGGGATGGACCTCGACGGTACCCGGCAGATTGGGTTGTTCCTGCAACGCCAGCGCATCTTCCACCGGCACCAGCATCAGCGGAGACACCCCGCTGGCGGTGAACCGCAGCGCGCCCAGCAGCGGGTCTTCGGCCTGCAGGCCGGCGTGCTCCACTGCGACATCCAGGCGCGCCAGATCCTGCGACCGCGTCCGCGCATCGTCGGAAGCCTGATCGGGCCCGATCAAGCCCAGCTGACGCCGCCACTGGATATCGCGGCCCTGGCGCCACCCGGTGAGGGTGGGCAGGTCGTGGGTGGTGGTGGTGGCCACCGCGTCCGCTCGCCACAGCGCCGGCGTGACGAAGGCACCCTGCCGGTCGCGGGTGAACATCAGCACATCGATCCCCATCACCCCGCGCTGCGACAGTTCTTCGCGGATGCCCGGCGGCACCACGCCCAGGTCCTCGCCGATGACGATGGCGCGGTGGCGCCAGGATTCCAGTGCCAGCAGGTTGAGCAGGTCGTGCAGCGGGTAGGACAGATACGCGCCTTCGTTGGAGCCGGCGCCATCGGGCACCACCCATAGCCGCAGCAGGCCCAGGATGTGATCGATGCGGATGCCGCCACGGTCGCGCAGTACCGCGCGCAGCAGCGCGATGTAGGCCGCGTATCCATTGCGACGCAGGGCGGTGGGCGAATATGCGCCAATGCCCCAGTGCTGGCCATCGGCATTGAAGGCATCCGGTGGCGCGCCCAGGACCAGGCCGCGCAGCACGCTGTCGCCAGCCGCCGCCGCCTCGGCGCCGTTGGGGTCGAAGCCCACTGCCAGGTCGGCGATCAGGCCGATCCGCATGCCGCGCTCGTGCGCTTCGCGTTGCGCATCGGACCAGCTGCGCGCCGCCAGCCACTGCGTGAACACATGCAGCTGTGGGTCGTTGTCGCCGAAATCGCGGGCCGCAAAGCGGGCGAAGCCGTCCAGCTCCGCGCCACCGGCAGCGCGAAACGCCAGCAGATCCGGATGATCCGGCGACACCCGCGCGTACAGCTCACGCAGCAATCGCCACTTGGCCTGTGCCGCGGCCGGCCAGTCGATCAAGGCATGCGCATGCAGGCTGGCGAAGTGCTCGCGCAGGCCGGGCACGGCAGCCAGCGCCTCCAGCGCCGTCTCGCCGAGCACGCGCACCGGTGCGGCATGCAGCGGGTCGAAGAAGCGCCGGTCGCTGGGCGAGTAGGGGCTGTAGCCGCCGGTGATCGGGCGCGCGGCATGCACCGGGCTCAGCGCCAGCGCGTCGGCACCGGCCAGGGCCGCATGCCGCAGCCATTCGACGGTGCCGGCGGCATCGCCGATGCCGGCATCGTCGGGACTGCAGGCCGAATACACCTGCAGCGCCATGCCCCAGGCGCGCGGCGAGGTCTGCCCGCAGGCGTCGGCCACGCTGAAGCACCGCGGCGGCGCCACCGCCACCCGCTGCGTCGTTGCGCCGATCTCCAATGTCCAGTAGCCGTAGCGTTGCGGCGCGCGCAGGCGCCCCTGCGCGTCGGCCTGCGCCGCTTCGCCAGTGCCGCTGTCGTCGTCTATCCAACGGCCGCTGGCATTGGCGGCGACGCGCAGCACCAGTGGCTCGCCGACCTGTACGGTGAGCAAGGCGGCCGGCTCGGCAGCCTGGGCCTGGCAGCGACGCAGACTGTCTTCACGCTGTGCGGCGGTGGCGGCAGGCAGTTCCAGCGCGGCCAGCACTGCCTGCAGCGACGGCTCGCAGACCTGCCGCGGCTGGTCGCTGGCATCCACCCAATCGACCATCACCCCGGCCGCGGCGGCCAGGGTGCGCAGGGACTGCGTGCTCATGCCTGTGCCTCGTGCCAGGCGATGAAGCCATCCACCGGCAACTGTTGCGTGGCGGCATCCACGTTCTCGGCGTAGGCGAGCTGCCCACGCAGCGGCGGCAGCGGCACGGCGGCGGTACCGACATTGAAGGCGATATGCCACAACCCGCCGGGCAGCTCCCAGGTGGCGGCCACCGCGCCATCTGCCAGGACACTGGCACGCAGCGCACGCGCCTGGGCCAGGCCCGGCACCAACCATTGCCGCCGCGCGGCCAGCAACGCCGTGAACCAGGCCGCCCACTGCGCGCCCTCGCCCTGCGCTGCATCGTCGATCGGCGAACGCGATGCGGCGAAGGTCGCATGGCTGTTCGGATCGGGAATGGTGGCACGCTGCGCTGCATCTGCAAACGCAGCGAAATGCGCGAACTCGCGGCGACGGCCTTCGCGTACCGCCTCGTCCAACGGCGGGCCGAAATCGGTGAAGAACAGGAACGGCTGGGTGGCACCCCACGGCTCGCCCATGAAGAACAGCGGAATCATCGGCGTCAATGCGGTCAGCGCCAGCGCCGCGCGCAGGCGTTGTGGCGAGACCAGCACGCGCAACCGTTCGCCGCGCGCGCGGTTGCCGACCTGGTCATGGTTCTGCGCGAACACCACGAACTTGTGCGGCGGCAATGCTCCGCTGGGCTCGCCACGCACATGCCCGCGCGGATCCGGCTCGCCCTGGTAGGCGAAGCCTTCGCCGAGCACGCGCGCCAGATGCGCGGTCGGCTTGTCGGCAAACGCGGCGTAATAGCCTTCAGTTTCGCCGGTGAGCAGTACATGCAGGGCATTGTGGAAGTCGTCGTCCCACTGCGCGGTATAGCCGCGTTGCAGCTGCGAGGCCTGGTTGGCCTCGTTCTCCAGGACCAGGTGCACGTGGCGGCCGGCCGGCAGACTGGTTTCGATGGTCTCGCGCAGGGTGTCCAGGAACGTATTCGGTGAAATCGCGTGCACCGCATCCAGGCGCAGCCCGTCGAAGCGGTATTCGTGCAGCCACATCAATGCATTGTCGAGAAAGTAGCGCTGCACCGGCGGCTTGCGGAAGTCGATCGCCGCGCCCCACGGCGTGGGCTTGTCTTCGTTGAAGAAGGCGCCGGCGTAGTTGCCCAGGTAATTTCCGTCCGGGCCGAAGTGGTTGTAGACCACGTCCAGCAGCACCATCAGGCCATGGCCATGCGCGGCGTCGATCAGCGCCTTCAGCTCGTCCGGCGTGCCGTATGCGTCGGCCGGCGCATACGGCAGCACGCCGTCGTAGCCCCAGTTGTGCGCACCCGGGAAGGCGCTCAGCGGCATCAGCTCGATCGCGGTGATGCCCATCGCCGCCAGCTGTGGCAGCTGCGCCGTTACCCCGGCATAGCCGCCGCACGTGCCCACGTGCAGTTCGTAGATCACCGCCTCGTCCCAGGGCCGGCCCTGCCACTGCGGGTGGTTCCAGCGGTAGCCATCGGTCGGCTGCACGGCGCTGGCGCCATGGACGCCATCCGGCTGCCAGCGCGAGGCCGGGTCCGGCACCGGTTCGCCGCCGTCGATGCTGTAGCGATAACGCGTGCCGGCCGCGCAGGCGAGCACCGCACGGAAGAAGCCGTCCGCCCCCGCCTGCAGCGCAGCGCGCGTGCCGTCGGCGAAGACCACCTCCACGCGGCTGGCGTCCGGTGCCCAGAGCGCGAAGCGCACTTGCCCTTCACCCGCTGGCCATGCGCCCCAGGCCGGGGTGGTCGCGTCGTGCTCGCTCATCGTCATGTCTCCGCTTGCAGATAGATCGTGGCCAGCGGCGGCAAGGTCAGGCGCAACCGTTGCGCATGCCCATGCATGCCCAAGGGCTCGGTCGCCAGGCGGCCGCCGTTGCCGAGGTTGCTGCCGCCGTAATGGGCGCTGTCGGTGTTGAGGATTTCGCGCCAACTGCCGGCACGCGGCACGCCCACGCCGTAGTCGTGCAGCGGTTGCGGGGTGAGGTTGCTCACCGCCAGCAGCGGTGCGCCGCCGCCGTCGGGGTCATGGCGGACGAACGCCAGCACGCTGTTATGCGCATCGTCGGCCACGCTCCAGTCGAAGCCGGCGGCACGGTGGCTGCCGCGATACAAGGCCGGTTCGCGCCGCAGGACGGCATTGAGATCGCTCACCAGCCGTTGCACGCCGCGGTGCGGCGCGCCATCGAGCAGGTGCCAGTCCAGCGAGCGGTCGTGGTTCCAATCGGCCCACTGGCCGAATTCGGCGCCCATGAACAGCAGTTTGTCGCCCGGGTGGGCCCACATCAACGCCAGGTAGGCGCGCAGGTTGGCGAAGCGCCGCCAGTCGTCGCCCGGCATCTGCCCGAGCAGACCGCCGGTGCCGTGCACCACCTCGTCGTGCGACAGCGGCAGCACGAAGCGCTCGGAGAACGCATACACCAGGCCGAAGGTGAGCTGGCTGTGGTGCTGCGCGCGCTCGGCCGGATCGCGCTGCATATAGCTCAGCGTGTCGTGCATCCAGCCCATGTTCCACTTGTGGGTGAAGCCCAACCCGCCATCGGCCAGCGCTGCGGTCACGCCGGGCCAGGCCGTGGATTCCTCGGCGATGGTCAGCACCCCGGGAAAGCGCGCAGCGATCTCGGCATTGAGCTGGCGCAGGAACGCCACCGCCTCCAGGTTCTCGCGCCCACCATGCGCGTTGGGCACCCACTCGCCTTCGGCACGGCCATAGTCGCGATACAGCATCGAAGCGACCGCGTCCACGCGCAGGCCATCGAGGTGGTAGCGATCGATCCATTCCAGCGCGCTGCCCAGCAGAAACGCCGTCACCTCCGGGCGACCGTAGTTGTAGATCAGCGTGTTCCAGTCGCGATGCATGCCTTCGCGCGGGTCGGCATGCTCGTACACGGCGGCGCCGTCGAATTGCGCCAGGCCGTGCGCATCGGCGGGAAAGTGCGCACTGACCCAATCCAGGATCACCCCGATGCCGGCGCGGTGGCAGGCATCGACGAACGCGGCAAGGCCCTCCGGGTCGCCATGGCGCGCGGTGGGCGCGTACAGGCCCAGCGGCTGGTAGCCCCAGGAGCCGCCGAACGGATACTCGGTGATCGGCAGCAGCTCGATATGGGTGAAACCCAGCTGCTGCACATAGGGAATCAGTTCCCTGGCCAGACCGGGCCAGTCCAGCGGCTGGTCGTGCCCGTCCCGCCGCCACGAGGCAGCGTGCACCTCGTAGATGGACATCGGCGCCGGCAGCGTCTGCGCGCTGCGCCGGCGCATCCAGTCGGCATCGGTCCAGGCGAACGCCCCGCTACCGGCTACCACCGAGGCGGTGGCCGGCGGCAGCTCGCTCTGGCGCGCCACCGGGTCGGCCTTGAGCAACACGCGGCCGTCGGCCGCGGTGATGGCATATTTGTAGCGCGCGCCGGCTTCCACGCGCGGCAGGAACAGCTCCCAAAAGCCGCCGCTGCGCTGGCGCATCGGGTGCCGCCGCGGCTCCCAGCCGTTGAAGTCGCCAACCACGGCCACGCGCTGCGCGTGCGGCGCCCACACCGCAAAGCGCACGCCCGGCACATCGCCACAGTGCACGTGCTGGGCGCCGAGCGCGTCGCGTAGCGCCTGTCCGTCGCCAGCGGCGATCTGCAGCAGCACCGACTCGTCCAGGACCGGGCCGAAGGCGTACGGGTCTTCGATCTCCTGCACCGCGTCCGGCCATACGATGCGCAGCCGATACGGGCCATCGCCCGCCAGCTCGCCGTCGAACAGGCCTTCGATCCCGCTGGCCGGCATGCGTGCCAGCAGTTTGCCGCGCGGATCGATCAGGCCCATCGCCTCGGCCCCCGGCGCCAACACACGCACCCGGCGTTTCCCGTTGGCTTGCGGGTGCGGGCCCAGCACCGCGAATGCATCTGCAGGCAGCCCCTCGGCCAGCGCCTGCAGCGTCTGTGCAACATCGGACATGCCTTCCGTGGTCACCGCGTCAGTTTCCGTCTGCTGGCCCTGCCCGTCCAACCGTTCGCTCATGACATCGTCGCAAGCGCGGGCGCGTGGGCGGCGGTGTGTTCGTAGAGGGAAAGATACTTCCTGCCGGCCACGTCCCAGCCGCTGGGACGCAGCATCGCCGCACGGCGCATCGCCGACAGCAGGCTGGGCAGGCGGAAGGTGCGGAACGCTCGCTCCAGGCAGCGGCGCAGCGCTTCCACGCTGGCATGCTGGAACAGGAAACCGGTGACGCCATCGTCCACGGTGTCGATCAGTCCGCCGGTGGCGTGGGCGATCGGCAGGCAGCCGAAACGCTGGGCGTACATCTGGCTCAGGCCGCAGGGTTCGAAGCGCGAGGGCATCAACAGGAAGTCGGCACCGGCGAACATGCGCCGTGCCAGGCCTTCCTCGAAACCGATGAACGCACCGACCTGGCCGGGGTAACGGCGGGTCAGCTCGGCCACCTGCTGCTCGATCTCCGGCTCGCCACCGCCGATCACCGCGATCTGGCCACCGGCGGCCACGATCTGCGGCGCGACCTCGCAGATCAGATCAAGGCCCTTCTGGTGTACCAGCCGCGACACCACCGCGAACAGCGGGCCGGTGCTATCGCGCAGCCCCAGCGCCTTGCGCACCTGTGCGGCATTGGCCTGACGGCCCTGCCACTGATTCACGCTGAAATGCGTATCCAGATATTCGTCGGTGCGCGGGTCCCAACTGGCATCGATCCCGTTGACGATACCGGTCAACGCACCCTTGGCGGCGCGACCGGCCAGCAAGCGGTCCAGCCCGCAGCCCTGCGCCGGACCGGTGATCTGCTTGGCATAGCTGACGCTGACCGTATTGACGTGATCGGCGTTGACGATGCCGCCGCGCAGGAACGACATCTGTCCGTAGAACTCCAGCTCGGCCACGCGCTCGGCAGGAATGCCCAGCGCGGCCGCCATCGAATACGGCACCAGTCCCTGATAGGCCAGGTTATGGATGGTCAACAGGCACGGAGTGGTTCCGCCGGACCAGCGCACGTAACCGGCCGCCAGCGCACACGGCCAGTCGTTCAGATGCAGCAGGCGCGGCTTCCAGCCCAGGCCGGCATGGCCGGCGGCGATCTGCGCGGCCGCATGCGACAGGGTGGCGAAGCGGATGGCGTTGTCTTCGAACTCCGAACCGCTGGTGCTCACATAGGGCGAGCCATCGCGTTCGAACAGTTCCTTGGACAGCAGGATGTAGATGGGCAACCCGTCCGATTGCACGATGCGGCCGATGTCGCAGGCCGGCAGCGCGGCATGCGCCAGCACGCGGCCCACGATCTCCACCTTGCCGGCGCGCTCGAGCACGGCGCGGTAGCCGGGGATGAGGATGCGCACGTCGTAACGATGCCGCAATGCACGCGGCAGCGCCGCCGCCACGTCGCCCAGCCCGCCGGCCTTGATGAAGTCGGCCATCTCCGACACCACGAACAAGGCGCCACGCGTATCGCTCGGCGACACCGGCAAGCGCTCGTGGTGGCGGATGAAACGCCCGCGTGCATCGCGTGGACGCCCGCTCTTCTTCAGAAGCGAGGGGATCAATGCGCTGCGCTCTAGGCGCGCGGCAGTGGCGTGAAGCGGCATCGTGGCAACCATCTAAACGTCCGTCGTAAAGTGGGTGGAGACGGAAAACGGCGAAGCGAAAACCATCGTCTGCCGACGCGGCCAGACGACCTGCTGCGAATGAGGAGCGAGGACGACGCGCATACTCCACGTTGTCCCTGCCGACGAATCTACACCCCGTCCAAATAAAATATGCGTGAACATGTGCTGACTTTTCTGCGACAACGCTCATTCCGTTGCACACGGCTGCGTATGTCCAAAGGCATAAGCGGACATCGCCTTGCGACTCGATCCCCGTAACGGTGCATCGGGAGCGCGATGCACCGAATATGGGCGAGTGACGCGACACGCCCGCTCATTGCATGACCAGTTCATGCAGCGACGTGGATGGTTGGCGGAATGCCTGCAGTCACGCCGTCCCACCCGGCCGGCGCGCCTGCTCCGGCTCGCTCAAGGCGGACGCGGGCGGGCCGATAACCTGCGTCAGCAAGAGGACTTTCGAGAGCCGGCGCATGGCAGAACAGCCTGAACAACCCAGCCGCCCGCGTGGCGGGCTGCGCCGCCTGCTGCCATGGGGCGGCACCGACTCCGCACGTCCGGCCGCGGCCTTGCCCACGGTGCGTGGCGGCGAGCGCGGCGGGCACGGTCTGGCCGCGCATCAGTTGGTGCCGGCCAAGGCCAAGTCCGGCGCGCACGATCCGGCCGCCGCCACCGCACTGCTGATGCGGCTGTTCTCCCATGCTGCGCATCCGGAAGCGCTGTTGCAGGCGTTCGCCGACGGCATTGCCAGCCTGCATGGCGAGCTCGGCGACATGGGCGTGCGCCTGAGCGCGGCGTACGCGGCCGGCGACTGGCTCGGCTATGGCCGCACGCTGCGCCAGCTGATCGACAAATACATCCGCACCATCGATACCGGCGACTCGCTGGCCGATGGCCGCACCGAGGCCGAACAGCTACGCGATCTGCTGCGTCACGCCCTGGGCAATGCCCTGGCCACCCTGCTGCAACGCAGCCCGGAGCTGGCCGAGGAAGCCCAGACGCTGGCCTCGGCACTGCGCCACTGGCGCCCCGGTCATGAGCTGGTCACGCTGGAACAGCGGCTGCGCGAACTCAGCCATCAGATCGGCTTGCGTGCCGAGGATGCCAGCGAGCAACAGAACCTGTTGCTGGGCCTGTTCGACCTGTTGCTGGAGAATGTCGGCGAACTGCTCGACGACCGCAGCTGGCTGCAGGGGCAGATCTCGGTGGTGCGGCAGTTGATCGCAGGCCCGCTGGATGTCGGCTCGATCGAGCAGGCGCGCGGCACCCTGCGCGAGGTCATCTACAAGCAGGGCCTGCTCAAGCAAGGCATCGCCGACTCCAAGACCGCCATGCGCGAGATGATGGTGTCGTTCGTGGACCGGCTGGACGGCATGGCGACCAGTACCGGCGAATATCACGATCGCGTTGCCGGCTATTCGCAGGCGATCGGCGACGCTCGCAGCATTCCCGACCTCAACCGACTACTGCAGGACGTGCTGCAGGACACCGCCGGGGTCCAGGCGCAGGCCCTGGCCGCCCGCGACGAACTGCTCTCGGCGCGCCGCCAGGTCGAAGAAGCCGAACAACGCATCGCCTCGCTGGAGCAGGAACTGACCGCAGTCGCCGGGCTGGTCCGCGAAGATCAGCTGACCGGCGCACTCAACCGGCGGGGCTTCGAGGAACTGTTCCAGCGCGAGGCCGCGCGCACCCAGCGCAGCGGCCAGCCGCTCTGTGCGGCAATGCTGGACCTGGACGATTTCCGCCGCCTCAACGAGGCGCACGGCCACGCCGGCGGCGACGCCGCGCTGCGCCACACCGTGGACGTGGCCAAGGCCGTCTTGCGCACCACCGATGCCATCGCGCGTTTCGGCGGCGAGGAATTCGTGCTGCTGATGCCGGACTCGACCATCTTCGAGGCCAGCGCGGCGGTCATCCGCCTGCAGCGGGCCCTGGCCCAGCGCTCGCTGCTGCACGATGACGTGCGTGTATTCATCAGTTTCAGCGCCGGCGTAGCCCTGCGCCACCCGGACGAAACCCAGGACGAACTGATCCGCCGCGCCGACCGCGCCATGTACGACGCCAAGGCCGCCGGCAAGAACCGGGTGATCAGCGCCGATTAGCGCCGCTCGGCATCCAATGGCCGGCTCCGGCCGCAGGTATTGCAACGGGCCGACCAGGTGCACCCACTCGCCGGCTGGCAGCGTGTGCCGGCCACATCGGACGCCGAGGCACATGGCCGGGGCAGCGGATCCGCGAGCCGGATCCCGGCATGCCGCCCCGAAGAAGCGCGCGCCTTGGCAAGCAACGCCGGGCGGTCCCACGCGACGCAGCCAGCCCGCAGGCATCGGCAACGCCGACGCCCCGCATCGGCCTCAGTGCGCGGTCTTGTTGCCGCGCAGCTTCTGGAACCCGGTGACCACCGCCAGCACCACCGCGCCGGCCACCACGCCCACCAGCATGTTGCCCAGCGCCTCGACCAGCCAGCCCATGCCACCGGCCGAGTTGGCCAGATCCACCACGATGTGATGCAGCGCCGGGATGTTGTGGACCAGGATGCCACCACCGACCAGGAACATCGCCAGCGTGCCGGCCACCGACAGGAACTTCATCAACCACGGCGCGGCCACCAGGATGCCGCGACCGAGCGTGGCCAGCGACGCGCCCTTCCGGGTCAGATACAGGCCCAGGTCGTCCAGCTTCACGATCGCCGCCACCAGGCCGTAGACGCCGATGGTCATCGCCAGCGCGATCGCCACCAGCACGGCCACCTGCTGACCGAACGACACCTCCGCCACCACGCCCAGCGACAGCACGATGATCTCCGCAGACAGGATGAAGTCGGTGCGGATGGCGCCCTTGACCTTGTCCTTTTCCAGCGCCACCACGTCCACGCTCTCGTCGGCCAGCGCACGGGTGCGCTCGGCATGCCGCTGCGCCTCTTCGTCCTCGCTGTGCAGGAATTTATGCGCCAGCTTCTCCACGCCTTCGAAGCACAGGTAGGCGCCGCCGATCATCATCAAGGGCATCACCAGCGGGATGTTGTAGCCGCGTCCGCGCAACCAGGCCTCCAGTGCGCTGATCGCCAGCGCTGCCGGCACCAGGATCACCTTGTTGACCAGCGAGCCCTTGGCCACGGCCCACACCACCGGCAACTCGCGGTCGGCGGTGACCCCGGTCACCTGCTGGGCATTGAGCGCCAGGTCGTCACCCAGCACGCCGGCGGTCTTCTTGGCCGCGACCTTGGTCAGGATGGAAACGTCGTCCAGCAGCGTGGCGATGTCGTCGAGCAGGGTGAACAGGCTGGCACCGGCCATGCGCAAGGTCCTTCGTGGGTGGGTGCGGATTCTCGCCGATCCGGCGCCCGCATGGGGTGATGGCATGGCATTGCCCGGCCGTTGCGCGCCGTTGTCTGAGCGATACCGGCAAGGTGGCGCGTCGTCCGGCGGCTCCCCCCGAGCGCGCCGCCCTGGCGTGGCGGTGGGTCGCATGCGGCTGGATTCACCATGCCGCGACCCCGCGCTGGCCACACTGATCGCCCGCACGACGCCCCGGAGAAGGCCTTGAGTCACCACGATCCGCACCGCAGCCCGGCCCCGGTCGCAAGCCCGGCCGACCACGCCGTGGTGGGCGGAATGAGCAGGCGCACGCAGATCCTGCGCCTGCTGCTGCGGTATCGCGGGTCCGGCGTGTTCGCCGGCATGAACCTGGACCCGGCCGCCATCAACGACTACGAGGTGCCTGCCGAAGGCACTCCGGACCAGTTCGTCTCCGACCTGGAGCAGCTCGGCCCCACCTTCGTCAAACTCGGGCAGATGCTGTCCACCCGCCCGGATATCGTGCCGCCGGAGTTCGCCACGGCGCTGGAGCG
This sequence comes from Xanthomonas melonis, assembly GCF_020783655.1. GTDB lineage: Bacteria > Pseudomonadota > Gammaproteobacteria > Xanthomonadales > Xanthomonadaceae > Xanthomonas > Xanthomonas melonis. The sequence goes on along the minus strand of NZ_JAJGQH010000003.1, from coordinate 110,262 downwards.
CATGCAGGAGAACACCAGTGCAGTGCCGGTGGAACGCATTCGCCAGATCATCGAAGAAGAGCTCGGGGTGTCGGTGAACAAGGCGTTCTCGCACTTCGATCCCACGCCGCTGGGCTGCGCCTCGCTGGCGCAGGTGCACCGCGCCGCATTGCGCGACGGCACCCCGGTGGCGATCAAGGTGCAAAAGCCCGAGGTCGCCGCGCAGGTGCGATCGGACCTGGAGGTGCTCAAGAGCTTCGCCACCGCGGCCGATCGGCTGACCGGCATCGGTCGCCGGGTGCGCTTTGCCGACTGGCTGGGCGAATTCGGCAAGACCCTGCGTGCCGAACTCAACTACGAGGACGAAGCCGAGACCCTGGTGCGTTTCGGAAAGCACCTCAAGCCGTTCGCACGCTTGTGGGTGCCGCAACCGATCTGGGACCTGAGCAGCCGCCGGGTGCTGACCATGCAGCTGGCCGAAGGCGTGCGCGTGGACAAGATTTCCGGCCTGCGCCGTACCGAACAGCCGATGGACGCGCTGGCGGCCGAACTGGTCAAGGGCTATCTGGACCAGATGTTCGTGCATGGCGAGATCCATGCCGACCCGCATCCGGGCAACCTGCGCGTACTGGCCGATGGACGCCTGGCCATCTTCGACCTGGGCATGGTCGCGCACGTTCCGCCGCGTCTGCGCGAGCGCCTGCTCAAACTGTTGTTCGCCGCCGTCGATGGCCGCGGCGAAGAGGTCGCCGAAGAGACCATCGCACTCAGCACGCGGCTGGAAGATTACGACGAAGAGCGCTATCAGCGCGAAACCGGGCAGATGATCGCGCGCTACGCTGCGCACGACACCACTTCAGAAGGCCGGGTGGTGCTGGATCTGGTGCGCATCGCCACCTCCACTGGCCTGCGCACGCCGCCGGAACTGAGCCTGCTCGGCAAGACCCTGCTGAATCTGGAAGGCGTGTGCCGCACCCTGTCGCCGCAGCTGGACACGCGACGCATCGTCGAGCGCCACCTGCAACATGTGATGCGCGCACGCCTGAAGAAATCCATGTCTGCGGCCAACCTCGCCAGCGAGGCGATGGAGCTGCAGCACCTGGTGCGTGAGGGACCGCGCCGGCTGTCGGAGATCCTGTCGCTGGCGGCGGAAAATCGCCTGCAGATGCGCGTCACCGGGCTGGAAGAATCGCATCTGATGGAGAGCCTGCAGAAGATCGCCAATCGCGTGGCGGCCGGCATCGTGACCGCGGCATTGATCATGGCCTCGGCGCAGATGATGCGCATCGACACCGGCTTCAAGCTCTGGGGTTATCCGGCCATCGCGATGGTGCTGTTCCTGCTCGGTGTGGTGCTGGGGCTCGGCATCGTGGTCAGCGCGTTGTTGTTCGACCGCCGCGTCAGGGCGCGCGAGGAGCGCGGGCATCGCTAGGTCGTGCATTGCCCGTTGAAACTGGCGCCCGCGCTTCCCCCGGCGCTACATAGCGTACGCCGCCGTGGCCGCCCGGGGTCGCCGAACGCAAGCGCAGAACCCTTCCTGACGGCCATCCGTTGAATCGCCGCGTCCGTCGCAAAGGGCGCACCGCACTGGCACGGTGCCGGCCAACAAACATTTCAGTCAGCTTCGTCGCGGCATAGTCGGTCATCCGGGTGTCATGTATATGTGGCGCGCGGGACATGGCGAGCAATGCGTCCGGTACGCGCTCGCATCATTCCCTCTCGGATGCTGCGCATGCATTGGATGTTGCTGGGTTCGTTGTTGCTGTTGCTGTGGCTATTGGTCGCCTCGCCGCGGCTGGCGTGGCTGAAGGCCGGCCTGCTGTCGCTGCTGCTACTGGCGTTGAGCGCCTGGGGGTTGATCGACCGCCTCAGCGGCGATGGCATCAACGCCGCCACGCTGTACCACTTGCGCGCGGACATGGAGGGTGCCGGTGTCAGCGATTTCTCCGGCTATATCGCCGTGTTCGTCGGCATGTTGCTGCTCTCGCTCAGCCCGCTGCTGCTGGTCCGGGTACGCCGCTTCCGGCACCCACGTGGCGGCGGTGCGGTTTTTGCAGGCTTCGTGGCGATGCTGCTGGTCAGCATCGCCGTGAGCCCGCTGTACCGCGATGGCAAGCGCCTGTACTACCAGTGGCGCCCGGTCGATTACGCCACCGTGGTGCCGGAGTACCAGCTGCCGCAACAACCGCTGCAAAAGCGCAAGAACATCGTCTGGATCTACGGCGAGAGCCTGGAGCGCACCTACTTCGACGAATCGGTGTTCCCGGGCCTGATGCCCAACCTGCGCGCGCTCGCCACCGAAGCGGTGGACGTACGCAACCTCGCATCCGCCGAGGGCAGCGGATGGACCATCGCCGGCATGGTGGCCTCGATGTGCGGCGTGCCGCTGACCACCGCACCGGGCGACGAGAACAGCATGGACCGCATGGGCCTGTTCCTGCCGGAGGCGCGTTGCCTGGGCGACTATCTCAAGGATCAGGGCTACCGCAATCATTATGTCGGCGGTGCCGATGCCAGCTTCGCTGGCAAGGGCAGCTTCTTGTCCAGCCATGGTTACGACGTGGTGCACGACGTGCATCATTTCTACGACAAGGGCGTGGATTCCAGGCATTTTTCTGCCTGGGGCGTGCACGACGACGTACTGCTCGACGATGCCTGGGACAGCTTCCAGACGCTGTCGCGTGCCGGCCAGCCGTTCATGCTGACCACGCTCACCATGGATACCCATCATCCGGCAGGCCACCTGCCGCTGGCCTGCAAGGGCCAGCACTACGATGGCCCGCTGGGTGACATCGCCCTGCTGCATGCGATCAAGTGCAGCGACCGTCTGATCGGCGAGCTGGTCGCGCGCATCCGCAACAGCCGCTATGGCAGGAACACCATCATCGTCATCGCGTCGGATCATCTGGCGATGCCCAACGACCTGAGCGACGTGCTCGCCCGGCACAAGCGCGAGAATCTGCTGCTGTTCCTCGGCAAGGACATCGCCCCGCAGCAAGTGGTCGCGCGCGCCGGCAGCACGCTCGACTCCGGCGCCACACTGCTGCAGTTGCTGGAGCCGGGCATGCGTACGCTGGGCTTCGGCCGTTCGCTGCTGGCCAGCGATGCACCACCCAGCGCCAGCGCAGCGGCCACCCGCGACGACGGCAAGGACTACCCGCGCTATCTGGCCTACGCACGCACCTTATGGACCGGACAGGGCACGCGGCTGCTGCGCGTCAACGGCAACGGCGAGGTGGTCGTGGGCGTGCAACAGGTGCGCCCACCGGTGCTGCTCGAATACGACGACGACAGCAAGCTCAAGACGGTCTACCTGGAGAACACCTCGCGTCAGTTCGACCGCACGCACGGGACGGGCACGTTGGCCTATGTGGACCGCTGCACTGCGTTCGAAGACGGTTCGGCCGATGGCGACTGGTGCGCGCTGGTGGTGGATCGCGACCAGCGCATGAAGCTGTACCGCGACCCCGACCTGACTCGCGGCATTGCGATCGATGCGCCGTTGGACGCGCCAGCGCAAGGCCCGCGTCCGCGCGTGCGCCAGCCGATCATGCTCACCCAGGCCGCACGCAGGACCGAGGCCGGCCGCTACATGCTGGAGGTATCCGCCAAGCGCCGGCCCACCCGCGCATTCTGGGTGGAAGCGGTGTCGTCCGACCGCAAGGTGGTGCTGGCGCAGCAGTGGGTCGTGCCCGACGCCTCCGGGCGCATCCGCATGCCGGTGGGTCTGGAGCACGCGGTGGACGATCTGGAAATTCGCGCGTGGCTGGACTACACCGAAGATGTCAGCGTGGACGACCTGGCCCTGGTCAAGCAGGCCCGGGTCGCCGACCGTTCCTGATGCAAGGCGTCCCACCATGCCTGCGCGTTCGCCTGCATGCATTGGCAGCCCATGGCACGCGCTACTGCCGCAGGCATGCAGCCCATGCATGACGGCATGCGTGTTGCAGCGGTGCCCAAGGCCGCGCGCCAGCGACATCGGCACCGCGCGTAGCCACCTTTGTGGCTGCCGCGCGCCGTTCAATCAACCGCTGCCGCCAGCGACATCGCGCAAGCGCTGCATGCCCATGATGCCGAACACGCGTGCGGTCTGCGCTTCGACGACGGCATTGATGGCCTCGGCGCCATAGTCCGCGAAATCCACCGTGGTCCGCAGCGGCCTGCGCCCCTTCGGCAACGCGATGACGCGCGCGATCTCGTCGGCCACCGCCTGCACCGGCGCCTGTTGCCCATCGCGATACAGCCGACGCAACCCCGGCTCGTAGTTGTCGAATTCCGCCTGCACCTGCGCATAGCCCTGCACGGCCTGGGCATCGGCCGGGTGCACCGCCGTCTGGAAATGCGAAGTGCCATCCATGAAGGTGCCGGGCATGACGATGACCGAATCGATTCCCAGCGGACGCACCTCGTAGGCGGTGGCTTCGGCCACCGCATCCAACGCGTATTTGCCGGCCACGTAAGGCATCATGAAAGGCGCCACGATGCGCGTGATCGTGCTACCCACGTACAGCAGCAACCCATCGCCCTGCGTACGCATCTGCGGCAGGGCGGCGCGATTGAGCCGGTGAGCGCCCACCGCATTGGTGTTGAAGCTCTCGCCCAGCTGCTCGGCGGTGAAACCTTCGGCCATGCCGATGTACAGGTGTGCCGCATTGTGGATCACCACGTCCAGCCGGCCCTGCTCGGCCACGACCCGGTCCACTGCCTGCTGGCACGAGTCCTGGTGATGGATGTCCATGTCCACCACGTGGACGCGCGTGCCATGCGCCTGCGCATGCCGCTCCAGTGCGTCCCTGCGCGCCTTGCTGCGTCCATCCGGGTCGCGCACCCCGGCATAGACGATATCGCCGCGGGCGATCAGGGTCTGCGCGGTGAGCAGGCCCATGCCCGAGCCGGCTCCGGAAATCAGTACGGTCTTCATCGCTCTCTCCCTTGGAATGTTTCTGGCCGCAACCGCATCGCGCGCGACCCATGCCACGCGGGAGCTTGCGGATGGATGCAGTGGGCCAGCACCGGTGGGGGCCGGTGACTGGGAACCCGCTGCTGGTTCGGCATGCCGGGCGCGCCGCGCATGCTGCGTGCCGCATGCCGCTACATCGCGGACGCGGTCTTGCGTTGCCGATGGAAGATCCGTCCAGCGTGGTGCAGTTCGTCCGCACCGACGAAGATTCCTTCGACGCTGGAGCCGCGCTCGTCCAGGAAACGGATACGGTCGTGGTCCACCACGTAGCGGCCCTGGCTGAGATCGCGACGGTCCCCGGCCTGGGCGTAATACCCGGTCGGCAACAACTCCCGCCACGCGCGACCGTCGGCCGTGACCCACGCCCCCAAGTAAGGATGCGCGTGCCACCGCTGTGGGTCGCGCGCATCGGTCGCGTCGTCGCCCACGCGCGGTGGCGGCTCCATCGAGACTGCATCGGTGTGGAACACCGCCGCTCCTGCGCCCAATGCCACGGCCACCGCCAGCGTCATGCGCGCATCGCTCATGCGCCCGCTCCACTGCCCGCCCGCACGGCATCGTCCTGCAGCACCTCGCCATAGCGCGGCAGATCCAGGAACGCGTTGACCTGCACCGCCTTGCCCTCATGCATACGCATGATCCATGCGTAGCGGTTGCGGTATTCGCTTCCGTCGCGCACGCGGCCGACACCTTCCCATTGCACGATCACATGCGTGCCATCGGCCCAGACCTGCCACTGCAGCGGGCGCAGCGGTGTCGACATGCGGCTGGCCAGCGGCTGCACCGCGCGCGCCATCAATGTCTCGCGGCCACGCAGCGTGCCTGCATGCGGCCCGGAGCCTTCGATGGTCCACACCACCTCCGGCGCGAGCACACGATCGAAGAAGCCACCACCACCGCCGGCCCATTGCGCGAATGCGGTATCGACGATGCAGCGGTTGCGTTCGGTCGGGGTCGCTTCCGCCGCGCAGTTGCCATTGGCGGCCCTGCCGGCGGGTGCTGCCGCCACGACCTGCGCCATGAGCGCCGCGGCGACGAACAGCAGTGCGTAACGGGAGACGTGCATGCGCTTCTCCTGCGCTCAGCGGCGCGGTTCCAGGGTCGAGGTTCCGTAGATGAGCTGCTGCGCCATCGGCCGGCCGATGAAGCGCTCCGGAAAGATCGGCGCCACCGCGCTGGCCTGCTGCAGGCGTTCCAGCTGCGCATCGCTGAGCGTCAGCGACAGCGCGCCGAAGTTGTCTTCGGCCTGCTTGAGCGTGCGCGCGCCCATCAGTGGCGCCACCACTGCCGGGTTGCGCAAGGTCCAGGCCAGGGCCACCTGCGAGCGCGAAGCGCCCAGTTCCTCGGCGACCGCACCCACCACGTCGGCGATGTCGAGCGCACGTGCGTTGAGGTGCCCGGTCGAGGCGATCACGCCCTTGCGGCTGTCCGCCACCTCCGCCCCGTTCTCGTCGGACAGATCGTCGCGGCTGTACTTGCCGGTGAGGATGCCGCCACCGAGCGGCGACCACGGCAGCACGCCCAGGCCCAGTTCACGCGCCATCGGGATCAGCTCGTGTTCGACGCTGCGCTCGACCAGGCTGTACTCGATCTGCAACGCCACCAACGGCGACCAGCCACGCAGGTCGGCCAGCGTCTGCAGCTGCGCCACCCGCCAGGCTGGCGTATTGCAGATGCCCAGGTATAGCAGCTTGCCCGCACGTACCAGATCGTCCAGCGCCCGCATCACTTCCTCGGGCGAGGTGGTGAAGTCCCATGCATGCAGATAGAACAGGTCGATGCGGTCGGTCGCCAGCTGGCGCAGGCTGGTCTCCACCGAGCGCATGAGGTTGAGGCGATGATTGCCGCCAGAATTGATGTTGCCGGCATCGCGCGCCATGGTGTACTTGGTCGCCAGCACGATGCGCTCGCGTTTGTCCTTGATGAGCTCGCCGACGATGCGCTCGGAGGCGCCGTTGGTGTAGTTCACCGAGGTGTCCAGGAAGTTGCCGCCACGCTCCACATAGGCGTCGAAGATGCGCTTGGCCTCGCTTGCATCCGCCCCCCAGCCCCAGTCCTGTCCGAAGGTCATGGTGCCCAGCGCCAGCGGCGACACCCGCAGGCCCGAACGGCCAAGCAGGCGGTAGCGATCCAGCGAAGTGGTGTAAGGCATGCGTTTGCTCCTTGTAGTGAGTGAAAGGACATCGGGCAGTGCTGTCTCCAGCGGCAACCAGGGTGCCGCCTGCAAGCGGCCATGCGGTAACCGTATCCTCTGCCATCCTTGCCTGATCGACCGGCCCTGCATGCGGCGTCCTGCGACACCTCCAAGCGTTGCCCCGCGCCAGGGCGGCAGCCAGCGTGCCGTTGCAGCGGCTAGGATGGAAGTATCGAAATTCCACCAGCGGCTGGATCAATTTTTATGAGCGAGGACATCGCCTGGGAAGATCAGCGGATCTTTCTGGCCGTGCTGGAAGAGGGCAGCCTGTCGGCGGCCGCTCGGTTGCTGGGCGTGACCCAACCCACGGTACGCACCCGGCTTGCCGCGCTGGAACGGATGCTGGGCACCACGCTGTTCACTCGTTCGATCACTGGTCTGACACCCACCGATCAGGCGCGCGCACTGGCCGATTCGGCGCGCAGCATGGCGCGCGCATCGGCGCAGTTCGTGCGTCTGGCCTACAGTCCGCCAGGCGAAATCGCCGGCAGCGTGCGCATCGGCGTTTCCGAGTTCGTCGGAATCGAAGTGCTGCCCGCCATGCTGGCCAGCCTGCGTGCAGCGCACCCACGCATCGTCGCGGAAATCTCGCTCAGCAACGGCGCGGCCGATCTGCTGGAACAGGAGGTCGATATCGCGGTGCGCATGCATCCACCCACGCAGAGCGCCCTGGTGGCACGCAAGGTCGGCGCGATCGCGCTGGGCCTGTTCGCTCATCGCGACTACCTCGCGCGCCACGGCACCCCGACCTCGGCGCAGGCCTTGCTGCAGCATGCCCTGATCGGCCCGGACCGATGCCGCGCCGACCTGGCGCTCGCCACTGCACTGCACCCGGATCTGAGCCGCGCACGCTTGAGTACGCGTACCGACAGCCACCCCGCGCAACTGGCATTGGCGCGTGCGGGCCTGGGCATCGTCGTGGCGCAATGCCCGGTCGCGCGTGCAGACCCGGACCTGATGCAGGTGCTGCCCGCGCTCGCACTGCCCGCCCTGGAAACCTGGATCGTGACCCACGAAGATCTGCGCAGCGTTCCGCGCGTGCGCGCCGTGTTCGACCACCTCGCCAACGCATTCCAGGCCTATCTCCAGACCTGACGCCAGCGTGTCCAACGGCCTGCACCACAGGCCCGCGTACATGGACCGCTGCGGTGGCCCGGCGAGCGATGACGCATCGGAGACGGCGCGCCATCGCTCGCGATCGCCTGGCCGCTCCGCTATACCGGCGTTGCCGGCGTGCTGCCGTCGCCATCGCGCGCTGCGGCCACGCCGGCACGGCTGAAGCGGATCTCCTGCGGCGACTGCAAGGCCACGCCGGCCTGCTCCATTCGCTGCAAGAGCGCAAAGAACAGCTCGCTACGCACGCCATAGGAATCGCGTGGGCTGCTGACGTAAGCGAACGAATTGAAATTGACGTGCCCGCCGGCCAGTGAGTCGATGAACACCGACGGCGCCGGCTCGGCCAACACCTTGGCATGCTCGGCGAACAACGCCAGCAACATGTCGCGCACCTTGGCCACATCGGCTTCCAGCGGCACCGAGAACTGCAGCTGCACCCGTCCCATCGGATTGGACAGCGTCATGTTGCGCACGCTCTTGGTGATCAACTCCGAGTTGGGCACGATCAGGGTCGAGCGATCGCCGACCTGGATCTCGGTGGCACGCACGCTGATCTTGCGCACGTCGCCTTCCTGGTCGCCGATGCGGACCCAGTCGCCGATCTTGACCGGCCGTTCGGCCAGCAGGATCAGGCCGGACACGAAGTTCTGCGTGATCGCCTGCAGGCCGAAGCCGATACCCACCGACAGCGCACTCAGCACCAGCGCCAGCCGCTTCAGATCCAGCCCCAGCGCGGTCAGGCCCCAGACCGTCACCACCAACCAGCCCAGATAGCGCGCCACCGTGCTGATCGAATTGCGCGCGCCGGCATCCAGTTCGGTCCTCGGCAGATAGGTATTGAGCAGCCACTGCTGCACCACATGCACCAGGCCCATGCCGAGCAGAAACACGCACAGCGCCCGCGCCACGTCGCCGGGCGTGATCACCAGCTCACCGCCGATGGCCAGGCCATGGGTGATGTTCTCCACCCATCCGGTGACCACGCTGACGTTGGCGCCGTACGGCGTCAGCAGTACCGCGATGGCCAGCAGCACCAGCACCACGCGCACCGCCGCCGACAGCAACAGGCCCAGCTGCACCAGGCGGCCGCTACCGATGCTGAGCGCATGCGACAGTGCCCGGCTGAAACGGCCATCGGGCTTGAACACCCAGGTCAGCAGATCGTCGGCAAATACCAGCAACAGGCCGAGCAGGCTGCAGATCAACGTGATCCAGATGATCTGACGGGCAACGAACAACGCCAGGTTGAGATAGCCGAACAACGCCGCCAGCAGCGCGACGATCACCGCCAGGTGGCCCAGCAGGCGGATCAACACGATCACCCCACCACCGCGCGAGACCACCGGCGGCGGCTCGCCACTGCCGGGCTCGGCCACCCCCGCGCTGGCTGCGCGCGCGTGCAGCGACAGGCTCAAGCCCGCCAGCGCAGACAGGATCAGGCCGGCATACAGCAACGCCGCCACCGCATCGGTGGCGGTGGTGGCCGCCTCGCTGGTGCGCGCCACCTCGTTGAGCTTCATCGCCATGCCGCTCACCCAGCTCACCACCGCCGTAGCCAGGCAATGCACGCGCAACCGGTCGACGGTGGCGTCGTCCAGCGGGAACAGGCGCCAGCTCGGTTGGTGCTTCATCAGCAGGCTGGCACTGAGCGAACCGACGAAGGCCGCGAAGAAACTGATGAACACGAAGGCATCCAGCAACTCGTCCAGGTCCGCCGGCACCTGCGCGATCGCGCGCACGCCTTCGGCCAGCACCAGGGCCGCCATGCCCAGACTGAGCGTGCCCACCAGCAGGAACCACAATGCCAGCCCGGAACGCCGCAGGCGCCCTCCCGGTGCGCGCGAGGCGGCGTAACGGCGGCCCAGATGGCGCAGGAAGATGCGCAGCGGAAACGCCAGCAACAGCGCCACCAGCGCGCAGGTCAGCAGCACACCGACGCCCCTGGCGGCGACGGCCGCGCGCAGCATCTGTGCCGCGTCGTCGTTGAGCCCCTGCAGGCGGCCACGGTCGTCCGGCCATTGCTGCGCGATACGGCTCCACAGCGCAGGCGACAACGGCGAACCCACCCGCGTGGACAGCTGTACACTGAACAGTTGCGCGCGCTTGCGCTCGAGGCGGTCGGCGAGTTCGCCGGCTTCCGATGCCAGCAGGTTGGCACGCTTGAGTTCGGCGTCCAGCTGGTTCTTTTCCTTCGCCAGACCCTTGCGCTGGTTGCGCAGATCGAGCGGATCGGTCTTCTGCTCCGCACCCAGACCGTCGAGCCGCATGCTGAGCTGCTTGAGCGGCGGATCCAGCTGACGTGCCAGATCCTGCGCTTGCCGCTGCGCGGTGGTGACCTGATCGACCAATGCGCTCAGCTGATCGGCATCGGCCTTCTCCATCCCGACCTGCACTTGGTCCAACACCGTTTGCGCATCGTCGAGCTGCGTCTGCGCGGTCTTCAACAGAGCGTCGTCGTCCTGGGCCACCGCTCCGGCCACCCATACCAGCCACAGGCTGCAGCACAGCAATGCCCGCAACCAGACGCCAGAACGCGCACGCAAGACAGATCGAATTTCAGACACAGGCAGGCATCGAACAGCGCGGGCAGCCGCAATCGCGCAATCTTAAGCCACTGTCCCTGGACCCCAGGCCACGCCCCTCCCCACAGGGCTGGGGCGATTCAGCCGGCCTGCGATAGCCGCCCGCCACCTGTGGCCCCTACGTGCCGGGGTGTGCATCGTCTCCTGACAGCGGCCGCGCAGGCCGCGCATTGCCGACCTGCAGGTGAATGCCTGGCCCCTGTCACCTCCCGGCAACACCGGGCTGTCGCAGAATCGGAACACCGCTGCGGCAGACGCAGCGGATGACCGCGAAGGAGACCTCTATGCAGATTCAGATCCAGACCGACAACCACGTGCCGCATGATCCCTCTGTCGTGCAGCACGTCGAGAAGACCTGCTCGGCCCAGCTGGCGCATTTCGCCAACGACATCACCCGCGTCGAAGTGCATCTACGCGATGAGAACGGTCAGCGCGGCGGTGCGGCGGATCGAACCTGCAGTATCGAAGCGCACGTCGCCGGCCTGCCGCCGATCGCCGCCACCAACAGCGCCGAAACCACCGCCTCGGCGGTCACCGGCGCCGCCCGCAAGCTGCGCACCGCCATCGAACACGCGCGCGGCAAGCAGCACGCCAAAGCCACCGCCCCGGCCCCGGACAACCTCTGATCCGGAGCGGGCAGGCGCGTTACCGCGTGCACTGCCGAGCCGCCGTGATTGCCCAGCCGCATGGCAGCGCCGCAGCAGCCACACCGCGAGATATCGAGAACCACGCAAAACGCATCGGCCCGCTGCAATGGCAGCGGGCCGATCGTTGTCGAAACTGGTGCGCCCGGAGGGATTCGAACCCCCGACCAATGGCTTCGGAAGCCACTACTCTATCCGGCTGAGCTACGAGCGCCTGGCCGCACAGTATGCCAGAACCGATGCCCCTGCGACGACCCGCATGCGCAGGGCCTCTCCAGCGCTGCGCCGGACTGTAGTCATCGCCGCTACCGAAGGGGATGTCCTCGAAGCGCCGCCGCGCGGCCGGCATCGCCTTGCCGCCCAGGAGACGCGGGTCCTGCCGCCCGACGGCAGGACCCGCTGAGCGCGAGCGCGGGCGACCCATGTCGCGCGCTCCGTCACGGCCCGAATGACCGCGGCCAAGCCGCGCTGCTACCCTTTGCGGCATGAACGAACATGGTGTGGAACCGGCACCCGCTGCGCCGGCGCTGAGGTGGTCCGAACGGCTGGGCCAATACTGGAAGCTGGTCCGTGGCGATCGCCCGATCGGCAGCCTGTTGCTGCTCTGGCCTACCTGGTGGGGCCTGTGGCTGGCCGCCGATGGGGTACCGCCGCTGTGGACGCTGTTCGTGTTCACCGCGGGGGTGTGGCTGACGCGCTCGGCCGGCTGCGTGATCAACGACTATGCCGACCGCTGGCTGGACCCGCATGTGGAGCGCACCAAATCGCGGCCGCTGGCCACCGGCGCGGTCTCCGGGCGCGAGGCGCTGTGGGTGTTCGTGGTGTTGATGCTGGTGGCGTTTTCGCTGGTGCTCAGCCTCAACTGGCTGACCGTGGCGTTGAGCGTGCCCGGCGCGTTCCTGGCCGCGAGCTATCCGTATCTGAAGCGCCACACCCATCTGGCCCAGGTGTATCTGGGCGTGGCATTCGGCTGGGGCATCCCGATGGCGTTCGCCGCCGTCCAGGGCAGCGTGCCCCTGCTGGGCTGGTTGCTGTACGCGGTCAATATCCTGTGGTCCACCGCCTACGACACCTGGTACGCCATGGTCGATCGCGACGACGACATCCGCATGGGCAGCAAGTCCACTGCGATCCTGTTCGGCAAGCACGATCTGCACATCCAGGCCGCGCTCTACACGCTGATGTTGGCGATGTTGTCGGCGGTCGGCCTGCGCGCCGGTCTGGGCACCGCGTACTGGGCGGGCCTGGGCGTGGCGGCGCTGTTGGTGCTGTACGAATTTCGCATCGTCCGCCATCGCGAGCGTGGCCCCTGCTTCCGTGCCTTCGTGCACAACAACTGGGTGGGCCTGGCGATCTTCGTCGGCATCGCGGTGGCGGTGCGTTAGGAGCCGGGATTCGGAATTGGGGATTCGGTTTCATTGCGTGCCGATCCGGGCAGCGTCTTGCCGCCAAGCGACGTTGACGCTCATGCGTGCACCGGGTTACGGCACCCGCGCGCACACCCACGCATCCACCCGCTGCACGCCGGCGCGGCGCAGGGCCTGCGCTGCGGCATGCAGGGTGGCGCCGGTGGTCATCACATCGTCCACCAGCGCCACGTGCGCCGGCAGCGCACCGTGTGCGACGAAGGCCTGGCGCAGGTTGCGCTGGCGCTCGGCGGCGTCCAGTTCCGACTGCGGCGCGGTGGCGCGCACGCGCCGCAGCAACGGCAGGCACGGCAGCTGCAACGCGCGGCCGAGCGGCCGGGCCAGTTCCAGCGCCTGGTCGTAGCCACGCTGGCGCAGGCGCTGCCGATGCAGGCTCACCGGCACCAGCGCCTGCGGCCGCGGCAACTGCGCGCAGCGCCTGGCCATCAGCTCGCTCAGCAGGCGCCCGGCGGCCAGATCCTGGTGGAACTTGAATCGCCGCAGCAGGCCATCCACCGGCCAGCGATAGGTGAAGCACGCATGCACCCGTTGCAGCGGCGGCAGTTGCTGCAGGCACTGTCCGCATAGCGCCATGCTGTCGAAGGCGAACAGCGGCGTGGCGCAGCACAGGCAAGCGTGGCCATGCTCCGGCAGGGCCGCGCGACAGGAGGGACACAGATCGCAATCGGCCATGCCCGCTTCGGCACAGACCAGGCACAGGCTGGGCAGCAGCAGCCGCAGCACCCGCTGCGGCCAGCTGTAAACCGAACCCACGACATCGAAGTTGACAGCCTCGCCCATGCTCACCAGACTGCCTGGCTTTCAAGCCGCTGACTGTCAGGAAACTCCTATGCCTGTTGTCGTACGCCATGACTGGGATCGCAAAGAACTGCAGGCGCTGTTCGACCTGCCGTTCCCGGAGTTGCTGCATCACGCGGCCAACGTGCACCGCGCACATTTCGATCCGTCGCAGGTGCAGGTCTCCACCTTGTTGTCGGTCAAGACCGGTGGCTGCCCGGAAGACTGCGCGTATTGCCCGCAGGCGCAGCGCTACGACACCGGCGTCAGCGCGCAGAAGCTGATGGAGACCGACGCCGTCGTCGCCAAGGCACGCCAGGCCAAGGCCGCCGGCGCCTCGCGTTTTTGCATGGGTGCGGCATGGCGCTCGCCCAAGGAGCGCGATATCCCCAAGGTGGCCGCGATGATCCGCGAGGTCAAGGCGCTGGGGCTGGAAACCTGCGCCACGCTGGGCATGCTGGATGCCGGCCAGGCGCGTGCGCTCAAGGACGCCGGCCTGGACTATTACAACCATAATCTGGACACCGCGCCGGATTACTACGACTCCATCATCCATACCCGCCAGTACCAGGATCGCCTGGATACCCTGGAGCATGTGCGCGATGCAGGCCTGAAGACCTGTTGCGGCGGCATCGTCGGCATGGGTGAAACCCGCGAGCACCGCATCGGCCTGCTGCTGGCCCTGGCCAACCTGCCTGCGCATCCGGATTCGGTGCCGATCAACCAGCTGGTGCAGGTGCCCGGCACGCCGCTGCACGGCGTCCAGCAGCTGGATCCGTTCGAGTTCGTACGCATGATCGCCGTAGCCCGCATCGTCATGCCCGGATCGATGGTGCGTCTGTCTGCCGGCCGCGAGGCGATGAGCGACGAGTTGCAGGCGCTGTGCTTCATGGCCGGCGCCAATTCGATCTTCTACGGCGAAAAACTGCTCACCACCGGCAACCCGGACACCGAACGCGACCAGGCCCTGTTCCAGCGCCTGGGCCTGCGTGCGATGCAGGTCAGCGTCGATGCGGCCGACCACGATCACCCCGGCACCGTGCATGCGGACATCACCTGCGGCACGGCCTGCGAACGCGCGGCATGAGCATCGCCAGCGCCTGACGGCAGGCGGTGCCGGCATGGCTCCGATGAGCCAGCGGCCTGTGGCGCCGCGGAAGATGCCGGCGCCTGCCGGGTCGCGTCGGTCGCGAGTCGGAAGCCATGCCATCGCGCTGCGCGAGTGCGGCATGCGAATCCTGCCGGTCGGCGGGCAGCGGTCAGGCGCAAAGCGCTTGCCGTCGTCACTCTCGCACCGTCCACACCCGATCGGTCGCGCGATCGGCGGCAGTCCTGCACTCCGGGGTCGCAGACCACCGGCCGGCATGCGCGCTTGCCGCCGACCTGCGCCGCGATAGCCGCGCCAGCTGCGGAACCTCCGCGACCCGCGCGGCGCATTGCGCGACCGGCAGGCGACGGCAGCGCGCGCAACCAGCCATGGATGCGCGCGCGTCGGCATCGCCTGTACCGGTCGTCGGTCTCGGCTGTGCGAGGCAGGCGCGGCACGCTACGCTAGCGGCCCTTTCCCTTACCGAATGTCCCATGACGCGCCCCGATCTGTACGAACGGATTTCGTCACTGCGCAAGTTGCGCGTGGCCCAGGAACGGGTCCGGGTACGGCGGCAGGTCGGTCGTCGCGATGGCGTGCGGCTGGAAATCGATGGCCGCTGGCTGACCGGCTTCTGCTCCAACGATTATCTGGGGCTGTCCCAGCAGTTCGAAGTGGTCGCCGCGCTACAGGATGCCGCCGCGCGCGATGGCGTCGGCGCGACCGCCTCGCACCTGATCTGCGGGCACCACACCGCGCACGAGATGCTGGAACGCGAGATCGCCGAGTGGCTGGGCTATCCCTCGGCGCTGCTGTTCGGCAGCGGCTTCATCGCCAACCTGGCGGTACAGCAGGCGCTGCTCAGCGAAGAGGACGACGTCTGCGTGCAGGACCGGCTCAACCACGCCAGCCTGCTCGATGCCACGCGCCTGGCCGGCTGCCGGCTGCGGCGCTATCCGCACCTGGACGTGGAAGGCGCGATGCGCCAGCTCAAGGGCGCGCCCGAGGGCGCGGCGATGCTGGCCAGCGACGGCGTCTTCAGCATGGATGGCGACGTGGCGCCGTTGCGTGCGTTGAGCCTGGTGGCGCGCATGCAGCAGGCGCTGTTCTATGTCGACGATGCGCACGGTGTCGGCGTGCTGGGGCCGCAGGGGCGCGGCTGCGTGGCCGATGCCGGACTGGGCATGGCCGAAGTCCCACTGCAGCTGGTGACCCTGGGCAAGGCGCTGGGCGGCTACGGCGCGGCGGTGGTCGGCGACGAAGCACTGGTGCGCCACCTGGCCGAGACCGCACGCCCCTATATCTACACCACTGCGCTGCCGCCGGCGCAGGTGGCCGCCACGCTGGCCGCGGTGCGCCTGGCACGCCGCGACGACTGGCGCCGCGCACGCCTGGTCGAACTGATCGGCGCATTCCGCGACGGTGCGCGCAGGCATGGTTTCGAACTGATGGCCTCGGAGACACCGATCCAACCCTTGCTGTGCGGCGAAGAGTCCACGGTGATGGCGATGTCGGCCGCGCTCGAACAGGCCGGCTTCATGGTCGGTGCCATCCGCCCGCCCACCGTGCCCGAGGGCAAGGCACGCCTGCGCGTGACCTTGTCGGCGCTGCACACGCCGCAGCAGGTGCAGGCGCTGATCGAGGCGATCGCGCAGGCGCGCGATACGGTCGGCCGGCAACCGCTGCGCGCCTCGGCTTGAGGTGAGCGACACCGCACCGCCACGCCCGGCCGGTGCGGCCGCCTCACGCCGCCGGCGGCCATATCGCCGTTTCCACGCGGTCACCGCCACGCGCAGGCATTGCGCAGCGGCGCGTCCGGTAGCGACGCGTCCACCGCCGTGACCGCGCGCGCGCTCGACCCAACCACTGCCACGCCGGCACAGCGCCGCGTCTGGGACGCACTGTCCCTGCTCTACCTGGACACCGCCTGCGAGAACGAGCACGCCCGCATCGCGCAGGCGTTGGCGGCTTCGCCCTTCACGCTGCCGCAGTTGCGTGCGATGTTGCTGCATGAGGTGCATCCGGTGTTGATCGGCAATCTACGCTGCGTCGCCGGTGTGTGGGACGGTTTCGACTCCGACTGGCTGGCCGCCACCATCGCCGCACGGCGTGCACGGCGCTGGCGGTGGCCCGACCGCTGGTGCTGGCGTGGGCATGCGCGCGCGCAATGGGCAGTGCTCGCACCGAAGATCCGGGCGCTGCGCGCCATCGACAGGCGCTGACCTGGGCAGCTCATGCCGGGCAGCATTCGACGCGCGCCGATCGGCGACAATGCACGCATGCATATCGACGTCATCGGCCATGGGCCGGCACTGGTCCTCCTGCACGGCTGGGCGCTGCACGGCGGGGTGTTCGCACCACTGGTGGAGCGGCTGTCGCCGCACTTCCAGCTGCATCTGGTGGATCTGCCCGGGCACGGCTTCAGCCGCCAGGACAGCACGCCGCTGGCGCTGCCCGATGTGGTTGCCGCCATCGCCGCCGCCACGCCGCCGGCGGTATGGCTGGGCTGGTCGCTGGGCGGCCTGGTCGCGCTGCATGCGGCCGCCACCCTGCCGCAGGTGCGTGCGCTGGCAATGATCGCCGCCACGCCGCGCTTCGTGCGCGGCTCCGACTGGCCGGAGGCAGTCGATCGCGACGTCTTCGTGCAGTTCGGCCAGGATCTGGCGCGCGACTATCGCGGCACCCTGGACCGATTCCTGGCGTTGGACACACTGGGCTCGGCGCATGCACGTGCCGAGTTGCGCAGCCTGCGCGACGCGCTCACCGCACGCGGCGAGCCGGCTGCCGACGCCTTGCAGCAAGGGCTCCGGCTGCTGGAACGTGCCGACCTGCGCCGCGCGTTGCCGCAACTGACGCGCCCCAGCCTGTGGATCGGCGGCCAGCGCGACCGGCTGGTGCCAGCGGCAGGCATGCAGGCCGCCGCCGCGCGCACACCGCAGGCGCAGATGTTGACCGTGGCCGGTGGCGGTCACGCACCGTTCCTGGGCCATGCCGACCAGGTGGCCGAGGCGCTGCAACGCTTCGTTGCGTCCATCCCCTGAGCAAATCGCCGATCATGCAGTTTCGCTGATCGAGGACGCATTGCATGGACTTGGGAATCGCCGGGCGCTGGGCGCTGGTCTGCGCCGCCAGCAAGGGCCTGGGCCTGGGCTGCGCACGCGCGCTGGCCAGCGAAGGCGTCAACGTGGTGATCGTGGCGCGTGGCCGCGATGCGCTGGAACAGGCCGCCACTGCAGTGCGCGCGCTCCCCGGCGCGGGCGAGGTGCGCAGCGTGGTCGCCGACATCGCCACTGCGGAAGGACGCAGCACCGCGCTCGACGCCTGCCCGCAGGTCGACATCCTGATCAACAACGCCGGCGGCCCGCCGCCGGGCGACTTCCGTCAATGGGAGCGCGAGCATTGGCTGCGTGCGCTCGACACCAACATGCTGGCGCCGATCGAACTGATCCGCGCCACCGTCGATGCCATGCGCACGCGCCGCTTCGGCCGCATCGTCAACATCACCTCCAGCGCGGTGAAGGCGCCCATCGACATGCTCGGGCTGTCCAATGGCGCACGCGCCGGCCTGACCGGTTTCGTGGCGGGTCTGGCCCGCAGTACGGTGGCCGACAACGTCACCCTCAACAATCTGCTGCCGGGCCAATTCCTTACCGACCGGCTGCGCAGCAACTTCACCGCGATCGCACAGCAACAAGGCGATAGCGCTGAGGTGGTCGCCGAGCGCAAGCGTGCCGGCATTCCGGCCAGGCGCTTCGGCGAGCCGGACGAATTCGGTGCCGCCTGCGCGTTCCTGTGCAGCGCCCAGGCCGGCTACATCACCGGGCAGAACCTGCTGATCGATGGCGGCAGCTACCCCGGCACGTTCTAGCGCGCCGGATCGCCGGAAGCATCGGTGGCGGTGGATGGAGCGATCCGTGGGCCCGGCGCACTCCGCGTATCCTGCGCGCCGCACGCATGCAACGCACCAGGTCGCGCTTCGGAAGGCCGCCATGGCGCATCGATTCCCTCCGCACCGGCCACAGGCGACAATAGCGGCGCAATGAACAGTACTTTCGATCCCCGCCACGTCCGTCGCGCCTTCGCGCGCGCCGCCAGCAGCTACGCCGCCGCCGCCGCGCTGCAGCGCGAAGTGGAAACCCGCCTGCTCGAATCGCTGGATTACCTGGGCGATCATGTCCCGAAGGTGGTGCTGGACGTCGGCGCCGGCCCCGGCCATGCCAGCAGCAGCATCAAGAAGCGCTGGCCAAAGGCGCAGGTGATCGCGCTCGATCAGGCCATGCCGATGCTGCGCCAGGCACGCAAGGCGGCCGGCTGGTGGAAACCGTTCGCCCAGGTCTGCGCCGACGCGCGTGCGCTGCCGGTGGCCGATGGCAGCGTGGATGTCATCTTCAGCAACCTGTGCCTGCAGTGGGTGGACGACCTGCCGGCGGTGTTCGCCGGCTTCCGCCGTGCGCTGCGCCCGGGTGGGCTGTTGCTGTGCTCCACCTTCGGCCCGGAGACCCTGATCGAACTGCGCGAGGCCTTTGCCCAGGCCGACACCGCTCCGCACGTCAGCCGCTTCCCGCCGATCGCCCAGTTCGGCGATGCCTTGATGATGTCCGGCTTCCGCGATCCGGTGCTGGACCGCGACCTGTTCACGCTGACCTATCAGGACCTGCCCGCGCTGATGCGCGAGCTGCGCGCGATGGGCGCGACCAATGCGCTCAACGAGCGCCGCACCACCCTCACCGGACGTGGTCGCTTCGCCGCCGCCAGCGCTGCCTACGAGCCGCTGCGACGAGCGGACGGGACACTGCCCAGCTCCTGGGAAGTGATCTACGCGCAGGCCTGGGCTCCGGCCGCCGGTGCCCCCATCCGCGAGCGCGGCCAGGACATCGCCAGTGTCCCGGTCGCTTCCATCCCGATCCGCCGCCGCGGCGAGTGAGCGCCGCTCCAGGCGGCGTAGCGCGTCAGTGACACACTGCATTGCGCCGGCATCGGGGGCTGATGCGTGGGCAAGACCGTATCACCCGGTAGAATTCACAAGTTGACGACGCCTCCCCTGCGTCGAACCCGCCGCTCCCCCTGCGACGGCCCCGCCCCCATTCGGCCTCTCCCATGTTGAAGTGGTTTCTGATCGCGCTGTTCATCGCATCGGCGCTGTACATCCATTACCGCGGTCGCGTGCGGCACCGGCTCAGTCGGCAGCTGCTGGACCATTCCACCTTCATGGCGCCGATCAACACGCTGATGTACCTGTGCTCGCGTGTGCCGACGACGCCGTTCATCGACCCGGGCCGGGAATTTCCGGAACTGGCGCCGCTGCGCGCGAACTGGTCCGTGATCCGCGACGAAGCGGTGGCCCTGCAGCAGATGCAGAAGATCCGCGCCGCCGACGGCTATACC
Source organism: Xanthomonas melonis (assembly GCF_020783655.1). Classification (GTDB taxonomy): domain Bacteria; phylum Pseudomonadota; class Gammaproteobacteria; order Xanthomonadales; family Xanthomonadaceae; genus Xanthomonas; species Xanthomonas melonis. Next base: position 90,111 of record NZ_JAJGQH010000003.1, on the reverse strand, counting down.
GACATCGGCTTCAATTCGTTCTTCCGCCGCGGCTGGAAACGCTTCTACCTGAAATGGTACGGCACCGCGCATCCCTCGGCGGCCGAGCTGTGCCCGCAGACCACCGCCCTGCTCAAGTCGATCCCCGCAGTGAAGGCGGCCATGTTCGCCGAGCTGCCGCCGGGCAGCGAGCTGCGCCCGCACCGCGACCCGTTCGCAGGATCCATGCGGCTGCACCTGGGGCTGGCCACGCCCAACGACGACCGTTGCTTCATCGACGTGGACGGACAGCGCCACAGCTGGCGCGATGGCGAGTGGACCATGTTCGACGAGACCTACATCCACTACGCGCGCAACGACACCGATCAGGACCGCATCATCCTGTTCTGCGATATCGAGCGCCCGATGCGCTGGCGCTGGGCGGCGGCGGTGAACCGTTTGGTCGGCCGCAGCCTGCTCTCGGCGGGCGCCTCGCCCAATCAGGAAGGCGACAAGACCGGCGGCATCAACCGCGTGTTCCGCTATTTCTACGCCGCGCGACTGAAGGCCAAGGCGCTGAAGGAGCGCAACAACCCGCTCTATCAGGTGCTCAAGTGGAGCCTGTTCGTGCTGGTGGTGATCGGTATCGTGCGGCTGTAGCGTCGCACCATCCGAGGAGCGCACCCGGGCGCGACCGGTCATGCCGGCAGCGCCTCATCGCGCGCAAGCGCGCTCCTACGCAGCACCGCTCCGTGCCGATCGATGCGCTCAGCGCGACACCTGCGCGATCCACTCCTGCAGGTTGTAGTAGTTGGTCACGCGGGCGATCCTGCCTTCGCGCACCTCGAAGAAGGCGCCGCCCGGCAGCACATAGGTCTGCCCATGCGCATCGGGCAGGCCTTCGTCGGTGGTGTGGTAGACGCCATGCACCACGTATTCGGCGCCCAGGCGCGTGCCGTCCTCGTTGGCGGTCACCACGATGTCGTGCAGCTGCTCACGGTAGCTGTCGTTCATGCGCTGCAGGAACGCGGCAAAATCCACGCGACCGATCTCGCGCGTTCCCTGATTGAGGTCGTGCGCGACATCCTCGGTCAGGAACGCCAACATGCCGTCCCAATCGCCGCGATTGAAGGCTTCGTAATAGGCCTGAACCAGGCCGATAGCGTGTTGTCGGTTGCTCTCGCTCATGCTCGAACCTGCCGCTGGGAAAACCGCATCATAATAAAACGCGCGCGGTGTGGCGGAGGTCGCGCGCACTGCCGGCAGGACCGGCGCGGCGCGACTGGCTAGGCGCCGCGCGACAGCAGATCGCGGTGGAAGTAGTAGACCTCCTGCAGCAGAAAACGCCAGCTGGTGTGGAAACTGCGAAAGCGCGTACTTGGTGTGGACGACGCCAGCGCGTCCACGCCCAGCTCACGGCTCAGTCGCAATGCCCGCGCCATGTGCAGCGGGTCGCTGACGATGATTGCCCGATGCATGCCGTGACGCTCCATCAGCGCACGCGCCTGCTCCAGATTCTGCCGGGTGGTGCGCGAGCGGGTTTCGATCACGATCGCGTCCGACGGCACGCCATGCCGAAGCGCATAGCGCCGCGCCACCTGCGATTCGGCAAAGCGTGCGCCGTTGCCGAAGCCACCGGTGAACAACAGGTGCGACGCATAGCCTTGTGTGTACAGATCCAGCGCGTGCCGGATCCGCTCTTCGAACACCGGCGATGGACGCGCATCGTAGGCGGCCGCGCCCAGCACGATGATCACATCGGCCGGCGCGGCCTGATCGCGATCGCCAACCCAGACGATCCAGCCAGCCACCCCCACCAGCCAGATCAGCGCCAGCATGCACAGCCGCCAGCACCATCCCCACAGCCCCAGACCGCGCGCGCGCCTGCTCATGCGAGCACCCACGGCAGCGCATCCAGGTCGACATTGCCGCCGGACAGGACCAGCCCCACCCTGCGCCCGGCGAACCGGTCCGGCTCGGCCAGTACCGCGGCCAGCGCGATCGCCGAAGACGGCTCCACCACCTGCTTGAGGATCTGCCAGAGCAGCCGCATCGCCTGCACCACGGCCGCATCGTCCACCGTGATCGCCTGCGCGCCGGCATCCTGCAGCAGCGCGAAATTCGGTTCCCCGAGCGTTCCACGCAGGCCATCGCACACGGTCTCGGGAACGAAATCGATCAGGCGCCGCCCCGCGGCCAGTGAGCGGGCGGTATCGGCCGCGCCGCTCGGCTCGGCCAGCACCAGTGCGCAGTCCGGCGCCGCGCGCAAAGCCAGCGCCGCCCCGGCCGCGAGCCCACCGCCGCCGACCGGCACCACCAGCACGTCCAGCCCGCCGCTCTGGTGCAGCAGCTCCAGCGTGGCGGTGCCCTGCCCGGCGATCACGGCCGGATCGGTATACGGATGGACCAGCGTGGCGCCACTGCTGGCCTGTACCTGCGCACATAACTGCTCGCGCGCCGCGATGGTTGGCGCGCAGCGCCACAGGGTGGCGCCGTGGCGGGAGATATTGGCCAGCTTGGCGGCCACCGCTCCCTCGGGCACTACCACATGGCAGCCGATCTCGCGCGTGCGCGCGGCCAGGGCCAGCGCGGCGCCGTGATTGCCGGACGAGTGCGTGACCACGCCTCGCGCAGCCTGCTGCTGGGGCAGCGCCCAGACGGCATTGCAGGCGCCGCGGAACTTGAAGGCGCCACTGCGTTGCAGGTGTTCGGCCTTGAAGAACAGGCGTGCGCCGCTCAAGGTGTCCAGGCTGTGCGAGGTCAGCACCGGTGTCGGTGCGCAGTGCGGGGCGATGCGCGCCGCGGCGTGCAGCACGTCGCGGTGGGCCAGGGGGACCGTTTCGATCATGCAGCAAGATTAACGTATCGTCCCGTCCTTCACGGCTCGCACGCAGCATGCCGCCGCATGCTGGATCCATGAAGAACCGCGCCGTTGCTGCGGAGTTAAGGACCGATTCAAAGCACCGGTTCGAAAGTGACACCATGGTTGCAGGAGGGCACCATCGATGAAATTCCGTCTGATCTTCGCTGCCGGGCTGATTGCCCTGAGCGGCTGTGCAACCTATGACTACACCGGAGGCGGGTCGGGCGGCTACTACCGCGGCGCCCCTGCAGTGCAGTACCGCTATCCGCCGGGGTACTCGCCGTTCTACTACGGTCCGCCCTACGGGCCCTATGGGGCAGGTGGCTTCGGCCTGTATAACTATCCGATCCATCCGATCTATCGCGGTGGCGGCTATTACTACCGGCCCTACGATCGGCGGCCGCAATACCGACCGCCGCGCCCGCAAGGCGGCTTCAGTGGCCCACGCCCGGATCGGCCTCGGCCATCGCAGCCGTCAGGCGGCAGCCGGCCGCCGACCGGTGCGCCACCGTCGCGACCGCCGCCGCGGATCGGTGCGCCGCCAAGGGTGATCCGGGAAATCCAGCGGCAGACGCCACGCCAGCAAATTCCGTAACCCGCTGACTGAGACACGTCCCACAAATGAGACGTGTGGGGCTTGCGTTCAGTTGGTACTTGGACGCAAGCTAGGTGCTCTGTGTGACCTGCCACGTCATGTTGTGACCCGGCTCGCCGCATGGACCGACTTATGTCGATGTCCGACAGGGAAATCTGGATCCCCCCTGTTCCGGCCCTGTCGGATATCGGCGCCTTCAACGCATAAAGCCCCGGCATGCCGGGGCTTTATGCGTTTTGTCCGGGTGCCAGTGTGGTCGATGGCCGGCAACAGGTCGGCGTCAGGCAAAAAATTAAGGGTCGGCAGTCCCCCGACTACCGACCCTTACGCTACCCCGACGCACGCGCGGCTGGCCCCTGTTCCAATTCCAGCCTTTGCGCCCATGTCGCAATGCCGCGCCGGGTGCAGTAGGGATATCCGCACGAAACATGCCAACTTGAGCGCCACTATTGCGAAATGTGATTTACACCACACTTTTAGCGCATTAGTGACCGCGTCGGTCCTTCAGCCGATACTTCTCCGGCCGTTTTTCTTTTTCCGTCATCGATACACGCCCATGTCCGACTCCTTCTACCGCTTCGACGTCATCGTGATCGGCGGCGGCCACGCCGGCACCGAGGCTGCGCTGGCATCCGCGCGTGCCGGTGCCCGCACCCTGCTGCTGACCCACAACATCGAGACAGTGGGCGCGATGAGCTGCAATCCGGCCATCGGCGGGATTGGCAAGGGCCACCTGGTCAAGGAGATCGACGCGCTGGGCGGGGCCATGGCGCATGCCGCCGATCTGGCCGGCATCCAGTGGCGCACGCTCAATGCCTCCAAGGGGCCGGCGGTGCGCGCCACCCGCTGCCAGGCCGACCGCAACCTCTACCGCAATGCGATCCGCCGCATCGTCGAAGCGCAGCCCAACCTGACCGTGTTCCAGGCGGCGGTGGACGATCTGATCATCCACAACGGTGCCGCCGAAGGCGATAGCGTGCGCGGGGTGATCACCCAGACCGGGCTGCGTTTCGAAGCACCCTCGGTGGTGCTGACCGCCGGCACCTTTCTGGCCGGCAAGATCCATGTCGGCGAAACGCAGTATGCGGCAGGGCGCATGGGAGATCCGCCGGCCACCACCCTGGCCGCCCGCCTGCGCGAGCGCCCGTTCGCCATCGACCGCCTCAAGACCGGTACCCCGCCGCGTATCGATGGACGCTCGCTGGACTACGGCGTGATGGTCGAGCAACCCGGCGACGACCCGCTGCCGGTGATGTCGTTCATGGGGCAGGTCGGCGACCATCCGCGTCAGGTCAGCTGCTGGATCACCCACACCACCGAACAGACCCACGACATCATCCGCAATGCGCTGCATCGCTCGCCGCTGTATTCAGGGCAGATCGAAGGCATTGGCCCGCGCTACTGCCCGTCGATCGAAGACAAGGTGGTGCGTTTCGCCGAGAAGACCAGCCACCAGATCTTCGTCGAACCCGAAGGGCTGGAGGTGACCGAGATCTATCCCAACGGCATCTCCACCTCGCTACCGTTCGATGTACAGCTGGCGCTGGTGCGCTCGATCAACGGCTTTGCCCGGGCGCACATCACCCGCCCCGGCTATGCCATCGAATACGACTTCTTCGACCCGCGCGGGCTCAAGGCCTCGCTGGAAACCAAGGCCGTGGGCGGGCTGTTCTTCGCCGGCCAGATCAACGGCACCACCGGCTATGAAGAAGCTGCCGCGCAAGGCCTGCTGGCCGGCCTCAATGCCGCCCGGCACGTACAGGGATTGCCCGCGTGGTCGCCGCGCCGCGATGAGGCCTACCTGGGCGTGCTGGTGGACGATCTGATCACCCACGGCACCACCGAGCCGTATCGCATGTTCACCAGCCGCGCCGAGTACCGGCTGCAGCTGCGCGAAGACAATGCCGATGCGCGTTTGACCGGTGTCGGCCGCAGCATGGGCCTGGTCGACGACGCGCGCTGGGCGCGCTTTGCGGCCAAGCAGGAGGCCGTGCAGCGCGAAAGCGCACGCCTGTCTGCACTGTGGGCCACACCCGGCAATGCGCTGGGGCGCGAGGTGACGCAGACCCTGGGCGTGTCGCTGAGCCGCGAAACCAATGTGCTGGATCTGATCAAGCGCCCGGAATTGAACTACGCCAGCCTGATGCGCGTGCCGACCCTAGGGCCAGGCGTGGACGATAGCCAGGTGGCAGAACAGGTCGAAATCGGCGTCAAGTACGCCGGCTACCTGGACCGTCAGCGCGACGACATCGCACGTCAGCAGCGCCAGGAAAACACGCCGATACCCGAGGGTTTCGACTATGCCGGCGTGCGCGGACTATCGATCGAGGTGCAACAGAAGCTCGAACGCGTGCGCCCGCAAAACATCGGCCAGGCCCAGCGCATTCCCGGCATGACGCCGGCAGCGATCTCGCTGCTGCTGGTACACCTGGAGCGTGCGCGGCGCAGCCAGGTGGCGTAGCGTCCCGCTGGACACGTGTGGTGCAGAACGAGGTCGCAGCGCTGTCAGGAGCGGCACCACCACGACATGGAGATCGTCCATCGCCGACCCGTGTGGTGTGTGCATTGCATGGGCCGGTCGTCGGTTTGGAGAAACCGGCACGATGGAATGTCGCGATTCACGAAGAGAGTGGCGAATAAGGGCGGAATAGATCCGCCGGACGGTCGTTGGGCGGGCAAAGGATATTGCTATGATTTGCCAACGACGACACATTTTATTAAATGAACGCAGTTAGCACGTTATTGGCCGCCACGCTCCGCATCGCCTGCCCCGCTGCGCTCCTGACGCTGGCAAGCATCTACCCTGCCCATGCCAGCACCGAAGAAGATGGGCGGTATTGGTTGAGTATCTACGCTCAGGGCAAGCTGCCGGTCGAGAATCTCTACTGGAGCATGGATATCCATCCCCGCTGGCGCGAAGAAGGCGAGCAGTTCGATCAATTGATCCTGCGCCCGGCAGTGTTTTATCGACTCAATCCCAAGGCCAGCGTCTGGATGGGTTACGACACCATCATCAGCCATCCGGCCGGGCAACCCTCCAATCGCGAGAATCGCTGGTGGGGGCAGTTCCAGTATCAGTTCGACCCGGTCGCCAACATCAGTATCACCAGCCGAACCCGCCTGGAACAACGTCACCGCGAGGACTTCAGCGACGAGGGATATCGGGTGCGGCAGATGATTCGCGCCACCCGCCCCAGCAGCCTGGCGCCGCAGTTGTCCTGGGTGGTCTTCGACGAGGTGTTCGTCAATCTCGACCAGACCAGCTGGGGAGCGCGACGCGGTCTCGACCAGAACCGTCTGTTCGTCGGCATCAACTGGAAATTCAATGCCATTTCCAATGTCGATGTGGGCTATCTGAACCAGTTCGTCAACACCCGCGCGGTGGATCGCGAAAACCATGTGCTGATGACGACATTCCGCTTCAATTTCTGAGAATGCACGCCGGCGCGGCAGGCACTTGCAGATGTCTGCACTGCGCCGATCAATCGTCTTCGGCAGCGGCTTGCCGACCCTGCTGGCGGATCAGATTTTCCTGGCGTGCGTCCTCGATGGAAGCGCGCACGGCGCGCACATCCGCACGCCGGGTATCGAACCGGAAACGCCCGGTGAGCACGCTATCGGGGCGTAGCTCGCCCTTTTCGTAGAGCGCCCACATCTCTTCGCCGTAATGGGTCTGAAGCAGCTCCGGTGCGAAACGTCCCAGGCAATCGCGCAGGTTGTGCACGTCGCGCAGCAACATCTGGCGTGCGGCATTATTGCCGGCGGCGCTGACCACCTGCGGAAAGTCGATCACCACCGGCCCCTGGGGCGACACCAGCACGTTGTATTCGGACAGGTCGCCGTGCACCAACCCCAGCGACAGCATCTTGACCACGTCGCCGATCAGGCTGGCATGGAAGGCAAGCGCCTGTTCCGGTTCCAGTTCCACTTCGCCCAGGCGCGGTGCGCTATGCCCCGCGTCGTCGGTGACCAGGTCCATCAGCAGCACGCCATGGAAATAGCCGCGCGGCCTGGGCACGTGCACGCCGGCATCCACCAGTTGGTAGAGCGCATCGGCCTCGGTGTTCTTCCATGCCGTTTCGGCCTCGCGTCGGCCGAACTTGGTGGCCTTGCCCATCGCCCGTGCCTGGCGGCTGCCGCGCACCTTGCGCCCCTCCTGGTACTGCACGCGCGCCTGGAAGCTGCGCTGCGCCATGTCCTTGTAGACCTTGGCGCACAGGATGTCTTCGCCGGCACCGACCACGTAGACGGAGGCTTCCTTGCCGCTCTTCAGCGGCCGCAATACCTCGTCGATCACGCCGTCGTCGATCAGCGGCTGCAGACCCTTGGGGGTTTTCATGGACTAGGAGGACCATCCGGAACGAGCCAGCGACGATTATGCGGCAAGCCGGGTGAAGCGTTTAGATGCCGCGCACGCCCACCGCGATCGGCGCGCACGACGGTGCGAGCGCTTACCATGGCAGCACCTGCCCAAGCTGCGATCCGATGCCCGACACTCCTGCCCGCCGCCGCACACCCTCCGCCTCCACGGCTGCGGCCGGCAGCGAACGCGGTCTGCCGCACGAGCTGATGCAGCAGATTGCCGCCGCGCAGGGCGACCCCGATTTCATGACCTCGCTGGGGCGTGGGTTGGTGGTGCTGAGCGTGTTCGCCCAGCATGCGCGCGAGGTGACGATGTCGCAGATCAGCCTGGAAACCGGGATCTCGCGCGCCGCGGTGCGGCGCGTGCTGCACACGCTGACCAGGCTGGGCTACGTGGGCGAGCAGGGCCGCGGCTATGTGTTGCTGCCGCGCGTGCTGGGGCTGGGCGGTGCGTACGTCGCCTCGTCGTCGATGACCGCCGCGGCGCAGCCGGTGTTGGACGGCCTGCGCGATCAGGTGCTGGAATCCTGCTCGCTAGGTGTGCTGGACGGCGACGACCTGCTGTACGTGGCGCGTGCGGAGACGGTGCGCATCATGTCCATCGGGCTACGCCCGGGCACCCGGCTGCCGGCGTATTGCACCTCGATGGGCCGGGTGCTGCTGGCTGCGCTGCCCGCCGACACCCTGCGAGCCTATCTGGAACGCACCACGCTGCGCCCGCGCACCGAACGCACGCTGACCCAGGCATCGGCGCTGCTGGAGGTGCTGGCACGCACGCGCCGCGAGGGCATGTGCCTGACCGACCAGGAACTGGAGATCGGGCTGCGCTCGATCGCGGTGCCGGTGCGCAACCTGCGCGGCGAGGTGATCGCCGCGCTGAACATCGGCGCCCAGGCGGGGCGCGTGAGCCTGCAGACCATGCAGATGCAATTGCTGGAGCCGCTGAAACAGGCCGCGCAGCGACTGGGCACCTTGCTGAGCTAGGCCGCCCCGAACCGCAGCGTCGGCACGTTCCAAGAAGCGAAGGACTCAGCCTTCCGCAGCCTGTTCCTGCAGGATCGGCACGGCCAGCGCAAAGGCGTGGTTGGCAGCCGGCACGCCGCAATAGATGGCCGCCTGCAGCAACACTTCCTTGATCTGCTCGGCGGTCACGCCGTTGTTGCGTGCCGCACGGACGTGCAGCTTGAATTCCTCGTCGTGGCCCAGGGCGACCATCATCGACAAGGTGATCAACGAACGGGTATGCGCGGGCAAGCCATCGCGGGTCCAGATGGTGCCCCAGGCATAGCGGGTGATCAGGGCCTGGAACTCGTCGGTCAGCGGGCTGCGTGCGGCCTGCGCGCGATCGACATGCGCATCGCCCAGCACGCGCCGGCGTTCGCGCATGCCGGCCTGGTAACGCTCGTCTTCGTGCATCGGATGTCCTTGGCGGGGGGAGTCAGTCGTTTAACAGGAAACCCAGTACCGCGTCGTTGAAGGCGGCGGGCGATTCAAGATTGCAGATGTGCCGGCCGGGCACCTGAGCGTAGTGGCCGTCGGGGGCGGCGTAGGCGATGTCGCGCAGGTTCGGCGGCGGACAGACCGGGTCGTCGTCGCCGGCCACGGCCAGCAGCGGCAAGGCCAGGCCATCGAGCGCGCCGCGGAAGTCCGCCTCGGCCACGGCCTGGCAGCAGGCCATGTAGCCGGCCGGCGAGGTGGACACGAACGCGGCAGCCACCATGTCCAGGCGCTGCGCATGGCTGTGCGCAAACGCTGGGGTGAACCAGCGCTGCAAGGTGGCATCGATCAGGCTTGGCAGGCCTTCGCTGCGCACCTGCTCGATACGCGCCTCCCAGGTGGCCGAACTGCCGATCTTCTGCGCGGTGGCGCACACCACCAGGCGGCGCAGCCGTTGCGGTGCGTGCAGGCCCAGCCACTGCCCGGTGAGTCCGCCGATCGACAGCCCGCAGAAATCGCTGCGTTCGATCTGCAGTGCGTCCCACAGCGCCAGCACGTCCTGGGCCAGTTCGGCGATGCTGTAGGGACCGGGCGGCGTTTCCGAATAGCCGTGACCGCGCCGGTCGTAACGCAGGATGCGGTAATGCGGGGCGAAGGCTTCGATCTGCACATCCCACATGTGCAGATCGGTGCCGAGCGAGTTGCAGAAGGTCAGCCAGGGCCGCCCCTCGGTGCCGTCCAGGCGGTAGTGCAGGCGATGCGTGGGCAACGGGAGATAGGCCATCGGAGCACCGTCAGCGGGAAGGAGAACCGGCCAGCACGCGGTCGATCCAGACCGACGACATGCCACGCCAGCTCCGGCTATCGAACACCGCCTGCAGTTGTGCCGGCGTGAGTATCGCGCCGACCTGCGGATCCTCGCCCAACACTTCGCGCAGATGCCGTTGCTGTTGCTGCGCGCGCAGCACGGCCTGCTCGACCAGCGCATGTGCCTGCGCCTTGCCGAGCTGCGGCGCCAGGGCGAACACCGCCGCCTCGGCGTAGAGCACGCCGCCGTGGCTGTCCAGATGCGCCCGCATGCGTGCGCGGTCCAGTTCCAGCCCGGCCAGGCAGGCCTGCATCTGCGCCAGGCTGCCGGCAGTGAGCCGCACGATCTGCGGCAGGGTGTCCCATTCGGCATGCCACTGACCGGCGGCGCGCTCGTGCGGCTGCGTCATCGCGCTGAACAAGGTGGCGACCAGGCCGGGCACGCGCGTGGCCGCGGCGATCGCCGCGACGCTGGAGACCGGATTGCGCTTGTGCGGCATCGCCGACGAGCCGCCCTTGCCGGCCGCGGCGGGTTCGAACGCCTCGCCCACCTCCGACTGCATCAGCAACACCACGTCGCCGGCGATCTTGCCCAGGGTGCCGGCCAGCAGCCCGAATACGCAGCCGATCTCGACGATGCGGTCGCGGGCGGTATGCCAGGGCACGGCCGGCAACGGCAAGGCCAGGGTGTCGGCCAGCGCCTGCGCCACCTCCAGTCCGCGCGTCTGCAGCGAGGCCAGGGTGCCGGCAGCGCCACCGAACTGCAGCGCCAGCGCATCCTCGCGCAGGGCGTGCAGGCGGCGCTGCGCGCGCTGCAGCGCATCCAGCCAGCCGGCCGCCTTGAGTCCGAAGGTCACCGGCACCGCATGTTGCAGCAGGGTGCGCCCGGGCAGGCCGGTGTCGCGCTCGCGTTCGGACAGATCGGCCAGGATGCCGCACAGGCGCTGCAGTTGCGGCAGCAGCAGATCGAGCGCAGCGCGCAACTGCAGCACCATGCCGGTGTCGATGAGGTCCTGGCTGGTGGCACCCCAGTGCACCCAGCGCGCGGCGTCGGCATCGTGTTGGCTCACCCGCGCGGTGAGCGCCTTGACCAGCCCGATGGCGGGGTTGCCAGCCAGCGCGGTGGCCTGCGCCAATGCGGCCAGGTCGTAATGGCGCACATCGCAGGCCCGGGCGATGGCCTGCGCGGCGGCCGCGGGAATGACGCCGCAGTGCGCCTGCGCCTGGGCCAGCGCCGCTTCGAACTGCAACATCGCCTGCACCCGCGCCGCATCGTCGAACAGCGCGTCGCATGCAGGGTCGCCAAACAAGGGGTCCAACAGCGAAAAGGTGGAACTCATGCGGTGGCTCTCTTGGCGTGGCGGCAGCATGGCATCGCAGCGCGTAGGTGCCAACCGGCACGCGACACGTGTGCATGGCCGTTGCGCGCAACGTCCATCCACTGCATGCCATGGCCACGCGCGCAGGGGGAAACTGCGGCGCCATCGCGCCGGACGGCAGCGCAACCTGCCACACGGCATCGCCGGACCGGACACCGCTGCGTGATTCGAACAGGCGGGGAGCGGCCAGGGCCACGCCTGCGACTGGCAACATCGCGCCGCATCAGTAGTCGAAGAACACGGTCTCGGTCTCGCCCTGCATGTGGATGTCCCAGCGGTAGGCGCCCCCTCCACGGGGTTGCGCCAGCAAGGTGGCGCGGCGCGTTGCAGGCACCAGTGCCAGGATGGGGTCGCGATCCAGCTGCGGGTCGTCGGCGAAGTACAGGCGGGTGGACGCGCTGCGCAGCAGGCCGCGCATGAACACCAGCACGGTCAGATGTGCGGCCTGCAGTGCGTCGCCGGGCCCGGCCACCGCACCCGGCTTGATGGTCGCGAAGGCGAACCGCCCCTCGGCATCCGTGGCGACCCGGCCCCACCCGTCGAATTCGGGCGCATGCGCCTGCCAGCGGGGGTCGGCAGGGTGCGCGTAGATGCCGGCCGCATCGGCCTGCCACAGTTCCAGCACCGCATCGGCCACCGGGTTACCGGCACCGTCGCGGACGCAGCCGCTGATCTGCACCTGCGTGCCCGCGACCTGCGGCGATGCCAGTCGATCGCGGTAGAGCGGCTCCAGGCCAAGGCGGAAATACGGGCCGACGGTTTGCGAAGGCGTTGCGTACAGGCTCATCGGTTCACTCCCAGACCGTTTGTTTGCGGCCGCGCAGCACGATGTCGAAGCGATACGCCAGGGCGTATTCGCTGATGGCGTTCTCCCAGTCGAAACTGGACACCATGCGTTCGCGCGCCAGCACATCGTCCACGCAGTTGTAGATGGGGTCGTGCGCCAGCAACGGGTCGCCCGGGAAATACATCTGCGTGACCAGGCGCTGCCCGATCCCGTCGCCGTGCAGCGAGAAATGGATGTGCGCCGGCCGCCATGCGTTGTAGTGATTGCGCCACGGATAGGCGCCCGGCTTGATGGTCTTGAAGGCGTAGCGGCCCTGCGCGTCGGTCAGCACCTGCCCGGTGCCGCGGAAGTTGGGATCCAGCGGCGCATCGTGGCGGTCGCCGGAATGCTGATAACGGCCGGCGGCATTGCACTGCCACACTTCCACCACGCTGTTGCGCACCGGCTTGCCGTTTTCGTCAAGCACGCGGCCGGACACCACGATGCGCTCGCCCAGCGGTTCGCCATCGAAGCCGGCAGTCAGGTCGGCGGCATGCGGCCCCAGGGTCAGGCGATCCATCCGCGGCCCGGTGACTTCCGACAGCGTGGCGGGGATCTGGATCGGCGCGCAGGTGGGACCGCGCAAACGCGTGGATGCGTAGGGCAGGTGCAGACAGGCCGGCTGAGTGCCGGGACGTGGACGGCGATAGCCCAGCAATGGATCGGCGCCCGGCTCGTCGGTGGTGGCATCGCGCATGTGGGATCTCCCTGGCCGCAGTGCGGCACGTTCAAACGATATTGGGTGGCGCTGGTTGCGGGACAGAGGGCATGGCGCCGGCTCAGAGGCGTTCGATCGCAAGGGCCACGCCCTGCCCCACGCCGATGCACATGCTGGCCAGCCCGAGCCGCCCGTTGCCGGCTTCCAGCTGCCGCACCAGGGTCAGCGCCAGCCGCGCGCCGCTCATGCCGAGCGGATGGCCCAGCGCGATCGCGCCGCCGTTGGGGTTGACCTGCGCAGCGTCGTCGGCCAGGCCGAGCTGGCGCGTGCAGGCCAGCGCCTGGGCGGCGAAGGCTTCGTTGAGTTCGATCGCGTCGAACTGCGCGATGCGCAGGTTCAGGCGTGCCAGCAGGCGTTGCGTGGCAGGCACCGGGCCGATGCCCATATAGGCCGGCTCCACGCCCGCGCAGGCGAAACCAAGCACCCGCGCGCGCGGCGTCAGCCCGTGCGCCCGCACCGCCTGCGCGGACGCCAGCAGCAGCGCGGCGGCGCCGTCGTTGATGCCCGACGCATTGCCCGCAGTAACCGTGCCTGGCTGGCGGAACACCGGCTTGAGCTTGGCCAGGGTCTCGGCGGTGGTGCCGGGGCGCGGCTGTTCGTCGTGCTCCACCGTGGTCGGTTCGCCGCCCTTGCGTCCGGCCACCGAGACCGCGGTGATCTCGCCATCGAAGAAACCTGCGGCCCGCGCGGCGGCCGCGCGCTGCTGGCTGCGCAGCGCGAAGGCATCCTGGTCCTCACGGGTGATGGCATGGCGGGCGGCGACGTTTTCCGCGGTCTCGCCCATCAGCTCGGTGCCGTAGGTCGCCTGCAGACGCGGATTGACGAAGCGCCAGCCCATCGTGGTGTCTTCCAGTTGCTGGGTACGGGCAAAGGCGCTGTCGGCCTTGCCCATCACCCAGGGCGCCCGCGACATCGATTCCACGCCGCCGGCGACCGCCAGTTCCAGTTCGCCGGCGCGAATGCCGCGCGCCACCGTGCCGACGGCATCCAGCCCGGAACCGCACAGGCGGTTGAGGGTGCTGCCCGGCACCGACGTAGGCAGGCCCGCCAGCAGCAGACTCATTCGCGCGACATTGCGATTGTCCTCGCCGGCCTGGTTGGCGCAGCCCATGTAGACATCATCGATCGCGGCAGGGTCCAGTGCTGGATGACGCGCCAGCAACGCGGCAAGCGGCACCGCGCCCAGGTCGTCGGCACGCACGCCGGACAGGGCGCCGCCGTACCGGCCGATCGGGGTACGGATGCCATCGATCAGATAGACCTCGCTCATGCCTCCGCTCCGGCCGCCTGGGTTCCATGCGCGGCATCGGTACGCGCTTGCAAGGCACGCAGCGCCTGCAGTTCGGCCGTACTGGGCGGCGTCGTCTGGGCCAGGTCGGCGGCAAACCGGATCGGCCAGCCGGTCGCCGCGCTGACCTGTTCGCGGCTGATGCCGGGATGCAGCGAAGTGACGGTGAGTTCGCGGCTCACCGGATCCGGCTCCATCACGCACAGGTCGGTGACCACCACGGTGGGGCCGGCACCGGGCAGGCCGGCACGCTTGCGCGCATCGCCGCCGTCCAGATGCCCCACGGTGGTGATGAAGTCCAGCACCGGTACGAAACTGCGCCTGGACTGACGCATGATGATGAACACCTGTTTGGCGCTAGCCGCGATCTCAGGCGCGCCGCCGGCACCGGGCAAGCGTGTCTTCGGCGCAGCGTAATCGCCGATTACCGTGGTGTTGAGGTTGGCGTGGCGGTCGATCTGCGCCGCACCCAGGAAGCCGACATCCACGCGCCCGCCCTGCAGCCAATAGCGGAAGATCTCCGGCGTGGAGACCACGGTGTCGGCCGTCTCGGCCAGTTCGCCATCGCCGATCGACAACGGCAGCACATCAGGGCGTGCACCGATGGGGCCGGATTCGTAGATCAGGGTGACGTCCGGTGCATGCGTCAGCCGCGCCAGGTTGGCCGCCGTGGACGGCAGGCCGATGCCGACGAAACAGACCGCGCCGTCGGGCAACCTGCGCGCGGCGGCCACGGTCATCATTTCGTTGGTGCTGTATTCGCTCATGCGGCCACCTGCTGCTGCGATTGCGCGTACACGCGCTGGAACGCGCTGAAGTCCTCGGTGTCGAGGACGTGCGCCTGGATCCAGGCCTGGAAGCGTGCACGGTCGCGGGCGATCGCATCCCAGCCCAGGTAGAAGCGGTTGTCGCGTGCGTAGTAACCGTGCGCATACGAAGGCGCCGCGCCGCCTGGCACATGGCATACCGCATCGACCACCCAGCGCGGCAGGATGCAGGCGTTGGGGGGCGCGTCGAGCGTGTCCACGATGTCTTCCACCGTCACGATCACCTTGCGCGCAGCCAGCGCGGCTTCCTTCTGCACGCCCAGGATGCCCCACAGCAGCACATTGCCGCGGCGGTCGGCCTGTTGGGCGTGGATCACGGTGACGTCGGGAGTGACTGCCGGCGTCGTGGCCAGGGTCTCGCCGGTATAAGGACACTGCAGGAAGCGGATGCTGTCGTTGACATGCGGCAGGTCCGAACCGACATAGCCGCGCAACACCGCGAACGGCAGGCCCGAGGCGCCGGCGACGTAGGCGTTGGCCATGTCGGCATGGCTGTGTTCGCGGATCTGCAATGGCCGCGGCCATCCATGTTCGACCGCGTCGCGCAGCCGGTGCAGCGAGCCCACGCCGGGGTTGCCGCCCCACGAGAACCGCAGCGCCGCCACGCAGCCGGCGCCGATCAACTGGTCGTAGATCAGGTCTGGCGTCATGCGCACCAGACGCAGGTCACGCTTTTGCTGGCGGATCACCTCGTGCCCGGCGGCATGCGGGATCAGATGGGTAAAGCCCTCCATCGCCACGCAGTCGCCATCGACGATCAGGTGGGACACCGCCTCTCTCAGGGAAACGACTTCGGCCATGGCAGCACGCCTGGGTTGCGAACGAGCCGTCACGGTAGAGCCAGCCAGATGGCCCGGTCAATCCGATTATCGGCTTTTGTATTCGATAAACGCACAATTTCGCGGATACAGTGGTGCCACGACATTGTGTCCGGTGTATACATAACTTCGCCTGCAAGCAGACGCCAGCGCTGGCATGCGCGTCAACTGGTTGCCAGCCGGCGCACCGGCGCCGATTCGTACCCCAGGTTGTATACAAAAACCCCAGGAGTCACGGTCATGTCCCAGTCCAAGCCGCTGTTTCCCCTCAACGCGTGGTACGCCGTCGCCTGGGACCACGAGATCAAGCACGCACTGGCGCCGCGCAAGGTGTGCAACCTGGATGTGGTGCTCTACCGCACCACCGCCGGTGCGGTCGTGGCGCTCGAAGATGCCTGTTGGCACCGCCTGGTACCGCTGTCGATGGGCAAGCTGCGCGGCGACGACGTGGTGTGCGGATATCACGGCCTGGTCTACAACACGCAAGGCCGCTGCGTGCACATGCCCTCGCAGGAGACCATCAACCCGTCGGCGTGCGTGCGCAATTTTCCGGTGGCCGAGAAGCACCGCTATGTCTGGATCTGGCCGGGCGACCCGGTCAAGGCCGATCCCGCGCTGATCCCGGATCTGCATTGGGCGCACGATCCGGCCTGGGCCGGCGATGGCCGCACCATCTACGCCAAGTGCGACTACCGGCTGGTGCTGGACAATCTGATGGACCTGACCCACGAGACCTTCGTGCATGGCTCCAGCATCGGCCAGGACGAAATCGCCGAGGCGCCATTCGACGTGGCGCATGGCGAGCGCTCGGTGGTGGTGTCGCGCTGGATGCGCAACATCGACGCGCCACCGTTCTGGGCCAGCCAGATCGCGCGCCATCTGGACTACCGCGGCAAGGTGGATCGCTGGCAGATCATCCGTTTCGAAGCGCCCGGCACCATCGCCATCGACGTGGGCGTGGCGATCGCCGGCACCGGCGCGCCGGAAGGCGATCGCAGCCAGGGCGTCAATGGCTACGTCCTCAACACCATCACCCCCGAGACGGACACCACCTGTCATTACTTCTGGGCGTTCATGCGCAACTACGCGCTGCACGATCAATCGCTGACCACGCTCACGCGCGCAGGCGTCACCGGCGTGTTCGGCGAAGACGAAGCGGTGCTGGAAGCGCAGCAACGGGCCATCGATGCGCACCCGGACCACACCTTCTACAACCTCAATGTGGATGCCGGCGGCATGTGGGCGCGGCGGGTGATCGATCGCCTGATCGCGCAGGAGCAGCGCGCCGGCGATCTGTCGCTGCGCATGGTGGGCTGAGCGCGCAGCGCAGAAGCCCCGGCATGTCACCGACCACCCCGTTCCGTCACAGCGCCGCACAAACCACGCGCACGCTGTTGTCGCTGCGCGAATCGATCCTGGACGGCAGCCTGGCCGCCGGTACCCGCCTGTCCGAACTGTCGGTGGTGCAGCGCCTTGGCGTGTCGCGCACTCCGGTACGCGCGGCCCTGCAACGTCTGTGCGACGAAGGCCTGGTCAGCGCACTGCCGGGCGGCGGTTATGCCGTGCAGGCCTTCAGCGACCGCGATGTGCATGACGCCATCGAACTGCGCGGCACGCTCGAAGGACTGGCCGCGCGCATGGCGGCCGAGCGCGGCATCGGCGCTGCGGAGCTGGCGCAGGCGCAGCGCCTGCTGGCCCAGCTCGACCGCATCGTCGGCCCGTCGCCCGATGCGATCGATCTCGCTGCCTACGTGCAGATCAATGCGCAGTTCCATGCGCTGTTGCTGGCGATGGCCGACAGCGACGTACTCGACCGCGCGGTGAACCGCAGCGTGCAGCTGCCGTTCGCCTCTCCCAGCGGTCTGGTGATGGCGCAGACCAGCGATGCCGATGCACGCCTGCTGCTGCCCCTGGCACAGGATCAGCATCGCGAAGTGATCGCGGCCATCCAGCAGCGCCAGGGCGGTCGCGCCGAAGCGCTGATGCGCGAACACGCGCGCCTGGCGCATCGCAATCTACGTCATGTGCTGCAGACCCCTGCGGCGATCGGCCAGCTGCGTGGCGGCGCGTTGATCGGTCCTGCCCCCATTCCCGATGTCGGCAGTGCCCGGCACGCCCTTCCGCCTGGAGCTCATCATGCGTAAAGACACCCAATGGCACCGCGCGCGCGTGGTCCGCATTGCCGACGCCTGCGAAGGCGTCCGCGAGATCGTGTTCGATCCGGGACCGGCCGCACGCAGTTTCGAGGTCGGCAGCCATCTGGACTTCCGCGTGCAGCTGCATGGGCGTGCCGATGTGCGTTCGTACTCGCTGGTGGGCGAGCCGCGCGCGGACGGCCACTACCGCATCGCGGTGCGGCAGATGCCCGACAGCCGCGGCGGCTCGCGGCATATGTGGACGCTGCAGCCGGGCGATGTGGTGGAGATGTCGCCACCCAGCAACAACTTCGCGCTGGACGAACGCGGGGAAGAAATCCTGTTGATCGCCGGCGGTATCGGGATCACCCCGATCGTCGGCATGGCGCAGCGGCTGGCAGCGCGCCATCCGGCGTTCCGGCTGCTGTACGTGGGCCGATCGCGCCACGCGATGGCCTACGTGGACGAGCTGGACGGCTTGCTCGGCGAACGCCTGACACTGCACTGCGACGACAACGACGGCGCGCCCGATCTGGCCGGCGCGCTGGCGCGCCTGTCGCCCAATGCCGAGGTCTACGTCTGCGGCCCGCTAGGCATGCTCGAAGCGGTCCGCCAGCATTGGCACGCGGCCGGGCGGCCGCGCGCGCGGCTGCATTTCGAAACCTTCGGCAACAGCGGGCGCGTGCCCGCACAGGCGTTCGTGGTCAAGTTGCCCGCGCTCGGCCTGGAGGTACCGGTGGCGGAGAACGAGTCGATGCTCGATGCGCTGACCGATGCCGGCGTGGAACTGATCGCCGAGTGTCGGCGTGGCGAATGCGGATTGTGCGCGGTGGAGATACTCGACAGCGCAGCGGACATCGATCACCGCGACGTCTTCTTCAGCGACGCGCAACGCCGCGAAAACCGCAAGCTATGCGCCTGCGTGTCGCGTGCGGTGGGCGGCAGCATCACCATCGACACCGGCTATCGCGGCGAGCTGGGCTGAGCCACGCGGCGCCGGGCCGCAGGCCTGCGCAGGCCCGACCGCGTGATGCCGTCCCCGGCGGCGGGCCGATCGGCGCAGTTGCCCGACCGGAACGCTGCGCCGATGCGCCCCACGACGTGTTTGCATCCTCACACGCATGCGCGATCATCTGCGCATGGAGTCGACTCACTACAGGACTGTCCCGGCGCCGGCACTGAACCCGCGCCAGGAGCAATTGGTGGCACTGGTCCGGCAGCAGGGGTTCGCGGATGTGGAAGGGCTGGCGACGCGCTTCGAGGTGACGCCGCAGACCATCCGCCGCGATCTGACGCTGCTGTGCGATGCCGGGGTGCTGCGCCGCTACCACGGCGGCGTCAGCATGCCATCGAGCGTGGAGAATCTGGCCTACACCGCCCGCAAGGCGCTGCAGGCGCAAGAAAAGCGCCACATCGCCGCGCAGGTTGCCCGGTTCATTCCCGACGATGCCTCGCTATTCATCAACCTCGGTACCACCAACGAGGAAGTGGCGCGCGCACTGCTGCAGCACCGCGGCCTGCGCGTGATCACCAACAATCTCAATGTCGCGGTGATGCTGAGCGCCAACCCCAGCTTCGAGGTGATCGTGGCCGGCGGCGTGGTGCGCGGTCGCGACCAGGGCGTGACCGGGGAAGCCACGGTGGAGCTGATCCGGCAGTTCAAGGTGGACTTCGGGGTGATCGGCATTTCCGGCATCGATCGGGACGGCACCCTGCTGGACTTCGATTACCAGGAAGTCCGCGTGGCCCAGGCCATCATCGAGCATTCCCGCCAGGTGGTGCTGGCCGCCGACCACAGCAAGCTCGGGCGCAATGCCATGGTGCGGCTGGGCGCGCTGGCGCAGGTGCACGACTGGTTCACCGACCGGCCGCTGCCGCAGGAGCTGGCTCCTGTCCTGGCCGAGGCGGGCACCCGCGTGCATGTGACCGGCACCGATACCCGCTGATCCCGCGCGATGTTCGATTCTGTTCTTTTTAGACTGCAGCAGGGGCTGCCAACTCGGTATGCCTGTCCCGGCTCAGGCGGCAATCCTCCAGGACCACTGAGGTTTCACGCAATCTAGCTGTCTTCACGTTCCGGCAAGGCGGAATGTTCGAATATGTTCGAACATGACAACTTGGGTTCGCCGCAGGCGCATCCGGACGGAGACACCGATGGGCGAGACGTACGATCTTCTGGTGGTAGGCGGTGGCATCAACGGGGTCGGCATCGCCCGCGATGCGGCCGGTCGCGGCCTGTCGGTGTGCCTGTGCGAGCAGGACGATCTGGCCGCGCACACCAGCAGCGCCAGCACCAAACTCATCCACGGCGGCCTGCGCTATCTGGAGCAGTACGAATTCGCCCTGGTGGGCAAGGCGTTGGCCGAGCGTGAGGTGCTGCTGCGGCTGGCGCCGCACATCATCTGGCCGCTGCGTTTCCTGTTGCCGCATCAGCCGCATCTGCGCCCGGCCTGGATGATCCGCGCCGGGCTGTTCCTATACGACCATCTGGGTGGCAGCAAGCGCAGCCTGCCGCGTTCGCGCAGGCTGTCGCTGCGCACCCATCCGGTGGGCGCGCCGTTGCAGGAATCGCTGCGGACCGGCTTCGTCTACTCCGATGCCTGGGTGCAGGATGCGCGGCTGGTGGTGCTCAACGCGATGGATGCGGCCAGGCGCGGCGCGCAGATCCATACCCGCACCCGCTGCGTGGGGGCCTGGCGTGATGCCGGGTTCTGGTATGCGGAGCTGGAAGATCGGCATGGCCGCCGCCGCACGGTGCAGGCGCGCGCGCTGGCCAACGCGGCAGGGCCGTGGGCGGTATCGTTCCTGGACAAGGTCGCGGCAGTGCCGCATCAGCATGCGCTGCGCCTGGTCAAGGGCAGCCACATCGTGGTGCCCAAGTTGTTCGACCACGATCATGCCTACATCTTCCAGCAGCCGGATCGCCGCATCGTGTTCGCCATTCCCTACGAACACGACTTCACCTTGATCGGCACCACCGACGTGGACTTCGAGGCCGACCCCGCCGCGCCGAAGATCGACACGGCCGAGGTGCAGTACCTGTGCGATGCGGCCAACCTGTACTTCCAGCAACAGATCGGCCCGCAGGACGTGGTGTGGAACTACAGCGGCGTACGCCCGTTGCTGGACGATGCCGAAGACAACGCCGCCGAGGTCACCCGCGATTACCAGCTGGAGCTGGTAAGCGACGGGGCACCGCTACTCAATGTGTTCGGCGGCAAGCTCACCACCTACCGCAAGCTCGCCGAAGAGGCAGTGGACCGGTTGACCCAGGCGTTGGGAGCACGCAAGCCGGCCTGGACGGCGCGCGGCGATGCGCTGCCCGGCGGCGAACAGCGCGACATCGCCAGCCTGCTCGAGCGCGTGCACAACGCGCGCCCCTGGTTGCCCGCCGCCACCGCACAGCGCCTGGTGCGCAACTACGGCACCTGCAGCGAGCAATTGCTGGGCGATGCGACGGACATGGCCGGTCTGGGGACGCACTTCGGCGCGGACCTGTATCAGGCCGAGGTGGACTACCTGTGCCGGCACGAGTGGGCGCACAGCGCCGAGGATATCCTGTGGCGTCGCAGCAAACTCGGCCTGCGTATCGACACGGCCGGACGCCAGCGACTCGACGACTATCTGCAGACAGAGGCGGACCGGCACACAGACCGCGTTCCTGCCTGAATCCACCGCAGTGCCGGCGAGGACGGGTCGTCCGGCAACGTATCCTGGCGCACAGCCGGCAACATTCCGAGTCACCTGGAGGGCATCCCCGATGAGCAGCACCTACTCCACCGGCGCAGCAGCCTGCGCCCTGCCCGATCCCGCTCGCCCAGCTGCGGCCTGCGCGAGACTGCCCGCATGAGCCGCCAATTCGTGGGCGAGCTGATCTCCGAAGCGGTCGCGATGTTCATCATCATCGCGCTCGGCGATTCGGTGGCCGCGATGTACATCCTCTACGATCCCAGTGCCTACCAGAATGCGTATTGGGGCGTGTGCATCGCCTGGGGCCTGGCGGTCACCCTGGCCATCTACGTGACCGGCTCGGTCTCGGGCACGCATGCCAATCCGGCAGTGACATTGGCGCTGGCGCTGTTCCGGGACTTTCCCTGGAAGAAGGTGCTGCCGTACTGGCTCGCCCAGGTGATCGGTGCGTTCCTCGGCGCGGCCATCGTCTACCAGCTCTACGGGCCGGTGATCGATCACTACAACCAGGTACAGCATCTGACCCGCGAGGCCGGCGGTGCGGCCGGCGTGTTCTTCACCGCTCCCGGCCTGGCGGTCACGCCGATGCACGCGCTGGTGGACCAGATCATCATCACCGCCTTCCTGATCTTCGGCATCTTCGCCATCACCGAACGCTTCAACGAAGCGGCGCCCAGCGCCAATTCCGGCGCGTTGATGATCGGCCTGCTGGTGGCCACGCTGGGTGCGTCGATGGGCTACCTGGAAGCCTGGGCGATGAATCCGGCGCGCGACTTCGGGCCGCGCCTGTTTGCCTACCTCGCAGGGTGGGGCGAAGCCGCGTTGCCAGCCAAGGACAATTACTGGTGGGTGCCGATCGTGGGGCCGCTGATCGGCGGTCCGATCGGTGCGCTGGCCTATCAATGGCTGATCCTGCCGTTCCTGCCGGCACGCGTGCGGCACCTGCAGGGCGGAACCCAGCCGCTGGATCCACGCTGATCGCAGTGCCTTGCGGCACGCATGACGCCTGCACGAATCACCGCCGATGACGCGCCATTCGTGCAATGCCCCCGGTTGCACCGACCACTCCCGCCGCGCGCCCGCGCCGGCGTCGTTCGAGGAATCTACGATGGAAAAGCAGTACGTCCTTGCGATCGATCAAGGCACCACCAGCTCACGCGCAATGCTGTTCGACCGTCACGGCAAGGTGGCCGGCGTGGCGCAGCGCGAGTTCGCGCAGATCTTCCCGCAACCGGGCTGGGTGGAACACAACCCGCGCGAGATCATGACCAGCGTCTACACCACCATCACCGAGCTGCTCAATAACGCACAGATCGATGCGCGCGCGATCGCCGGCATCGGCATCACCAACCAGCGCGAGACCGCGGTGGTGTGGGACAAGGCCACCGGCCAGCCGATCTACAACGCCATCGTGTGGCAGTCGCGGCAGACCAAGGACATCTGCACCCAGCTCAAGGAGGCCGGGCACGAGCAGATGGTGCGCGACAAGACCGGTTTGCTGATCGATGCGTATTTCTCCGGCACCAAGGTCAAATGGATCCTGGACCATGTGGAGGGTGCGCGTGAGCGTGCGCGCAACGGCGAGCTGGCGTTCGGCACCATCGACAGTTGGCTGATCTGGAACCTCACCGGCGGCAAGGTGCATGTGACCGACTACACCAATGCATCGCGCACCATGATGTTCAACATCCACACCCTGGAGTGGGATGCGCAGCTGCTGGAGATGCTGGATGTGCCGGCGCAGATGTTGCCGCAGGTGCGCTCTTCCAGCGAGGTCTATGGCACGACCCAGACTCAGTACTTCTATGGCGAGCAGGTGCCCATCGCCGGCATCGCCGGCGACCAGCAGGCAGCGCTGTTCGGCCAGGCCTGCTTCGAGCCGGGCATGGCCAAGAATACCTATGGCACCGGCTGTTTCATGCTGATGAACACTGGCGACAAGGCCGTGGCGTCCAAGGCCGGCCTGCTGACCACCATCGCCTGGGGCATCGATGGCAAGGTGGAATACGCACTGGAGGGCGCGATCTTCGTCGCCGGTTCGGTGGTGCAGTGGCTGCGCGACGGCCTGCGCATGCTCGGCAAGGCCAGCGACTCGCAGGCATACGCCGAACGTGCCGGCGACAACGATGGCGTGTATCTGGTGCCGGCCTTCGTCGGCCTGGGCGCGCCGTACTGGCGCAGCGATATTCGCGGTGCAGTGTTCGGGCTGACCCGCGGCACCAGCAAGGAGCACTTCGTGCGTGCGGCAGTGGAGTCGATGGCGTATCAGACCCGCGATGTGCTGACCGCGATGCAGAGCGATTCGGGCATCGAACTGAAGGAGCTGCGCGCCGACGGCGGCGCGATCGCCAACGACTTCATGGCGCAGTTTCAGAGCGACATCCTCGACGTGCCGGTGCTGCGGCCGGAAGTGGCCGAAACCACGGCACTGGGCGCGGCGTACCTGGCCGGTCTGGCGACCGGCTTCTGGACCAGCCGCGAGGAGATCGCCGCGCAGTGGGCGGTGGATCGCCGCTTCGAGCCTGCCATGGCCGAGGACAAGCGCGAGCAACTGTATGCCGGTTGGCAGCAGGCGGTGGAAGCGACGATGGGGTTCCGGATCGGCTGAGAGGAAGGCCCATCGTCGCGGCATGGCGGCCGCGCGATGGACCAAGGCTCTTAACCGGCAGGCACGGGGTTGATCGTTGCCGGATCCCAGTGCTCCTTGATCCGACCGTCCACCACTCTGAACATGTCGAACCAGGTCGTCGTATAGGTCTCGCCGGGCTTGTTCGGATTCGGCAGCGTCATTACCCAGACCAGGGTCACCAGGTCGCCATCTGCCGTGATCGCAACCAGCGGTCCATCCACCCGTGACTTGATCGGCGTCGGGTTAGGCCTGAACCCACGCAGGAAGCTGATAAAGGCGTCGCGTCCATTGGGAATGGTGGGATTGTGCTGGATGTAGTCCCTGTGCATGTACAGCGGCGTCAACTCGACATGGCCCGCTTCAAACACCTTGCGCCAGAAGTCGTAGACGATGCGTTTATTCTGGATCTCGACCCAATTCGAACCGCTGAGCATCTTCGCGTGATTGGTGTTTTCGGTCACCGCGGTCTGCGCGAACGCGGCCACGGGTGCCATCAGCAGGCACAACAGTGCGACACGACGGAACAGTTGTTTCATGGCTTACTCCTGGGGGGTGACGAGCAGCGCGCTTCCGGCCTTTGGCAGCGCAGCGCGGCGTCGTTTCGGGGGATGACGCATTGCAGCCCGCAGCAGCGCGCCGCCGCGAGCCTAGCTGGGACGTTCGAACGCCCGCTAGCCCCTCAAATCCGCACTTGGTAACCGGAAAATTTCCAATCTAATTGAAGAGAGGACATGACCGAAACCGTCGTCGCTGCAGTTGCGGCGCGTCGATCGGCCAGATCCAACACGCGGGCCGAACGACACGCCTGACGCCCCGTGACCACATGCGCCCCTGGCGGCAACCCCATCTACGGCGACATGGAAGTTGCCGACCGTTTCCAACTGGCAGAGGCGCAATCACACCAAGCCCGGCGACGCGATGCGAACGCCGTGCTGCCCGCGCTGAGCGGGCAGCGCGGCCGATCCCAGCGTCATTACCCGCCGCTGCTGGCACGGCCGGCGATGGTGTCCGGATCCCAATGCTCTTTGATCAGCCCCTTCTCGATGCGGAACATGTCGAACCAGGTGGTGGTGTATGTCTGGCCCGGATGACGCGGATCCGGAAGCGTCCGCACCGACACCAGCGTGACCAGATCGCGGTCGGCGGTGATGGCGACCAGCGGAAGCTGCACGCGACGCTGCACCGGGCTCGGTGGCACGAATGCAGTGAGGAACGCGATGAAGGCATCGCGCCCATTGGCGACGTTCGGATTGTGCTGGATGTAGTTCTTGTCCATGTACTTGGGCGCTTCCTGCACCTGACCGGCTTCGAACACGATGCGCCAGAAGTCGTAGACCAGCCGCTTGTTGACGGTTTCCTGCCAGGTGGAGCCGTACAGCATCTTTTCGTGATTGGGATTTGCGGTGACTGCGGTCTGCGCGAACGCTGCCAGCGGAACGCTCAGCATGAGCAGCAACAGGGCACGGGAAACGATCTTTTTCATGGGACGCTCCTGAGTGAGATACGCATTGCGCTCGGGGGAAGTCGCGCAAGCTGCGTTGGTGGGGAATGACGCCTCGTCGAGCAAAGCCACGGTGGTGCGTCAGCCTCACCCTAGCGAGCGCAGCCGGTGGAACGCTAGCCACGCCCAAGCGCACCTGGCCACTTCTGGAATTCCAGGTAAGCGAATGCTTACCTTAGTGCGCCAGACCTCAGGCCTGCGAGAGGTCGGTCAGCGGCAGTCCTGCATAGTTTTCTGCGATGGTCGCGCGTCCGGCCTCGCTGCCGAGCAGATAGTCCAGCTCGGCCTGACGGACGCGCGCGGTAAAGGCATCTTCGCCATCGAAGCGGTGCAGCAAGGTGGTCATCCACCACGAGAAGCGCTCGGCCTTCCATATCCGCTGCAAGGCCAGTGCCGAGTACCGCTGCAGCGCATTGGCATCGCCCGATGCCTTCCAGCGCGCGAACAGCTGCGCAAGCAGGCCGACATCGGCCAACGCCAGGTTCAGGCCCTTGGCGCCGGTCGGTGGCACGATATGCGCCGCATCGCCGGCCAGGAACAACCGCCCATACTGCATCGGCTCGACGACGAAACTGCGCAGCGGGGCGATGCTCTTTTCGATCGACGGACCGGTGACCAGTTGTGCGGCCAGTGCCGTCGGCAGCCGCGCCCGCAACTCGTCCCAGAAGGCCTGGTCGCTCCACGCCTCCACGTGCGCGGTGGCCGGCACCTGCACGTAGTAGCGCGTGCGGGTGGACGAGCGCATCGAACACAGTGCGAATCCACGGTGATGACGTGCATAGATCAATTCGTCGTGCACCGGTGGCGTGTCGGCGAGCACTCCCAGCCAGCCGAACGGATAGACGCGTTCGAACACACGCAAGCGGTCCGGCGGAATGCTGGCACGGCTGATGCCGTGGAAACCGTCGCAACCAACCACGTAGTCGCAGTCGATCCGCCTTCGGCTGCCCTCATGCTCGAACTCCACCACCGGCGAGGCGCTGTCCAGCGCATGCAGGCTCACCTGGCCTGCGCCGTAGTAGGTCGGCGCGGCACTGCGCGTGCGTGCGTGCATCAGATCGGCGGTGACCTCGGTCTGCCCATAGACGGTCACCCCGCGTCCGCAACCGCGCAGCAGGTCGATGCGTTCGCGCCCACCATCGATCGATAGCTCGAAACCGTGATGCAACAACCCTTCGCGCTGCACGCGTTCGCCGACGCCGGCGCGCTGCAACAGATCCACACTGCCCTGCTCCAGCACGCCGGCCCGGATGCGCCCCAGCACGTGTTCGGGCGTCTGGCGTTCGACGAGCACCGTGTCGATCCCGCTGCGCAGCAACAGCTCGCCCAGCAACAGGCCGGACGGCCCGGCACCGATGATTGCAACCTGCGTCCGCATGCGCGACTCCTGCTTGGCTGACCAGGTCTGCAGTGTCGGTAGCCAAGCGCCCGGTTTGAAGGGATGATTGCAGGCAGATCTTGGACTTTTCGACGATGCCGACCCGCGCGCCGCACGTTACCGCCACCGTTCCAGCCTACGGGCTGTACGGCGAGCACCGCTCCGAGACGCTGGAACTGTTGCATTGGGAGTCGATCGCCGCGCGCAGCCGGCTGCACGACTGGCGCATCGTCCCGCATCGCCACGCCGCGCTCGCACAGTTGCTGTACCTGCAACGCGGCCCGGCAACCTTGCAGCTGGACGCGCACAGCCAACGGCTACGTGGCGCCACACTGGTGTGGCTGCCTCCGCTATGCGTGCACGGTTTCGCATTCGGCCCGCAGGTACGCGGGCATGTCATCACACTGTGCGTGCCGTTGGTGCGCCAGGCGCTTGCCGCCACGCCGTTGCTGGACCGTGCCATGACGGTGCCAGCGGTGCTGCCCGTGCAGCACTCACGAGTATTGCTCGATGCCGTGTTCGCCGGTATCGCCAGCGATCATGCACAGCGACGCATCGGCTATGAGGCTGCGCTGCAGGCCGCCGCAGCGCAGCTGTTGATCTGGACTGCCCGCAACGTGCTCGAACAGGCGCACGCAGCCCATGCGGCAGGCCAGCAGGGTAACCCGGCACTGCGCCATCTGCGCGGCTATCAGGCGCTGATCGACCAGCACTACCGTGCGCATTGGCCCATGTCCAGATACGCCGACCAGCTGGGCGTGACGCCGGGCCATCTCAATGCGCTGTGCAAACGACTGACCGGCGCCGGCGCATTGGAGCTGCTGCAACGCCGGGTGATGTTGGAAGCGCGCCGCAGCCTGCGCTACACCAGCATGAGCGTGCAGCAGATCGCCGCCACGCTTGGATTTTTCGACGCCGCGTATTTCAGCCGTTACTTCGCGCGGCACGCCGGCTGCTCGCCGACACGCTTTCGCGCCGGCAACTGATAGGCGCTATCCCTGGTCAGACGCAGGCGCCGGCATGACGCGCCCGTGGTCACAGGACTGCCCCGACACGCCGGGACCGGGCGGGCCGATCCCGGCGCTGCGCTCAGAACGGGTATTGCGGCACTTCGCTCTTGATCGTCAGCCACTGCCAGTGCGTGTATTGCTCCCAGTCGGCAGGACCACAGACGCTGGTGCCGTTGCCGGACGCACCGGTCCCCCCGAACGGATTGACCACTTCATCGGCCACGGTCTGGTCGTTGATGTGCAGCAGCCCGGTATGCAGGCGTTCGCCAAGCGCCATGGCACGCGAGACCGAAGCCGACATGATGCCGGCGGCCAGCCCGTACTCACCACGGTTGGCCAGCTCGACCGCCTCGTCGTCGGTGTCGAAGACGCAGATATTGATCACCGGCCCGAAGATCTCTTCATCGAACACCCGCATGCCTGGGCGCACGTTCGACAGCACGGTAGGTGCGTAGAACAGCCCCTCGTTGGTGGCGCCGGCTTCGACCACCGCGCCGGCGGCGACACTGTCGCTCACGATGTCGATCACATGCTGCAGCTGGCGTTGGTCGATGATGGGACCCAGCGCCACGGTGCCACTGACCGGATCGCCGACCGGCAGGTGGCGCGCCTTGTCCGCCAGCCGCTGGGTCAGCGCATCGGCCACGGCGCGATGTACCAGGACCCGACCGGTCGCCATGCAGATCTGCCCCTGGTGCATGTACGAGCCGAACGCGATCGCCGACGCTGCCCGATCCAGATCGGCGTCTTCCAGCACGATCACCGCGTTGTTGCCACCCAGTTCCAGCGCCACCTTCTTCAGATGACGGCCGGCCAGCTCGCCGATGCGGCGGCCGGCACCGGTGGAGCCGGTGAAGGCGATCATCGGGACATCGGGCGATTCCACCAGCGCCTGTCCGATCTGCGCATCGCCGTGCAGCACGTGCAGCAGCCCCGCAGGCAGGCCGGCTTCTTCCAGCACCTGCGCGATGAGCACTCCGCCGGTATAAGGCGTGCGCGGGTCCGGTTTGAGCACCACCGCATTGCCCATGGCCAACGCGGGTGCGACCGAGCGCAGCGACAGGATCAGCGGGAAATTGAACGGCGAGATCACCGCGATCACACCCAGCGGCAGGTGCCGCGCAAGGCTGAGCTGGCCGGCGACGGTGGGCAGCATCTGGCCGGTGGCCTGCAATGGCATGCCGGCGGCCTGCTGGAGGAATACCACCGACTCGTCCACCTCACGCTCGGCCTTGGGCAGGATGCCGCCGGTCTCGCGTGCGATCAGCAAGGTCGCCTCCGCACGTCGCGCCTGCAACAGTTGCGCGGCCCGATGGAAGATCGCCGCACGCTCGCGCGGGGCGCTGGCGGCCCAGGCGCGCTGCGCCTGCTTGGCCTGCGCCACCGCGGCGGCGACATCGCTCAGATCGGCCTTGCCGACCTCATGCAACAACGCGCCGGTGGCGGGTTCGTGGATGGACAGCACGCCAGCGCTGCCGGGTACCCATTCGCCATTGAAGATGCGGCCATGCCACGCCGGAGTGTCGTTCGCCGATGCCGCTGCGCTGGGAAGAGCATTCATGGTCTAGCCTCCTGCTGAAACGGTGAGGGGAGTTACAGGGTGGTGGATGCCAGGCCGCCATCGACCGGCAGCGTGATGCCATTGATCCAGCGCGCCGCATCGGACGCCAGGAACACGATCGCTTCGGCCACTTCGTCGGCGTACGCCGGGCGCGTCATGCGCTTGGCATCTGCCTTGACGCGTTCCTCGCCGAGCATGGCGGCGAAATCGCCAAGGATCGGCGTGAACACCGGACCCGGCGAGACATTGTTGACGCGCACGCCGCGCTCGGCGAACCACGGCCGCGATTGCAACAAGGTCCAGACGATCAGCGCTTCCTTGAAGTACTGGTAGCAGGTGTCGTGTGCGACCGGATGCGCGGCCAGCCATGCGTTACCCGCCTCGAAACTGTCGGCTGCGGCCAGTTGCTTGTGCAGCTCCAGCCGCTGCGGCCATTCGGCACCGAGAATCGAGGCCACGTTGATGATGGAGCCGCCGGCTGCGATGCGCGGCAGCAGCGCATGGCTAAGGTGGCGCAGGCCCAGATAGTTGACGCGTGCCACCACTTCCAGCGGCGCGGTTCCCGGCACGCCGGCCACGTTGGCCAAGGCATCGATACGTTCGGGCAAGGCCTGCACCAGGGCATCGATGGAGGCCGGATCGCCGAGGTCGGCCTGGTGGAAGCCGTGCAGCGTCATCTGCACCGGCGTGCGATCGACACCGATCACGGTGGCGCCGTGGAACCGCGCCAGTCGCGCGACTTCGGCACCGATCCCCGATGCCACACCGGTCACCACGATCGTCTTGTTCTGCAAACTCATTACCATTCTCCAAGGAAGCCGGCTGCGCCGACGCGGGACCACAGGGATGTAGTGCAGTTGATGACATCGCCGCCGCCGCTGCAGCGGCGGCGATCAGGCCGGCCGCCGACCACGGCGACCGCGCGCGAACGTGCAACCTCGCTCAGGCACGCGCATGCCCGCGCTGCGTGCGGCGCGGACATGGGTACCCTGAGGCAATGGCGGGCGTAGCTGCGATGGGCGCGGCTTATGCCGGGTGCGAACGCTCCAGGCGGTCCAGGCGGTCGAGTGCGCGCAGCAATGGCGCCTCGCTGGAGCCGAGCATGGCGCTGAGCTGCCGCTCCATGCGCAGCACTTGCGCCTCGGCATCGGTCAGCAGGGCGACACCGGCCGCAGTCAGTGACAGGTGCTGCATGCGCCGATCCTGACGGCCGCGGACCTGCCGCAGCAGCCGGCGTTTGACCAGGCGCGCGACCACGATCGCCAGGTTCGGCGGCGAGACGTGCAGCACATCGCCGATCTGGCGTTGATTGATGCCGGGATTGCCATCGACCAGCATCAACAGCGAGAAATCCACCGGTTTCAGGTCGAAGGCCGCCACGCACTCCTGGAACATCCGCCGTACCAGCAGTTCGGTGCGGGTGATGCGGTAACCCAGCAGCCGCAGCAGGCGCGCCTGATCCACCTCGGTGATGGCATCGGGCAATGGTGCGGCGGAGACGGTAGCGGGCATGGCGGTTCTCGCGACAAGGGCAGCGGGCGGGCAGGTGCGCGCGACGCGTACCGTTCGCAACGCCGATCCCCGGCGTGCAGCCGATTGTAGACGCGCACCGGTCTTTCGAGGTGGATGAGCCTGCCGCTGCCAGGCGCTGGCTGCTTGCGTTCCCGGCTGCGCGCGCATCAGCGTCGCCAGCACGCGCGCCCGGTCGCTGCACCTGGGAGATGGCAGGCGGGAGGCGGCAGTGATCCAGAAACGGCTTGGACATCGGGTCCGGTCGGCAACTGATTACGTCGCGGAATAGTTATTTATCATAACTACATTGCCAAGCTGCAGCGCAGCATGGTCGCGCTCGCCACTCGTTGAACCGGACGGGCCCCGTGTACGCCGAGCGGATGGGTGACGCGCCGGCGACCATCCCGGGCGCCCTGCACCGACCAGGCGCGGCGCAGCGGCCACAGCGGCGCATCGCACGCAGCGCGGCCAGGCCGGTCCGGGGTCTCGATGCTCTGGGTCGCGGGAGTCGGGCGGCGCCGGCAAGAAGCGACGCCAATCGGATAAGCCCGCAGGCCGAAGGCTCAGGGCAACCAGAGTTTCTCGAGGTCACGGAAGCCCCAGTCGGCGGGGCTTTCCATCTGCGCGATACGGTCCTGGCAATCAGCGCGCGACAGGTCGATGTCCTGCAGCAGCACGTGACTGCGCAACTTGGCGGAATAGAACGCGCGCACTTTCGGTTTGAGCAACGCATCGGGCGTCTGCTCGATCACCACGGCCAACTTCTGCGATTCCAGACGCACCAGCGAGCCGACCGGATAGATGCCGAGCCGCCGCACGAAGGCCTGGAAGATGGCCGGATCGAAGTGCCCTTTCCAGGACGCCATCTGCTTGAGCGATTCGGCCGGATCCCAGCCGCGCTTGTAGGGACGATCGGAGCTGATGGCATCGTAGACATCGCATACCGCGCCCATTCGCGACATCAGCGAGATCTCTTCGCCGACCAGGCGATTCGGATACCCGCTGCCGTCCATCTTCTCGTGGTGATGCAGCGCGATCTCCAGTACCACCGCGTTCTGCACGCCGCCGGCCACCAGCAGGCGGTGGCCATCCAACGGGTGCTGCCGCATGACCTCCATTTCTTCGTTGGTGAGCCGGCCTGGCTTGTTGAGGATGTCCAGCGGCGTCACCGCCTTGCCCATGTCGTGCAACAGGCCGCCCATGGCCGCCTCCACCACCTGCGCATCCGGCAGGCCGAGCTGGCGGGCCAGGCCGCTCATCAGCCCGGCCACTGCCATCGAATGCAGATAGGTGTAGTCGTCGGCGGTCTTGAGCCGGGCCACGCTGATCAAGGCCTGCGGATGGCGCAACACCGAATCGTTGATGGCCTCCACCAATGGCATTGCCGCCTCGGTGTCCACGGTGCGCCCAAGCCGCACGTCGCGAAACATCGCCTCCACGGTGTCGCGTCCGTCCTCGAAAATGCGCCGCGCGCGCACCACTTCGGCCTCGATGCCGACCTGCGCCGTCACGCTGTTGGTGCGCGCGGTGCGGGTGGACGCGGACTCCGCCGGCAGCGGCTGCGGTGCGGCCGCCGGCATATCGCTCGCCAGGCCGTCGGCCACGGCGGACCCGGTGTCCACATCCAGGCCACGCGCGGTGTCGATCACCAGTTGCTCGATCCGGCTGCCATGAATCTTTTCCACGTCCTCGGAATCGACCAGGAAGGACGTTTTCCAGAACGGATGGTGCACCCACGCACCCAGCAGCTTGTAGACATACATGCCGGGCCGGAGTTGGTCGGAGTCGATGGTTCTGAGCATGCCGGCGCGGGTCTGCACGATGTCCAAGGAAGAGCCCGCCACAGGCATGGCGGTCTTCCGGGTTATCGGCAAGCGCCGTGATTTCTTTGAGCAGCGGCCACGCCTGCGAACGCGTGGCGCTGCCTGCGGACTGAGCCGTTCAGCGCTCCGGCAACCGCATCGCCAGCACCGCCGCTGCCGCCAGCAGCAACGGCGACGCGCAGGCCAGGTACAGCGTGGCGGGCGACCACCCGATGTCCAGCAGGACTCCGGCACACAGCGGCGAGAGGATCGCGCCCAAGCGCCCCACCCCGATCGCCCAGCCCAGGCCGGTGGAGCGCACCGCCGCACCGAAGACGACCGGGGCGACCGCATACAAGCCGCCCATCGCCGCGGTCATGCCCGCGCCAGTGAGCAGTGCGGCGGCGAACGCCCAGCTCAACACCGTGCTGTACGCGCCGAAGACAAGCAGCGCCAGCACCGACAGCAGCAGCGCCCCGACCGTCAGCCGCGACAGGCGCGCGCGCAACGCCAGCCAGCTGAGCAAGCTGCCGCCGGCGATACCGCCCAGATTCAGCAGCACGCCACCGGTGACGCCCTGCGCCGCCGACAGCCCTGCGGTCACCAGCAGTTTCGGTGTCCAGCTCATCACGAAGTAGAACGTGAACATCAGCAGGAAGAAGGCCGCCGCGATCAACAGCGATCGCCGCCACAGCCCTGACGTGAACAGCGCCGTATAGCCGTGCGCCTGCCCGGAGGGCTGCGGGGGCGGCAGCGGCAATTCCCGCTGCGGCGACATGCCCATGCGCCCCAGCACGGCATTGAAGCGTGCAAGAGCATCCGGCTGCCGGCGCACGATCAGGAACTCCAGCGATTCGGGCAACCAGGCCAGCACCAGCGGCACGCACAGCAGCGACCCGGCCGCGCCGAGCACGAACACCGATTGCCACGACCAATGCTGCAGCAGCAGCCCCGCGATCAGCCCGCCCAGCGTTGCGCCGACCGGGTAGCCGGTGGTCTGCAACACGGTGGCGGTGGTCCGCCAGCGCGCACTGGAATACTCGGCGGCGGTGACCGCGACGCTGGCCAGCATGCCGCCGATGCCGATCCCGGTGAAGGCGCGCAGGGCCGCCAGCTGCCAGGCGCCGGTCGCCAGCGCGGAAGCGCCCATGCCCACGGTCAGGATCGCCAGGCAGCCCAGCGTCAGCGCGCGACGCCCGATTCGATCGGCCACCGGCGCCAGCAGCAGCGAGCCCGCCGCCATGCCGACCAGGCCGGCACTGAA
Source organism: Xanthomonas melonis (assembly GCF_020783655.1). Classification (GTDB taxonomy): domain Bacteria; phylum Pseudomonadota; class Gammaproteobacteria; order Xanthomonadales; family Xanthomonadaceae; genus Xanthomonas; species Xanthomonas melonis. The sequence continues at coordinate 55,751 of NZ_JAJGQH010000003.1, read as the reverse complement.
CAGTGCTCCCAGCAGCTTGCCCGACAGCTGCCATTCCGCCGAGACATGCGGTGCGGTGAAGGCCATCGCCATCACATCGAAGCCGTCGAGCATGGTCAGCACCACACACACCGCGACCGCCCGCCACTGGAATGGCGTCATCTGTTCCAGTGCGAAGTGCCCGGGTGCGGAAGTGCTATGCGACATCGAACGTTCCTGTGCGTATGACGTGTTGTGAAAGGTGCGCCTGCGGATGCGTCTGCGCCCTCTCGTCTCGGCGCGAACGTGCTGCGACAAGCGCAGGTATGCGCACGAACGACGGCAGGCACGCTAGGCCGAATGCGATGGCGCTTCAAGCTGGATCCGACCAGTGCCGTGCGTTTATCGGACGCACCATCGCCCGACTTCGCTCCGAGAGAACGTCTTTCGGAGAGCCCCCCAGGCGTCCATCGCGCCTATCGATTCCAGGCGGAACACTTGCGCGGCAGCATCGCCAGCGCCGTGCTACCTGGCGCTGCTTCGCCCATCGACGTGCGGCCGCGCCGATGTTCAGGCTGCGCCGCAGACGGCCACTGCCGCAGCTTGGTTCGCCACGACCGTGGGTCCGCGCGCGGCCCCGTCGCACCGACTCGACCGCTCGCAGGATGCGGATCGATACGTCGCCGACGACGGCCGATCCAGGCACGACGCCAACGGGACCTGCTGTCGTCCCCTGGCCGCGCTGTCGCAGGCGTTCAGGGCGGCCCGGCGGTACCGTCGGTCGCTGCTGCATTCGCTGAGCGACGTCCGCCCGGCGGTGCGGCGATCGTCGTCCGGACGTGCCTGCCGACCGCGCAGGTATCATGCGCGCGTGCCTGCACCGACGCGGCACGCCGACCCGTTGGAGATTGCCGTGACCGCGATTCGCTCGTTCCTGGACCACACCCCGCAGCTGGGCGCGCGCGTCTATATCGACCCGGCCTGCACCATCATCGGCAAGGTCACTCTGGGCGACGATGTCTCGGTGTGGCCGGGCACGGTGATCCGTGGCGACGTCAATCACGTGCAGATCGGTGACCGCACCAACGTGCAGGACGGCACCATCATCCATGTCAGCCACCACAGTCCGTTCAACAAGGCCGGCTACCCGACGGTGATCGGCGCCGACGTCACCGTTGGCCACGGGACCATCCTGCATGCCTGCACCATCGAGGATCTGTGCCTGATCGGCATGGGCGCCTGCGTGCTGGACGGCGCCACCGTCAGGCGTTATGGCTTCGTCGGTGCCGGAGCGGTGGTTGGCCCGGGCAAGGTGGTCGGCGAGGCGGAGTTGTGGCTGGGCAATCCGGCGCGCCTGGCACGCACACTCAGCGACAAGGAAATCGAAAGCCTGCATTACTCGGCGCAACACTACGTGCGGCTCAAGGATCAGTACCTGGGCATGCCTGTCGCCGGCTGATCGGCGCGTCGTCCCCCGGCATCGTTTGCGTCAGGGGCAGGTGGCCAGTTCCAGCGCGGTCAACATCGCCAGCGCCTGCGCGCGCGAGCTGCCGCACATGTCGGCACAGGGCCGCAGGCCGCCGCACACCGACGGACGTTCCGGCAGCCCGAACAACCGGCACCCCAGCCGATCGTCCAACTGTACGCACGGCATCCCTGCCGGCTTGCCGTTGGGCATGCCGGGAATCGGCGAACTGATCGACGGCGCGATGCAGCAGGCCGCACAGCCCGGCCGGCAGGAGAGTTCGGAAGACATCGGCCTAGTGTAACGGCGCCGCGCACCGCACCGCAGCCGATGTACGACCGGCGGTGGGCGCCATCTCGCCCCGCGAGTGGCCGAACCCGGCGACCTGCCGCCGGCGGGATCCCCTGCTGCGGCGCCATCGACCGTCCGCGGCTGCGTGCTACCGTGATCCATCGCCGGACCGCGCGGCGACGGTTGCAGCAGCAACAGTCACGACACGGTCTAATTGCCAGCCGCCGCTCGCTTTCGCCGTTGAATCCGCCATGCCCGAATACCGCTCCAAAACGTCCACCCACGGCCGCAACATGGCTGGCGCGCGCGCGCTCTGGCGTGCCACCGGCATGAAGGACGGCGATTTCCACAAGCCCATCGTCGCCATCGCCAATTCGTTCACCCAGTTCGTGCCCGGGCATGTGCACCTGAAGGATCTCGGGCAACTGGTCGCGCGCGAGATCGAGCGTGTCGGCGGAGTGGCCAAGGAATTCGACACCATCGCCGTGGACGACGGCATCGCGATGGGCCACGACGGCATGCTGTATTCGCTGCCCAGCCGCGAGATCATCGCCGACTCGGTCGAGTACATGGTCAACGCGCACTGCGCCGATGCGCTGGTGTGCATTTCCAATTGCGACAAGATCACTCCTGGCATGTTGATGGCCGCGCTGCGGCTCAATATTCCTACCGTGTTCGTCTCCGGCGGCCCGATGGAAGCCGGCAAGACCAGGCTGGCCGAGCACAAGCTCGATCTGATCGACGCCATGGTGATCGCCGCCGACGCCAGTGCCTCCGACGAGAAGGTCGCCGAATTCGAGCGCAGCGCCTGCCCCACCTGCGGCTCCTGCTCGGGCATGTTCACCGCCAACTCGATGAACTGCCTGACCGAAGCGCTGGGCCTGTCGCTGCCGGGCAACGGGACGGTGGTGGCCACGCACGCCGATCGCGAGCAGCTGTTCCTGCGCGCCGGCCGGGTGGCGGTGGAACTCTGCCACCGCTGGTATGGCGGCGAAGACCCTACCGCCCTGCCGCGTGGCATCGCCACCTTCGAGGCGTTCGAGAACGCGATGACGCTGGACATCGCGATGGGAGGCTCGACCAACACCATCCTGCATCTGCTCGCCGCCGCGCAGGAAGCCGAGGTGCCGTTCGGCATGCGCGACATCGACCGCCTGTCCAAGCGCGTGCCGCAGCTGTGCAAGGTGGCGCCCAATACGCAGAAGTACCATATCGAGGACGTGCATCGCGCCGGCGGCATCATGGCCATCCTCGGCGAACTGGCACGTGGCGGCCTGTTGCACACCACTGCCGCCACCGTGCACACACGCACGCTGGCCGATGCCATCGCGCAATGGGATGTCACCCAGAGCGACGATGAAAAGGTACACACGTTCTACAAGGCCGGCCCGGCCGGAATTCCCACCCAGATCGCCTTCAGTCAGGACACGCGCTGGGACAGCCTGGACACCGACCGCAGCGCGGGCTGCATTCGCGATGTGGCGCATGCGTTCTCGCAGGAAGGCGGCCTGGCCGTGCTGTACGGAAACATCGCCCGCGACGGCTGCGTGGTGAAGACCGCCGGCGTGGACGAATCCATCCACGTCTTCGAAGGCACTGCACGCGTCTACGAAAGCCAGGACGCGGCGGTGAAGGGCATTCTCGCCGATGAGGTGAAGGCCGGCGACGTGGTGGTGATCCGCTACGAAGGCCCCAAGGGCGGCCCCGGCATGCAGGAAATGCTCTACCCCACCAGCTACCTGAAATCCAAGGGCTTGGGCAAGCAATGCGCCCTGCTCACCGACGGCCGCTTCTCCGGCGGCACCTCGGGACTGTCGATCGGCCATGCATCGCCGGAAGCGGCAGCGGGCGGCGCGATCGGACTGGTGCGCGACGGCGACAGGATCCTGATCGATATCCCCAACCGCTCGATCGATCTGCTGATCACCGATGAAGAACTGGCCGCACGCCGCACCGCACAGGATGCGACGGGCTGGAAGCCAGTCGAGGTGCGCCCGCGCAAGGTCACCACCGCGTTGAAGGCTTACGCGTTGCTGGCGACGAGCGCAGACAAGGGCGCGGTGCGGGACAAGGCGTTGCTGGACGGCTGAGGGATTGTGTCGATTGCACTGGCCTCGGCTGATATCGCTGTCTGCATGCAACGCATCGGCAATGGAGCAGCACCTGCGACCCAAGACCGCACGCACCACTGCCGGCATGGCCGCCTCACCCGTCGCTGTCGGTGAGGCCGAGCCCATCCAGCGGGCTACGCACCGCAGACGCACCGCGGCCCAGTACATGCGTATAGATCTGAGTGGTGGCCACATCCTTGTGGCCCAACAGTTCCTGCACGGTGCGGATATCGTGGCCGGCCTCCAGCAGATGTGTGGCGAACGAATGCCGCAAGGTGTGGCAGGTGGCCGGCTTGGTGATGCCTGCACGGCGCCGCGCCACCTGCACCGCACGCTGCAGGACTTCCTCGGACACGTGATGGCGGCCGACCCGGCCACTGCGCGCATCCCGCGACTGGCGCGCAGACGGAAACAGGTATTGCCACCCCGGCTCGGCATCCGCGTTGGGATACTTGCGTGCCAGGGCATGCGGCAGGAACACCCGCCCGGTCCCGGCCGCCAGATCGGCAGCGTGCATCACCAGCGCCCGTTCGCGTTGACGGAGGAGCGTATCTCGAAGGCTGAGCGGTAGCGGCACCCGGCGATCCTTGCCGCCTTTGCCATCGTGCACCACGATTTCGCCGCGCGCCGCGTCCACGTCTTTGATGCGCAGCCGCAGGCACTCCAGCAACCGCATCCCGCTGCCATACAGCAGGCTGGCCATCAGCCAACACCTACCCTCCATCACCGCCAGCAGGCGTGCAACTTCCTCGCGCGCGAGCACCACCGGGATGCGCCTGGGCCGCTTGGCACGTACCAGGTTTCCATCCACGGCAGCTCGATGCGCAGGACCTCGCGGTAGAGGAACAACAGCGCCGCCAGGGCCTGGTTCTGCGTGCCCGCCGATACCTGCCCCTCGGTCGCCAGCCGGGTGAGAAACGCCTCGACTTCCGCCTGCCCCATCTGCGCTGGATGGCGCTTGTCGCTGGCCAGGATGAAACGCCGGATCCAGCTCAGGTAGGCCTGCTCGGTGCGTAGGCTGTAATGCCGTACCCGCAGGCGGTCGCGCACCTGATCGAGCAACCGGACCGGTGGACGCGCTGTTACGCCCTCGTGCTTGGGGGTGTATTTCATACGCCTGCGTCCTTGCTGGATAATGCTAAAAGCATCCACATGGTCGCGGCCGCTTATTATCGTGCGATCCCGTGATTGCGGCTAGGGGTTTCCCCATTCACAAAACGCTTGTGATCGAAGATACTGGCCGCAACACCGCATTTCGGCGGTCCAATAGTAGTTAGACGATCAGATGACCACCAAGCCGCTTGACAGATTAATGTTTGCCCAGGGAGGCATTTGCTTCTTTTGCAACATGCCCCTTCCAAAAGCAGACGCTAGTGTCGAGCATCTTGTTCCTTCCTCCCGCGCCGGGAGCAACAGCGATGACAACTGCGTTGCCTGCTGCAAAGCAGTCAACGCGCTCTTTGGCAGCATGTCGCTTAAAGAGAAAATTCGCGTTGTTCTGAATCAGAACGGTAAGTTCGTCTGTCCAAATGGAAATGGCAAAGCACAGCCTTCGCCTGTTGCTCCGGCTAAAGCTGCTCCCGTTCCACCAAAGATCGACAACTATGCAGTTGTTCTCGCAGATCTTAAAAAGCGCGGCGCGTCTCGACCGAGGAAAGTTGAGACACTCAAAAGCACCATCCGTGCAACTGTCAAGAACGCAAAGAGTTCCATCACGGAGCCGCAGCTGGAAACACTTATCAAGCACTTGCAGGTCAACGGTAAAGTCATCATTGCTGACACAAAAGTCAGCTACTCGCTATGATCGTCTAACAATTCATTCAAGCCGACGCCGCTTCGCGGCGCGGCTTAATTCAGGCGTTAGACCTATGAGGATAGTTTGCGTAGCTCTCCTAGCAACAGCTCTCACCTCATGCAGAGGTGAGCTCCCTCCTGACGCAGTCTTGGTAGTCGTTGACCATATTGCGAAAGACCAGCCGTGTTTCTGCTTAGCGTCTGATGGTGTAGACCTACAAGACGAACTTATGTCGGGTATCAGATTCCGCCATCCTCAGGTTTTTGTAGCGAGCTCATGCGAGAAGTCAGAGGGCATGCTGTTTAAAACGCCAGACGGCCGCAAAGCTCAATTGATAGACATTCACTACTGGCGCAGAACATCCCCTTGGCATGCCAAAGTTAGCGTTTTCTACGATTCAAACTTCATGCTTGGTTCCGGAGTATCAACGTTCTCTCTTCGGCGTTCTGATGGTAAATGGATGGTGACCGGTGAATCAGTTGATTCGATTTCATAGGTCTAACAATTCATTCAAGCCGACGCCGCTTCGCGGCGCGGCTTAATTCAGGCGTTAGGCCGCAGTACAACTCAATCCACGGGGAGGTCGAAATGAGTTCTTACTACGTGAACAACAATCCTCAGCTAACGGGTGAGCACGAGGTGCACAAAGACACTTGTGCGTTTCTCCCGTCAAACAAGACTTATCTCGGTGTTTTCTCTAACTGCAAAGATGCTGTAGCAGTGGCCAGAAGCTACTACAGCAAAGTCGATGGCTGCTTCTGGTGCTCTAGAGATTGCCACACCCGATAAGCGGCCTAATAGTAGTTAGAGGGCTATATGGATCTAAAGGAATTTGTGAGAGAAACCCTCGTGCAGATTGCCGCTGGTGTCAGAGATGCCCAAACCGATGTGCGCACTTTGGGCGGCATCGTCAACCCTGCCACCCAGAATCCCTCAACCAGCGGGAACTCCTATTTTGCATCCGTTGATGACCTACACCACGTCTTCTTGGTGGACTTTGATGTTGCGGTGACTGTGGCTGAGAACGCCGGGACAAGCGCTCAAGCCAAGCTCAACGTCGCAACCATCCTCTCGCTGGGGGCTGGGGGTCAACCTCCAACTCCAGTGCAGCTACTAACCGTCTCACCTTCAAGGTTCCACTTGCGCTTCCGATTGATGAGCCATCACATGCCAAGCTCTCCGGCGAGATCGCCGAGAGTCGAGCAAAGATGCGGCAGGCCTTGGGTTACTAGGCACCCTCTAACTATTCATTCAAGCCGACGCCGCTTCGCGGCGCGGCTTAATTCAGGCGTTAGGCGGCAAGGGAAGACCTTCGCAACCTGACAGGGAATCTGAAGCAGTACAGGGGAATTTATGAAGCACGTCCTTATTGCACTTTCGGCATTGGTCATTTCAGGATGCGCGAGCACTGCAATGCCAAATTTCTACAACGGCAACTACTACATGGCAGGCGATCCGAGCTGCGTTTGATACGCCCAGTGTTTCCTAGACATCTCAAGGTCATAGAAAATGGCTGATTAGGAGGTGTCCATGAGCAGCAAGCGGTATACGGATGAGTTCAAGATCGAAGCGGTCCGGCAAGTGACCGATCGTGGGTTCAAGGTGGCAGAGGTTGCACAGCGGCTGGGGATCACCACGCACAGCCTGTACGCGTGGCTGCGCAAGTTCGGCAAGCCCGGCGTGGTGCAGCGTGCCGAGGTGGACCAGAGCGCCGAGGTTCGGCGGCTGAAGAGCGAGTTGCGCCGGGTGACGGAGGAGCGCGACATCCTAAAAAAGGCCGCCGCGTACTTTGCCAAGGGGTAAAGGCAAAGTACGCCTTCATGCAAGCCCACCGCGAAGAATTCAGGGTGTGCGCGATGTGCCGGGTGTTGCGGGTGAACCGGGCTGGATACTACGCGTGGCTGAAGTCGCCCGACAGTGAGCGCGCCAAGGAAGACGAACGCCTGCTGGGGCTGATCAAGCACCACTGGTTGGCTAGCGGCAGTGTGTATGGGCATCGCAAGATCGCCAAGGATCTACGCGATCTGGGTGAGCGTTGCAGTCGCCATCGGGTGCATCGATTGATGCGCGCCGATGGGCTGCGTGCCCAGGTGGGTTATGGTCGCAAACCGCACTTCCATGGCGGAACGCCGTGCAAGGCAGCAGCCAACCTGCTGGATCGGCAGTTCGACGTGACCGAGCCGGACACGGCCTGGGCGAGCGACTTCACCTTCATCCGTACGCAGGAAGGCTGGATGTACCTGGCTGTGGTGATCGATCTGTTTTCCAGGCAGGTCGTCGGCTGGGCGATGCGCGATCGAGCCGATACCGAGTTGGTCGTCCAAGCGCTGCTGTCGGCGGTGTGGCGGCGCAAACCCAGCGCTGGTTGCCTGGTTCACTCGGACCAAAAGTCGGTCTACACCAGCGATGACTGGCACAGTTTCCTGGCGTCCCATGGCTTGGTGTGCAGCATGAGTCGGCCTGGCAACTGCCACGACAACGCGCCCGTGGAGAGCTTCTTCGGTCTGCTCAAACGCGAGCGGATCAGGCGGCGCATCTACCCGACCAAGGACGCCGCACGCGCCGAGGTGTTTGACTACATCGAAATGTTCTACAACCCACAACGCCGTCATGGTTCAACTGGCGACTTATCGCCTGTAGAGTTCGAACGGCGCTACGCGCAACGAGGGTCTTGAGTGTCTACGGAACCCTGCGCGTATCAGTCTGTTGAAGCACTCTATGTCGCGGGTCATATCATGTGTATGGAAAGCTGCTTGCGAAGATGGATCTCCAGCAGTGCCGCGTAGTTGTCACCTACGGCCTCGATGACGCTGGGACGAGCAGACAGGGCCCCCCGCCAGACAGAAACGCGAGGAAGGCCGTCGAAAATCGGCGGTGACAAGGTTGGGGAGAGGACATCGAAGTATCGAAACACTGGCGCGAACACGGCGTCCACCATGCCGAAGGTGTTGCCATCGAAGTAGGGTCCGACCCCGAGCTCTGACTCGAGACGTTCGAAATTCGCCCTGACCGCTGTCTGCCGTGCATTGGCCATCTGTCGATCGGTGGCGTGGAGGAATTGCCAGGTGTCGGACAGGGTCTGGCCGGCAAATTCGGTCCAGCCGCGTTGACGTGCACGCACTAGCGCATTGGTCGAGTACATCGGCACGCCTGGTTGCGTTTCCTCTAAGTACTCACAGATCACCATGCTTTCGAAGATCGTCGTCTCCGTGCCGTCTGGCTCGGCGACCACGAGTAAGGGCACTTTCCCAGTTGGAGAAAGGGCCAGGAACCAGTGGGGCTTGGCTGCGAGATCGACTTGGATCCTATCGAATGGGACGGCTTTTTCCCGCAGGACAATTGCTGCGCGTTGTACGAACGGGCACAGCGGGTGGCTGATCAGGGTCAGGTAGGTAGACATGGGTCATCTCGATCGCAATGTGAGGGGGTGATGCGGGGCGGCCGTGTGTATGGCGATGGATCCACACGTCATCGATGGCAGAAGGACGCGCAGGGCTACGCAGCGAGCGCAGGTTGCTGTGCATGCAACAGGACGGAAGCCGGATCTTGCGTGCGTGCCGGCGCGCGGTGCGCCTCGCCCGGCCTGCGCCTGCGCACCGGCCGGTTGCGCAGGCAGAGGGTCAACGCTGGCATTGCCGGCAGTGGCGGCGCTGCGCGCCTGCACTGCCGGTGCCGCAAGCACGGCGGCCATGGTCAGCCGTTGAGCAGGCGGCCGCCGTCGACCACCAGTTCCGAGCCCACCGTCCAGCGGGACTCGTCCGAGGCCAGGTACAGCACGGCCTTGGCCACTTCTTCCGGGGTGCCGAAACGGCCCATCGGAATGGTCGCGGCGATATCCTGGTTGACCTGCGCGCGGTACGCGTCGGGAATGCCGAGCTTGTCGTACAGCGGGGTTTCGACCGGGCCCGGGCTGACCGCGTTGATGCGGATGCCGCGACCGAGCAACTCGCTCGACAAGGTCTTGGCCATGTTCAACAAGGCTGCCTTGGTGGCACCGTATACCGACGAACGGGCTACGCCGGCATGGGCGTTGACCGAGGTATTGAGCACCACCGACGCCGGGTTGGCCAACACCGGTAACAACGACTGCAACAGGAAGTACGGTCCTTTGACGTTGACGGCGAAGGAGGCGTCGAAGGCCTGCTCGGACCAGTCCTCGATCGGAAGCCAGACCGAGACGCCGGCGTTGAGGAAGGCCACGTCGAGCTGGCCGTAGTGCGCGGCGACCGCCTGTGCCAGTTCGCGCTGGGCGGCCACGCTGGCCGAATCGGCACGCAGTACTGGCACTTCGGACCCAAGGATGTCCTTGGCCTTTGCGATGGAGTCCGGATTCACGCCGGTGACGATGACGCGGGCGCCTTCGGCGAGAAACTGCTTGGCGGTTTCCAGCCCGATGCCGCTGGTGCCGCCGGTAATGAGGGTGCGTTTGCCTGCTAGACGGGACATGAAATGTTCCTGGGTGAGGGGCCGACCACAGTGGCGGGCCTTCGGTAGGCGCATCATTGCCTCATGCCTGATCTGCGATAAGATCCCGCAAGTACATAACTTTCATGCTTATTGCGCATGGATCGGGGGCGATGTGGATCGTTTTCTGCTGATGAACTGCTTTGCCCGTGCTGTGGAGACAGGCAGCTTTTCTGCCGCGGGGCGCGATCTGGGGCTGGGCCAGCCCAACGTCAGTCGCCACGTGGCGGCGCTGGAAGAGCACCTGCAGACCCGGCTGCTCAACCGCTCCACCCGCAAGCTGGTGCTGACGCCGGAGGGCGAGCGCTATTACGCCGAAGTGCGTCGCATCCTGGATGCGGTGGGCGAATCTGAAATGTCGCTACGCGACGACGTGCAGCCCTCTGGGTTGTTGCGGGTGGCCTGCCCCACGGCGTTGTCGCATCAGTATGTGATGCCACTGGTGCCGGAGTTTTTGCGGCGGTTCCCAGGCGTGGAGTTGGATCTGCAGATCAACGACCGTTTCGTCAATCTGCTCGACGAAGGCGCGGAACTTGCCATCCGCATCGGTCATCTGGAAAACAGCTCGCTCCGCGCGCGACGCATCGGATCGTTCAAGCGTGTTTGCGTGGCGAGCCGTGCTTATCTGGCCGAACGCGGGGTTCCCATTGTTCCCGAGGATCTACGCCATCACGATTGCGTGTTGTATACGCTGCTGGCATCGGGTGCGACCTGGCGCTTCAAGGAGGTGGACGTTCCGGTTTCCGGCAGGATTCGGGTCAATTCGCCGGAAGCTGCGCGCGAGTCGGTGAGCGCAGGCCTGGGCGTCGGCCAGGGGCCAGAATGGTTATTCGAACAGGGGCTCAACGCCGGCCATCTGCAGATCGTCTTGAACGATTTTTCCGCACCCGCGGTGCCCATGCATATCCTGTATGCAGCCAACCGCCTGGTGGCAAGAAGGGCGATAGTGTTCATGGACTTCATCGCGGAGGAGTTTTCGAAGATTCCTCGACTCAATGTGAACGCGTGAGCCCTGTGCTCAATATGTACGCCTGCACTGCGGGCGCTCATGGTGAAAAACAAGAAAGGCCTGTAGGTCGTTGCACCTGGCACGCCGACACCACAGTGTGTCGGCCGGGGCTTTACTGGCCGACGTTATCCATACTGCAAGCGAACTTGGTGGCTTTACCTCAGCGTACGGTCCTGCCTATAAAGTCACGCAAGTCTGCAGCCAGATGACAGCGCTGCCCTGCATCCCCGGCAATGCCGTGCCCAGCCGGATAAGCCGCCAAGCTCAAGCGTGATCGATCGATATTGGCGTGATCACTCGTCACCACTTTCTAGCCGCCGGCATGGGGGAGGCTGAGGCAGACCGCAGGGGCGACCAGATCCATCGCGCTTTTGCCTGTGCGATCATGCATGGCATCAACAGGCACGTGCAGATCGTCGCATTGCCCGATTCGGCCAAGGATCCACCTCCAGCACGGAGTTTTCATGGCAAACGATGCAAAGGTCACAGGTCCCGCCTCCTATTTTCCATCGATCGAGAAGACCTATGGAAAGCCGGTGGCACATTGGTTCGATATCCTCGACCAGCTTCCGGATCGCAAGCATATGGAACAGGTCGCCATCCTCAAGAGCGAACACAAGCTCGGGCATGGGCATGCCAATGCGCTGGTGGCCTATCATCGTGCCAAGGCGGGAAACTGACATGCGTTCCTGCTCTGCCCACCCGCAAGGCTTGCGGGCATGAACGCGGTTCCGTCTCGTGCCTGACGGGGACCGGACATGAGAGTTGCGCGATTGTTCCTGCTTGCATCCGTATCCGTGGTGGCGTTCGACGCGGTTGCCGCCGTCGCCTCGCGGGCGCTTGGCTTTTCCTATTCCTACGCGGCGATCGGCTCGGTCGTCCTGTATGCGGCATTCGGCAGCGCAGCAGCGCGGATGTTCGCATTCAGAACTGCGCCGTTGCTCGGCGCGGCGATGGGTCTGGTCGACGGGACGGCTGGATGGGCGGTTGCATGGGCCGTCGGGCCAGGCCGGCTCTCCGACGGCGAACTCACTGCCTTGCTCTGGATGGCCACCGCCGTCTTCGCTGTGCTGGTCGGTGCGATCTGCGCAGTCGTTGGCGGCGGTGTCGGCCGCTTGATGGGACGCACCCCCCAGGCCTGATGACGGACGCCGCGCCAGGCCTCGGCGCGGCCCAAACCGGAGTACGCGTGCCGTGACCACCGCGTGGGTATGCCAAACCTGCCAACGACAGTTCACGCGCAAGAACCAGCGCCACGCCTGTGTCACGGACGAGCCGGACAATGCCTTGCGCAACAGGCCGACCACGCTCGTCGACCTTTACAAGGCATTGGAATCCATTGCCAACTCGCTCGGCCCGATCGAGTTCGTCTCCCGGCAGCGGTACATCCTGTTGCGCAGCCGGCGCGTGTTTGCCGATGTCGTGGTCATGTCCGACGCCTTGCGACTGGCGATCCATCTCGATCGCATCGTCACGCATCCGCTCATCATCAAGACCGTAGCCGAAGGCAGGCAGGTCACCGTGGTCACGAAGTTGCGCACCAGGGAGGACCTGAAAGCCGTGCAGCTGTTGTTGCGAGAGGCGTACGAGCTTTCCATCGCATGAGTGCAATGCGAACACGCGGGTTAAAGATCTATGCTTCGATGCGTGATGCGGTACAGACCTGCGCCTGCGGGGCAACGCTGATCCAACCACCGAATGCGTGTGGTGCCATACTTCTTCGAGAGATCGTTAGACGATGGATGATTTCAATGCGGACGCGGTTGCCCGCGCGGTCATGCAGCAGGATCCTGCTGCACAGGAAGCGCGACGCCTCAAGCGTGCCAGACAGGCCAGGTGGCTGATCGAGCAGCGCAAGGTCGCCGCTCTATCGCTGCTTGGATTCGCAGTAGGGGCGTTGGGCGCGCATGGCGTCGGCGAACGCTGGGTTCAGGGCGCGCTGGCCTGTTCCTTGTTCGCTTCGGGGCTGGGTTGGTGCTGGATTCACTGGCGTCATCCGAATCTGCGATAACGCGACCGCTGGGTGGCGAGCCGTCGTCGCACATCGGGTTGCGAGTCTGTGCCAACCCAACACATCGGCCGGAGCATGGCACCGTGCTGTGAAGCTGACGCGGGTCCGGCTTGGTGGGCGTGAGATTTGAACCGGGCAGGCGCTCGGCACGCCCGGTTGAAGCGCGGTGCCTGGCCGCGGCGCTACGCGCGCCGGCCAGGCTCAGCCGTCAGGCCAGGGCGTCTTCGGCATCCAGCGCGGTCACCGGTTGCTGGGCGCGGTCGAACCGTTCGCGTGCGGAGCGGATGTCGGCATGGTGTTCGCCGGCCCAGTTGAGCAGTTGCGAGACCGGGCCGAGCAAGGCAACGCCGAGCTTGGACAATGCGTACTCCACGCTCGGCGGCTTGGTGGCGTAGACCTTGCGGGTGATCATGCCGTTGCGCTCCAGATTGCGCAGCGTCTGGGTCAACATGCGCTTGGAGATGTCGGGCACGGCGCGTTGGATGGCGCTGAAACGGAACGGTCCGGGAATCAGCGTCATCAGGATCAACAGGGTCCACTTGTCGCCGATCTGATCGAGTACGTCGCGCACGGGGCACTTGGTCGCATCGAAGGGGCCTTCCAGGGACGGTGGCGGCGGGTACAGGGCAATCGCATTCACAGGGATCTCCACGGTAACCAGGGGGAGGAAAACTGCCTCCTTGCGGAGGACCGGCGGCGCTGACACGATGCTGGCGAGCCATTCGGTCTTTATATTAGACCAAACCTCTTTTCGATACCTACTGGAGCCTCATATGACATCGGTCCCTCCCCTGATTCTCGTCACCGGCGCCGGCGGGCAGCTGGGTGCCCTGGTCGTCGAAGCGTTGCTCGCACGTGTGCCTGCCAATCGCATCGTAGCAACGGCCCGCGATACGGCGTCACTGGCTGAGTTCGCAAAACGCGACATCACGGTGCGTCGCGCGGACTATGCCGATCCTGCGAGCCTGGACCAGGCCTTTGCTGGCGTCGAGCGGATCCTGCTGGTGTCGTCCAATGCAGTGGGCGCACGCGTGCCGCAGCATCGCAACGTGATCGACGCTGCCAAGCGCGCCGGAGTCGAACTGCTCGCCTACACCAGCATCCTGCACGCCGACACCAGCACCCTGTCGCTGGCCGAAGAGCATGTCGCCACCGAAGCCCTGCTGCGCGAGAGCGGCGTGCCGCATGCGCTGCTGCGCAATGGCTGGTACACCGAAAACTATACCGGCGCGATCGCTGCCGAGGTGGCGCACGGAGCGGTGATCGGCAGCGCCGGGCAGGGCCGCCTCAGCACCGCCGCCCGCACCGACTACGCTGCGGCGGCGGCAGCGGTGCTGGCTTCGGACGCGCCGCAGGCCGGACAGATCTACGAACTGGCCGGTGATACGGCGTTCACCATGGCCGAGTATGCCGCCGAGGTATCACGGCAGGCGGGCACCCCGGTCGCGTATCACGATCTGCCCGAGGCCGACTACGCCGCAGCGCTGGTGCAGGCGGGGCTGCCTGCCGGGTTCGCGCAGGTATTGGCCCAGTGCTCCGCGTCCTCGCGTGGCGGCAGCCTGTTCGATGACAGCCGCACCCTGAGCCGCCTGATCGGGCGCCCCACCACGCCACTGCGCGACACGGTGGCTGCTGCCCTGGCAGCGCGCTGAGCGGCCCAGGCGGCCGGTGCGACCGACCACACCGGCCGCCTGCCCCAACGCAACATGGCCACGGCGCACGATGGCCCGTGGCCGGTGATCGCGTTGGCCTGCCTGCGGCGGTTGGCCAACGCCCACGCCGCGTGGACTCGCGGCCTGCCTTCGCTGGAGCATCACGTCCAGACGCGCCGCGGCCCGCTGCGAGGCGCCCGGCCGCTGACCCGCGGTGCGACCGCCAGGGCCGCGCAACCAGCGCAGGCATCGCCCGCCAGCCGCTGCGGCGGGCGCCATATCGACGCTGCGGGATGCGCAGCCGGGCCTGCCTCCCGCCGGTCGCAGAACTGACATTGCCCGGACACGCTACTGACACAAGCGTTTCAGGGGACGCGCCGTCTATGTCACCAAACTGACATCAAACCTAAATATAACTACCGCCACTGCCGCGCCGTCAGGGACGACCGGGCATCCTGGCGGAGGGTTGGTTGCCGTGTCTGCTGCCCATCGGGCGCACCGGTCCGACGTCCTCCACCGACCCGATTTTCTTTGTACGAGCCGAGTTGATGAAAAAGCGCAACCTTGCCACCCTCCTGTGCGCCCTGAGTGCCACGGCCAGCACCAGCACCCTGGCTGCCGAGCTGGAGCTGTACGTGGATCGCAAGACCAAGCAGATCTTTGCCGAACCGGCACCGGGCCGCGACAAGCTGGGCACCTTCGTGCAGGTGGACGAAAACGGCAAATTGCCGGCATCGGCCATGCCGGCGGCACCGGCCCAGCCATTGCCGGCGGCGCCGGGGGCCAGCGCGCCCGCCGACACCGCCATCGCCCAAGCCACGCCGGCACCGGCACCGGCACCGGCCAAGGCCGGCGATGCCGGCAAGAAGTGGTACGACAAGCTGAGCCTGCGCGGCTACACCCAGATCCGATACAACCACGGCATCGGCGGCGATGCACAGGACCTGCGTGCACCCGGCGACCGCTTCCTCGGCAACGACCAGAGCATGGGCATCCGCCGCGCGCGCCTGGTGCTGAGCGGCGATATCAACGACCACGTGTCGCTGTACTTCCAGCCGGATTTCGCCAGCACGCCTGGCGGTTCCACCACGTCCAACTTCGCCCAGTTGCGCGATGCCTACGCCGATATCTTCTTCGACAAGAAGCGCGAGTACCGCGTTCGCGTGGGCCAGTCGAAGATGCCCTACGGCTGGGAGAACCTGCAGTCCAGCCAGAACCGGCTCACCCTGGACCGCGCCGATGCGCTCAACTCCGGCCTGCGCGACGAACGCGATCTCGGCGCGGTGTTCTACTACAGCCCCACCGTGGCCAAGGGCCGCTTCCAGGACCTGGTCAAGTCCGGCCTCAAGGGCTCTGGCGACTACGGCGTGCTCGGCGCGGGCGTCTACAACGGCCAGGGCGCCAACCGCGCCGAGCGCAACGACAGCATGCATGCGGTGGTGCATGCCACCTACCCGTTCAAGCTCGCCAACGGGCAGTACCTGGAAGTGGGCGCCGACGCCTACGCCGGCCGTTTCGTGCCGAGCGCGGCGGCGGTCAACATCGGCGGCCGCAGCTTCACCCCGGCCATCACCGAACCCGATGGCTACACCGACCAACGCGTGGCCGCCCACATCATCTACTACCCGCAACCGTTCGGGGTGCAGGCCGAGTGGACGGTGGGCCGCGGGCCGGAGCTGGATGTGGCGCAGCGCCGTATCCGCACCCGGTCGCTGAGCGGCGGTTACGTGCAGACCATGTACAAGTACGACTTCAACTACGGCACCCTGCTGCCCTACCTCAAGTGGCAGACCTACCGCGGCGGCTCCAAGTTCGACACCAATGCCCCGCGCATGCGGCTGGACGAAGTGGAGGCCGGCGTGGAGTGGCAGCCAATGGATGCGCTGGAACTGGTGTTCGCCTATTCGAAGATGAAGCGCACCGACGTCAGCACCGCGCCGTATCCGGTGGTGGAAGGCGACCTATTGCGGGTGCAGCTGCAGGTCAATTACTGATCAGCGCAAGGTGATGGAGAACAGCGCAGCCCCCGCTTGCGGGGGCTTTCTTTATAACGCCACAACGACCTAGGCCGACAGCTCTGCGCGCACGATCGCCGCGCCCGCACTGAGCGCGCTGAGCTTGCCGCGTGCGACGTGCCGGGCGAGCGGTGCCATGCCGCAGTTGGTGGAAGGATAGAGCTTGTCGGCATCGACGAACCGCAGCGCTTTGCGCAGCGTGTCGGCGACTTCCTGCGGGGTTTCGATCGTGGTGCTTGCCACATCGATGGCACCGACCATCACCTTCTTGCCGCGTACCAGTTCGATCAGATCGATCGGCACGTGCGAGTTGTGGCATTCCAGCGAAATGATATCCAGCGATGATGCCTGCAGCTTGGGAAACGACGCTTCGTACTGGCGCCACTCCGATCCCAAGGTCTGCTTCCAGTCGGTATTGGCCTTGATTCCGTAGCCATAACAGATGTGAACGGCTGTCTCGCACCTGAGTCCTTCGACCGCGCGTTCGAGCGTGGCAACACCCCAGTCGTTGACCTCGTCGAAGAAGACATTGAAGGCGGGTTCGTCGAACTGGATGATATCCACGCCGGCCGCTTCGAGCTCCCTGGCTTCCTGGTTCAGGAGCTTGGCAAATTCCCATGCCAGCTTTTCGCGGCTTTTGTAGTGCGCATCAAAGAGGGTGTCGATCATCGTCATCGGGCCCGGTAGCGCCCACTTGATGGGCTGACCGGTTTGCTGACGCAGAAATCTGGCATCGTCCACAAACACGGGCCTCGGGCGGCTCACCGCGCCAACCACGGTCGGCACGCTGGCGTCGTAGCGGTCGCGAATCCTGACCGTCTCGCGCTTCTCGAAATCGACGCCGCTGAGGTGTTCGATGAAGGTGGTGACGAAATGCTGGCGGGTCTGCTCGCCGTCGCTGACGATATCGATGCCGGCGTGCTGCTGTTCCTGCAGCGACAGCCGCAACGCGTCCTGCTTACCTTCGATCAGTGCGTCGCCCTGCAGTTTCCAGGGCGACCACAGCGTTTCGGGTTGTGCGAGCCAGGACGGCTTGGGCAGGCTACCTGCGGTCGAGGTGGGGAGCAGCTTTGTCATGACGGATGATGCCTTGCGTTCTGGTTGATCAGGGAGCGTGGCTGGACGCCCATTGCTCGAGAAGGTGCCCGTAGGGCCGGATGAAATGCTCTTCGGTGTATCTGCCTTGTGTGACGGCCAGCTGGCTGCGCTCTTCCCGGTCGTAGACGATCTGGGTGGAGGAATAATCCTGATGTTTCAGGCTCGGCTGATAGATCGCACCCGCAGCGGAATTGGCGTTGTAGATCTCCGGCCGGTAAATCTTCTGGAAGGTTTCCATCGTGCTGATGGTGCCGATCAGCTCCAGGCTGGTGTAGTCGCCGAGCAGGTCGCCGAAAAAGTAGAACGCCAGCGGGGCAACACTGTTGGGTGGCATGAAATAGCGCACCTGCAGGCCCATTTTTTCGAAGTACTGATCCGTCAACGAGAACGCATCCTGCCTGTATTCGATACCCAGGATGGGGTGCCGATTGCCGGTGCGTCGGTAGGTCCTGCTGGTGGAGACGCTGATACAGATGACCGGCAGCTTCTCGAAGTGTGCGGTGTACGCGTCCGAGCGCACGAAGTGCTTGAACAGCTTGCCGTGCAGGTTGCCGAAATTGTTCGGGATATTGACCCCGGAGGCATCCTGGTTGTGCGCCGGCAGCAGCACGCTGAAGTCGTAATCGCGCACATAGGACGAAAAGTTGTTCCCTGCGATGCCATCGATGCGCGCACCGGTGTCCCGGTCGACGATGCTGGGTTTCAATATCTCGATCAACGGAAAGGCATCGTCCGGTTGGCTCTGACCGATGTTCATCTCGGCGGAGATGATCTCCAGCTCGAGCGCATAGCGGTCGCGCGTGGGATTGTCCCAATGGGCCAAATCGTTGAAGCGGTTGTTGATCATCGCCAGCGTGTTACGCAGATTCTCCTGACGACGCTGCCCCCTGGCCAGATTGGCGAAGTTCGTCGTGTTACGCGTCGTGGCCGAGGGGTGGTAGTTCTCATCGAACCACAGGCGCTTGATGGTGAAGTTCAGTGCTTGAGTCATTGCGATGTGACGCCTTGATTTCTAGGAGAAAGCGCCCGCACTCTCTGCGTTGCGGATGCTGCGGGCGGAATGCCGGACCTTAGGATCGGCGCTGGCGCTCAGGCCGCGGCCACGTCCTGCGCGGTGATGGGCCCTGCATGCCGCGTCAGTTCGATCAGCGGCAATGCCCGCTGCACCGCCAGCCTGGCCCGCTCGGCCAGCGCCTCGTTCCGCACGCGGTAGTCCACGAAATCACGGTCGGTTGCGTAGACGCCCAGCGGCAACGTGCGTGCCTGGAAGAAGCTGAAGAGCGGGCGGAGCTGGTGGTCGATCACCAATGCATGGCGTTCGCTGCCGCCGGTTGCGGCCAACAGCACGGGCGTGTCGATCAGGGCGTCCTGATGGATGAAGTCGAAGAAGTGTTTGAACAAGCCGGTGAAGGAACCGCGGTAGACCGGTGTCGCCACAACCAGCACGTCGGCCTGCTCCACCCGGGCAAGCTCGAGCTCCAGCATCACGGGCAGTTGTGAGCGCCGCAGGGCGCCAGCGAACTGCGGCGCCAACGCCCCGAGTTCGACCAGGTGCCGCTCGCACGGCACCCGATCGGCAATCAGATCCAGCAGGTGCTCTGCCAGGGCAACGGTCCTGGAAGGGCGTTGCATCCCGCCAGAGACCGCGACGATGCGGAGTGGGTGTGGCACGTTGACAGTCATGCAGGGTGACCTGAGCAGTGGGGGACGTCGCGTAGAGCGCAAGCAGCCCGGCCGGATCGGTCGGTTGCCTGCGGATTCGGCCATTGCCACGGCAATGACCGAACGACGTGACCTGATGCTAGGGATCGCATTCAATGAAGTAAAATGGTGTTATTTCAACAATCCATGAATTCGGATCATCTGAATGCTAGAACGCATCCATCTCAGCATCGTTCAGCAGGTCGAGCAGCAAGGCTCGTTGACCGCTGCCGCAGGCGTGCTGAATCTGACCCAATCGGCACTGAGCCACAGCATGAAAAAGCTGGAGCAGCAGCTGGGCACCGACATCTGGTTGCGCGAGGGGCGTAGCCTGCGTCTGACCCAGGCAGGCCAGTATCTGCTGGCGGTGGCGAACCGGGTGCTGCCGCAGCTGGATCTGGCCGAAGAGCGCCTGGGACAGTTTGCGCAGGGCGAGCGCGGCGCGCTGCGCATCGGCATGGAATGCCATCCCTGCTACCAGTGGCTGCTCAAACTGGTGGCGCCGTATCTGGCCATGTGGCCGGATGTGGACGTGGACGTGAAACAGAAATTCCAGTTCGGCGGCATCGGTGCGCTGTTCGGCTACGAGATCGATCTGCTGGTCACGCCCGACCCGCTGTTCAAGCCAGGGCTCAAGTTCGAGCCGGTGTTCGACTACGAGCAGGTGCTGGTCGTGGCCAAGGGCCATGCGCTGGCGTCGGCGGCCCACGTCAAACCGCAGCAGCTGACCCACGAGGTACTCATCAGCTACCCCGTGGACCTCGAGCGCCTGGACATCTACAGCCAATTCCTGTTGCCGGCCGGCGTCACGCCGCGTCGCCACAAGGCGATCGAAACCACCGACATCATGATGCAGATGGTGGCCAGTGGCCGCGGCGTGGCGGCCATGCCACGCTGGTTGGTGGAGGAATACGCCTCGAGGATGGAAGTGGTGCCTGTTCGGCTGGGTGCGCGCGGTATTTCCAAACACATCTACCTGGGCGCACGCGAAGCGGAGATCGCGATCGATTACCTGCGCGCCTTCATCGAACTGGCCCGCGCGCCGGCCGGTGCCACGGCCAAACTCGGCCAGCGATGACCAGTGCTCCCATCGGGCGCACGCCGCCCACTCTCTGGCGACCACCGACAAAGCGCTGCCACCTGTCTCTCCGTACTACCCATCGGCTGCGAGCCTGAGGCTCCGACACAGGAAGCGATGCGGCCACGCATCCCGACGTACTGAGAACGGACTTGTCCGCGACCCTGATCACACTCTGCATTTTTCGATGATCGTCTGCTGCGGATGAGGTGTTGCAGCGCACAGCAGACCTGTCACAAGAGCGCGGTATAACCAAAATCGAATAGCAGCGAAGGGGGCGCTGCATCCGATGTCGTTGCCATGCGCGACGGCATTGCTTCTGCAACGCTCACGGAGAGATCTCGCCATGCCGAAGCCGTCGCTGTTGTCGTTCCTGTGTTCCCTCTCGCTGCTTTCTGCGCCGCTCGCTGCGGCCGAATTGCAACCCAAGCAACTGGCCGGGCCGCCGGAGGAGTTCGCGCAGATGCGCGCGCCCGATCCGGCCGAAGCGGCGATTCTGTCCAAGAGCGCCCTGCTGCCGGTGGAATTGACGCCGGCAGGTCAGGCCGCGCGTTGGCAAGGCAGCCTGCCGGTGGAGAATGGCCACCTGCGTTTCATGGTGCTGACCGGCGATCAGGCCTGGGATGCGGCTGTCGCCGCGCCGCGCACTGCCGGTGCACGCGCCGCTGCCGCACCGCAGCTGCAGGCGCAGCGCACGTTGTTGGGCAGCGCGGACAGCGGCATCGGCGGCATGCGCTATGCGGTGGAGGCAGCGCAGAACGGCAACTGGTCGCTGACCCTGCAGTCGGCATCGCCGACCGCGCAGCGCGGTTATGTGTTGATGGAAGGCGACCCGCGCACCCAGCTCGCCTCGTATCCGCGCGATCGCCAGCAACTGGTCGGCCGTTCGCTCACGCTCAATGCCATGCTCAGCGGTAACGATGCGCGCGGCGCCACCTTGCTGGCGGCGCAGGCTGGGCAGATCGATACCGCCAGCCTGCGCGTGATCGATCCGCAGGGTGCGGTGCGCATGCTGCCGATGGCAGACGACGGCGCGCACGCCGACGGCGCCGCCGGCGACGGCATCTACGGCGGCAACTTTCAGCCGACGCAGGCAGGCACCTGGATCGCGCAGGTGATCGTGCATGGGCGTGATCAGGCCGGGCAAGCGTTCGTGCGGACCAGCGAGCACGTGCTGCCGGTGCTGGACACCAGCTTGCGCCTGCTCGGCAATGCGCTCAGCGCGCGCGCCGCCGATGGCACGCGGCTCACGGTGGCGCTGCCAGTGGCCGCACGGGGCAACGCGCCGTCGCACTATCGCGTGTTCGGCCAGGTCTGGGGCACCGACGCCAAAGGCAAGGACGTGCCGGTGGCGTGGATCGGCGGCATGCTGACCCCACAGCAGGGGCAGCTGCCACTGAGCCTGGACGAACGCTGGATCGCGCGTGCCGGCGCACGTGCGCCCTTCACGCTGCGCGGCCTGCGCATCGAAGATCCAGATCACTACATCCCGCTGGTGCAGGCCGGCACGCTGCCCTTGCAGGTACCGGCGCTGCGCCGTGCCAGCATCGCGCGCACCACCGGCGCCATCGACGAAAGCATGCGCATGGGCCCGCGTCCCGCCACGCTGACATCGGCACGGGTGCAACCGCAGGCTACTGGCTCCAAGCTGGTGCTGGTGCACGGATATTGTTCGAACGGGGTCTGGCCCCAGGCGCAATTCACCAATGCCGCGTCGTTCCTGGATGCCAAACAGAACCGCAGCAACGACCAGTTCGCACAACGGCTGGCGCAGTTCGCCAATCAATGGTCCTCGTTCGCCACGGTGGCGCATAGCCAGGGCGGCATGGCCGCGCTGCATCTGTATACCTACTACTGGAGCGGCCTGGATAACGCCAGCGGCGGGCGCGTGATGCAGTCGGTCGGTACGCCCTACCAGGGCACCAACCTGTCCGGCATTCTCGCCACCGTGGGCTCGTGGTTCGGTGTAGGCTGCGGCAGCAATACCGACCTTACCTACGACGGTGCCAAGGCATGGCTGGCCGGCATTCCGGCCGACGCGCGCGCCAAGGTCAACTACTACACCACCTCGTTCGCCAAGACCAACTGGTACACCAACGATTACTGCAACGCGGCCTCGGACCTGGTGTTGAACGATCCCGAGGACGGCACCGTGGAGCAATCCAATGCGCAGCTGCCCGGTGGCATCAATCGCGGTCATACCACCGGCCAGTGCCATACCACCGGCATGCGCGACCCGGCACAGTACCTGGATGCAAACCGCAACGCGGTGATGAACGCCAACGCGGCGAAGTGATGCGCCCTGATGTGCGACACGACGCTGGCCGGTGCGCATGCGCTGGCCAGCGTCCATGCGAGGCGACGATCTACGCCTGGGACACCGCGCGGCCAGGCCGCTTCAGCGAAACACCACGGTGCGATGTCCGTTGAGCACGATGCGATGCTCGACGTGGCGACGCACCGCGCGGGCCAGCACCAGCGATTCGGTGTCGCTGCCCACGCGCACCAGGTCGCGTGGGGTCATGGCGTGGTCGACGCGGGCGATGTCCTGTTCGATGATCGGGCCTTCGTCCAGATCTTCGGTGACGTAATGGGCGGTGGCGCCGATGATCTTGACCCCGCGTGCGTGGGCCTGGTGATACGGCTGCGCACCCTTGAAACTGGGCAGGAAGCTGTGGTGAATGTTGATCGCCCGCCCGGCCAGCGCGCGGCATAGCGCCGGGGAGAGAATCTGCATGTAGCGCGCCAGGACCACCAGATCGATCTGCAGGTCTTCGACCAGGGCCAGCAGCTGGCTTTCCTGCGCCTCGCGCGTGTCGGCGCTGACCGGCAGATGATGGAAGTCGACCCCGTAGGACGCGGCCAGCGGTGCGAAATCGGCGTGGTTGGACACCACTGCGGCGATATCCACCGGCAACTGCCGGCTATGCATGCGGAACAGCAGATCGTTGAGGCAATGCCCCTGCTTGCTCACCAGCACCAGCAACCGCGCGCGGCGCCGGGCGTCGTGCAATTGCCACGCCATCTGGAATTCGTGCGCCAGGATCGAGAAGCGTTGCTCGAGGCTGGCGATCTCGGTCCCCGGGGGCTTGTCGAAATGCACACGCAGGAAGAACCGCCCGCTCTCCTCGTCGCCGAACTGCTGGGCATCGAGGATATTGCAGGCCAGATCGAACAGCAGGCCGGTGACGCGATAGACGATGCCGGTGCGGTCGGGGCAGGACAGCGTAAGGATGTAGTCGGAGCGCATGGAGCGATCATAGCCAATGCGCACGCCTGCCAGCGCAGTGCTTGCGTGCGTAACTGTCGGCGTGCAGCCAGTGCGGTTCCGCAGACGATCGGATCGGCCACGCGTCTTGCACATCGGAGCGCCCCGGATGCTCGCGTCGCCAACGCCCCATGCCTGGCGACGGCACGATCGACCGCGACACGCGCGCGCGATGCGCCTAGCGCGGCGGCAGACGCAGCATCAGGCGGCGGTTGATTTCGTTCAACTGCAGGAGCGATGCCTCCACCGACGTTTCCATCGCTTCCTGGGTCGTGATGTGCGCACGCAGATGCGCCGGGTCGGACAGCTCTCCGCGCACCAGGAATACGTTCTCGCCGACCTCGCCCACATGCCGGCTGAGCACCACATGATCGACCTGATCGAAGCCATGTTGCTTGGCCAGCGGCAGCAGGCGCGCAGCCATGCGTTCACTGGCGTCGTCGGCAGGCTTGTTCAATTCCGCATCGAGCACGCTCACCGCCTCGCGGATCTGCGCGAACAGGAAATGGTCCGGATGCTCGGGATGCTCCGGGCCGACCTGGCCCTGATCGACCACAGGCGGCGGCAGGCTCATGATGCGCTACCGGCGTGGGCCGGCGCGCGCGATCGTCGCGCGGAAAAACCGGGCCGGTTGTGCGGGTGTTGCATCGCATTCTCCCTGAAGGCGCTGTGATGGCTGGAGCGCGTTGCGCATCGCGCACACCGCAACCAGGCCGAATCGAGCAGGCACCTTAGCCGCTTGCGCAGATTGCCTCAAGCAACCCCCACGGAGAAAAACCGGTTCTTGCCGGGCAAGGACGACGCATGACGCGGCGGCGTTCGCTCGTCCAGCGCAGCCGCCTCATGGCGAGGCACCATCGTCCGCCATCGACCGCGGCGCGTACGGCTGGTACCCGGTGTCGATCACCGGTTGCAGGGACCGCGAAGCGAGGCGTCGTATCGCAAGCACGTCAGGCCGTCGCTGCTGCCGACACTATGCCTGGCCCGCGCGACGCGCCGCCACTTCGGCCAGGACCGCCCAATCGGCGCTGCCGTCGCCATGCGCGATCGCTGCATCCAGTTCGGCGCGCAACAGTTCGCCCAGCGGCATCGGCACCTGTTTCTGCGCGGCGGCCTGGATCGCCAGATCCACATCCTTGCGGCCCAGCGTGGCGGTGAAGCCGGCCGGGAGGTACTGGCGCTGCGCGATCAGCCTGGCATAGCCCTGATATGCCGGCGCGGCGAACAAGGTGCTGGTGAGCATGTCGAGGAACTGGGTGGTCTCCACGCCGTGACCACGGGCCAGCGCGCTGGCCTCGGCCATGGCGCCGATGGCGCTGGCCAGACAGACATTGGCCGCCAGTTTCACTGCATTGGCCTGCTCGGGTGCATTGCCGATCGGCCAGGTCCGCTGCCCGAGCACGTCGAACATCGGTCGCACCCGCGCCAGCGCTGCAGCGTCGCCGGCGGCCAGGATATTGAGATTGCCCGCCTGCGCGACATCGACGCGACCCAGCACCGGTGC
The DNA here is from genome assembly GCF_020783655.1 of Xanthomonas melonis. Classification (GTDB taxonomy): domain Bacteria; phylum Pseudomonadota; class Gammaproteobacteria; order Xanthomonadales; family Xanthomonadaceae; genus Xanthomonas; species Xanthomonas melonis. Next base: position 30,331 of record NZ_JAJGQH010000003.1, on the reverse strand, counting down.
CGCCACGTAGGCGATACCGCGTTCGGCATGCAATGCGGTCAGCTCGCGCGCCAGCGCCACCGAGATGGTGGCCATGTTGACGTGCACGCTGCCGGCCGGCAGCGCATCCAGCACGCCGCCTTCCAGCACGATCTGACGCACCGCGTCGTCGTCGGCGAGCATGGAAAACAGCAACGGACCGTGTGCCACATCCCGTGCCTGCATCACCACCGTGGCACCGGCCTCGCGCAGCGGCTGCGCGCGTTCGGGCGAACGGTTCCAGACGCTCAGCTCGAAGCCGCCGCGCAGCAGGTTATGCGCCATCGGCAGGCCCATCGTGCCCAGTCCGAGAAATCCTATCGGCATGCGTGTCCTCTCCGGTATGGCGTGCGTGCGTCAGCTGGCGAACACGCCGCGTGCGTGGCGCGGCTCGCAGCGCAGGTATTGCAGTGCCGGGGTGACGGTGGCGCCCAACGCGGCGGCGGCATGCCACGGCCAGCGCGGGTCGTACAGGATGCCGCGCGCCAGCGCGATGGCGTCGGCCTGGCCCTCCTGCAGGATCGCCTCGGCATGTGCCGGCTCGGTGATCAGGCCCACACCGATCACCGGCGTGGCGACCTGCGCACGGATCGCCTGCGCAAACGGAATCTGGTAACCCTCCTGCAGCGGGATCTGCTGGCGCGGATCCAACCCGCCGCTGGAAACATGGATGTAGTGCGCGCCACGCGCATCCAGTGCCTTGGACAGCGCGATGCTCTGCTCCTGATCCCAGCCGCCTTCCACCCAATCGGTGGCCGACAGGCGCACGCCCACCGCCACCGTATCGGACACCGCCGCACGCACGGCATCGAAGATGCGCAGCGTCAGCCGCATGCGATTGTCCAGCGACCCGCCATAGGCATCGGTGCGCTGGTTACTCAACGGCGAGAGAAACTGATGCATCAGATAGCCATGCGCAGCATGCAGCTCGATCAGCTGCAGGCCCAGGCGTTCGGCACGGGTGGCCGAGGCCACGAACGCCGCCACCACCGCATCGATACCGGCCTCGTCCAGCGCCTGCGGCAACGGCTGCCCGTCGCGGAACGCCAGCGCCGAAGCGGACATGGTCTGCCAACCGTGCGGATCGGTGGGCGCGATCGCCTCGCCCCCGTTCCAGGGCAGATCGGTGGATGCCTTGCGCCCGGCATGCGCCAGCTGGATGCCGATCGGCATCGGCGACCAGCGACGCACCGAGTGCAGCACGTCAGCCAGCGCACGCTCGCTGGCATCGTCGTAAAGACCGAGATCGGCGTAGCTGATGCGCCCTTCCGGTAGCACCGCGGCCGCCTCCAGGATCAGCAGGCCGGCGCCCGATTGCGACAGCGTGCCCAGATGGATGCGATGCCAATCGGTGGCGCAGCCGTCCTGTGCCGAGTACTGGCACATCGGTGCGATGACGATGCGGTTGGCGAGCGCGAGCGGACCGAACGCGATGGGAGTGAACAACTGGCTCAAGGCAACATCCAGGCGCAACAGGGGGTTGCCCATTGCACTGCGTGCCGCGCCGCCGCACAACCGCGGCAGTGGATCACTGCGTCATGCGGAGCGCGCGCTGTCGTAATGGGAGGCCGCAGCGCGCAGCGGGTCCGCCGGCGCGTGCAGGAAGGCCAACGCCTGCGCGCACGACTGTTCCACCTTCAATGTGAGCAGTTCGTCGGCGCGGGTGCGACCGAAATTCAGTGCGGCGATCGGCAGGCCCGACCGCGCGGCCGCCTGTACGAAGCGAAAGCCCGAGTACACCATCAACGAGGAGCCCACCACCAGCACCGCGTCGGCGGCCTGCAGGTGCGCGAATGCGCGCTCCACCCGCTCGCGCGGCACGTTCTCGCCGAAGAACACCACATCCGGCTTGAGGATGCCACCGCACGCCGGGCACGGCGGCACCGCAAACGTCTCGAAGGCGACGTCGTCCAGATCCGCATCGCCGTCGGGCGCCTGTGCGGCATCCAGCTCCACCCAGCCGGGATTGGACTGTTCGAGCAGCCACTGGAATTCGGTGCGCGGCATGCGGCGTTCGCAGCCCATGCAACGCACCACATCCAGCCGCCCGTGCAGATCGATCACCGCCTGGCTGCCGGCGGCCTGATGCAGGCGATCCACGTTCTGGGTCAGCAGCAGTTCCAGCTGGCCGCGCACTTCCAGCGCGGCCAGCGCGTGATGGGTCGCGTTGGGTCGCGCCAGCCCGAACCGCGGCCAGCCGACCAGGCTACGCGCCCAGTAGCGTTGACGCGTGGCGAGCTCGCCCATGAAGGCCTGGAATGTCACCGGTTGCGGGCGCTTCCAGCCCCCTTGCAGATCGCGATAGTCGGGAATGCCCGAATCGGTGCTGCAGCCGGCACCGGTCAGCACGAACAGGCGTTGGTGGGTCTGGATGAATTCCTGTAACGCATCGCCGTCTGGTGCGGGAACAACGCTCATGGTGCGACTCCGATAACGTGGAAAACACGCGCCATGCCACCGCAGCCTGCTCGTTGCGAGACGACGCTGGCGCCACGGTCTGCACGCCGCAGCCGACCACCAGGCGACAGACACGGATACGCGAGTACCGCCGCAGCGGATGCAGCCGGCACCGGGCGCGCGACACGAACGCAAGCGCATGATCTGGGGTGACATCGCTCGATTCCAAGCCAACCGCGGTGTCTGCCGCGTGCATGGCCATGCAGCTGCAACGGCGAACTGCCGCTGCAGCTGCACCGGACGCGACAATGGCTCCGTCACGGTCGGCGTGGCTGCCTTCGCAGCCACGTGCACCGTCGAGATGGCTCTGGCCACGCAGCACTGCCTGCCGCACGAGGCCACGGGCACCCGCTGCCACCTGCGGCGCGCCGGCTCACTCCCCGCGCGGCGGATGCGGCGCGAACCGGCCGTAGGGACGGGTGTCGTCGGCGCGTTTGCGCAGGACGTGCGCGGCAGCCAACGCCATGCCGAGCAGGCTCAGGCTCATCCCTACCAGGCCGGCCCAGCCGCAGTGTTGCCAGAACCAACCGCCCATCGCACCGATCACGCTGGAGCCGGCGTAATACGCCAGCAGGTACAACGAGGCGGCGTGGCTACGATGCGCGCCACCAAGCCGGCTCACCCAGGCGCTGGCGGCCGAATGCGCGATGAAGAATCCGATGGTCAGCAACACGATGCCGCCCACCACCAGCGCCAGCGCATGTGTCAGCGTCAGTACCACACCCAGCACGCAGCAGACGATACCGGCACTGACCACCGGCCCGCGGCCGAAGCGATCCGAAGCCCCACCGGCCACCGAGGAGCTGACGATGCCGAACACGTAAGCGCTGAAGATCATGCCGATCTGGCTCTGGCTGAGCGCGAACTCCGGCCCGCCCAGGCGAAAGCCAGCGTAGTTGTAGACGCTGACGAACACGCCCATCAGCAGGAACGGCAATACGAACAGCCACGGCAGGTTGCGATCGCGCAGCTGCCCGGCCCAGGCGCGCAGATGGAACTGCAGGTTGATGCCATGCCGGCGCACGAAATGGCGTGAGGGCGGCAGCAACCAGACGAAGGCAAGCGCACACAGCAGGTCGAGTACGCTCAGCAGGGCCAGGGCGGTGCGCCAGTCGCTGTGATCGGTCAATACGCTCATCAGGATGCGCCCGCTCATGCCGCCGAACGCATTGCCGGCCACGTACAGGCCGGTGGCCGCGCCCAGCTTGTGCGGAGGCAGTTCCTCGCCCAGGTACACCATCGCCACGGCCGGCACGCCGCCCAGCGCGATCCCTGACAGGGTGCGGACGACCACCAGTGCGCCCCAGTGCGGCAGGAATGCGGCGATCAGGTTGAGTACGGCGGCCAGCGCGATGGAGGCGAACATCAGCCCGCGCCGGCCCAGGTTTTCCGACACCGCTCCGGCACAGAAGATCGCGATCGCCAACCCGGCGGTCGCCAGCGATAGCGGCAGCGAGGCCACGGCCGCATCCACGCCGAACGTCCGGGCGAATTCCGGCAACACCGGTTGCACGCTGTAGAGCAGCGAGAAGGTGGCGAAGCCGGCCAGGAACAGCGCCAGCCGGATCCGGCCGATGGCCGGGGCGGCGGTAACAGCGCCCGGGTCGGCCATCGGCAAGCTGCGGGAAAAACGATCGGAAGACGGCACGGCAGCAGCAACGACATCGGGAGCGGCGAGTATTCGCCCGGCGGCACCCCCTGTCCAATATATGATACTGGCGGTTGCCATATGTAAAACAGATGCCATGGAGCTGCGTCACCTGCGTTACTTCCTTGCGGTCGCCGAAGAAGGCAACTTCACCCGCGCGGCCACGCGGGTCGGCATCGGCCAGCCGCCGCTCAGCCAGCAGATCCAGACGCTGGAACGCGAGCTGGGCACCGCCTTGTTCCGCCGCACCCACAGCGGCGCCGAGCTGACCGCCGCCGGCGAGGCTTTCCTGGGCGAGGTGCGCCGCGTGCTGGTCGACGTGGAGCGGGCTGCCGAGACTGCCAGGCGTGTGGCGCGCGGAGAGTCCGGCCGGCTGCGCATGGGGCTCACCGCTTCGGCCGCCTTCAGTCCGGTGGTGCCGCGGTTGATCCGCGATTTTCGCCGGCAATGGCCGCAAGTCGAGCTATTGCTGGAAGAAACCAATACCGCCAGCCTGCTCGTGGGGCTGACCGACGGACGCCTGGATGCGGCGTTCGTGCGCTACGGATTGAGCACGCCACCGGATCTGCAGCTGCTGCGCTTTGCCGACGAGCCCATGAAGATCGCCGTGCCTGCCGCGCACCCGCTGGCTGCGCGCACCAGTGCACCGTTGGCAGCGCTGGCCGGCGAGCCCTTCATCCTGTTTCCGCGCAGTTTCGGCTCCAGCCTGTACGACGAAATCCTGGCCGCCTGCCGCGAGTCGGGCGTGACCTTGCGCATCACCCAGGAAGCGCCGCAGATGTCATCCATCATCAACCTGGTGGCCGCCGAACTGGGCGTGTCGGTGGTTCCCGCCTCCACCGCGCAACTGCAGCGCCCCGGCGTGCGCTACCTCGACATTACCGGCCGCATGCCGCTGGCGCGTCTGGCCCTGGCGGCCGCACCCGATGCGCTGGAGAACGCACCGTTGGTGCGGCATCTGTGGGCGCTGGCGCAGCAGATCTGAGCGTCCGCTCCGCGTCCCGGCAATGCCGCTGTGGGCGGCCGGCCAGCCGTGCCGCCCGCAGCCTGCCGCGGCCGCGGGCACCTGGCCCGCCTGGGATCGGCGCCGGCAGGCCCGGCGCGTGCAGTCGCATGTCCGCCAGTGCGCGCCTGCACCATCGACGCCGCATGCGTCGTCGGCGCGGCGCAACGACGATGCGCGCTTGACCTCAACCTTGCTTGAGGTTGTTCAATGCGGGCTCCCCCACTTCCGATCCATCGCCATGCGCCTGCGTCAGCTCGTCCTGCCCTGTCTCGATCCCGACCTCAGCCTGCGTTTCTACCGCGACGTGCTGCAATTGCCGGTCCACGGCACCACGCTGCGCATCGGCTGGACGACGCTGGAATGCGTCCAGGCACAGCAGCCGGTGGGCAGCGTGCACCTGGCTTTCAACGTGGCACCGTCGCGGTTCGACGCCGCTGCACAATGGATCGGCGCACGCGCCAGCGTGCTGGGCGACGCGCAGGGACGGCAGCGTTTCGCACTGGATGGCGCCTGGCAATCGCAGTCGGTGTATTTCGCCGGCCCCGATGGGGCGGTGCTGGAACTGATCGCGCGCGATGCGCTGCAGGATGCGGCCACGGGCCAGGGCGCGTTTCATGGCAGCGAGTTGCTGTGCCTGAGCGAGATCGGCCTGCCCAGCCACCATGTGCAGACCGTGACCGAGAGCGTGGTCCATCATTTCGGACTGCGCCCCTTCGCACCGGCGGTCGAGGGCTTTGTCGCACTGGGCGACGATCACGGTCTGTTGATCGTGGTGGACCAGCGTCGACGATGGTTTCCACAACAACGCCAGTTGCCGTGGGCCGATGGCGTTCGCGTGAGCGTGGATGCGCCCCAGCCAGGACTGCATCTGCGCGATGCACAGGGGTGGGAACTGCTCGCGGCCTAGCACACGGCCCATGCCTGGCCGGGGCGATCGCACAGGCCATTGGCGCATCGCCTGGCGCTGGCCGCTTTCGGCACGCCGCTCGCCCAGCGATGCCGGGCGCCGCATGCAGCCGTTCGTTCAATCCGCTGCGGCGGGCACCGGCAGGCCGAAGAAGCTGCGCGCTGCCGCCGTGCTGTTGCCGGCGGTCACCGCCACGTCTTCGCCGCGGTCGCGCGCCAGCTCCTGCACGATGTGCGATAGAAACATCGGCTCGTTGCGGCGGTCCTTGGGCATGGGCTTGAGCGTCCGCGGCAGCAGGTAGGGCGCGTCGGTTTCGATCATCAACCGGTTGGCGGGGATGTTGCGCACCAGCTCGCGCAGATGCGCGCCGCGGCGTTCGTCGCATAGCCAGCCGGTGATGCCGATATAGAAATCGCGGTCCAGATAATCGAACAATTCCTCGCGCGTACCGGTAAAGCAGTGCACCACTGCCGCACCCAGCGTGCCGTCGAAGCTGCGCAGGATCGCCAGGAAATCCGCATGCGCGTCGCGCTGGTGCAGGAACAGCGGCTTGCCGCTGTCGGCGGCCAGTTGCAACTGGCCTTCGAACGCCTTGTGTTGCGCCGGGCGCGGCGCGAAGTCGCGAAAGTAATCCAGGCCGCATTCGCCGACGGCCACGACCTGCGGATGGGCATGCAACGCGCGCATTTCCGCTGCGCATTCGGCGGTGAATTCCACGGCGTGATGCGGGTGCACGCCGGCGGTGGCGTACAGGAATCCGGGGTGCTGCTGGGCCAGCTGCAGGGCCAGCGGGGAATGCTCGCGGCTGGCGCCGGTGATCACCAACTGCGCCACTCCCGCCTCGCGTGCGCGTTGCAACACCGCATCGCGATCGCGGTCGAAGGAGTCGTGGGTCAGGTTGGCGCCGATGTCGATCAACTGCATGGTGCGGGTGTCGTCTGAAGAGCAGATGCGATTGTACCGGGTGGGCGTTGCCCTCATCCGCCCTACGGGCACCTTCTCCCGCGAGCGGGAGAAGGCAGAAGCAGAAGCAGAAGGCAGCAAGTGTTGGCGCTTCCTTCTCCCGCTGGCGGGAGAACGTGGCGCGCAGCGCCGGATGAGGGGCTATCCCACCACCGGCACCGTCATCGCATCGATCTTCGCCGCCAGCGCCTGGATCGCCAGCTGCGCCGAGCGCGAGAGCTGGCGTTGCGGGGCCACGCACAGGGCCAGCGTCATCGGCTTGGTCAGGTGCTGGCGAAACGGCACGAACGCCAGCCTTCCGTCGGCCACATCGGGGGCCGCATCCAGCCACGACATCAAACCGACCCCGGCGCCGGCACGCACCAATCCGCGCAGGGTGCGCACGTCGTTGCAATGGGTGAGCCGCTTCACGTCGATGTGCTGGCGCTGGTACAGCACCTTGGCGTGCTCGCCGACGATCAACGGCGCAGCCGGCAGCAACAGCCGGTGTTCCAGGGTTTCGCTCAGCTGCAACTCGGAGCGGCCGCTCAGCGGGTGGCCGATCGGCATTGCGATCCCCAGCGGAATATCGGCGAACGCGCGCACCTCCAGGTCCACGCTGCTCACCGGGTCGAGCAACAGGCCGATATCCACGTCGGCCGAGGTCACCATCTCCATCACCCGCTGGTTGCGCGCGGTGGAGAGGTTGAAGGTGATGCCCGGGTACTCCTGCACCAGCGATGCCACCGCCGCCGGCACCACGCCTTCGCTGAGCGCGTCGATCATGGCGATCTCCACATGCCCGCGGCGCAGCCCCTTGAGCTCGTCGAAGCGTTCCAGCGTACGCGCATAGGCCTTCTCCCAGCCGCGCACGTCCACCAGCAGCAGCTCGCCGGCGGCAGTGAGCCGCAGCCGGCCGGGCAGGCGTTCGAACAACTGCGCCCCCAGCTCCTCTTCGGCCTTGAGGATCTGGCGGTCGATCGCCGAGGCCGACACGTGCAGCACCTCGGAAGCCTTGCGGATGCTGCCGCAGCGAGCCACTTCGATGAAGTATCGGGTGAAGCGGGAGAAGGTCAGCATGGGGCAGGACTCGGTTGGCGTTGCGTTTTTTGCAATGGCTGGACGGAAAAACGATGTTTGATCACACACCCCCGGCTTCCTAGAGTCAATCCAGGCCCCCGCGACCGGGGGCGCTCCCGCCTCACGCCAGAGACCGCCCCATGGATGTCGCTGTCCCCGCCCTCCCCCTGCACTGCACCTTCGAAGCCGCCGATTGGCAGCGCCTGGCCCAGCACTGGCACGCCGTGGCGCTGAGCAGCGAAGTCGGGCAGGCGCCATTCAAGGCCACCCTGCTGGACGAGCCGCTGGTGCTGTACCGACTGGGCGATGAGCTGGTGGCCGCGCGCGATGTCTGCCCGCACCGCGGTGTGCCGCTGAGCATGGGCACGGCCGATGGCGGCGGCGTGGTGTGCGCCTACCACGGGCTGCGCTTCGGTTCGGGCGGGCGCTGCAATCACATCCCGGCCAGTCCAGATCAGAACATTCCGGCCAGGATGCGCCTGCACACCTATGCGGTGGCCGAGCGCTACGGCCTGATCTGGGTGTGCCTGGCCAAGCCGGCCGGGGTGAGTGAGGCCGAGGTGCAGATTCCGCCGATGCCCGGCTGGGACGAAGAAGGTTTCCAGCAGATCGTGTGCCCGGCCTTCGACATCGCCGGCAGCGCCGCACGGCAATTGGAAGGCTTCATCGACGTGGCGCATTTCGCCTTCGTGCACACCGCGACATTCGCCCAGCCCGACAAGCGCGAGGTGCCGGCCTATACCACCACCGAGACACCCACCGGTTTCGACGCCGATTACCTCAGCAGCGTGGCCAACTATTCGGTAGACATGCCGCTGCCGGACGTGGACCCGGAGTTCCAGTGGCTGCGGCACTTCGAAGTGCATCTGCCGTTCACCGCCACGCTCACCATCCATTTCCCGGTGCCGGGCAAGCGGTTGGTGATCATGAATGCCGCAAGCCCCGTGTCCAAGCACAAGACGCGCCTGCTGGTGCCGATCGCACGCAATTTCGACACCCATCTGCCGGTGGAGGACGTGCATGCCTTCAACCTGCGCGTGTTCGAGGAAGACCGCGCCATGGTCGAAGCACAGCGGCCCGAATACCTGCCGCTGGACCCGCTGCTGGAGGTGCATATCCCCGCCGACCGCAGTTCGATCGCCTACCGCCGTGGCCTGCGCAGCCAGGGCTACAGCGACTTCTTCCTGCGTTGACCTCCAAGGAGCGCGCCATGGGCCTGCATGAAGTGCGCGTTGCCGCCGTGGCCGAGCAAGGCCACCGCCAGCGTGCGATCCGCCTGGAGCCGATCGATGCCGAGCTGCCTGCGTTCGAGGCCGGCGCGCACGTGGACCTGCATCTGCCGGACGGATTGATCCGCCAGTATTCGATCGCCAGCGCCCCGCATGCGCGCGACCACTACCTGCTGTGCGTCAAGCTGGCCGATGCCTCGCGCGGCGGCTCGCGGCATCTGTGCGAGCAGCTGTCGCCCGGCGATCGCCTGCGCATCTCCAGCCCGCGCAATCTGTTCCCGCTGCGTGCTGGCGAACGGCATGTGCTGCTGGCCGCCGGGATCGGCATCACCCCCTTGCTGTCGATGGCCGAGGCGCTGGAAGCGCGTGGTGAATCCTTCGTCCTGCACTACTACGCGCGCCGGCATGCCGACGTGGCGTTCGGGCAGCGGTTGCAACAGGGCTTTTCGCACGGCCAGGTGCACATGCACTTGAGCGAAGGCGGCCAGAGCCCGCGCGTGCACCTGCCCGACGCACTCGTCCAGGCGCGCGCGCGCGACCAGCTCTACCTGTGCGGGCCGGCTGCGTTCATGGACCACTTCACCGCCGTCGCCAGGGCGCAGGGCTGGGCGGAATCGCAGGTGCACCGCGAGCACTTCGCCGCCACCGCGCCGGAACTGCCCGACGCTGCCGACCGTGCCTTCGAGGTGGAGCTGGCCGCCAGCGGCCGTGTGGTGCAGGTGCCGGCCGGGTGCAGCATCGCCGGCGCCTTGCTGGATGCCGGCATCGACGTTCCGCTGTCCTGCGAGCAGGGCATGTGCGGAGCCTGCCTGACCGGCGTGATCGCCGGCCTGCCCGATCACCGTGACAGCGTACTCAGCGCCGCCGAACACGCCGCCAATGCGCAGATCACCCTGTGCTGCTCGCGCAGCCGCTCGCCGCGCCTGGTGCTGGACCTGTGAGTGGGCAAGCGGCGTGCAGGGTGGCCATGCGCCACCATGATCTCGGCACGGCCGGGCTGGAGACCGGGTGCCGCCAGGCCGCGATCACGCGCGGCGGCAGCACGCGGTGGTGGAAAATCGGGGCGTGCCGTGCAAGATGAGCGTCGCGTGCGCTGTGCGCACTTGATTCTGCGTTGAAGAGACTGCGCCGATGCCTGCCTGCACTGTGTTCACCCGATCCCCTCGCGGGCGCGCACGCTGATGCGCTGGCCCCAATTCGCACTGGCCGCCAATGGCAGCAGCGTCCGCACCGAAGTGCTGGCCGGCGCCACCACCTTCCTGACGATGGCCTATATCGTCTTCGTCAATCCCGACATCCTGGCCACCACCGGCATGGACCACGGCGCGGTGTTCGTGGCGACCTGCCTGGCCGCTGCGCTGGGCTCGCTGCTGATGGGCGTGCTGGCCAACTACCCCATCGGCATGGCGCCGGGCATGGGCTTGAATGCGTTCTTCGCCTTCAGCGTGGTCGGCACGCTGGGCTATCGCTGGCAACAGGCGCTCGGGCTGGTCTTCGTATCCGGCTGCGTGTTCCTGCTGTTGACCCTCACCGGCGCACGTCGCTGGTTGGTGGACGGCATCCCGCCCGCGTTGCGCAGCGCGATCGCGGCCGGTATCGGCTTGTTCCTGGCGTTGATCGGCCTGCAGAAGGCCGGGCTGGTGGTCGCCCATCCGCAGACCTTGCTGACCCTGGGCGATCTGCACCGGCCCGAACCACTGCTGGCGCTGGCCGGGCTGCTGCTGATCGGCGTGCTGGACGCGCGCCGCGTGCGCGGGGCGATGCTGCTGGGCATCCTGGCGATCACCGCCGCCGCCCTGGCGCTGGGGCTGGTGCAGTACCAGGGGATACTCTCGCCGCCGCCCAGCCTGGCGCCCACCCTGCTGCAACTGGATGTCGGCAGCGCACTGCAGGCACACGGCGAGCGCGGCGCGCTGACCGCGGTCCTGCATGTGGTGCTCATCTTCGTGCTGGTGGAAATGTTCGATGCCACCGGCACCCTGATGGGCGTGGCGCAGCGCGCCGGCCTGCTGCGCACCGCCGCGCAACATCGGCAGTTCGACCGCGCCCTGCTGGCCGACAGCACAGCCATCCTGGCCGGTTCGCTGCTCGGCACCTCCAGCACCACCGCCTATGTGGAAAGTGCCGCCGGCGTGCAGGCGGGTGGGCGGACCGGCCTCACCGCGCTGGTGGTCGCCGCGTTGTTCCTGCTGGCCTTGCTGTTCTCGCCGCTGGCGGCAATGGTGCCTGCCTATGCCACCGCACCGGCACTGATCTATCTGGCGTCGATGATGCTGCGCGAATGCACGCAGATCCGGTGGGACGATGTCGGCGACGCGCTGCCGGCGGCCCTGTGCATGCTGGCGATGCCGCTCACCTATTCCATCGCCACCGGCCTGGCGTTCGGCTTCATCGCCTATGCCGCGCTCAGGCTGGGCAGCGGTCGCTGGCGCGGCGTGCACCCGGCAACCTGGGCGATCGCCGGCCTGTTCGTGCTGCGTCATGCGCTGGAATGAGCCGATGCGCGCCTGCCTGCGCGCGACGGCCGGCGATCTTGCCGCGCATGTTCGCCACCTGCGAGACAGCGTTCGCGCTGCGCCGTCGGTCATGCGCACGCACGCCGGCCGGGTAGCACCGCTCCCGTGGCGGGGCCGGCGCAGGGCCGCCGGCGCAGTCTGCGACGGTCAGCGCAGGTCTTGCCGCTTGCATTGCGCAGGCCATCGCGTTGAAGTGGCAGCAGCCCGCGGCGCCAGCTTGGCTGCATGCGGCGCATCCCATCAGCCCCGTTGCCGCACGCTCACCCGCGTGCGGCGACCGGGCACCCCGTGGTCCTTCCCGAGTTCGTCCCGCATGTCGATCCTCCATCGCTGCCTGATCCTGAGTGTGTGCGCGCTGCTGCCCGTCGTTGGCCATGCACGTACGCAGCCCGCCTCGGCGCAGCAACGCGAGCAGCAGATCACACAACTGTTTCGCGAGGCCGCTGCGCAACCGGCGCAACTGCGTGCCTGGTTGCAGGGCATGCCCAAGGGCGGCGACCTGCACAACCATCTGTCCGGCTCGGTGTATGCCGAGGACTACCTGCGCTGGGCCAGCGAGGACGAAGCCTGCGTGCAGCTGGACGACCTGAGCCTGCGCGCGCCGCCATGCGGCAAGGACCAGGTGCCGGCCCGCGACCTGGCCGCACGCGATGCGGCGCTGTATGGGCGGGTGGTGGATGCGATGTCGATGCGCAGCTTCGTGCCGAGCGCCGCACACCCCACCGGGCATGGTCAGTTCTTCGGCAGCTTCGGCAAGTTCGAGGCGGTGGTGCGCACCCGCGTGGCCGACACCGTGGCGGCCGTGCTCGAGCAGGCCGCGCGCGACCGTGTGGCATACGTGGAGATCATCGCCAACCCGCCGCAGATGGAGCAGGCCGCGCAGCGCATGCAGGCACTGCCCTGGTACGGCGGCGACGACAGCGCCAACCTGGCTGCACTGCAGGACGCACTGCCGCCGCTGGTGCAGGCTGCACAGGCCGCGCTTGCCGATACCGACGCGCAGGTGCGCCGCGTGCTGCGCTGCGACCGCACCGATGCGCATCCGGGCTGCGGGGTGGAATACCGCTACGTGCCGTATGTGTTGCGCGTGCTGCCACAACCGATGGTGTTCGGGCAGATGGCGCTTGCCCACGCGCTGGTGGCCGCCGGTGGCAGCCGTGCGGTCGCGGTGAACATCGTCGCGCCGGAAGACAACCCGGTGGCGTTGGCCGACTACACGCGGCATATGGCCATGTTCGGCTTCTTCGCCACGCGCTACCCGAACGTGCCGCTGTCCCTGCATGCGGGCGAGCTGACGCTGGGCCTGGTGCCGCCGGCGCAGTTGCGCTCGCACATCCGCCAGGCCGTGGATGCCGGCGCACGCCGCATCGGCCACGGCGTGGACCTGCCTTACGAAGACGATGCGGGCGAACTGTTGCAGCGCATGCGCCGGCAGCAGATCGCGGTGGAGATCAACCTGACCAGCAACGATGTGATTCTTGGCATCAAGGGCGCGCAGCACCCGCTGGCGATGTACCTGCGCGCCGGCGTACCGGTGGTGCTGTCCACCGACGATGCCGGCGTGTCGCGCGCCGACATCACCCACGAATACCAACGCGCCGTGCAGGAGCAGGGCATCGATTACCCGACACTCAAGCGGCTGGCGCGCAACGGCTTGCGTTACAGCTTCCTGCCGGGCGCCGATCTGTGGGCTGCCGACGGCGCCGCCGTGCCGGCCTGCCGCGATGCGCTCCAACACGAAACCGACGATGCCGGCTGCCGCGGCTTTCGTCAGGCCAGCGCGAAGGCGCGGCTGCAATGGCAGCTGGAAATCGACCTGGCGCAGTACGAACGCGCGTTGCTGGCGCAGCGCAGTTAGCGCCTGCGACGCATGAGCGCGCCTGAGCGCGAACAGGCTGCACCGGTAACGTTTCGTCACACGCAGGGACGCGCCTGCCCACGCAACATCCGCTGCATCTCCACTGCAAGACATCCACCTCCACGACCCAAGCGCAATGACCGCACCTTCTTCCGCCACACCCAGACGCCGCGTCATCCTCGAAGACGATATCGATGGTTTCACCCCCGCGCATGTGCTGCTGTTGCAATCGCCCGAAGTGGAGGTGCTCGGCATCAGCGCGGTCAGCGGCAACATCTGGCGCGACGAGGCGCTGGCGCACACCTGCCGCCTGCTGGAACTCACCGGACACCCGCATATTCCGGTGCTGCCCGGCCCGGTGCACCCGCTGCTCAACAGCGAGGCCGCCACCGAACGTTGGGAAGCGCTGTACGGCAAACTGGTCTGGAAGGGTGCGTGGACCCGGCACTGGGTGGATGGCGACACCGTGCAGAGCGCACCGCGCTATCACGCACACGACGTGGTCCCCGACCTGCCGTTCGGCAACCCCAGCGTGGTGCGCCCCCGCGACGAGCCGGCCGCGTTGTTCATGCTGCGCATGGTGCGCCAGTATCCGGGCGAGGTGAGCATCATTGCCACCGGCCCGCTGACCAATCTGGCGCTGGCACAATCGCTGGACCCGGCCTTCGCCACGCTGGCACGCGAACTGGTCTACATGGGCGGCAGCCTCAATCCGCGGCAGCAACGCAACAGCGTGAGCGCACAGCAATTCGCGCGTGAATTCGTCAATTCGCCCCGCCGCGAATTCAATATCCGCTGGGATCCGGAAGCCGCCCGCATCGTCATGCATGCCCCGTGGCGCAAGATCACCATGGTGCCGGTAGACCCTTCCACCGCCACCGAACTCACCCCGCACCTGCTCGCGCGCATGAGTGCCGCCGACACGGCGATCGGGCATGCGCTGCGCCGGCGCGAGCCGGGCTTCCCGATGTGGGATGAGCTGGCCACGGCACTGTGGCTGCGCCCGGAATTGGCCACACGCACCGAGACGCTGTACATCGACACCAACACCGCCTTCGACGCAGGCTATGGCGACATCCTGTCGTGGGCGCCGGGCTACCAGCCCGGGCTGGGCGAACAGGCGCAGACGGTGGTGCATGCGGTGGATGTGGACGCGTTCGAGCAGTTGCTGGTGGAGCGCCTCACCGCACCGCAGCCGCCGGCCGTGGGCAGACCGTTACCTCCGCTGCCACGGGACGAAGCGGCACGCGGAACAGATGGAGGAGTTGATCACGACGTGTCACGCGTTGCGTAGGTAGATCGCGATCCAGCGCGCGCCTGACGAATCGTCGACCGGCCGGGCACCCTCACCCAAAACCCTCTCCCGCAGGAGAGGGGCAGCTTCCGGGACTGAGACGAAATGACGCCTCATGCCGCCCCCGCATGCTTTGATCGCAAAGGCACCCCAACAATGCAGCTGCAACCCGCATTTCCGCACTTCCATCGAATCCTTCCATCCGCAGCGCGAGCCTCATCCAGTTCTCGACTGCAGTAACCAGATTACTCAGCTCATGCGCTGTATTGCAGTCAATTGCACCGCGTTCCCACGCACCACCAACAAACTCATTGACTGCAATCAACCAAGAAACCCGATTTACCGATTCCCAATTCCCAACCCCAAGGTGACCCATGCAACTCCCAGCGCAGTGGCAAGCCGGCATCGATCGCAATACCGATATCCTGCGCGGCCATGCGCACGTGTTGGCCAGCTTCACCCCGCCACGCGCCGCCACCCATGACACGGCCGGCCCGCGGGGCCAGATCGCGGCCATCGTTGCCACCACGCGCAGCCAGCCCGCGCAAGCCGCGCGCCTGGCCACCCAGACCCTGACGCGCATCCACCAGGCCAACGACCGCCTGTGTGCAATCACCCGCCTGCTGCCGGCACGCGCCGCCGCCGATGCCGCGCGGGTGCAGGCGGCGCTGAGCGGTGGCAGCGATGGCGGCGCACTGGCAGGCGTGCCGTTCGTGGTCAAGGACCTGTTCGATGTTGCCGGCCAGGTCACCACGGCCGGCGCGATGCTGCGTGCGCAGGCCGCACCGGCCAACCGCGATGCGGCGGTGGTGCAGCGCCTGAGCGATGCCGGTGCGGTGCTGATCGGCACCGCCAACATGGACGAATTCGCCTACGGTTTCGCCACCGTCAACGCCCACTACGGCACCACCGCCAACCCGCACGACCATCAGCATCTGGCCGGCGGCTCGTCCGGCGGTTCGGCGGCGGCGGTGGCGGCGGGGCTGGTGCCGTTCGCGCTCGGCTCGGACACCAACGGCTCGATCCGCGTTCCTGCTGCGCTATGCGGCGTGTACGGCCTGCGCCCGACCCATGGCACGGTGCCGCTGCAGGGCGTGTTCCCATTCGTCGAGGCGCTGGATGTGGTCGGTCCATTCGCCACCTCGGTGGCCGATCTGCGCCGCGTGCACGAGGTCGTGTGCGGGCAGCCGCTTGCCACCTGCAACGTGGCCAGCCTGCGCATCGCCCGGCTCGGCGGCTGGTTCCAGCGCAATCTCGACCCCGAGCTGGAGGCCGGCCTGGGTGCGCTGATGCAGGCATGCAATAGCAGTGTGGTGGTCGAGCTGCCCGAGGCCGAACGCGCGCGCGCGGCCGCCTTCGTGCTGACCGCGGCCGAAGGCGGCTATCGTCATCGCGCCGCGTTGAGCAGCCATGCCGAGCAGTTCGACCCGGCCACGCGCGATCGCCTGCTGGCGGGGCTGCAACTGCCGGCGAGCGCGGTGGCCGATGCACAGGCGTTCGCGTGCTGGTTCGCCAGCGCAATGCAGGCGCTATGGGACGAGGTGGACGTGCTGATCGCGCCCACCACGCCGTGCGTGGCGCCGCGTATCGATCAGGACACCATCCAGATCGATGGCCTGCCGGTCTCCGCCCGCGCCAACCTGGGCATCTTCACCCAGCCGCTCGGCCTGGCCGGCTGCCCGGTGCTGGCCGCACCGCTGCCGCGTCCGGGCCGGCTGCCCCTGGGCGTGCAGTTGATTGCCGCGCCCGGCCGCGAAGATCGCCTGTTCGCACTGGCCGCGCGGCTCGAACGCGATGGTGTGCTCGCCTTCAGCCCGCCAGCGGAGATGCCCTGATGCTGCAGACCTTGCGTGCCCGCCGTGGCATGGTCGTGGCCCCCCACCATCTGGCCGCGCAGGCCGGCCGCGATGTCCTGTGCGATGGCGGCACTGCGGTGGAAGCCGCCGTTGCCACCGCCGCCTGCCTGGCGGTGGTGTATCCGCACATGACCGGCATCGGCGGCGACGGCTTCTGGCTGATCCATGAACCCGACGGCCGCGTGCATGCCATCGACGCCTGCGGCCGCGCCGCGCAGGCCGCCACGCGCGCGTTCTACCGCGGCCACACCAGCATCCCCTGGCGCGGCCCCGGCGCGGCCAACACCGTGGCCGGCACGGTCTCCGGATGGGCGCTGGCCCTGCAGCACGCCGGCGGCAGCCTGCCGCTGCCACGCGTGTTGCGCGATGCCATCGTGCATGCACACGCCGGCGTGCCGGTCACGCTGGGCGGTGCGCAGATCGCGGCAGACAAGGGAGCCGAACTGCGCGCACAGCCAGGTGCCTATGCCGAGATCTTCGAACCGCATGGCGCGCCGCTGCGCGAAGGCGAGCTGTTGACGCAGCGGCAATTGGCCACCACCTTGCACCGCCTCGCCGAGGATGGACTGGACAGCTTCTATCGTGGCGCACTCGCCGCCGACATCGCCGCCGACCTGCACGCGCTGGGCAGCCCGCTGCGGGCGCACGACCTGGCACAACATCGTGCCGAGGCCAGCGTCCCCTTGTCGGTGGCCCTGCACGGCGCGCGTGTCTACAACCATGCGCCGCCGACCCAGGGCCTGGCATCGCTGCTGATCCTTGCGCTGTTCGAGCGGCTGCATGCGGACGATGCCGACAGTTTTGCGCATCTGCATGGCCTGGTCGAAGCCACCAAACAGGCCTTCCTGATCCGCGACGCGCATGTCGGCGACCCGGCGTGGATGACGCTGGATGCCCAGGCGTTGCTGGACGATGCGCAGGCGCTGGATGGCTTGGCCGCACGCATCGACATGGCCCGCGCCATGTCCTGGCCGCATCCTTCGCAGGCCGGCGACACCGTCTGGTTCGGCGCCATCGACGCCGCCGGGCGCGCGGTCAGCTGCATCCAGTCCACCTATTTCGAATTCGGCTCCGGCCTGGTGCTGCCACGCACCGGCATTACCTGGCAGAACCGCGGCTGCAGCTTCCGGCTCGCCGACGACGGCTGGAATGCGCTGGCACCCGGTCGCAAACCCTTCCACACCCTCAATCCCGCAATGGCCGTGTTCGACGACGGCCGCGTCATGGCCTACGGCACCATGGGCGGCGAAGGCCAGCCGCAGACCCAGGCCGCGATCTTCTCGCGCTACGCCCGCTACGGCATGCCGCTGCAACAGGCCGTCACCGCACCGCGCTGGCTGCTGGGCCGCACCTGGGGGCAGGACAGCACATCACTGAAGCTGGAAGACCGCTTCGATCCGGCACTGGTGCAGGCACTGCGCGCGGCTGGACATGTGGTGGAACTGCTGCCGGCGTTCACCTCGGTGATGGGCCACGCCGGTGCCTTGGTGCGCGGCGCCGATGGCACCATCAGCGCCGCGAGCGACCCGCGCTCGGATGGCGCGGCAGCAGGGTGGTGAAGCCTGAACCTGGTTGCATAGCCACACGCAGACAGCGAGTGCGTCCGTCTGTCATCCGACCTGCTGTCACCTACCTGCGCAATGCTGCCCTGATGGACACCAGCGGACGCAACAATGCGCACGATCACCCGATGACGCTCCCGCCACAGCATGCCCCCTGCCGATCGCGCGCAGCGTGCCGCGATCTGTGCACGGCATCGCATGGCGATCGTATCGGGAACGCTACGCTCATCGCTGCGCCGTGATACGGCATCTCGCACGGGAAGGACACAGTGGCGACACTCAGCGTGGCAATCGAAGTACTGAACACTCCGCCCACCGCCGTATCGTCCAAAGGCGTCGGCATCTGTCTGTCCGGCGGTGGCAGCCGCGCGCTGTCGTGCGCAATGGGGCAGCTGCGCGGATTACGCCATCTGGGATTGCTCGACAAGGTCAGCGCGATCTCCTCGGTCTCCGGTGGCACATGGGCCAACGTGGTGTTCAGTTACCTGCCGGAATCGATCAGCGACGACGAATTGCTCGGCCCGGTGATGCTGGATCCGGCGCAACTCACCCTGGACGTACTGGCGCAGATGGCGCCGAACAATCTGGGCCAGGTGCCATACCGCTTGGGCACCTTGCCGATCCTCGACGAACTTGCCGAGTATCGCTCGACCCAGCGCTACGCGCCCTCGGACATGTGGCAAGCGGTGATCGGCAAGCTGGTGCTGCAGGATTTCGGCCTGTGGAATCCGGACGCCACGGGGGTCGATCCGCATTGCTTCACCGGCACCGTCTCGCCTGCGGCGGACAGCGCATCCGCGCAAGGCGCGAACTTGCCCATCAGCAAGGCCTACACCGTGCGTCCCGGGCGCCCGTTGCCGATCTTCAATACCTCGCTCTTCCTCAACGATAGCCCGACCGCCGAACTGGTGCCGTTCGAGGCCAGCAATGTCCTCGGCGTACGCGCCAGCTTCGTGAACCGGCCAGGGCAGCTGGGAGCGGTCGGCGGCGGGTTGATCGAATCGTTTGCGATGGGCAGCGAGTACCTGAGCGACGATGGTCCCGACCGGGTTATCGCCAGCGTGCCAACGCGTGCCTTCAGCCTCAACGATATCGCCGGCTGCAGCAGCATGGCACCGGCCGAAGACTTCGAAGAACGATTCCCCGAGGTCAACGGACTGGTGCCACGCTATCCGTACTGGCCGGTGAACGACCGCCAGCCGCGCGACACGCAGACGTACCGCTTCGCCGACGGTGGCAACCTGGAGAATCTGGGAATCACGCCGCTGCTCGCGCGTGGCTTTGCGCGTCTGCTGGTGTTCGTCAATTCCGATCAAGGCGTGAACGTGGATCCGGAATCGGGCGAGATCGTGGTGGCCGATGCGCTGCCGCCGCTGTTCGGGCTGCAACCGTTCTGCGAGAAAACCCGAAGCTATCCGGTCTACTCCGACACGCAGCCGGACGAAGGTGCCAATCGCATGTTCCGCCATAACCAGGTGTTCGAAACGACGGCATTCACGTCACTGCAGCAGGGCCTGCTGGCTGCCAAGAGGGCAGGCGGCTCCCTGCTGGTAAGGCAGACCCTGGCAGTGTTGCAGAACGCATGGTTCAACGTGCCTGCGCAGCCGTCGGTCGAGGTCCTGTGGGTCTACAACGACTCGGTGCATGCATGGTGGAAACAATTGCCTGACGCAACGCAGATCGAACTGGATCTGCAGAGCGTGGACGATTTCCCGCTGTACGGCACCGTCACCCAGCTGCATCTCTCGCACCCGCTGGTCAACGCCGTGGCGCACCTGAGTTGCTGGAATCTTGCTTCCGACAGCACCGTCGGCAATCCCGACGGTCAGACCAATGCCGATGTGGTGCGCAGCCTGTTTGCATGACGCATGCATACGTCCGGCCGCGATGGCTGGCCGGGCGCAGCGTCGCATGGCCGCCGGGCAGTCGCCACAGGAGCGCAGGTGCGTCGCCGCTCCCGAACATCGCCCTGATGCCGAGGCCTCAGCCCGCACCCTTCAGCGCGCGCGGCAGGAACTCGCCGATGATCTGCGCGATCTCGGTTGCGTGCGTTTCCAGCGCGAAGTGTCCGGTATCGAGCAGATGCACCTCGGCATGCGGCAGATCCTTGCGATACGCCTGCGCGCCGGCCGGAACGAACGCCGGATCGTGCCTGCCCCAGACCGCCAGCAAGGGCGGCTGGTGCGCGCGAAAGTAGGCCTGGAATGCGGGATAGGCCTGCGGGTTGCTGCGGTAGTCGAGAATCAGGTCCAGCTGAATTTCCTCGGCATCCGGGCGCGCCATGTAGGCGATATCCAGGGTATAGCCATCGGGCGAGAGCCTGCTCGGGTCGGCACCGGTGCCGTACTGCCAGTCGCGGATGGTCTGCGGCGATAACGACGCGCGACAGGCCTCGCGATTGGCGGCGCTCGGTTCACGCCAGTACGCCTGCCAGGCATCCCATTGGTCGCTGAATCCCTCCAGATAGGCATTGCCGTTCTGGCTGATGATGGCGGTGACCTTGTGCGGGTTTGCGGCCGCAAGGCGCAGGCCCACCGGCGCGCCGTAATCGAACACATAGAGCGCGTAGCGGCTCAGGCCCAGCGCCTCGGTGAAGCCTTCGATCACCTTGTACAGGTTGTCGAAGGTGTAGGCGAACTGCCCGCGCGGCGGTGCCTGGGTATTGCCGAAGCCGGGCAGATCCGGGGCGATCAGCCGGTATCGGCGTGCCAGCAACGGCATCAGGTCGCGGAACATGTGGCTGGCACTGGGAAAGCCATGCAACAGCAACAGCACCGGCGCGTCCTTGCGGCCGGCTTCGCGATAGAACACCTGGACATCGCCAACCTGTTGGGTGCGATAACTGATCTGGTACGCGGGGTCGTGTGACATGCGGGCTCCTTCGAAGCGTGGGGAATGGGCGTCGGAGGCATCGGCGGCAGGCAGCACGCACGCGCCCAACGCAGAGGCGGTGGCGATCCAGCACACGCGCAGGAAACTGCGGCGGTCGTGTATCGGCGGCGCGCCGAACGGCGTGTAGCTCGTCTGTGTCGCGGTGTGCATGTCGATGCCGATCCAGGCGGATCCGGTGGATTGCCGGCCATGCTAGACGTGGCATCCGGACGCGGGAACCACCGTGCGGCTCAATGCAGCATTGCGCGGCACGCAATGCTGCGCCCGGTGGTCGCGTTCGCTGACCGATATGCGGTGCGCTCGCGTCTGCAGTCCGGTCACGGCGGGCTGCTAGGCTTTGCGCCTTGTCGAGGATGGTTGGCGAAGGCGAGGCAGCGGTGGATCGCATCCAGGAAATGACGCTATTTGCGGCGATTGCCGACCACCCCAGCTTTGCCGGCGTGGCGCGTCACCTCGGCATTTCCACCGCGACGGTCACGCGCACCATCGCGCAGATGGAGCACCGCCTCGGCGTGCTGCTGGTGGTGCGCAGCACCCGCACCATGCGACTGACCGATGCCGGCCAGCAGTACGCCAGCGATTGCCGGCGTCTGTTGGCCGAGCTGGAGGATGCCGAGAACCGTGCCGCCGGCCTGCACGCGCTACCCAGCGGCTTGCTGACGGTGACCGCACCGCAGATGTTCGGCACCCTGCATGTGATGCCGGTGGTCACCCGCTTCCTGGAGCGCTATCCGCAGGTGCAGGTGCGCGCCATCCTGCTCGATCGGGTGATGGCGCTGCTGGACGAAGGCATCGATGTCGCCGTGCGCATCGGCGCGCTGCCCGATTCGTCGCTGACCGCCATCCCGGTCGGCACCGTCCGCCGGATGGTCTGCGCCACGCCCGGCTATCTGCGCACGCATGGCATGCCCTCGCATCCGGATGCCCTGATCCACCATACGGCCGTGGCGATCTCATCGGCCGAACGCGCACCACGCTGGCCGTTCCGGGTGGACGGGCGCGAGCAGCTGGTGGACGTGGCCGCTCGGCTCAGCGTGAACGCTTCCGGCGCCGCCATCCACGCCGCACTGCAGGGCTGGGGGCTGATCCAGGTGCCGTCCTACCAGGTGCGCGATCACCTGCGCAGCGGTCGGCTCGCCTGCGTGCTGGACGCGTTCGAGATCGCGCCCGAACCGGTGCATGTGGTGCACGTGCAAGGACGCCGCGGCTCGTCCAAGGTGCGTCGCTTCGTCGACGAGTGTGTCCAGGCCTTGCGGCAGGTGCTTGAGCAGCCCTGACGCGTGTCGGGCTGTCGCTGATCGGACGTGACGGCACTTGATATTCGCCGGACCGCAGCACGTCCGCCTGGTGCCATCGCCGGATCACGCAGGCACACCGCTGGCCGGCAATCCGCCGCGAACCCCGATCCAGAAACCACCAATCCCGTGTTGCATTTTTTGCAGCGCGAGCGCGCGAAAAAACTCTTTGATGGCGACAGGACCGGCTCCCTATAGTCGAACCGTTCCCCGTTCGCCTGCCATTGGGCCGTCTCCGGCGTCTCGATGGCCTCACCGGTCCCGTCGATGCTTGCTGCCGCGCCGTTCTCATTGCCTGCCGCCGACCACGCCTGTACCGGCGGCGCGCGTGCCGTGGCGCGTTGCGATCAACTCGGCGTCGCCCCGTACAGCGACACGCCGACCGGGCTGTTCCGCGCCTGGCTCAGCCCCGCCTACCGCGCCGCAGTCGCGCAGGTGGGCGAGTGGATGCGCCAGGCCGGCATGCAGGTCCGGCTGGATGCCGCAGCCAATCTGATCGGCCGCTACGAGGCGGTGCGGCCAGACGCACCGGCGCTGCTGGTCGGCAGCCATCTGGACAGCGTACGCGACGCCGGGCGCTACGACGGCCCGCTCGGCATCCTGCTCGGGATCGAGTGCGTCGCTGCGCTGCAGGCGCAGGCGCGCCGGCTGCCCTTCGCCATCGAGGTCGTTGCGTTCGGCGACGAGGAAGGCTCGCGCTTCCCGGCCTCCATGTTCTGCAGCCGCGCGGTGGCCGGCACGCTCGATCCGGGCGCGCTGGCGCTGAGCGACGCGGCCGGCATCGATGTCGCCAGCGCGTTGGCACAATGGGATCTGGACATCGCGCAGATCCACCACGCCGCGCGCGCACCTGGCAGCGTGCTGGCGTATCTGGAAACGCATATCGAACAAGGCCCTGTGCTCGAAGCCGAAGACCTGCCGGTGGGTATTGTCACTGCGATCGCCGCACAGCGGCGTTTTGCGCTGCGGTTTGAAGGCCGCGCCGGGCATGCCGGTACCACCACGATGGCACTGCGTCGCGATGCCTTGAGCGCCGCGGCCGACGCACTGCTGGCGATCGAACGCATCGCGCGCGATGGCAGCAACGATCTGGTGGCCACCGTCGGCAGACTGCAGGTTGCTCCCGGTGCGATCAACGTGGTGCCCGGCCGCGTGGACTGCACGCTGGATGTCCGCGCCGGCGATGACGCCACCCGCGATGCCGCAGTGCGCGACATCGCACATGCGCTGGCCGGCATCGGCGCCGCACGCGGCGTCGCCGTCGCCATCGAGCCGCTGCAGACCCTCGCCGCCAGCCCCTGCGCACCGGCACTGATCGACCGGCTGGAACAGGCCGTGGCGGCGCATGGCATCCGCCCGCGGCGCCTGGTCTCCGGCGCCGGCCACGATGCGATGACGATGGCCGCGCTGTGTCCCACCGCGATGCTGTTCGTGCGCTGCGCCGGCGGCATCAGCCACCATCCGGACGAACACGTCGACCCGGCCGATGCCGAGGTCGCACTGGCGGTCATGCGCCACTTCATCGAACAGCTGGGAGATTTCCTTGTCGCCTGACCTGCGCCACCTGCACACCTTCGCCGAACTCGATCCGCCACAGCGGCTGCTGATGGGACCGGGCCCGGTCAACGCGCATCCGCGCGTGTTGCGCGCGATGGCGGCCGACCTGCTGGGGCAGTTCGATCCGGAAATGACCGGCTACATGAACGAGGTGATGGCGCTATACCGGCCGCTGTTCGGCACCGACAACCGCTGGACGTTCCTGGTCGACGGCACCGCACGCGCCGGCATCGAGGCGGCGCTGGTGTCGCTGGTGAAGCCGGGCGATCGCGTGCTGGTGATCGACTTCGGCCGCTTCGGGCTGCTGCTTACCGAGATCCTGCAACGCCTGGGCGCGCAGGTGCACCGCGTGGAAGCACCGTGGGGCGAGGTGGTGCCGCTGGAGGCGATCGGCGAGGCGATCGAACGCGTTGCGCCCGCGTTGGTGGCCACCGTGCACGGCGATACTTCCACCACCATGGCGCAGCCACTCGATGGCCTGGGCGCGCTGTGTCGCGCAGCCGGTGCGCTGAGTTATGTCGATGCCACCGCGACCATCGGCGGGATGGAGATCGCCAGCGACCGCTGGGACGTGGACGTGGTCACCGGCGGCCTGCAGAAATGCCTGGGCGGGCCGTCCGGCTCGGCGCCGATCACCGTGTCCGAACAGGCGGCCGAGGCGATCTTCGCGCGGCGGCATGTCGAGCGCGGCATCGTGCGCGCCGACATCGCCGATGGCCGTGGCCCGCGCATCGCGTCCAACTATTTCGACCTGGCCATGATCATGGATTACTGGTCGGACAAGCGCCTCAATCACCACACCGAAGCCACCACCATGCTGTACGGCGCGCGCGAATGCGCACGCGTTGCATTGCAGGAAGGCCTGCATGCGCGCTTCGCCCGCCACGCCGCTGCCGGCCGCGCGGTGAGTGCGGGCGTGCGCGCGATGGGGCTGGAGGTGTTCGGCAGCGACGCGCACCGCATGACCAACGTCACCGGTGTGGTGATTCCGCCGGGCATCGACAACGATGCGGTGCGGCGACGCATGCGCGAAGACTTCGAGATCGAGATCGGCACCGCGTTCGGGCCGTTGCAAGGCAGGATCTGGCGCATCGGCGCCATGGGCTACAACGCGATGAAGCACAAGGTGCTGATCACCCTGGCCGCACTGGAGGCGGTGCTGCGGGCAGAAGGCTACGCCTGCACGCCAGGCCTGGCGGTGGAAGCGGCACTGGCCGCCTGGCACGCGGAGCCGGCGGCATGAGTGCCGCGCGCGACCTGGTCGGCTACGGCGCCACGCCGCCCCCGGCGCACTGGCCCGGAGGCGCACGCATCGCGGTGCAGTTCGTGGTCAATTACGAAGAAGGCGCGGAGAACTGCGTGCTCAACGGCGATGCCGGCTCCGAGGCCTTCCTGTCGGAGATGGTCGGCGCCCAGGCACAGCCCGGCGCGCGCGCCATGGCGATGGAAAGCCTGTACGAATACGGCAGCCGCGCCGGCTTCTGGCGGCTGCATCGGCTTTTCACCGCACGCGCGCTGCCGGTGACGGTGTTCGGGGTGGCCAGCGCATTGGCCTGCAACCCGGACGCGGTGGCGGCGATGCAGGCGGCCGACTGGGAAATCGCCAGCCATGGGCTGCGCTGGATCGACTATCAACAGGTGTCCGAACACATCGAGCGCGCGCACATCGCCGAGGCCATCGCCGTGCACACCCGCGTCACCGGCAGCCGGCCGCTGGGCTGGTACCAGGGCCGCACCAGCCCGAACACCGCGCGACTGATCGCCGAGGAAGGTGGCTTCGTCTACGACGCCGACAGCTATGCCGACGACCTGCCGTATTACGACACCCGCCACGGCCGTGCGCAATTGGTCGTGCCTTATACGCTGGATGCCAACGACATGAAATTCGTCGCCTACAACGGCTTCGCCGATGGCGAGCCGTTCTTCCGTTACCTGCGCGATGGCTTCGAGCAGTTGCGTAGCGAGGGCGGGCGCATGCTCTCCATCGGCCTGCACGGGCGCATCGCCGGCAAACCGGCGCGCGCGGCGGCATTGGCCCGTTTCGTCGATCACGTGCTGGCCAGCGGCGACGCCTGGGTGGCGCGCCGGATCGATATCGCCCGCCATTGGCTGCAGGTGCATCCGGCATGAGCATCGATGCAGCGCAGATCGATCTGCCCGAGGTCATCGCGCAGGTGAGCGCGGCCTTCCACGCCTACGAGGACGCCTTGATGCGCGATGACATCGCCGCGATGGATGCGCTGTTTCATGCAGCGCCCAGCACCGTGCGCTACGGCGTGGGCGAGGTGCTGTACGGCATCGACGCGATCCGCGCGTTTCGCATCGGCCGCGGTGGCTCGCCGCAGCGCCGGCTGACGCAGGTGCAGGTGCATGGCTTCGGCCAGGATTTCGCCACCACGCATGCAGAATTCGTTCGCGAGGGCAGCAGTGCGCGCGGGCGGCAAAGTCAGAGCTGGGTGCGTTTTGCCGATGGCTGGAAGGTGGTGGCCGCGCACGTCTCGCTGCAGGGCACGCACGCATGAGCGTGGTCGACGACCGCGTTCTGGACGATGCCGCCTTCGTGGCGCGCTACCGCGACCTGTTCGAGCATTCGCCTTGGGTGGTCGAGCGCGCGGTGCGGCGGCGGCCGTTCGACGATGTGCATGTCGGCTTGATGCAGGTCGTCTACGAGGCCTCGCCGGAAGATCAGGTCGCGCTGATCCGTGCGCATCCGGAACTGGCCGGCAAGGCGGCGATCGATCGCACGCTCACCGCCACCTCGGCTGCAGAGCAGGCCTCGGCAGGCCTGGATCGGCTGAGCGAAGCCGAGTTCAGGCGCTTCCACGCGCTCAATCAGGCGTATCGTCATCGCTTCGGCTTTCCGTTCGTGATCTGCGTGCGGTTGCACGACAAGGCCGGCATCCTCGCCGCGCTGGAACGCCGCCTGGAGGCGACGCGCCGCGAGGAAATCGCCACCGCCCTCGCCGAGATCGGCAGCATCGTGCAGCTTCGTCTGGAGGCATTGCCATGAGCCTGGCCCACCTCGAACGCGAGATCGCCCGCGACCTGCAACGCCTGGCCCACGGCGGCGAGACCTGGGTGGCCCCGCGCGTGCATCCGGCCGGGCATGTCTATGACGCCATCATCGTCGGCGCCGGGCAGAGCGGCCTGGGCGCGGCGTTCGCGCTGCAACGCGAGCGCGTGCACAACCTGCTGGTCATCGACGAAAACCCGGCCGGGCAGGAAGGCCCGTGGGTGACCTATGCGCGCATGCAGACGCTGCGCACGCCCAAGCAGATCACCTCGATCGATCTGGGCATCGCGTCGCTCACCTTCCGCGCGTGGTGGGAGGCGCAGCACGGCAGCGCCGGCTGGGACGCGCTGGACAAGATCCCGCGCGGCGCCTGGATGGACTATCTGCGCTGGTACCGCGCGGTGTTGCGGCTGCCGGTGCGCAATGCGACCCGGTTGGTGCGGGTGGAGCCCAACGTGGCGCCGGGCATCCACCGCCTGCATCTGGCGATGGGCGCGCCGCTGCTGACGCGCAAGCTGATCCTGGCCACCGGCATCCAGGGTGGCGGCCAGTGGGTAGTCCCCGAGTGGATCGCCCGCGCCCTGCCCGCGCACCGCTACGCGCATACCTCCGGCCCCATCGACTACGCCGCGCTGGCCGGCCGGCGCGTGGGGATCCTGGGCGGCGGCGCCTCGGCGTTCGACAATGCCTGCTTCGCGCTGGAACAGGGCGTGGCCTGCGCGGAGGTGTTCGTCCGGCGGAGCGAACTGCCGCGCATCAACCCGTTCCGGCATATGGAACAGGCCGGCATCATCCCGCGCTTTCTCGCCCTGCCGGATGCGGACAAGTACCGCATGATGGCCAGCTTCTTCGCGCACAACCAACCTCCCACCAACGACACCTTCCAGCGCGCCTGCGCGCATGCCGGCTTCGCACTGCATGCGGGTGCACCGTGGCAGGAGGTGGCCGAACGCGATGGCGCGGTGGTGGTGCGCACGCCGCAGGGCGAACACCGCTTCGATTTCCTCGCCATCGCCACCGGGCTGGTCACCGACCCGCAGCTGCGCCCGGAACTGGCCGCGCTGTCCGGGCGCATCGCCTGCTGGGCCGACCGCTACCAGCCGCCGCCAGGCCAGGCCAATGCGGTGCTGGACGCGCACCCCTACCTCGGGCCGGGTTTCGAGCTGCTGCCGCGCGCGCCGGAAGATGCCGCCCTGCTGCACGGGCTGTTCGCCTTCAACTACTCGGCGCTGATCAATCACGGCCCCTCGGCCGCGGCCCTGTCCGGGCTCAAGGTCGCGCTGCCACGGCTGGCACGCGCGGTGGCCGACCAGTTGTTCCTGGACGACCGCCAGGCCATCGTCGATGGCTACCTGGCCTACGACCAACCCGAATTCGTCGGCCAATGGCCACAGCCGTCCCAGGCGGTGGCATGAGCACGCTATCCACCCACGTGCTGGACACCGCGCGAGGACGTCCCGCAGCCGGCGTGTCGCTGCGCCTGTTCGCCGGCCAGGCGCTGCGCCTGGAAGCGGTCACCGATGCGGACGGGCGCTGCCCGGCGCTGGCCGCCCTGACCCTGGCACCGGGCCACTACCGGCTGGAATTCGCGGTGGCCGGCTACTGGCGCGCCAACGGCGCCGCGCTGGCCGATCCACCCTTCCTGGACGTGGTGCCGATCGCGTTCGGCATCGCTGACGATGGCCACTACCACGTGCCACTGCTGCTTTCCCCGTACGGCTATTCCACCTATCGCGGCAGCTGAGCGCGCTGCGGCGCCCCGGCAGCCGGGGCCGCATTGCCCCAACGCTCACGCCACCCGCCGCGCCTCCGGCGCGCAGGATGCGCTGGCCCCATGTCAGGCCGGTTTCATGCAAGCCCCGTAGAATGGCCGCTTTCCGGCCGCGGGCCGGGGCACCGGAATGGTCATGATCCACAACGATGTACTGCGCAGCATTCGCTACATGCTCGATCTCAGCGACGACAAGGTGGTGCAGATCACCCACCTGGCCGACCCGCAGTTCGCGCTCGACAAGCCGCAGGTACAGGCCTGGCTGAAGAAGGAAGACGAGCCCGGTTTCGAACCCTGCACCGATGCGATGCTGGCGCGCTTCCTGGACGGGCTGGTGCTGCGCTTCCGTGGCCGCGACGAGAGCCAGCCGCCACGGCCACTGGAGGCGCGCGTCGGCAACAACCTGGTGCTGAAGAAGCTGCGCGTGGCCTTCGAGCTGAAGGATGTCGACATGCACGCCATCTTCGCCGGTGCCGGCTTTCCGCTTTCCAAGCCGGAACTCTCCGCACTGTTCCGCCAGCCCGGTCACAAGAATTTCCGCCCCTGCGGCGATCAGCTGCTGCGTGCCTTTCTCAAGGGCCTGACCGCGCGGGTGCGCGAAGCGGGTTGATGCCTGGGTGCTGAGGTTGGCCTGGCCTGGCTTGATCGTCCGACAACGCTGCGACTTGAATGCGTCATTGCAGCGCAGCTGTCCTGTGTCTCGAAGTGACTGGTGTCGATAGATCGATCGTGGAGCGGTCGATCTGCTGCCTGGCCGCAAGGCCCTTGCCCGTCCACCATCGCAGGACACCCCGTAAGTATGTCCTTGTAGGCTCTTGTGCGGCATCCATGCCGCGTAAGGTCCCGCAACGGTGGGCGAACAAGGACCAGTCGAGGGCATCGGTGCGCAGGGTGTAGCACTGCATGAGGTGAACCGCCCCGGCTTTCCCGGAGACTCCTTGGTTTGAGTCACGCCGACATGGCGGACTCGTTGGGTTGCTTGTGTTTGGAATAATAGTTGGCTTCGGCCTCGGCCGGTGGGATGCTGCCGATCGGCTCAAGCAAGCGGCGATTGTTGAACCAATCGACCCAGGTGAGCGTGGCCCACTCGACCTCCTCGCGCGTGCGCCAGGACGACTTGCGGTGGATCACCTCGGCCTTGTACAGGCCGTTGATGGTCTCGGCCAGTGCGTTGTCGTAGGAGTCCCCCACACTGCCCACCGAGGGCTCCAGGCCGGCCTCGGCGAGCCGCTCGGTGTAGCCGAGGGCTCCAGGCCGGCCTCGGCGAGCCGCTCGGTGTAGCGGATCGAGACGTACTGCACGCCCCGGTCGCTGTGGTGGATCAAACGATCCGGGCCGACCGGCTTCCTGGCATACAGCGCCTGTTCGAGCGCATCGAGCACGAAGTCGGTCTGCATCGATGACGATGCTTTCCAGCCCACGATCCGGCG
>NZ_JAJGQH010000029.1 GCF_020783655.1 Xanthomonas melonis | reverse complement strand
GGTTCAACAATCGCCGCTTGCTTGAGCCGATCGGCAGCATCCCACCGGCCGAGGCCGAAGCCAACTATTATTCCAAATCCAAGCAACCCAACGAGTCCGCCATGTCGGCGTGACTCAAACCAAGGAGTCTCCGGGAAAGCCGGGGCGGTTCAGACGTAAGGTTGCCTCAAGCTGGGGACCTCATCCTTACGGGATGATACATGCTCGCTCTGGGCTGGTAGCCCGTTCACGTGTGCTGTTGATCTCAGCCATGTTCCTGCTCCCGGCGCTGTCCGGAACGGTATCGGCAGTCGAGCCGCCGCCGAGCGATCAATGGTCTGCTGCGGTTGAGGCCCTTGAATCGCGCACTGCCACCGTGGAGGGCGTCAGCGCTTCTGATTCGGAGTCTCGGGACGCCAAACTGGCGGGACTGCGCGCCCTGGCCGATGAGGCCAACTCCCTTGGCGGCATGCTGGAGCGGCCTATCGCCCAAGCAAAGGAGCGAGTGGCGCAACTTGGAGACTCGCCATCGGGCAGCCTCGACCCCGCCATCAAGGCCCAAGCAGACAAGCTTGAGGGTGAATTGACGACCCTGGAGGACCTGAAAAAGCGGGTATCGCTCGTGGCGCTGTCGGCCGAGCAGGAGCTGACAACGGCGGCACAAGCCCAAGCAGCTGCACTGGGGCAGGAACTGTTTTCGAGAAGCGCTTCTCCATTCTCCCGCGAGCTCTGGCAGCCCGCGCTGGAAAACGCCCCTGCCGTGCTCAGTCCATCGCCGTCAGGCTTGGTGCACCAAGAAAGCAGCACCAGCTCCCTAAACGGCACTGCGGCGACCATTCTTTGGGCCGGGCTCGTCGGTTTGGTGTGGGCAGGCGCCGCGCTGTTGCTCCGCTTGGCCCGCGCTTGGGCGCTGCGCAGCGAAGTAGCCACTCGGCCGTTTGCAAACGCAATGAGCGCAACTGCGCTCCTAGCACTCTTCATGGCGCCGTCCCTTCAGGCCTATGGGTCACTTGAGCCGCTGCTGAGCCAATGGGGACTGAGCTTGCCGTATCAGGCAATCTGGATGGCCATCGCAACCGGCCTGCTGCTGACGATCCTGGTGGCCGGCTTGGCTCGGGCCGTTCTCCAGCCACGCAACCCCGAGCTTGCCCTGTTCAGCATGCAAGCAAGGACCTCAAAGCGCGGATGGGCAGCGTCGGTCTGGATAGGCGCGGCGATGGGCATCGGCATAGGGTGCGAACAGCTGGTCGCCCGCCTGGCTCTGCAAGACGATCTCGCGTTGCCTTTGCAGGCACTGGGTGCTTTCTGCTCTGTCTCTCTTGTCCTGGTTGCGCTGCTCCTACTGAGGCGCATCCGCCTGAGGCCACCGTCCACTGACGGAAACGAAGATGCACTCGACCCAGTAGCCCTTGTGATCGGCGCTGCTTGGCTGGCGTGCCTGGTCATTCTCTTCAGCGGAACGTTCGGCTACATCGTGCTCGCCAACTGGATCGCCCAGTGGCTGATTTGGGGAGCCGTGGTGGGCGCCAGCGCGCTCTTCGTCATGACCTTGGTTGATCGTTCGGTTCGCTACATCCTGGAGGTCAAGCGTCCTCAGCGCCGCGGTGAGCAATCGCCTTCGCGTCGCGTCCGCCAATTCTCAGTCATCCTCTCCGCCGCGCTGCGAACCACAGTGGTTCTGCTCGCTTGCGGCGCTCTTTTCATGCCATTCGGCGCTGGGTTCACGTCCGTTCTTGAGCTCACCGGCAAGCTCGCGGCGGGCGTCCAGATTGGAGAAATCCGGATCTCAGCAGCGTCTGTGCTCACGGGCCTCTTGGTGTTTGCCGGCGTGGCTTTCTTGCTGAGAGTATTTCGAGGCTGGTTGGAAAATACCTATCTCCCCACCACCCGTTTGGCACAGGACGCGCGCGACTCCATTACCACCATCGTTGGCTACCTGGGCACCGCAGCAGCCGTGTTGTGGGCACTCGCCGCCGTGGGTGTCGGGGTCGACAAGCTGGCAATCCTTGCAAGCGCACTCTCCGTGGGCATCGGCTTCGGCCTCCAGGCGATCACACAGAACTTCGTGTCAGGCCTGATCTTGCTGGTCGAACGCCCCATCAAACTGGGTGACCGCATCAAGATCGGCGACGCTGAAGGCACGGTGAGAAAGGTCAGCGTTCGGTCCACCGTCATTCGGCTTGTCGACCAGTCCACTGTCATCGTCCCAAACTCGGAGCTGATCACCAAGCCCGTGCAGAACCTGAGTCAGCAGTTCTCAAGACCCAAGCTGGAGCTGACGGTTGCCGTCGATGTCACCGAAAACCTTCAAGACACGCTCGATATGGTGGCCCGAGAGCTGAGCGACAACAGGCTCGCCCTGACCATTCCCGCACCTATCGTCGAGTTGATCAGCGTTGACGAGCACAAGGCGGTGCTTCGTTGCCAGATGCACCTCAAGCCTCAATCCAACGCAGCGGATCAGCGCGTCCAGTTAATTCTGGCCATACGACAGCGCCTGGGCCAAGACAACATCAAGTGCGCCATCTCCTAACGGTCGGCCATCGCCATCGCAGTCACCTCTCTCTCCACGCAAGACACTTCTGAAAATGATCAAACCCTGCACCTCCAGCCGGCACCCGTCGCTTCGCTCTACGCTTGCCGTTGTACTAACAGCACTTGCCTCACTTCCCATGACCGCGATGGCAGATGCATCCCTCGGCGTCGCCGTTGCTCAATCGTCGCAGCCCTATCGAAGCTACGAAAATGACACCATCCCCGCGCCGATTCTCAGCTGGGAAGGGAACCGCTTTTTCTTCCGCGGAACCACTCTTGGCATGAAAGTCAGTGAGGGCAAAACCAGTTCGCTTTCACTGACCGCCTCGCCCTTGCTCAACCGCTATCGCCCCGAGGATTCCTCGGACTGGCGCATGCGTCAGCTGGACAAACGCCGCTTCCTCGCAACTGCTGGCATCGAATGGAGGCTGATGGGAGGGTGGGGAATAATGAACGCGAAGGCAGAGGCGGAGGTCACGGGCGTTGGTGGGGTATTCGGCGATCTGAAATACAGCTACCCGCTTAGCGCCGGAGCAGTGACCCTCCTGCCCGAGATCGGCGCAACCTATCAGAGCGAAGAGATCGTGCGCCACTACTATCGGGTCTCTCCCTCAGAGGCGCGGCGCTCTGGGTTCGCATCCTACAATCCCGGCGATGCAGTGACGCCCTATTTCGGCGTCACTGCCCTTCTTCCACTGGGTGAAAGGTGGACAGCGACCGGGAGTCTGCGGCGCACGGTGCTCAGCGACAGCATCACCGACAGCCCGATGACAAACTCTGATCACCTGGATGCGATTGTCCTGGGCCTCTCTCGCCGCTTCTGAGTCGAATAAAAAAATGGGCTCGCGATGCGAGCCCATTCCATACCGCTATGAGTTGCCTAGTGTACAGCCCGCTGACGAGGAAGGCGTTTGGATCAGTTTCCAGAGGCGCGCACTGCTTCGGCGGTGGCGTCTGCCTCAACCTGCAACGCGCCGACAAGCGCGGCACCCAGCTCTTCACGACTAATCTTGCCGTCGCCATTGGCGTCGATGGCGCCAAAGTTGTCGCTCAACTGTTCATTGATACGCGCTTCCCGCTTGTCGATGAAGCCGTCACCGTTTGCATCGGCAGCAGCGAAGGCGGTTTCGAAGGCTGCTCGCTGAACCTGCATGCGCTTAAGCATAAAGGTATCGAACTCAAGCCGGCTGATCTGCCGATCACCGTTGGTGTCCATCGCGCTGAACGCGCTTTCCACGTATCGCTGTACCGGGTCCGACTGTGCCTGAGCTGCACCTGCAGCGCCCACCAGCATCAAAGCAATCGCATATTTCATAACTCACCTAACTCCTGTAGTTCAGCGGCCGCGGTAGCGGCGGTCTCGTTCACGTTCCCAACGGCGGCGGTCCTGTTCCCGTTGCCAGCGGCTACGGTCATCTCCGTCCCAGCGGCGGTCATGCTCCCAGCGGCGGTCCCGGTCGCGGTCTTTGGTCG
Source organism: Xanthomonas melonis (assembly GCF_020783655.1). Taxonomy (GTDB): domain Bacteria; phylum Pseudomonadota; class Gammaproteobacteria; order Xanthomonadales; family Xanthomonadaceae; genus Xanthomonas; species Xanthomonas melonis. The sequence goes on along the minus strand of NZ_JAJGQH010000029.1, from coordinate 6,905 downwards.
TGACATTGCCCACGGTGCCGCCAGCCAAAGCGCCGCCTACGGTGGCCCAAGGATCGCCACCCGACAGCAACGACCCGCTCAGGCCGCCGACAACGGCGCCAATTACTGTCCGCTTTTCCTTCTTGGACATTGCCGACGCATCCGCCGGTGCCATCGCAGCGCCAAAGCCAACCGCGATGGCTAAGGCCAGCGCGGGCCCAGAAATCGCAGCGTGTATTTTCATAACGTTCTCCAGAGGGGATTTGAAATCGGCCGACTTCGCTACATGCGATGTGGCCAACGAATTCAGGTTAGAAAACGAAGCTTGCCGAAACCTTGAGCCTACTCTCTGAGTAGCTCCCTATTCATACTTCAGCTGGGTCTGCGAAGACCCGTCCACGCGAGCTACCCTCAACGTCAGTGCGAAAGGGCCCGTATCCTCCAGTGCATCCAACTCCGTCCATCTCTATGTTCATGAAATCCCTTGGTTCTCAGCTCTCTTGGCGAGTGGGCGGAATTCAACTTCTTACTTTCGTGTTGTCCTTGGCCATGCTGATGGCGCTGACGTGGACTCCGGCTGTTTTCTCTGTTCCAACTCAGCTCGCAGAATCGATTGCGCGAGCCTCGAACGTAGAACATGGCCAGCTCGTAGTGCGTAGGGACGCTCTCCCAGATGCTCTTGCCACTGGGAGAACCGGCGCCTGGCTGATCGTCAGGGGACCGTCTGGGCAGGAGCAAGTCCTGGGCACCGTTCCGAGCGATCTTGCTGGCCTTGCAGCACGCCTGGATGAGCTGGAGGAAACCCAGATTCGCAGCAACAAGAGCCGACTGGCGGCGGCGGTATCCGTGGACCGCCGATCAGAGGGCGCTTATCGCGTAATGGTGGGCGGCATTCCACAGCAGGGCGTCGCTGACACGCTGCTCATCGTCGGCAAGTTCATCTTTCTGCCAATGTTTCTGCCGGTTGTGCTTGTGTCGTGCCTGATCATCCCTTGGGTCATTCGACGCAGGCTGCGGGGCATTCGTCGCTTGGCGGACCAAGCTGAGACCATTGATCTTGATCAGAGGGGCGCAGCGTTGCAATTCGAGGACCTACCTGAGGAAGTGCGGCCCCTTGTGCGTTCGTTCAATGCTGCCCTCACCAGAATATGGGAGGCTTCGGCGACGCGTGATCGTTTCCTTGCTGACGCTGCGCACGAGTTGAGAATGCCCATGGCTGTGCTGGGTGCGCGGTTGAGTTCCCTGCCTCACAGCAAGGAAAAGTTGCGGCTGGTGAATGATCTGTGTCGTCTTGAGACCATCGCCGAACAGTTGCTTGACCTTCAACGGCTTAACAGTCCCAACGAGCGCTTCCAAACCGTGGACCTGGTAAGCCTGTGCGAATCGCTTGCAGCGGAAGTAGCTCCAATGATCGTCGAGCACGGATACGAGTTCAGCTTCGAGGCGCCCGACACGGATGTCCCTATCAAGGGCGATGCCGGCGCACTTGAGCGCATGCTCAAGAACTTGTTGCAGAATGCCATGATTCACGGCGGTCAGCGGGGCACCATTACCCTGGAGGTACAACCCACCGCGCGAGTCAGGGTGTCCGATAGCGGTCCAGGCGTTCCGGAGGAGGAGCGAAATCGCATTTTCTCGCCGTTCTACCGATTGAATAAGTCGGCCAGCGGCAGCGGTCTTGGCCTTCACTTGGCCAGCGAGGTTGCCAACAAGCACGGGGGCCGGATTCGGGTCACAGACTCTCCGACTGGTGGCGCCAGCTTCGAGGTCACCTTGCCATTGAAGGCCAAGGCCACGGTCTCCAGCTCCAGCCAAGGTACAAGCGCATGAGAATTCTTCTTGCAGAAGACGACGAACCATTTGCTGAGGCGCTGATCGATGCGCTGACGAAGCAAGGCTTGGCTGTGGACAGGACCCGCACCGTGGCCGAGACCGAGCACGCGGTGCAACAAGCCGAGTACCGTCTCCTGCTCCTTGACCGTCAGCTGCCCGATGGGGACGGTGCCACTCTGGTGCCCAAGGTCAGGGCCTCCCAAGTGGACCTGCCTATTCTGATCCTCACCGCCATGCACTTGGTCACTGACAAAGTCGAGGGATTGGATGCGGGAGCGGACGACTACCTTGCCAAGCCGTTCGACATGGCGGAGCTGATGGCGCGCATTCGCGCCCTCATCCGACGCCCGGCTCGGATGGCGCCGGCAATGGTGCTCGGAGACCTTGCCTTCGATTTCGAGTCCAAGCAGGCGTTTGTGAGGGGCGCCGAGCTGAAACTGCCAAGGAGGCAGATCCTCGCCTTGGAGGCGCTTTGCTTCCGGCAGGGCAGAACGGTGCGCCGAGCCTCGCTCGAGCAATCCGTCTACGGCTTGAACGACCACGTCGAGTCCAATGCGCTGGAGTCGCATATCTCACGGCTTCGCAAAGCACTGGTCGGATCTGGCGTAGACATTCACACCATCCGGGGCATCGGGTATGTGCTTAAGCAGTCCGCGCCGGAAGACTGAGTCAGGGGGCCACGACTGAACGCATCTTTCACGCCTCGATCTCCTCTCGGTCACGGAGCTGTCCGGTCCTTAGCGAAGCAGGCCGCCACGGACGATCCTCAAGGTTTCCTCAAGGTTTGGCTCGCATGCTCCGGGCTGTGGTCGCGGCGGCCGTCCTGGTCTTTCTCTCCTCATGGGATCCGCCGCGCTCACGCCCCTTTCTGAAGGATGAGCAAGATGCGTGGACTTGAAGGGAAAAACTACTTGGTAGTGGGCGGCGCCCACGGTATTGGCGCCGCTACCGCGAAACGCTTGGCCGGAGAAGGCGCACGCGTAGCTGTCGGTGACTACGACCTAGCGGGCGCAGAAACGGTTGCTCAAGCAATCCGAGACAGCGGCGGGCATGCCGACGCGTTCCACTTTGACCTCCGCGACGAGAGGTCGATCGTAGGCCTTGTAGAGGACGCGGTCGCAGCGTTGGGCAGCCTTAACGGTGTGGCCAACATCGCCGCTGACACGCGGGCGGAGTCGGGCGAAGACGTGAGCGTCGCCGACATGGAGCCAGTGACTTGGATGGGCATCTTGAATGCCAATCTCACCAGCTACGCTTTGGTTATCCGCAGCGCGCTTCCCCACCTTCTGGCCGCCGGCGGCGGCAGCATTGTGAACACCACCAGTGACAGCACCAAGGCTGGAGAAAAGGTGAGGCCGGCCTACGCTGCATCCAAGGCAGGCATTAACACGCTTACACGCCACGTTGCTTCCACTTGGGGCAAGCAGGGCATTCGCTGCAACTCAGTCAGCCCCGGCCTAGTGCTCTCGGATACCGCCAAAGACTCGCTGTCAGACGATTTCCGCAAGCACGTGCTCGATGCGCTTCCCCTGCCACGACTCGGCGATCCGGCTGACGTCGCCGGTGCCATCGCGTTTTTGCTGTCAGACGACGCCGCTTGGGTGACCGGCCAGGTGTGGGCCATCAACGGAGGCGGCGGTTACCGTGATTGAGCCGGTTGAACAGTTGTATGAAAGGATGCGCAGGCAGATCATGCTACTGCGGATTGCTGGGGTTGTCTTCGGAATCGCCTCGGTCCCGCTACTCATAGGCGGTGCCTACCTGGCTAGCCTGGGAGGCAGCTTCTACTACCTCATCTGCGGTGCTTTCCTGGCGGCCATTGGTGTTGAGCTCTGCCGTCAGAAGCCGGGCACGTTGATACTCTTTGCAGTGCTGGCGGTGGGCACACTCGCGTGGGCATTTTGGGAAGTGGGCTTGGACTTTTGGCAACTCGTGCCGCGCTTAACCCCGCTGATGGTGATTGGCCTGGTCCTCGGCCTGCTTACCCCACTGCTGAAGCACTCTTGGCGCCGGACTGGGTTGAGCGTGGCGGGAGCCTCGTTGGTGCTGGGTCTGCTGACCATCGGTGCGATGTTCTTCCCGCACGGGGTCATCTCCCCAGATGACGCCGCGCCCCGTAGAACTGTAGATGGGTCCAGTCCGTCACGGTGGCAGTTCTTCGGTCGAGACGGGTCCGGCTCACGCTTCGGACCTGAGAGCCAGATCACTCGGGAAAACGTGTCGACGCTTAAAACCGCTTGGACGTACCGCACTGGCGATGCCGGCACGCCGGGGTCCGAGTATCAAGTCACACCTACGCAGATCGGCGATACGCTCTACCTATGTACGCCGCTGAATCGCGTGATCGCCCTGGATGCGGATACGGGCGAAGAGCGGTGGTCGTTTGATCCGAAGGTGCCGAACAACCAGATCTGGAACCGATGCCGGGGTGTCGGCTACTTCGAGTCCACCTCCGTGGCCGCCGGTGATGCCTGCCATGCGCGGGTCGTGGTCACCACACTGGATGGCCGGCTGATCCAGGTGGACGCCCGCGACGGGAACGTGTGCCCTGCCTTTGGCACCGACGGGGTGGTCGACCTCAAGAAGCAGATGGGCGACATCCCGCCAACCTTCTATCAGCCCACCTCCATGCCTACGGTTGCTGGCGGGCTGATCATTGTCGGCGGGTGGGTGTTTGACAACATCGGCGTGGACATGCCCTCCGGCGTGGTGCGCGCCTTCGATGCAGAGAACGGAGCACTGGTCTGGGCATGGGATGTGGGCCGCCCCAAGGATCAGCTGCCGACCTCTGGCGAGGTCTTCACCCGCTCGACGCCGAACATGTGGTCCACCCCGGCGGTGGATGAGAGCCTGGGACTGGTCTATCTGCCAACAGGCAACCAGACGCCGGACTACTGGGGTGCAGATCGCCTTGATGGGTCCGAGCGCGTGTCTTCTTCCATCGTCGCGCTCGATCTGAAAACCGGCCAAGAACGCTGGGTGTTCCAGACGGTGCACCACGACATTTGGGATCTGGATGTGGCGCCACAGCCGGCGCTCTACGACATCCCACAAGGCGGTGGTGCCACCGTGCCGGTCATCGTTCAGGCTACCAAGCGAGGCCAGATATTCGTTCTGGACCGTCGCGACGGCAAGCCCGTGTTTCCGGTAGAAGAGCTTCCCGTCCCACAGCGGCATCAGAAGCCGGATCGGGTGTCGCCGACGCAGCCCTATTCAACGGGAGTTGCGGCCATCGGTGCGGAGCCACTGACCGAACGCCGTATGTGGGGCGTCACGCTGTTTGATCAGATGCTTTGTCGAATTATGTTCAAGCGGATGCGGTATGACGGCGACTTCACGGCGCCTTCGACCGAACCCACGCTTTTCTTCCCGGGTAACTTCGGCGGCATGAACTGGGGCGGCGTGTCCATCGATGGCGGCAACGACATGCTGATCGTCAATGATATCCGCATGCCTCAGGGACTGAAGCTGATCGAACAGCGCGAGGGAAAAGTTGAGCCCAGCGCCAAGCACGGCACAGGACTCCAGCCGCAGCTCGGCGCCCCTTACGCGGCCGAGGGCCTTGATGTGAACTCCCCGCTCGGCATCCCCTGCATTGCCCCACCCTGGGGCACATTGTCGGGCGTGGACATGAAGACGGGAAAGCTGGTTTGGCAACGCCCTGCAGGGACCGTGAAAGACGTGAAGCTCGGTCCGATAAAGGTGGGCCTGCCCATCCCACTGGGCCTGCCCACGCTTGGTGGGCCGCTGACCACTGGTTCCGGACTGGCCTTCTACGCCGGCACACAGGACTACTACCTGCGCGCGATGGACAGTGCTACGGGTGAGGAACTCTGGAAGGGACGCATGCCCGTTGGCGCCCAGGCAGCACCCATGACCTACACCTCGCCGAAAACCAGTCGGCAATACGTGGTCATCGTGGCGGGTGGAGCGAGGCAGTCTCCTGACCGGGGAGATTATGTGATTGCTTATTCGCTACCACTATCGCGCGGGGCAGAGTAGATCTACGACGTTGGAATGGGAGCGGCAGCTTTGCTTTTGCGTCCCGGCTTACTTGGCGTGACCCCATTCCACTGTCGACTTAGGTCCAACAAGACGCCACCGAAGGGGCCGGAGAACGTAAGCAGCATTGCCGTTGTCCTTGACGTGGGCCAGAACTGTGATTCGAATGTCTGCTTCTGGCCGAAAGCAGACAACAACCCCCGGCTCCATTCCACGCTGGGCTACGGCTTGCCCGCTGGCTACAAACGGGGCGCAGCTTGAAACGCCCTATCCGGGTGTCTACGGAAACTTGACAGCGGCTCTTCCTTCTGGCGCGGCGATGGCCGTTTGGCGGTCGGCTCCGGATAGCGGTCATCCCTGTTTTCGCCATCGGCCAGGCAGCGTGCAGGGCTTTCTGGGCAAGCCCCAGCCTTGCGGTCTGTGGCATCATCGAGCTTGGTCGTGCGGCTCACTCGGCGGAAATGACCAAAGCGGTAGTTGGCTGGCCAACCCCACTTAACAAGTCAATTAAGTTGAAGTTTCTTCCAGTGCGGCTTAGTTATGGCGCTAAGCATTTGCACCACATATCAAGGAGTTAAAGGATGAGCTTTACCATTACCAACCCCTTCACAGGTAAGCCGCTGGAAAAAGCGCCAGATGGAACATCTTTGAAGGATGTTAGTTTTGAAACCAAGGAGGAGGCTCTGCAGTTCTTTAAAGATCACGGTGGAAACCCTGTGGAAATGGTTGAGGTTCCAGGTAAATAAGGCCAGCGCTACCTTCCAGCCGACCGCCTGCGGCGGCGACTGAACTCTGACGTCTGCCCGAAACCGGACGCCCTGAGAACCATAGAACGCTACCGACAACGCCACCGCCTCTGTCGACCGGAGCCTTTCGCTCTACCGGGGCGGGGTCGTTGCGCCAGGGGGAGTGCCTGGTTCCGACTCAAGCCGGACATTTGCATGCCTATTGGGCGAGGTCTGCATCGGGCGTGAACCGCCCCGGCTTTCCCGGAGGCCCCTTGGTTTGAGTCATGCCGACATGGCGGACTCGTTGGGTTGTTTGTGTTTGGAATAATAGTTGGCTTCGGCCTCGGCCGGTGGGATGCTGCC
>NZ_JAJGQH010000028.1 GCF_020783655.1 Xanthomonas melonis | reverse complement strand
AGCGCAGCTGTCAACGTGGTCTTGCCATGGTCGACGTGACCGATGGTGCCGACGTTCACGTGCGGCTTGGTGCGCTCGAATTTAGCTTTTGCCATGACTTGCTACCTCTAATTGGAAATTTTTGAAGCGGCTGAGCGAACTCAGCCCTTCTTGGTGACGGCGTCGGCGATGTTGGCCGGTGCCTCTTCGTAATGGTCGAATTCCATCGAGAACGTGGCGCGCCCCTGGCTCATCGAGCGCAGCGAGGTCGCATAGCCGAACATTTCACCCAGCGGGATCATCGCATTGATGATCTTGCCCGACGGGCTGTCGTCCTGACCCTGCAACACGCCGCGACGGCGGCTCACGTCGCCCATCACGTCACCCAGGTAATCCTCGGGGCTGACGATTTCGACCTTCATGATCGGCTCCAGCAACACCGGGCTGGCTTTCGCAAAGCCCTGCTTGAACGCCATCGACGCGGCCAGCTTGAACGCCATTTCCGAGGAGTCGACGTCGTGGTACGAACCGAACACCAACTTGACCTTCACGCCCACGACCGGGAAGCCGGCGATCGGACCACTGGTGATGGTCTCGCGCAGACCCTTTTCGACCGAGGGGATGAATTCCTTCGGAATGATGCCGCCGGTGATGTCGTTGATGAAGAGGAAATCGTCCTTGACGTTGTCGCTCTTGCGATCTTCCTCGGTCATCGGCGACAGCTCGATCACCACGTGGCCATACTGACCCTTACCACCGGACTGCTTGGCGTGCTTGTAGTCGGACTTGACGTCGGCCTTGCGGATGGTTTCGCGGTAGGCCACCTGCGGCTTGCCGACGTTGGCCTCGACATTGAACTCGCGACGCATGCGGTCGACGATGATATCCAGGTGCAGTTCGCCCATGCCCGAGATGATGGTCTGGCCGGATTCTTCGTCGGTCTTGACGCGGAACGAGGGATCTTCCTGCGCCAGACGGCCCAGGGCCATGCCCATCTTTTCCTGGTCCGACTTGGTCTTCGGCTCCACCGCCATCGAGATCACCGGCTCCGGGAACACCATGCGTTCCAGGGTGATGATCTTGTCCTGCGCGCACAGGGTGTCGCCGGTGGTGACGTCCTTCAGACCCACCGCGGCAGCGATATCGCCCGCGCGCACTTCCTTGATCTCTTCGCGATTGTTGGAGTGCATCTGCAGGATGCGGCCCACGCGCTCCTTCTTCGACTTGACCGGGTTGTAGACCTGGTCGCCGGAGTTCAGCGTGCCCGAATAGACACGGAAGAACGTCAGCGAACCCACGAACGGGTCGGTCATGATCTTGAATGCCAACGCCGAGAACGGCGCGGTATCGGTTGCCGGACGGGTGTCTTCCTTTTCGTCCTCATCGATACCCTGGACCGGCGGACGGTCGGCCGGCGACGGCAGCAGGTGCACCACGCCGTCGAGCATGGCCTGCACGCCCTTGTTCTTGAACGCCGAGCCACAGAACACCGGCACGATCTCGACCTTCAGGGTGCGCTCGCGCAGGCCCGACAGGACCTCCTCTTCGCTCAGGTCGCCCTCGTTGAGGTACTTGTCCATCAGGGCTTCGCTGGCTTCTGCAGCCGCCTCCACCATGAACGAACGCGCCTCGGTGGCCACATCGACCAGATCGGCCGGGATGTCGCGGTATTCGAACGTGGTGCCCTGCGAAGCGGAATCCCAGTGAATGGCCTTCATCTTCAACAGATCGACCACACCCTCGAAGCCGTCTTCGGCACCGATCGGCACCTGCATCGGCACGGCATAGGCACCCAGACGGGCCTTCAGCTGCTCGACGACCTTGTCGAAGTTGGCGCCGGTACGGTCCATCTTGTTGACGAAGGCCATGCGCGGCACGGAGTACTTGTTGGCCTGGCGCCACACGGTCTCCGACTGCGGCTGCACGCCGCCGACGGCGCACAACACGAACACCGCACCGTCGAGCACGCGCAGCGAACGCTCGACTTCGATGGTGAAGTCCACGTGCCCGGGGGTGTCGATGATGTTGAAGCGGTGCTGCGGCATGGACTTGTCCATACCCGTCCAGAAGGCGGTGGTCGCAGCGGAGGTGATGGTGATGCCACGCTCCTGCTCCTGCTCCATCCAGTCCATCACCGCAGCGCCGTCATGGACTTCGCCGATCTTGTGACTGACACCGGTGTAGAACAGGATGCGTTCGGACGTGGTGGTCTTGCCGGCATCGATGTGGGCCATGATGCCGAAGTTGCGGTAACGCTCGATAGGGGTGGTACGGGCCACGGGGAGCCTCTCAATTTCTTGGATTTCGGATGGCCGAACGCCGCCTTTCGGCGGCCTTCGGATTGAATGCGACGCTGATCGCGTCGCAAACAGCACTCAGTGGTGCTGAAGGGCCCCGTTACCAAGGCCCCCGAGGTCACCAGCGGTAGTGTGCGAACGCCTTGTTCGCTTCCGCCATACGGTGCGTCTCTTCGCGCTTCTTGATCGCGCCGCCGCGGCTTTCCGAGGCGTCCAACAGTTCTGCAGCCAGCTTGCGCGGCATGGTGTTCTCGCCACGCTTACGCGCGGAATCGATCAACCAGCGCATTGCCAGCGCCATGCGACGGGAGGAGCGCACTTCGACGGGCACCTGATAGGTAGCACCACCGACGCGACGCGATTTGACTTCGACAGCCGGGGCCACGTTGTCCAGTGCTTTCTGCACCAGCTCGACGGCATTCGGATTCTTTTCGCCAATGACGTCCATTGCGCCATAGACAATTTTCTCAGCAACCGACTTCTTGCCACTTTGCATCACCATGTTGATGAAGCGGGCAATGGTTTCGCTGCCATGCTTGGGATCAGGCAGGACGGTGCGCTGCGGAGTAGAACCTTTACGGGACATTTGAGTGTTTCCTTAGCTCTTCGGGCGCTTGGCGCCGTACTTGGAACGACCTTGACGGCGCTTTGCGACGCCGGCGGCGTCCAGCGAACCACGGACGGTGTGATAACGCACACCGGGGAGATCCTTGACGCGACCACCACGAATCAGGACCACGGAGTGCTCCTGCAGGTTGTGGCCTTCACCGCCGATGTAGCTGATGACCTCTTCCTGATTCGTCAGGCGCACCTTGGCGACCTTACGCAGGGCCGAGTTCGGCTTCTTCGGGGTGGTGGTGTAGACGCGTGTGCAGACGCCGCGGCGCTGCGGACACTTGTCCAGTGCCGGAGAGGCACTCTTGTAGGTGGTCGCCTGCCGGGGCTTGCGGACCAGCTGATTGATCGTTGCCATCAGTCGATTCTTCTGATTGGAGGCCGAAACGGCCTTGCATGAACACGAAGGCAGGCCGCAAAACGGCCCACCGAGACAGAGAAGTATAGCTGGCAGGGCAAAACTCCGTCAACTTCACGGAAATCTAACTCTGCTGGCCCATCCCGGACCGGAAAACGGAGGGCCTCCTGCCCTCCTTTTCGCCTGGCTTATGCCGATCTTGCGATCGCCATCGGAGCGCTTACTCCTCGTCCGCGCCAGCGTCGGCCGCAGTTGCGACCGGTTCGGCCACTGCGGGCTTGCCCGACAGCGTTTCCATTTCCGAGTCGGTCAGACCCGAAGCCTTGCGACGGCTGGCGTGGTACGCCAGGCCGGTACCGGCCGGGATCAGCCGGCCCACGATCACGTTCTCCTTCAGACCGCGCAGGCTGTCGCGGGTACCGCGCACGGCAGCCTCGGTCAACACGCGCGTGGTCTCCTGGAACGACGCCGCCGAAATGAACGACTCGGTGGCCAGCGAGGCCTTGGTGATACCCAGCAGCACCGGGTCGTACTTGGCCGGCAGCTCCGAGCGCGTGGTCAGGCGTGCATTTTCCTCGATGACGCGCTGGCGCTCGACCTGCTCACCATTGAGGAACTTGCTGTTGCCCTGATCGACGATCTCGACCTTGCGCAGCATCTGACGCGTGATCACTTCGATGTGCTTGTCGTTGATCTTCACGCCCTGCAGGCGGTACACGTCCTGGATTTCCTTGACCAGATACGCAGCCAGCGGCTCGACACCCAGCAGACGCAGGATGTCCTGCGGGCTCGGCTCGCCATCCACCACGGTCTCGCCCTTGGTCACGTGCTCGCCTTCGAACACGATGATCTGGCGATACTTGGGAATCAGCTCTTCGTGTTCCGAACCATCGGTGTCCTTGATGATCAGGCGCTGCTTGCCCTTGGTGTCCTTACCGAAGCTGATGATGCCCGAACGCTCGGCCAGGATCGCCGGATCCTTCGGCTTGCGCGCTTCGAACAGGTCGGCCACGCGCGGCAGACCACCGGTGATGTCGCGGGTCTTGGAGGCCTCCTGCGGGATCTTCGCCACCACGTCGCCCACGCCGACGGCCGCGCCGTCCTGCAGGTTGACGATGGAGCGCGGCGGCAGCAGGTACTGCGCCGGCAGATCGGTGCCCGGGATGGTCAGATCGTTGCCCTTGCCATCGACGATGCGCACGATCGGCCGCAGTTCCTTGGCCTGCGCACCACGACGCTTCGGATCGGTGATTTCGCGCGACGCCAGACCGGTCAGTTCGTCGGTCTTCTCGATGACGGTGACGCCGTCGACGAAGTCGATGAAACGGATGAAACCGGCCACTTCCGACACGATCGGGTGGTTATGCGGATCCCAGTTGGCCACGCCCTGCCCGGCCTTGACCGCATCACCGTCCTTGGCGGTGATGGTGGCGCCGTACGGCAGCTTGTAGCGCTCACGCTCGCGACCGTGGCCGTCGAGCACCGACAATTCGCCCGAACGCGACACCGCCACCAGCGAACCATTGGCGTGTTCGACCGACTTCAGGTTGTTGAACTTGATCGAACCGGTGGTCTTGACCGTGATGTTGTCCACTGCCGCCGCACGCGATGCCGCACCACCGATGTGGAACGTACGCATGGTCAGCTGGGTACCCGGCTCACCGATGGACTGCGCGGCGATGACGCCGACCGCTTCACCGATGTTGACCAGGTGACCGCGCGCCAGATCGCGACCGTAGCAGCGTGCGCACACGCCGAACGACGACTCGCAGCTGATGGTCGAACGCACCTTCACCGACTGCACGCTGGCGTCTTCGAGCTTGGCGACCCAGGCTTCGTCCAGCAGCGTGTTGCGGGTGACGATCGGCTCTTCGTCGTTGCCCGGCAGGTAGACGTCCTCGGCCACCACACGGCCCAGCACGCGCTCGCGCAACGGCTCGACCACGTCGCCGCCTTCAACGATCGGGGTCATGATCAACCCCTCGGTGGTGCCGCAATCGACTTCGGTGATCACCACGTCCTGCGCCACGTCGACCAGACGACGGGTCAGGTAACCCGAGTTCGCCGTCTTCAGCGCGGTATCGGCCAGACCCTTACGCGCGCCGTGCGTGGAGTTGAAGTACTCCTGCACGTTCAGGCCTTCGCGGAAGTTCGCCTTGATGGGCGTTTCGATGATCGAGCCGTCCGGACGCGCCATCAGGCCGCGCATACCGGCCAGCTGACGGATCTGCGCCTGGCTACCACGCGCACCGGAGTCGGCCATGATGTACAGCGAGTTCATCGACTTCTGATCGATGGTCTCGCCCTTGGCGTTCTCGACCTTTTCGGTACCGATGGTGTCCATCATCGCCTTGGCGATGCGCTCGTTGGTACGCGACCAGATGTCCACCACCTTGTTGTAGCGCTCGCCGGCGGTGACCAGACCGGACTGATACTGCTCCTGGATTTCCAGCACTTCGGCTTCGGCCTCGGTGAGGATGCCCTTCTTCTCGTCCGGGATCAGCATGTCGTCGATGCCGATCGACACACCTGCACGGGTCGCGTAGGCGTAGCCGGTGTACATCAGCTTGTCGGCGAACACGACGGTGTCCTTCAAGCCCAGCAGACGATAGCTGGAGTTGATCAGACGCGAGATGTTCTTCTTGGTCATCTCGGTGTTGGCCAGCTGGAACGGCAGGCCTTCGGGCAGGATCTCGCTCAGCAGCGCGCGGCCGACCGTGGTCTCCACGATCGAGGTGCCGGTGGTGCGCTTGCCGTCGGCGGCGTCGATGTCCACCTGGGTGATGCGGACCTTGACCTTGGCATGCAGTTCGACCACGCGGTTGTCGTAGGCGCGCTTCACTTCGCTGGTGTTGGCGAACACCATGCCTTCGCCCTTCTTGTTCTCGAGGGCGCGGCTCATGTAGTACAGGCCCAACACCACGTCCTGCGACGGCACGATGATCGGCTCGCCGTTGGCCGGCGACAGAATGTTGTTGGTGGACATCATCAGCGCACGCGCTTCCAGCTGAGCTTCCAGCGAGAGCGGCACGTGGACGGCCATCTGGTCGCCGTCGAAGTCGGCGTTGAAGGCGGTACACACCAGCGGGTGCAGCTGGATGGCCTTGCCTTCGATCAACACCGGCTCGAACGCCTGGATGCCCAGACGGTGCAGGGTCGGCGCACGGTTCAACAGCACCGGATGCTCACGAATCACCTCTTCCAGGATGTCCCAGACTTCGGCTTCTTCGCGCTCGACCAGCTTCTTGGCGGCCTTGATGGTGGTGGCCAGACCGCGACGCTGCAGCTTGGCGAACACGAACGGCTTGAACAGCTCCAGCGCCATCTTCTTCGGCAGGCCGCACTGGTGCAGCTTCAGGTACGGACCGACGGTGATGACCGAACGGCCGGAGTAGTCCACGCGCTTGCCGAGCAGGTTCTGACGGAACCGGCCCTGCTTGCCCTTGATCATGTCGGCCAGCGACTTCAGCGGACGCTTGTTGGTGCCGGTGATGGCACGGCCGCGACGGCCGTTGTCCAGCAGCGCATCGACCGATTCCTGCAGCATGCGCTTTTCGTTGCGCACGATGATGTCCGGAGCGTTGAGCTCCAGCAGGCGACGCAGACGGTTGTTGCGGTTGATCACGCGGCGGTACAGATCGTTCAGATCCGAGGTCGCGAAACGGCCGCCATCCAGGGGCACCAGCGGACGCAGATCCGGCGGCAGCACCGGCAACACGGTCATGACCATCCACTCCGGACGGTTACCCGATTCCAGGAAGGCTTCGATCAGCTTGATACGCTTGGTGAGGCGCTTGAGCTTGGTTTCCGAACCGGTGCTGGCGATTTCCTCGCGCAGGCGGGTCATTTCCGACTGCAGGTCGATCGTGCGCAGCAGCTCGTACACGGCCTCGGCGCCCATGGCGGCGTCGAAATCGTCGTTGTACTCCTGGCGTGCGGTCAGGTACTGCTCTTCGGTCAGCAGCTGGCGGCGCTCGAGCGGGGTCAGGCCCGGCTCGGTGACCACGTAGGCTTCGAAGTACAGCACGCGCTCGATGTCACGCAGGGTCATGTCCAGCATCAGGCCGATGCGCGAGGGCAGCGACTTGAGGAACCAGATATGCGCGACCGGCGAGGCCAGGTCGATGTGACCCATGCGCTCGCGGCGCACCTTGGCCAGGGTGACTTCGGTGCCGCACTTCTCGCAGACCACGCCACGGTGCTTCATGCGCTTGTACTTGCCGCACAGGCACTCGTAGTCCTTGATCGGTCCGAAGATGGCGGCGCAGAACAGGCCGTCACGCTCGGGCTTGAAGGTCCGGTAGTTGATGGTTTCGGGCTTCTTCACTTCGCCGTAGGACCACGAACGGATCAGGTCCGGCGACGCCAGCGCGATCTTGATCGCGTCGAAATCCAGCGTCTGGCGCTGCTGATTGAAGAGGTTGAGCAGGTCTTTCATTTGATATCTCCGGGTCGGAGGAATTCGTATCTGAGATGGAACGCGCAGAGATCTGTTCGGGACCGGGGACCCGGGACCCGGGACCCGGAAGATCAAGAGCGCTCGGCTCCTACTCTTCCCGGGTCCCCGGTCCCGTGTCCCGGGTCCCGGCGCTTACTCTTCCAGTTCCATGTTGATCGCCAGCGAGCGGATTTCCTTCACCAACACGTTGAAGGATTCCGGCATGCCCGCGACCATCTCGTGCTCACCATCGACGATGTTCTTGTACATCTGGTTGCGGCCCTGCACGTCGTCGGACTTCACCGTCAGCATTTCCTGCAGGGTGTAGGCCGCGCCGTAGGCTTCCAGCGCCCAGACTTCCATTTCGCCGAAGCGCTGACCGCCGAACTGCGCCTTGCCGCCCAGCGGCTGCTGGGTGACGAGCGAGTACGGACCGGTGGAACGGGCATGCATCTTGTCGTCGACCAGGTGGTTCAACTTCAGGTAATGCATGTAGCCGACCGTGGTCTTGCGATCGAACGCTTCACCGGTACGACCGTCGAACAGCTGGGTCTGGCCGCTCTGCGGCAGATCGGCCAGTTCCAGCATGCGCTTGATCTCCGCCTCGCTGGCACCGTCGAACACCGGGGTGGCCATCGGGACGCCGTCGACCAGGTTCTTGCCCAGGTTGAGCAGTTCCTCATCGCTGAACTGCGACAGGTCCACGCGTTCGGCATTGATCGCGCCATCGTGGTTGTAGATGTCGTTGAGGAACTTGCGCAGCTCGCTGACGGCAGCCTGGGCTTCGAGCATGCGCTGGATCTTGCGACCCAGGCCCTTGGCGGCCCAGCCCAGATGCACTTCCAGAATCTGGCCGATGTTCATACGCGACGGCACGCCCAGCGGGTTCAGCACGATGTCCACCGGCTCGCCGGTCGCCATGTACGGCATGTCCTCGACCGGCACCACGTTGGAGACCACACCCTTGTTGCCGTGGCGGCCTGCCATCTTGTCGCCAGGCTGGATGCGGCGCTTCACCGCCAGGAACACCTTGACCATCTTCAGCACGCCCGGCGCGAGGTCGTCGCCCTGGGTGATCTTGCCGCGCTTGTCGGCAAAACGTGCCTCGAATTCCTTCTCGTGCGCCTGGATCTGCTTCTGCGCGCGTTCGATGGCGTCGGCGGCGTCCTCGTCCTTCATGCGCAGCTGGAACCAGTCGGACTTCTTCAGCCCGTCCAGGTACGCGTCGGTGACGTTGTCGCCCTTCTTCAGGTTCGGCCCGCCGTTGGCGACCTTACCCACGATCTGCGAGCGCAGACGTGCGTAGATGGCCGCTTCCAGGATGCGGAACTGGTCGTCGAAGTCCTTCTTGACGCGCTTGATCTCGGACTCTTCGATCTGACGCGCACGCTTGTCCTTCTCGATGCCGTCGCGGGTGAAGACCTGCACGTCGATGACGGTGCCGTCCATGCCCGGGGGCACGCGCAGCGAGCTGTCCTTCACGTCGGAGGCCTTCTCGCCGAAGATCGCACGCAGCAGCTTTTCTTCCGGAGTCAGCTGGCTTTCGCCCTTCGGGGTGACCTTGCCGACCATGATGTCGCCGGCACGCACTTCCGCACCGATGTACACCACGCCGCTCTCGTCCAGGCGGTTCAGGGCCTGCTCGGACACGTTCGGGATGTCGGCAGAGATTTCCTCCGGCCCCAGCTTGGTGTCGCGTGCAACGCAGGTCAGTTCTTCGATGTGGATCGTGGTGTAGCGATCCTCTTCCACCACGCGCTCGGAAAGCAGGATGGAGTCTTCGAAGTTGTAGCCGTTCCAGGGCATGAAGGCGATCAGCATGTTCTGACCCAGCGCCAGTTCACCGATATCGGTGGACGGGCCGTCGGCCAGCACGTCGCCACGCGCGATCACGTCGCCCACATTCACCAGCGGACGCTGGTTGATGCAGGTGTTCTGGTTGGAGCGGGTGTACTTGATCAGGTTGTAGATATCCACGCCGGCATCGGTGCCGCCGCCGATTTCCGACTCGTTGACCTTGACCACGATACGGGCCGCGTCGATCTGCTCGATCACGCCACCACGCAGCGCATTGACGGTCACGCCGGAGTCGCGCGCCACCGCACGCTCGATACCGGTACCCACCAGCGGCTTCTGCGAACGCAGCGTCGGCACGGCCTGGCGCTGCATGTTGGCGCCCATCAACGCGCGGTTGGCGTCGTCGTGCTCGAGGAACGGCACCAGCGCCGCGGCGACCGACACGGTCTGCATCGGCGAGACGTCCATGAAGTGCACTTCCGCCGGCGGCTTCAGCAGCGACTCGCCCTGGAAGCGGCACGGCACGAACTGCTCGGTCAAGGTGCCCTTGGCATCGGTCAAGGCATTCGCCTGGGCGATCACGTACTCGTTTTCTTCGATCGCCGACAGGTATTCGACGTCGTCGGACACCTTGCCGTCCAGCACCTTACGGTACGGCGTCTCGAGGAAGCCGTACTGATTGGTGCGGGCGAACACGGCCAGCGAGTTGATCAGGCCGATGTTCGGGCCTTCCGGCGTTTCGATGGTGCAGACGCGGCCGTAGTGGGTCGGGTGCACGTCGCGCACTTCGAAGCCGGCGCGCTCGCGGGTCAGACCGCCCGGGCCCAGTGCGGAGACGCGACGCTTGTGCGTCACTTCCGACAGCGGGTTGTTCTGGTCCATGAACTGCGACAGCTGCGAGGAGCCGAAGAATTCCTTGATCGCTGCAGCCACCGGCTTGGCATTGATCAATTCCTGCGGGGTCAGGCCTTCCGACTCTGCCATCGACAGGCGCTCCTTGACCGCGCGCTCGACGCGGACCAGGCCCACGCGGAACACGTTCTCGGCCATTTCGCCGACCGAACGCACGCGACGGTTGCCCAGGTGGTCGATGTCATCGACCACACCGCGACCGTTGCGGATCTCCGTCAGCACCTTGATCACTTCCAGGATGTCGGAGGTGTCGGCATGCTCGGCGACCAGGCGCTTGGACTCTTCGTCGTTGCGCTCGGCGAAATACTTCTTGTCGTACAGCACCGACTCGCCCAGCACTTCCTTGCGGCCGACGCGACGGTTGAACTTCATGCGGCCGACGGTGGACAGGTCGTAGCGCTCGAAGGTGAAGAACAGGTTGTGGAACAGGTTCTGCGCAGCTTCCTTGGTCGGCGGCTCGCCCGGACGCATCATGCGGTAGATTTCGACCAACGCTTCCAGCTGCGTCTTGGTCGGATCGATGCGCAAGGTGTTGGACAGGTACGGACCACGGTCCAGATCGTTCACCCACAGGGTACCGACCGCGTCGACGCCGGCCTTGCGGAAGCCCGCCAGCTGGTCTTCGCTGATTTCGTCGTTGGCGTTGGCCAGCAGCTCGCCGGTCGAGGCATCGACCACGTCATGCGAAAGGATGCGGCCGACCAGGTAGTCGTCCGGCACGGCCAGCGCGGCAACGCCAGCGGCTTCCAGCTGCTTGACGTGACGCGCGGTGATGCGCTTGCCGGCTTCCACGATGACCTTGTCGCCATCGGCCAGATCGAAGTTCAGCGTTTCGCCACGCAGACGCTCCGGCACCAGCTCCAGCTGTACGCCTTCGTCCGGGTTGATGTGGAAGGTGTTGATCTCGAAGAACTCGGCCAGCATCTCTTCGTTGCTGTAACCGAGCGCGCGCAGCAGGATCGACACCGGCAGCTTGCGGCGACGGTCGATACGGGTGAACAGCGCGTCCTTCGGGTCGAACTCGAAGTCCAGCCAGGAGCCGCGGTAAGGAATGATGCGGGCGCTGTACAGCAGCTTGCCCGAACTATGCGTCTTGCCACGGTCGTGGTCGAAGAACACGCCCGGCGAGCGGTGCAGCTGCGACACGATCACGCGCTCGGTGCCGTTGACGATGAAGGTACCGTTGCCGGTCATCAGCGGGATTTCGCCGAGATAGACCTCCTGCTCCTTCACGTACTTGATGGCCTTGGTGGACGACTCGCGGTCGTAGATCACCAGGCGCACGGTCACGCGCAGCGGCGCGCCATAGCTCATGCCACGCTGACGGCATTCACGCTCGTCAAACACCGGCTGGCCCAACTTGTAGCCCACGTACTCGAGCGCAGCGTTGCCGCTGTAGCTGGAGATCGGGAACACCGACTTCAGAGCGGCATGCAGACCGAGGTCCTTGCGCTTGGTCGGCTCCACGTCTTCCTGCAGGAATTCGCGGTAGGAATCCACCTGGATGGCGAGCAGGAACGGCACTTCGAGGATCGAGCGCTGCTTGCCGAAGTCCTTGCGGATGCGCTTTTTTTCGGTGAACGAATAAGACGTCATGAGGTCTTCACCCTAGGCTGCGGGGGCCACATCGCGGCGGCCCTGAGATAACAAAACTGAACCCGCGCACATGGATGTGCGCTGCTCTTGTGAGGGACTCACATTCAAGTTGTCAGTTGGAAGTCGCTGGTATTGCCGGCACCAGCACGCCTTCTCCCGCTACTTCCAACTACCAACTCGTTGAAGCGAGGATTGGGGATGACGAGATTGGGGATTGGCGAAGCTGCCTTCGAATCCCGAATGCCGACTCTCAAATCCCGGCTTTCCATCAACGGCCAAAGGCCGGGGGCTACTCGCCCCCAGCCTTCAGTGCACCACCATGCAACGCAGGCGATGCAAGGTGCTGCTTACTTGATTTCGACAGTCGCACCAGCTTCGGTCAGTTCCTTCTTGATCTTCTCTGCCTCTTCCTTGGTGGCGCCTTCCTTCAGCATGCCACCGGCTTCGGTCAGATCCTTGGCTTCCTTCAGGCCCAGGCCGGTCACGCCGCGCACGGCCTTGATGACGCCGACCTTGTTGGCGCCGCAGTTGACCAGCACCACGTTGAATTCGGTCTGCTCTTCGACCACGGCAGCCGGGCCGGCAGCGGCAGCGGCGACCGGGGCGGCGGCGGAGACGCCGAACTTGTCTTCGATGGCCTTGACCAGCTCCATCACTTCCATCAGGGACTTCTCGGCGATGGCGTCGACGATCTGTTCGTTGGTAAGGGACATTGTGTTTACCTTTAAATGAGTTTCTGGATTGGGGTTCTAGCGAACGCTAGGACATCAAGCTTCGGCAGTCTCGGCAGCCGGCGCGGCGGCTTCTTCGCCACCACCCTGCTTCTCGCCAACGGCCTTGACGGCACGGGCGAACATGGCAGCCGGTTCGGACAGCACGCGAGCCAGCATGGCCAGGGCCTGATCACGGGTCGGCAGCGAGGCCAACACGTCGACATGGCTGGCCGGGAACAGTTCCCCGCCAATTGCCACGACCTTGGCCTGCAGCTTGTCGTTGCTCTTGGCGAATTCCTTGATCAGGCGACCGGCAGCGCCGGGCTCCTCCATCGAAAACGCATACACCAAAGGACCAACCAGCTTGTCGGACGCGACAGCGAATTCGGTACCTTCGACGGCACGCACGGCCAGGGTGTTCTTGACAACTTTCAAGAACACACCGGTTTCGCGGGCCTGCTTACGCATCGCGGTCATCTGGGAGACCGTGGTGCCAGCGTATTCGGCGGCGATCAGGGAGTGGGCCTTGGCGGCGATGTCTGCCAGCTCGGCGACTACGTCTTGCTTCTGGGACAGATTGAGAGCCATTGCACTCCTCCGTTAAAGCCGGGATTGGTGATTGGTGATTCGGGATTGGTCACAGCGATCACGCCGCCGTTGCCAATCCCAAATGCCGAACCGCTAATCCCCGCTTCAAACTACTCCGCTCGCGGCTCCTGCCGGTCGCGGTCCAGGGCAGCCTCCTTCCTGGAAGCCGGGAACATCGACCGATGTTCCATTGGTGGCCGTTCTAGACCTGGAGTGGGCTCGATCCGGGATGTCCCAGACGCGCGTAAACCAGAAAAACTCCAGAAGGGCGACACCATCTACGCCGGCCGGTTCGAGAACGAACCGATTAAGCGATCCCGCTGCATCGACGGCGACTCCTTGCCAGTGCGAGCATCCCTGCCCGTCGTCGACCTGCGCTGACCGCGCCTGCGGTCTTTGACGGCTACCGCCGGACGTGCCGGCGATCGCCTTCAAAATGTCCGTTTCCCAAAGGGCGGGAACGGACTCCCAGCACACGGTTACCCGGGCCGGAAAAACGATGCAACTACCCGAATGCGTCAGGCGCATGACGCCCGACGCGTTCGATCACTTCAGCGACAGGCTCGACTGGTCGACCGTCACGCCCGGACCCATGGTCGAGCTGACCGACACCTTCTGCAGGTAGGTACCCTTGGAGGTAGCCGGCTTGGCCTTCAACAGATCGCCCAGCAGCGCCTGCAGGTTCGACTTCAGCGCTTCGTCGTCGAAGCTGGCCTTGCCAATGGTGCAGTGGATGATGCCGGCCTTGTCGGTGCGGTAGCGCACCTGACCCGACTTGGCATTCTTGACCGCTTCGCCCGGATTGGCCGAAACGGTGCCGACCTTCGGGTTCGGCATCAAACCACGCGGCCCCAGCAGGGTGCCGAGCTTACCGACCACGCGCATGGCATCCGGCGTGGCGATGACCACGTCGTAGTTCAGATCGCCGGCCTGCATCTTCTCGGCCAGATCGTCCATGCCCACTGCTTCGGCACCGGCGGCCAGGGCCTCGTCGGCCTTGGCACCTGCCGGTGCGAACACGGCCACGCGCACGCTCTTGCCGGTACCGGCCGGCAGCACGGTCGAACCGCGCACCTGCTGATCGGACTTCTTGGCGTCCACGCCCAGGCGCACAGCAACGTCGATGGACTCGACGAACTTGGCCTTGGTGGCAGTCTTCAGGATCTTGATTGCGTCTTCGAAGGCATAGCTCTTGCCCGGAACGACAGCGGCCGTGATGGCCTTAACGCGCTTGCTCTGTGCCATCTCTTAGCCCTCCACCGTCAAACCCATGCTGCGGGCAGAACCCGCAATCGTGCGAACCGCCGCTTCCAGCTCGGCCGCCGTCAGATCGGCTTCCTTGGCCTTGGCGATCTCTTCCAGCTGCTTGCGCGTCACCTTGCCCACCTTGTCGGTGTTGGGACGCTTCGAGCCGGAGGTCACACCTGCGGCCTTCTTGAGCAGCACGCTGGCCGGGGTGCTCTTGGTGACGAAGGTGAAGGTACGATCCGAATACGCGGTGATGATCACCGGCGTCGGCAGGCCCGGCTCCAGCTTGGAGGTCGCGGCATTGAACGCCTTGCAGAACTCCATGATGTTCAGGCCGCGCTGACCCAAGGCAGGGCCGACCGGCGGCGCAGGATTGGCCTGACCGGCCTTGACCTGCAACTTGATGTAAGCAACTACTTTCTTAGCCATTTCAATACTCTCCGGGTGCTAGCGCCTGAACCGCAGGCTCCCCATCGGACCGGAAAAATCACGCGTCCCGGCTTCGCGTTTCGACCACACGCAGATGGCTGCCATGCGGCAGCCATTGTTTCCCGGCGGTTCGCCGGGTGAGCGAGCCGCGCATGATAACAGGATTTTGAAGTGGGCGCCTGCACGGCGCCCCAATCGATCAGCCCTTCTCGACCTGGCCGAACTCGAGCTCGACCGGCGTGGAGCGCCCGAAGATGAGGACGGCAACACGCAGCCGGCTCTTCTCGTAGTTGACCTCTTCGACAACGCCGTTGAAGTCGTTGAACGGACCATCGGTGACCCGCACCATCTGACCCGGCTCGAACAGCACCTTGGGACGCGGCTTCTCGACGCCATCCTGCACACGCTGCAGGATCGCATCGGCTTCCTCGTCGCGGATCGGCAACGGGCGGTCGGCCGTGCCGCCGATGAAACCCATGACCTTGGAAGTTTCCTTCACCAGGTGCCAGCTTTCGTTGTCGATGCGCGGAATACCGGCTTCTTCGTGCGTCTCGATCTGCACCAGCACGTAGCCGGGGAAGAACTTGCGCTCGGAGCGGCGCTTCTGGCCCGCACGCATTTCGATGACCTCTTCGGTCGGCACCAGCACTTCACCGAAACGCTCTTCCATCCCGGTACGCGCGATGCGATCGCGCAGCGCCTGCGCGACAGATTTTTCGAAGCCTGAATAGGCGTGAACGACATACCAACGCTTCACTGCTTGATTCTCCTCAACGAGCCAGGAACCACTGCGTGAGCTTCTGGATGACGAAATCGAAGCCGCCCAACAGCAAACTCAGAATGATCACAACAACAATGACGACCCAGGTGGTGCGGATGGCTTCCTGGCGCGTCGGCCAGACCACCTTGCGCAACTCGAACCGGGACTCGGACAGGAATTCGCGCGTTTCGCGCCCTTTGCCGGTGCCCAGGAAAACGAAGGCACCCGCTACCAATCCGATGATGACAGCCAGCGCGCGCAACTGCGGCGTCCAGGCTCCCAGCTGGCTGGCGCGCTCGGGCGCGGAAAACCAGAACCACACGAATAACCCCGCCACCACCAGGGCTGCGGAGATCACGTATTTCACGACATCGGCGCTGGCAGCAGACGCGCTCTTGGAAGGCTCGATTTTGCTATTCATCCGGCTCTAGTTACCGATCTGACCCGAATCGCTGGGCCGGAAAGAGGAGTGGCACGCCAGGAGGGACTCGAACCCCCAACCTGCGGTTTTGGAGACCGCTGCTCTGCCAATTGAGCTACTGGCGTATGTACTCGTTACCGCACACCCTCAAGACAACGAAGGCGGACCGCGGTTCAGCCGGCCCGCCTTTCGCGCGAATCCGGCGACCAGAGTCGCCGGATTGCAGGCTTCTTACTTGACGATCTTGGCAACCACGCCGGCGCCGACGGTACGACCGCCTTCACGGATGGCGAAACGC
>NZ_JAJGQH010000027.1 GCF_020783655.1 Xanthomonas melonis | reverse complement strand
ACGGTGGCCGGGCCGAACCTGGTGCTGCCGGCCTCCACCCTGCCGGCCGGCACCGCCGGGCAGGCCTACACGGCCGCCATCACGCCGGCCAGCGGTGGCACGGCGCCGTACAGCTATGCGCTGAGCGCGGGCGCGCTGCCTGCGGGCATCACGCTGGATCCGGCCAGCGGCGGGCTGAGCGGCACGCCGACGGTGGCGGGTACCTTCAACTTCACGCTCACCGTGTCCGACAGCACGCCCAGCCCGGCCGCGCAGGCATCGCGCAGCTATGTGCTCACCGTCAACGCGGCCACGCTGGTGATCGCGCAGGGAACCTTGCCGCCGGCCGTCAGCGGCACCGCGTACACGCAGACCTTGTCCGTCAGCGGGGGCGTGGCGCCGTACGGCTTCGCCGTGACCAGCGGCACCCTGCCGGCAGGATTGACCCTGGCCGCCAACGGCGTGCTGTCGGGCACCCCCAGCGCCGCAGGCAGCAGCAATTTCACCATCACCGTGACCGACCGCAGTGGCGCCAGCGCCGCGCAGGCCTACACCTTCACCGTCGGCAGTGCCGCGCCGGTGGCGGTCGACGACGCTGCAGAGACCGTCGATGGCACCGCTGTGACCGTGGCGGTGACCGGTAACGACACCGGGACGATCAGCACGATCGCCATTGCCGCCGCGCCGGCCAATGGCACCGCCGTGGTCGATGGTCTGCAGCTGATCTACACGCCCAGTGCCGGCTTCATCGGCACCGACGTCGTGCGCTATACCGCCAGCGGCAGCGGCGGGACCTCGGCGGCAGCCACGCTGACCATCACCGTGAACGCGCGGCCGGTGGCGGTGTCGGTGACCGCAGAGGCGGTACCCGGCGAAGCGCAGCAGGTGGATATCACCCGCAACGCCACCGGCGGGCCGTTCGTGGCCGCCGCGGTGGTCGCGGTGCTGCCGGCCTCGGCCGGTACCGCCACCATCACCCGCATCGGCGGTGCGGCCATCGCTTCGGCGGCGGGCGCTTCCGGCCCATCGACGGCGGCGACCGCGATGGCCGAGCCGCCCAGCTTCGTGCTGACCTTCACGCCCAACCCGGCCTTCGTCGGCCAGGCCACGGTGCAGTTCACCCTGTCCAATGCGTTCGCCACCTCGGTACCGGCCAACGTGGTGTTCAACATCGCACCGCGCCGCGACCCGAGCCAGGATGCGGAGGTGCGTGGCCTGATCGATGCGCAGTCCGAGTCCACGCGGCGTTTCGCGCGGGCGCAGATCGACAACTTCCAGCGTCGTCTGGAGGCCACCCACCGTGGCGGCGGCAGGTTCACCAATGCGGTGAGCTTCCAGCCCACCTCGCATTGCCGTGAAGCCGATCGCGGCGTCAGTGCGCAGCCCTGCAGCCCGGACACGCAGGATGCCGACAACGACTTCCGCGATGCGCCGGCGGTGGCCGCGGGTAGCAGCACCGGTGCGCAGGACCAGGGCGACCTGGGGCTGTGGATCGGCGGTGCGATCCGCTCGGGCAGCCTGAACCGGCAGGCCAACAGCAACGGCGTGGACTTCCAGACCGATGGGTTGAGCGTGGGTGCCGACTACCGGCTGGCACCGTCGCTGGCGATCGGTGCGGGTCTGGGCTGGGGCCGCGACGACAGCGACGTGGGCACGCTCGGCAGCCGCAGCAAGGGCACCGCCTACACCATGGCCGTGTACGCCAGCTTCCATCCGGGCAAGGCGTTCTTCTTCGACACCCTGGTGGGCTACCAGCTGCTGTCCTACGACCTGCGCCGCTTCGTCACCGACGACAGCTCGCTGGCCGAAGGCAACCGCGACGGCAAGCAGTGGATCGCCTCGCTGTCCACCGGTGCGGATCTGCAACGTGGCGCGCTGCAGGTGACCCCGTATGCGCGCGTGGATGTGGCGCGCGCCACGCTGGATGGTTACGTCGAACAGGGGGTGGCGCCGTTCGCGCTGCGCTATGCCGACATGGATGTGGCCACCACCACCGGTAACCTGGGCCTGCGCCTGGAATGGCGCCGCGAAGTGGCCTGGGGCCGGCTGACCCCGCAGTTGCGCATGGAATATCAGCGCGACTTCCAGGGCCGTGGCGATGCGACCTTGAGCTACGCCGATCTCAGTGGCGGTCCGTTCTACCGCACCGGGCAGGCCGCGTTCGACCGCAATCGCCTGATGGTGGGTATCGGCGCGGCGTTGCTGACCGATCAGGGGCTGTCCACGCGTCTGGAGTATCGCGGCATCACCGACGGCGACAGCAACACCGATCAGACCTGGATGATCAATCTGGAGAAGAAGTACTGATCGCGGTCCACACCATGCGGTGAGCGATGCAATGGGCCGGGCGCGACGTTCGGCCCATTGCGTTTTCATGGGCGCATGCGGCGACGCAACGCGTCCGGGTGCAGGCACGATGACGGTGCGAGCGGTTGGCGGGCGGGACGCGCAGTGCAGCAGCGCGCCGCGGTGCTGCTGCCCGCGAAGGCGGCGCCAACGCGCACCTGCACGCGATCCGGCACAATGCCTGCACGCATGCACGCCACATCCGCGCCCGATTTCCGTCTTTATCCATCCAATGCGCTGGATACCCTGGCTGCCCTGCTCGCGCAGGAGCTGCGCCGCCCGGTGCCCGGGCAACCACTGCTGCAGCCGGAGGTGGTGCTGATCCCACAGGTGGCGATGCGGCGCTGGTTGCAGTCCACACTGGCGGCCGAGCACGGTGTGGCGGCGAATCTGGAATTTCTCACGCCCGGCGAATTCGTCGCGCGCGCGCTGGAGCGCAACCTCGGCCCGGCCGACGACGATCTGGACATGGCCACCACGCAGTGGCGGCTGTATGCCGCGTTGCAGGCCGATCTGGGCCGCGACGCGGCACTGGCGCCGCTGGCCGGCTATCTGGCCGATGGCGATGCGCTCAAGCCGTGGGCGCTGGCTGGCGAACTGGCCAGCGTGTTCGAGAAATACCAGGCCTGGCGCCGCGACTGGTTGCTGCGCTGGGAAGCCGGTGCCGACGTGGACGATCCGCAGGCGCGGCTATGGCGCAGCATCGCCACCGGCCGCCAGTACCGCGCACGCCGCATCGGCCAGTACCTGGATCGCCATGCCCGCAGCGATGGGCCGCTGCCGCAGGGCTTGCCCGGCCGGCTGTTCGCCTTCGCCATCCTCAACGTATCGCCCGATGTGCTGCGCGTGCTGGCCACGCAGGCACGCGTGGGTACGCTGCATTTCTATCTGCCCACCCCCACGCAAGGGTATTGGGGCGATCTGCAAACCCTGTGGCAGCGCCGCCGCGAAGGCGGGGCGGTGGCGTTGTTCGCCGATCAGGTGCAGGAAAACCCGCTGCTGCAGGCCTGGGGGGCGGCCGGGCGCGATTTCATGGCCTTGATCGGCGATCACGAGGTGGTGCATCCGCTGGCCGAGATCGCCGCCTACGCCGATCCGCTGGAGTCCGGCCGGCGCACCCTGGCGGCGGGCGGCCTGGGCGACAGCCTGCTGCGGCGCATGCAGAGCGATCTGTTCCATCGTCGCGCTCCTGCCGTCCCGGCCGCGCTGCCGGCGGTGAATCTGCACGACCCCAGCCTGCAGGTGCACGCCTGCCACACGCGGCTGCGCGAGCTGCAGGTGTTGCACGACCAGTTGCGCGCGCTGCTGGACGATGCACGCTTCGAGCCGCCGCTGCAGCCGCGCGAGATCGCGGTGCTGTCGCCGGACATCGACCCCTACGTGCCGTATCTGGACGCGGTGTTCGGCAGCCACGGCAACGACGGCGCGCTGCCGTACGCCCTGGCCGATGCCAGCCCGCTCGCCAGCGAACCGCTGGCCGAGGTGTTTCTCACCCTGCTGAAGCTGCCGATCGCGCGTTTCGGCCTGCACGAGATCCTGGACCTGCTCGCCAGCGCGCCGATCGCCGAGGCGGCCGGGCTGGACGAGGCCGGTCTGGAGCGCCTGCGCGGCTGGCTGCACGCGGCTGGCGCACGTTGGGGCCTGGATGGGCTGCATCGGCGCCAGCATCAGGCTCCGGGCGACGACGCCTACACCTGGCGCTTCGCCCTGGACCGCTTGTTGCTCGGCCACGCCAGCGGCACCGATCAGGAGATCGACGGTGTGGCGCCGTGGCCGCAGCTGGAAGGCAGCGCGCTGGCCGCGCTGGACACGCTGCTGCGCCTGCTGCGCGTGCTGGAACGGCACCAGGCCGCACTGGCCCAGGCGCTGCCGCCGGCCGACTGGCGCGAACGCCTGCTGGAGCTGCTGGATGCGCTGATTCCCACTGCGCCCTCGGCGCCACGGGCGCAGCGCGCGCTGGACCGGCTGCGCAGCCTGATCGACCAGTTCGCCCGCGATGCGCAGCGCGCGCAGTACGCCGGCAACGTGCCGGCCGAGGTGGTGCGTGCGCACTTCGCCGCGGTGCTGGGCGAATCGGATACGCGCGCGCCGCTGCTCACCGGCGGCATCAGTTTCGGCCGCATGGTGCCGATGCGCCTGCTGCCGTTCCGGGTGATCTGCCTGTTGGGCATGAACGATGGCGATTTCCCGCGCCGCGATCCGGCCGCCGGACTCAATCGCCTGACCGCCGAACTGGGCACCGAGCGTCGCCGGCATGGCGACCGTTCCACCCGCGAGGACGACCGCTTTCTGTTCCTGCAGTTGTTCGCCTCCGCGCAGGACGTGTTCTACCTGAGCTATCTCGGCGCCGACGCGCGCGATGGCAGTCCGCGCGAGCCCTCGGTACTGGTCAGCGAATTGCTGGCCACCGCCGCGCAGTCTCACGCCGCCCCCGATGCAGCCGACGCCCTGGTGGTACACCATCCGCTGCAGCCGTTCGCCGCTGCCGCCTTCGGCGCAGAGAACGAGGCGGGTACGGACCCGCGCCGTTTCAGCTATCGCCGGCAATGGCGCCCGGCGGTGGACAGCCTCACCGGCCAGCGCCAGCCGCTGGCGCCCTGGGTGGCCGGTGCGCTGCCGGCCGACGACAGCGCCCTGCCCGAGCGGGTGTCCATCGACGATCTGCGCCGCTTGTTCGGCGATCCGGCCGGGCAGTTCCTGCGCCACCGCTTGGGCATGCGCCTGCCCGATCCGGCCAGCGAAGACAGCGATCTGGAACCGCTGCTCGCACCCACCCGCGGGCTGGAGCACCATGGCCTGCAGCAGCAGGTGTTCGAGGCTGCGCTGGCCGACGAAGTGGACGGGCTGTACGAACGCCTGCGCGCACGCGCGCTGCTGCCCTCCGGCCCGCTGGGGCGCCGCCAGCTCGACGAACGGCTGGCACAACTGCGCCCGTATGCGCAGGCCTTCCGGCAATGGCGTGGCGAGGAACAAGCGCAGTCGCAACGGCTGCAGGTGCAGATCGGCGATGTCGCGCTGCATGGCCGCGTGCCCGGCTGGTACACGCATGGCGTGGGGCGCGTGCAGGTGGGCGCGCTCACCGGCCGCAACGCGATCCGGCACGGCCTGGAATGGTTGTTGCTGCGCGCCGCCGGCGAGCAGGTGCCGTATGTGCGTTTCTTCGACCACGACGACGGCCTGGGCCCGCATCCCATCGATGCGCAGCCGCTGTCGCAGGCACAGGCGCGTGCGGCGCTGGGCGAGTTGCTGCAGCTGTATCGGCAGGGCCTGCAGGCGCCGCTGCCG
This sequence comes from Xanthomonas melonis, assembly GCF_020783655.1. Classification (GTDB taxonomy): domain Bacteria; phylum Pseudomonadota; class Gammaproteobacteria; order Xanthomonadales; family Xanthomonadaceae; genus Xanthomonas; species Xanthomonas melonis. Next base: position 15,500 of record NZ_JAJGQH010000027.1, on the reverse strand, counting down.
TTTGCGCCTTACAGCAGCTGGAAATACCACCAGGCCGCGCGCAGCGACGATCTGGACAGGGCCATCAAGGACGCGGCCGGGCAGTGGCAGTCCAGTTTCGGCTGGAGTGAGTCGTACAGTCCGGAGCTGCGCCTGGTCCATCGCGGCCGCGACCCGTTCGCCGATGCGCAACGTTTCGGCGACTTCGCCGCCACCAGCCACCGCCTCTACGATTTGCTGGAGCGCGCCAACACCGACGCAGCGCTGGATCCGCAGCGCGTGCGCGAAAGCTGGCGGCACTGGCATGGCGCGCAGGACGACGGCGAATGAGCGCGTCCACCGTGACCGACCCGTATCTGCAGCTGCCGTTGGACGGCGTGCGCCTGATCGAGGCCAGCGCCGGCACCGGCAAGACCTTCACCCTGGCCACGCTGTTCACCCGGCTGGTGGTCGAGCGCGGCCTGCGCATTGGCCAGATCCTGGCGGTGACCTTTACCGAAGCCGCCACCCAGGAACTGCGCCGGCGCATCCGCGAGCGGCTGGTGCTGGCCGCCACCCTGGTCCCCGACGCCCCCGTAGGCGCGGCCCCGGCCGCGACCGACCTCGCCGACGATCCGTCGCGGCCAGGTCCGCTCCTGCAGGACGCGCCCGACGTCCTGCTCACCCGCGCCATCCTCGCCGCGCATCTGGCGGCCAGCGGTGAAACCCCGGCCACCCTGCGCCGGCGCCTGCAGCAGGCGGTGGAAGAAATCGATCTGGCCGCAGTGTTCACCATCCACGGTTTCTGCGCCCGCGTACTGCGCGAACATGCGCTGGAAAGCGGCCAGGCCTTCGCCGCGCCGCAACTGCTCGCCAACGACCGCGAACTGCTGGGCGAAGTCGCCGCCGACCTGTGGCGCCAGCGCGCCGCCGATGCGGCGATGGCCGAGGATCTGATCGCGCTATGGTCGGGTGGCCCGCCGGAGCTGGCCACCGATCTGCGCGCCTTGCTGCGCCACACGGCCCTGCTTCCGGCGATAGCGACCGACACCGAAGATGATGCCGCCGAGCTGTTGCAGGCCGTGCATAGCGCCAGTCACGCCCTGGCGGCCGCCTTCCACGCGCATGGCACGGCGTTCTTCGAAACCCTGATGGCCGCCATCGACGGTGGCGTGTTGAGCAAGGTCAGCTACAGGCCCGACTGGCTCACCGCGCTGTGGCACTGGTTCGAAGACATCGCCGCCGCACCGTCGCAGGACAGCGCACCGCATCCCAAGCTGATCAAGTTGACCGCTGCCGAACTGGCCGCGGGCACCAACAAGAAGTTCGTCGATCGCACGCCGGCCTCGCCGCTCAGCCATGCGATCGATGGCTATCTCACCGCATTGGCACGGGTCGAACACTGGCGCACCCGCCGCCGCATCCGCCTGCTGCATGCCCTGCGCGAAGACGCCATCGCGCGGCTGGCCCTGCTCAAGCGCCAGCGTCGCGTGCAGACCTACGACGATCTGGTCGATGGCGTGGCGCAGGCGCTGGAAGGCCCGCAGGGCGAGGCCCTGGTCAGGCGGCTGCGCGCGCAATACGCCATCGCGCTGGTGGACGAATTCCAGGACACCGACGACCGCCAATGGGCGATCTTTTCCAACGTGTTCGGCAACGGCGCGCTCGCGCTGGCGGCCGGCTTGGCGCCGTCGCTGTTTCTGATCGGCGATCCCAAGCAGGCCATCTACGGCTTCCGTGGCGGCGATGTACGCACCTATCTGGCGGCGGCGATCAGCGCCGAACTGGCGCCACCGCTGAGCCACAATTTCCGCTCGCGCCCCGGCGTGCTGGCAGCGATCGATGCGCTGTATGCGCAGGCCGGCTACACCGACGCCTTCCTCACCGACGGCATCGCCTTCCATCCGGTGCAGCCGGGCACCAAACGGCTGGACACCGACCTGCAACGCGACGGTGCCACCGCCCCGGCGTTGACGTTGTGGCGCGCGCCAGAGCCGCCGCCACCTGCGAAAGGCAAGCCCAAACCCTGGAGCGCCGGCCGCGCCCGCGAGCTGGCCACCACCGCCTGCGTGGCAGCGATCGGCGGCTGGCTGACCGCTGGCCGCGACGGCCACGGCACCATCAACGGCCGCCCGGTGCAGGCCGGCGACATCGCGGTGCTGGTGCGCAACCACAGCGAAGCCACCCGCATCCAGCAGGCGCTGGGTGCGGTGGGCATTCCGGCGGTGGCGGCCGGCAAGCAAAGCCTGTTCGCCACCGACGAAGCGCTGGAGCTGCTGGCCCTGCTGCAGGCCTTGCTCGATCCGGGCGACGACAGCCGCCTGCGCGCTGCACTGGCCACGGTGCTGATCGGGCAAGACGCCATCGCCATCGCCACGCTGGAGCGCGACGGCGAACGGCATCGGCGCTGGCAGCAACAGGCGCTGGACTGGCGCGAACGCTGGCAGCGGGGCGGCCCGCTCGCCTTGATCGGCGAGCTCGGCGCCACGCATGGGCAGCGCCTGCTCGCCCTGGTCGATGGCGAACGTCGCCTCACCAATTACCTGCAACTGGCCGAGTTGCTGCAGGAAGCCGACGCGCGCGCGCTCGGCCCGCATGGCCTGGTCGACTGGCTGACGCGCCGCATCGCCAATGCCGACGACAACGACGAAGCCCAGCAACTGCGGCTGGAATCGGACGCACGCCGCGTGCAGATCGTCACCCTGCACAAGAGCAAGGGCCTGGAGTATCCGCTGGTGTTCCTGCCGTACATCGGCATCGGCCGCAGCGACAAGGGCGCTGGCCGCCACTGCGTGGTGCATGCGCCGCAGACCGGGCGCCAGTTGCACTGGAACGTGTCCAAATGGAGCCGGGACAAGGACGACCCCGCCTGGAGTGCCGCCGAAGCCGCGTGGAGGCAGGAACAACGCGCCGAAGACGCGCGCCTGCTGTACGTCGGCCTGACCCGCGCCGAGCATGCGCTGTGGATCGCCAGCGGCAGCTTCCATCAGCACGAACGCACGCCGCTGGCCGGCATGCTGCGCGCGCTCGACGCGCTGCAGGGCGCGGCAGGCGAGGGCGTGGTGATGGTCGACACCGCCCTGCCGCCGGCCCATCTGCCGCGCCTGCCCGCACCGCCCGAGGCGCAGGTGCCGCCTGCGCGCATCCCGCAGCGGCAGATCGCACCGGAGTGGTGGGTCTACAGCTTCACCCAGCTGGCCAACGCCGATGCCGGCGCGGCCACCGACCCGATGGCCAGCGCCACCGTGGTGGGCAGTGGCGGCAGCGACGAACCCGCCGCCAGCGACGTCGCGGCAGTGCCCACCGAGGCCGAGCCGTTCGATTCGCGCTTTGCCGGCAACCGCTTCGGCGTGGTGATGCACGATGTGTTCGAACGCTGCGACTTCGCCGCCTGGCAGCACTGGCGCCCCGGCGACCCCGCACCGGAGGGCCAGGCCGTCCCGATCATCGAAGCGCTGCAACGCGGCGGCTACGCGCAGGACGAACGCGAGGACGGCTTGCGCATGCTCACCGCGCTGATCGGCAACTCCCTCACCGTGATCCTGCCCGAAGGCAGCGCCCTGGCCACCGTGCCCGAGCCGCAGCGCCGCAACGAGATGGAATTCCACTTCGCCATGCAGCCCACCCGCGTGGATGCGCTGCTGGCGCTGCTGCACCGCTTCGACGTGGCCGGCGAGCGCCAGGCCTTCGGCACTCGCCAGCGGCTGGAAGGCCTGATGACCGGCCTGATCGACCTCACCTACACCGTCGATGGCCGCTGGTACGTGCTGGACTACAAATCCAACCGCCTGCCCAGCTACGATGCCGATACCCTGGCCCGTGCCATGGCGCATAGCGAATACACCCTGCAGGCGTTGATCTATACCGTGGCCCTGCACCGCTGGCTGCGCTTCCGCCTGGGCGATGGTTACGATTACGCCCGCGACTTCGGCGGCGTGCGCTACCTGTTCTGCCGCGGCCTGGACGCGGCCCGCCCGTCGATCGACGGGACGTCGGCGCCCGGCGTCCACGCCTGGCGCTTCGCCCCGGCGCTGGTCCAGGCGCTGGACGCATTGTTCGCCGGCACACCGGTCGAGGAACCGGCATGACCCCGCGCCCCGATCCGCGTGCCACGCGGCATGTGTGCGTGTTGGAAGATGTCGTCGTAACGGCCCACGTCGAGGTCGGGCACGCCCGGTCCGCCGGTACACCGGTCAGACCCAGCCATGACCCCGCTCGCCTGTCTGCTGGCGAAGCGGCACGTGCGGGTGTTCCATCATGTCGTCGTAGCCCAGGTCCGGATCGACTACGCCCCGTTCGCCAGCACGGCCGTGGAGGCCCAGCCATGAGCCTGTGTCCCGGTCCGCTTGCCAAGCGGCACGTGCAGATAGTCGACAACGTCGCGGTAACGGCCCAGGCCCAAATCGGGCACGCCCGCTTCGCCGGTACGGCCGCCGAGGCCCGTCCATGAGTCTGCTCGCCGATCTGCTCGCCAGGAAACACGTGCGCACGCTCGACCATGCGTTCGCGCAGAGCCTGCGCCGGTTGCAGCCGGATACGCCCGATGCCGTGCTGCTGGCCGCCGCGCTGGCCTCGTTGGCGGTCGCCAATGGCCACGCCGGCTTCGATCCGCTGCGCCCACACCTGCTGGTCGATGCCGACCTCGCCTGGCCCGCTGCCGAGGACTGGATCGCGCAATTGCGCGCCTCGCCGTGGATCGCCCAGCCGGGCGACGCATTGGCGCCGTCTGCCACCGACGCGCCGCTCGCCTTCGAACACGGCCTGCTCTATCTGCGCCGGTATCGCGAATACGAAGCGCGCCTGGCCGCCGGTCTCACTCGGATTGCCGCGCAGACCATGCCCGCCGTCGAGAGCGCTGCGCTCGGCGATCTGTTCGCTACGCTGTTCCCCCATGCCGCCACCGGCCAGGACCGCCAGGCCTGGGCCGCCGCACTGGCGCTGCGTCGCGCGCTGCTGCTGGTCACCGGTGGCCCCGGCACCGGCAAGACCACCACCATCGCCCGCCTGCTGCTGCTGCGCATCGCCCACGCGCACGCCGCAGGCCAGCCAATGCCCCGCATCGCCCTGGCCGCCCCCACCGGTCGCGCCGCCGAGCGCATGGCCGACAGCCTGCAGCAGGCGGTGGCACGCGCCATGGACCAGGGCCTGCCACCGCTCAGCGCCTACCCTGTCGCGACCACCGCACCGCACCTGGCCGATCCCACGCAGCCGTCCACCACACCGCACCTCGGCAGCTCCCCTCTCCCGCCTGCGGGAGAGGGTGCCCGCGGGGCGGGTGAGGGCAGCGCTCCCCTGGCCGATCCCACGCAGCCGTCCACCGCGCCGCACCCCGGCAGCTCCCCTCTCCCGCTTGCGGGAGAGGGTGCCCGCAGGGCGGGTGAGGGCAGTGCTCCCCCGACCGATTCCACGCAGCCGTCCACCACACCGCACCTCGGCAGCTCCCCTCTCCCGCCTGCGGGAGAGGGTGCCCGCAGGGCGGGTGAGGGCAGTGCTCCCCTGGCCGATCCCACGCAGCCGTCCACCGCGCCGCACCCCGGCAGCTCCCCTCTCCCGCTTGCGGGAGAGGGTGCCCGCAGGGCGGGTGAGGGCAGCGCTCCCAACGACCCTTCCTGGAACAGCGCGCTGCCCACCGGCGCCAGCACCCTGCATCGGCTGCTCGGCGTCATCCCCGACTCCCCGCAGTTCCGCCACACCGCTGACAACCCGCTGCCGTTCGAGCTGATCGTGGTCGACGAAGCCTCCATGGTCGACCTGCCGCTGATGTGCAAGCTGGTCGACGCCGTCGCCGACGGCACCCAGCTGATCCTGCTCGGCGACGCCGACCAGCTGCCGTCGGTGGAAGCCGGCGACGTCCTCGCCGCCATCCTGCAGGCCGCCGGCCCCGGCGATGCGCTGCAACCCGGCGACGCCAGCGCCCTGCAACCGCTGCTCGGCAGCGCCCCGGCCGTCTCCCCGGCGCCCGCCGCCGACACCGGCTGCCTCACCGGCCACCGCGTGCACCTGCTGCGCGGCTACCGCCAGGCAGACGACTTCGCGCTCGCCCCGCTGGCCGACGCCGTCCGCGCCGGCGATGCCGATACCGCGCTCGCCCTGCTGCGCAGCGGCGAACTGCCCGGCGTGCACTTCCACGAACACGGCGAAGACCCGCTGGCACTCGGCAGCGACGCGTTGCTCGCCCACTGGCGTGCACTGGCTGACGCCAGCGATCCCGCCGACGCCCTGCGCGCCGCCGGCCGCCTGCGCCTGCTCACCGCCGTGCGCGCCGGCCCGCAGGGCGTGCGCGGCCTCAACGCCCGCATCGAACAACTGCTGGCCGAAACCGGCGCCGGCGCCCGCCGCCTCGGCAGCGGCTCGCCCTGGTTCCATGGCCGCCTGCTGCTGATCACCGAAAACAGCTACCGCCACGGCCTGTTCAACGGCGACGTCGGCATCTGTTTGCGAAGCGAAGCGAGTCCTTTCCCGGGGCGCAGCGCAGCGAACCCCAGCTCCGACCAAAGCGATGCAAGCACCCAGATGGCGCGCGGCAACCAGGCCATGCCTTCGAGCCCAAGCCAGGACCGCACCAACGCACACCGCGACACCTCCACCACCGATAGCCGCACCCAAGGCCCACTGGTCGCCTGGTTCGCAGGCGACGGCGACGGCCAGGTGCGCGGCTTCCACCCCGCTGCGCTGCCGGCCCACGAAAGCGCCTTCGCCATGACCGTGCACAAGGCGCAAGGCAGCGAATTCGACACCGTCTGGCTGCAGCTGCCCACCCGCGACGCCCGCGTGCTCAGCCGCGAACTGCTCTACACCGGCATCACTCGCGCCCGCCGCGCCCTGCACCTGGCTGGCAGCGAAGCAGTCATCCGTGCCGCGCTCGCACGGCACGCCGCGCGGATCTCGGGATTGGCGTGGCGGTTGGGTGCCAACGAACCGGAGCCAAATTCGGTGCCGGCCGCGGTCCCCGAGCCGTCCGCAACGGCCCCGGTGCAAGGCGCGTTGTTTTGATCGAAACCAGTCGAAATCCGCGTCTGGCGGCCAGGGTAACCGGTCATGCAGCCATGACGGCTTGCGTCATATAACGAAATCCGTTATGGTTCAAGCCATGATCAGAAGCTTTATCGACAGGGAAGCCGAAAGGATCTGGTTGGGTGAGCGCTCTCGCCGATTGCCCGCCGACATCCAGTCGGTGGCGCGCCGCAAGTTGCGCATGCTCAACGCTGCCGCCCACCTCGACGATTTACGCATTCCGCCCGCCAACAGGCTGGAAGCATTGAAGGGTGAGCGGCGCGGCCAGTACAGCATCCGGATCAACGACCAATGGCGCATCTGTTTCCGATGGATGGAGAGCGATGTCGCCGAGGTTGAAATCGTCGATTACCACTGAGTCCGAGGCATCTGTCCATGACAGTCCTACCCAACATTCATCCTGGCGAAATTCTGCTCAAGGAGTTTCTCGAGCCAGTGGGCATCAGCCAGAATGCCTTGGCGCGCGCCACCGGCGTCCCACCGCGCCGCATCAACGAAATCGTATTGGGCAAGCGCGGCATCACCGCCGACACTGCGGTACGCCTGGCTGCAGCGCTGGGAACCACCGAGCGCTTCTGGTTGAGCCTGCAGGCCGACTACGAACTCGAAGAGGCGCATCGCGCGCTGGGCGATTTGCCGGCACGTATCAAGCGCCTGGCAGCGTAACGCGAAGCACGTGTCACCCGCCGCGCTGATCAGCATCCACCTCGATGACCTGCAGTGCTGCTGATCGCTGAGCAGCGCAATGGAGCCTGCACAGGCCAGAACATGCACGCTCAAGGCCGCGCGTTATCCCCAGAACGCGAGGTCAGGCGCTCCACCTGACCTCGTCCGCCTGCTGGCGGCCCAGGCGGCCTACTTGCCCCTCTTTTCCTGCTTGGCCGCGCGCTTTTCTTTCAGCGTCTTGGTCGGCTCCTTCTTCTGGTTCTTCTTCTGGTCCATTCCCTTGCTCATGAGACCCTCATCGTTGCTGGAGTGGTGGGCTGGCAGCGCCATGACCCGGCGTGCCTGCGCACTGTACGGCGTGCGCGCCCTGGAAGGGCAGGGGGAATCGCCAGATGGGCGACGGGCGGTCCTCAGGCATGGCGCCGTCGGCACCGGTGGCAGCGGCCCGCGATGGGAAACCCAAACGCCCGCGGAAAAACGCCAGGCGCGGCAGGCGGCCCTGTTCAGTCAGTGCGCAACAGTACTGCTTCTCGCAGGTGTTGCGTTGGCTGTGTCGCGGAGATCGGTCCAAAAACTTCAAATGGACACAGGCTGACGCGCTGCCTCCGCTGCCTGTTGCCCATGACGTATTCGCTATGCTGACCTTCCCAACGATCGGTGTTGAACCATGACACGACGCAAGGATGCAGCAAGCGGCGCAGGCAGTGCGTTGCACGCGGGCCAATTTTCCCTGGCCTTGGAGGAGCCACGGCCCAGCCCCACGAGCCCGCCAGGGGACGCTAGGTTGCTGGATCGCTACAGCAAGTACATCGTTTACGTCGATGAAAGCGGTGATCATGGATTGGAGTCAATTGATCCCAACTACCCGGTGTTCGTGCTGGCATTCTGTGTTTTCCACAAACAGTACTACGCGCAAAAGGTCGTCCCAGCCATCGAGGCGTTCAAGTTCAAGCACTTCGGCCATGACTCTGTGGTGCTGCACGAGCACGACATTCGCAAGGAAAAAGGTGAGTTCAGATTTTCCGATCGATTGCAGAAGCAAAGTTTCCTGGAGGAACTGACCGAGATCATCGATCACAGCAATTTCATCTTGATCAGTTGCGTGATCGCCAAGTCTCGCCTCCGCGAGGGATCGCAGTTGGATAACAATCCCTACCATTTGGCGCTGGGCTTTTGCCTGGAGACGTTGTTCGAATTTCTAGGGGAGAAACGACAGACGCATTGTCCCACCCATGTGGTGGTGGAGTGCCGGGGCAAGAAGGAAGATCGCGATCTGGAGTTAGAGTTCAGACGCATATGCGATGGAGCCAATCGCTGGGGAAGCCCATTGCCCTTCAGCATCGTGTTTGCGGATAAAAAGACCAATTCATCCGGCTTGCAGCTAGCCGATCTGGTCGCGCGCCCTATCGGTTTGTCTGTGATTCGTCCGCAAAACGCGAACCGTGCCTTCGAGATTCTTCGGCAGAAGTTCTACTGCAAAGGCGGAAGAAAGCAGCTCGGTATCGACTTCGAAGGCTGGGGCTATAAAATTTTCCCTCCCTCAGATAGCGAAAAGCCCCGGTGATCGCACCGAGGCTATGACGCCGACCGGGTACTCCCAGTCCACTTGACCAGGACTCTAAGGGGTGATCTACCCAAATTCAAGCTGTCAGTGACTTCCGACGTACCTGGGACCTAGGGGCGTCGGGGCGATCGGGGCGTTCTCGAGACCAGCCTACTGCGCGTGTGTTGCAAAGGGGAGCACAGGCGTCGAACGGCCGCCCACTGCGCGTATGTCGGTGCCTATTCTCAGCCACTGCTCGATCCGGCCAGCACCACCTCACCGCGGCGCCAGCAGCCTGGCGAGCGTATCCGGCCGATCGGCCAGCCGCTCCAGCCGTGGGTAGCGTAGCGGACCCGCATATTGGATGTGCACGTCCGCGCGGTGCGCATCCTGCGCGATGCCCAGCACGATGGGGCGGCGAGTGGAGCCGCGTACCGCATCGCGCAATGCGTCCTGGTCGAACGGGGCGCCGTTGACCGTCAACACGCGCGTGCCCGGCCGCAGCCCGGCGGCGAACGCCGGGCCGTTCCACACCACCGTGCGCACCAGGCCGTCTGCACGCACCGCCAGACCGAGCGAATGGCTGAGATCTGAAACGCCGGCTTCTTCCTCGCTGGCACGGAATGCCGCCGTCGGCGTGTCCGTGTAGACCAGCGCCCAACCGTGCTGGGTCAGCCCACGCGTGGTGTCCAGTTCGTCGTGGGCATCGATCCATCCGCGCAGGAAGCCCGCCCAGTCCGCGGGCGCCACCGCATTCAAGGTGGCGCAGATGTCGTCGAACGTATAGGTGCGCGTGGCTGCCTGCGGCGTGGCACCGGCGAAGAAGCGCTGCGCGAAATCGTCGATGCCGCGCTCGCCCCCGCTGCGTGCGCGCAGCTCGGCATCCACCGCCAGCCACAGCATCACGCCTTCGGAGTAGTAATCGCGCCGGCGCTGCCAGTCGCGCCAGGCCACCGGCTGGCGCAACATGAAAGCCGGGTAGTGCACGTCGTCGGACAGCGAACGCCAGGCCCGCCCGGGCCGCGTCGCAACCTCCGCTGCTTCCAGCGCCAGACGGTCGCGCACTTCATCGGGAGTGAACTGGCCCGCCCGGGTCGCCAACACCCGTCCCCAGAACTCGGTCTGTCCTTCGTACATCCACAACAGGCTGCCGGAGACTGGCACGTTCGGCGTCGGTGCCCACAGGTCGGCAGGAGTGCGATAGAACCCGTTCCAGGCATGCACGATCTCGTGCGCGATCAGATCGCGGGAAAGGATCTGATCCGGCCACTCCCTGAAGTGCGACGACGCCAGGCCGTTCTCGCTGGAGGTGCGGTGCTCGGTGCCACCAGACGCACCCTCGTCGCTGAGCCGCGCCAGGATCGCGTAGCGCGCGAACGGCGGCGGGCCGAACACCGCGCGTAGCTGCGCGAGCAGCGCCCGCAGCTCGGCCACGCGCGCGGGCGGCACCTGCAGGTCCTCGGGCCGCAGCGCAACGATGTCCAGCGACACCGCCCCGCCCAGCGGCACCTGCGCGGCATGGCGGCCCGCCAGCACCGGCGTGTCCAGCAGCGTTTCCAGCGATGTGGTCTTGAAGTCGTAGTGCGTGCCACGCGCGCGCTCCACATCCAACGCACTGAACGGCCGCAGCCCATTCGGCAGCGTCAACCCGGCCGACACAGGAATGTTCCTGGCATACCAACCGGCTGGGTACAGCAATAATCGCTGCCAGGGCACCGACACGATGTCGCGCGTCAGCAACTCGCCGCCGGCCACCATCTGGAACCGCACTTCGAGCTGCTGCGTACCGGCCGGTACCTGCACATGGAACGCATGCGGCTCATAGGCATCGCGCCGCCACGGCAGGCGCCGGCCCGCCGCGCTGATCTCCAGGCCAGCAAGATCGGTCACGGTGAGGCTCGGCCCATGGCTGGCCGCCTCCCAGCGCGGATAGAGCAGCGTCACCGCGCCGCCTGCGCTCGCGCCCACCGGCACCTGCTGGTGCACGCGGAAGATGCGCCGCGCCACGTCGGTGGCGTCCACGTCCACGCGCATCACCCCGGCGAATGGGCGGTCCACCGGCGCTGCCACCGCAGGTCTCGGGGCAACGTAGCGCGGGCCGGTGCTGGACTGTGCGAATCCCTGATGAGGGAACAACGCGAGCACCAACGCCAAGGGCAATGCGCGCGTAAAGCAGCAGCGGGTGATGAATCTGGAATGGATGCGCATCGCAGCCCCTTGAACGAGGCCGTGATCCTATACGCCGGGAACCAGATGCAGCCACATGCGCGGAATGCGCGCTGCTCCAGCTCGCTTCGGCGCATGCACCCGCATTTCACTGCCGCGCAGATGCCTGTCAACCAAGCGCCCGCGTGTAACCGCCAGGGTCGGCACGCAGGCGCTGGGGTAACGCGGGCTTATTTGGCCGGCACGCGCTGGTACTGCTCGCCGCCGGTATTGAGCTGGCCGTTGCGCTCGTCGATGGCGAAGTTCACCGTCTCGCCATCGTTGGTGACCTGCAGCGCCCCGTCCTTGTAGACCGCCGGGTAGCTCTCGGTCTTGGGCTGGCGGCTGAAGAACTTCGGCGTGGTGCTGCGAACCATGAAGGTCTCGCCATTGCGCTCGATATCCATCGTTTCGTCCTGCGACTGCACGTTGACCCAGTGGCCAACGAACTTCTCGCCCTCCACCTTGGCGCAGCCGCTCACCAACAATGCCGCGGCCAGCGCGGCGCCCATCCACTTCATCATCGTGCGTTCTCCAGTTGAGCTTGCGGCGAGGATGGCGGGTGGGGGATGTATGGGAGGTCAAGGCCTAAAAGGAGCAACATTTGGGACCTATTACTTGATTAATTTATGCGCCTATTTTGCTGGCGAGGCCAAAGCTTTGCGACTATGAGCCGGTATTGCTGAGGTTGCCGATGCCGCGCCTAAACTAGTATTTAAAGTGTCGGCTTCCGCTCGCGATCGAATGATAGAATCGACCAAGCGCCCACCTGTTCCTACAAGCTTTGATAGAGCACGTAACTGCTCTCTACAGGCAATGCTTTGCACAGGTTGTGGGTAGTTCATTGAGTGATCTATTTCACCCCAGATTTCTTCAAAAAGAGTTCGGACTTGGATCTCGCAGCAAAGATCCGATTCAGCGCTAGGGCGAACTAAATAGTGGACAGACGTATAGAAGGTAGGTCTAATTTCTGGCTCGAAACCTAATCCTCGGAAAAACTCGTCAGCCTCGGGATCCCAGCTAAAAACTTTAGGGTTCTCTCCAAGTACCCAATCGCCCGAATTGACCTGCGTCATGATTGCATCATGAATTTTTTTGAATTGGGCCGCGTGGATATGAAAAACACGTACTCCTGCGAGGTCTGTAATAACCTTAAATAGGTTATCCTCAGAGACAGTAATTCCTAAATCCTTTTTCCTTCTTAATTTTCCGAGAAGATTGTCTTTGCCCTTAACTCGTATTTTGACTGAATGAACTTCCGCAGACAGGCCTGGGTGAGAGACAAAAAATTGAAGGACAGTGCTTGCGAATAGTTTAATTCGATGTTCTTGCTCGCCAAATGCTTTTAATGCCGACTTATGTGCTTTCGAAATCATTGTACCCCTCCCGTTCGGGTGGTGACTTCATGGGCAATTTTGTCAAAAACTTGAGCAGCCTTTACAATTTGGGAGTTATGGCCTGGATTGACTTTTCCCTTCAGATCGCTGAAAGGGAGCTTCAATTTTTGCGCATCAGCGGCAAGAGATTGAAAGTGTTTGATTTCGCCAAGTTTATAAGGAGGGTCGACATGGAAGTCTTGACCTAAAGTGGCCAGAACGTCTACGACTCGTTGCTTTACGCGAGGGCTAATTTTTGATTCCCAGTGTTCGTGGGGCTTTGCACTTTTTCCTCCTGTTTTTACTTTGTACGCGGATGCCACATAGCCTAAGAACTTCGGTCGTCCCTGCAATAAATTTGCTTTAGATGAGTCGGAAGCGAGGGACTTAACGGTATTCCAATCTGAAATCCACCTGTGAAGTGACTTTCCAACTGCGCCTAGTGCTCGGAGCGAAAAAAGATCAGATCCCACCGGGGCTAGAAAGTAGTCGGAATCTAGAAGTATCGCCCTATTCAGAGGGCCTACGTTTGGGCCAACGTCAAAGAGAACGTAGTCAGCACCATAATCTTTAGCAACCTTATTGACCAGCCTAGATAAGGCCCCCATTACATCGTACCCGCGACTTTTCCGTGCAAAAGAATCCGTCCATGCAGCCGGCAGTTCCTCCTCGTACTGAGATATCAGCACATCTCCGGCAAGAAGCAAAACATTATCGTATATTTGTAATACGTCGATTTCTGCAATATCTCCTCGACCAAGAACAACAGGCTTGATTCCATCCCAAATTGTGGTTGATCCTTTGTCTTCTTCGCTTTTACGGAGATAATTATCGAGTTCGCTTTCTTCTAGGCAAAAGGCCGAAAGATTGCACTGGGGATCAGCATCAACCATAAGAACTTTCGCGCCTGCTTTTGCGATGGCAGTGGCTAAGTTGACTGTTATCGTGGTCTTTCCGACGCCGCCTTTGTTATTAAAGAGAGCAATTTTTTTAAATGACATAAGTTTCCCGTTTATTCCAAAGAATTTTTTAAACGAACAGGCAGGGTCATTTACGAAGATCCTCTGCACTTCGGAAACTGGCTGCAGCCCAGGAAGTTCTCGCCCGTGCGCCGATTCCTTCTTTGCACAAGCGTGCTGCCGCAGCGCGGGCAGCTTGGGATGGCAACGGCCACAGGAGAAGTGGGATCAGGTGAAACAAAGACAGGCTCGATCCGCGTAGATGTCGTCGTCGGCTGCGTTGTGGCTTGCTGCTGCGCCGCTTGGATCATGCCCAACAACTGTTCGCCGCCAATCAACTCGATCGGCTTGCCTTCGGTGAAACTTTCGGCGTCTTTCGTATAGCTACCGATACAGGCGATCTTGACCGAGTAGGCCTGGTGATGGGCGAGCAGGCCGTACATCTCCCGCACCACGCTGACGCCGACCTGCTGGCGCTTCCATTGTTTGCATTGCACCAACGTGCGGCGGCCTTCCTTGCGCAGGATCAGGTCGATGCCGCCGTCGGCGCCGCCCAGGCCGGTTTCTTCGACGCTGTAGCCCTGGCGGCGAAAGGCTTCGCCCACCAGCTGTTCGAACTGGCGCCAGCCACCGGCGGCCAGGCTCTCCAGGGTGGTGCGTGTTTCCAGAAAGCGTCGCCGGCGGCGTGCGCCCAGATAGGAGACCAGCGCAGCGAGCCAGCAGATGCCGAGCAGCATCCACGCCAATGGCGCCAGCATTCCACTCGATTGCTGGGCAATGCCCTGCGACAGCAGTCCGCCTTGGTGAGTAAACCACCAGCCGATGCCGTAGCGCACTCCAAGATAAGCAATGATTCCCGCACCAAGGCCAATCGGCCACGGCAACGCGGCCAACGCCTCGAATCCACTCTGCTTCCTTCTGCGTCCCATGCAAGAACCCCCGTTCCAGGCTTAACCATAGCCGCTGTAACAGGTTTTGTCAGCAATGCATCAGCTCAGTTGCGAGCAACGTCTCGCCAGGCATCAACGTGACCAGTTCGAGCGCAAGAGACCTCACTTCTTCTCGACCGTTGAGTCCGCTTATATGTGCACCAGGGTGCCTGCGTGGGTGCAGCAATGCCATCTGAAAACCTCAGGGCCAGAAGCATTTTGTGCTATCTCATACCATCCGAGGTGGCGGAGTAACCGATTGTTCGCGTTGCTGCTCTTGCTGCTGGGACTGTTGCTGTCGCTGTGTCTCACCCGAGGACTGCAACTGAGCCAGAGACTGCTCGACCGGCTGTGCGATAGCGTCAATGGTCTTCATATGCGCTCTCTTGTGTGCAGGATCATTCAATGCCCCTTCCACGACGAATACATTCTCACCTTGCCGTACGGACGTGGAGTTCTCACTCAGCACGACGTGATCAATACGCGCCAGCCCATTTTCCTTGGCCAAATACGCGCTGCTTGCTGCCAGTCGGGCGCTGTTGTCGTCGTACTCGCGGCCGAGAGCCCGCTCGAGGCGGCGAACAGCATCTTCGGCTTGACGATGAAGCGGATCCTCTGGTGGAACTAACGAACCATGCCTAGGCTCAACGGGCTGCTGATCATGCGGCGTCGGCACCATTGGTGCTTCTGCTCCGCGCAACGGATTTGCATGTGGATCGACATGCAGTAATGAACCGCCCCGGCTTTCCCGGAGACTCCTTGGTTTGAGTCATGCCGACATGGCGGACTCGTTGGGTTGCTTGTGTTTGGAATAATAGTTGGCTTCGGCCTCGGCCGGTGGGATGCTGCC
>NZ_JAJGQH010000026.1 GCF_020783655.1 Xanthomonas melonis | reverse complement strand
GAACAAGACCCCGGGTGGGTCAGATTTACTTCGGCGATCCAACGAAAAGTGGGTCAGATTTAAATCGGCGTTGACATGTAGGTTTTCTGAGCTGCCTACGCGGCAGTGAACGCTGCACGTCGCGCGCCCAAGCGCAGCGCATCTTTCTGAGCTGCCTACGCGGCAGTGAACCTTTCGGCGATCCGTGTGCGCATCGCGGTGCATTTCTGAGCTGCCTACGCGGCAGTGAACGCGCAGGCGGATGATCGGCTGGCCCTGGACGTTTTCTGAGCTGCCTACGCGGCAGTGAACGAAATGCAGCAGGCGATCGACCAGACCACAGATTTCTGAGCTGCCTACGCGGCAGTGAACCCGGATCACATCGATCGCATCGAGCAGTGGGATTTCTGAGCTGCCTACGCGGCAGTGAACTACTGCCCGATGTAGGACCAATACGCGGTATCTTTCTGAGCTGCCTACGCGGCAGTGAACCAGCCATAGTGGTGCTCGAGCGGGGTTTGCCCTTTCTGAGCTGCCTACGCGGCAGTGAACCTTGAAATCCAGTGTGGGCTTGCTCATGGTCATTTCTGAGCTGCCTACGCGGCAGTGAACGTGGCTGGACGCAGCTGGACGCGACCCGGTGATTTCTGAGCTGCCTACGCGGCAGTGAACAACAGCAAGACCATCAAGCTGCGCCCGGTGAATTTCTGAGCTGCCTACGCGGCAGTGAACGTGCAGCAGGCCAAGCTGGCAGGCCGGACGCTTTTCTGAGCTGCCTACGCGGCAGTGAACGCGATGCCGATGCGTCCGGCGCCTGCGTTGCGTTTCTGAGCTGCCTACGCGGCAGTGAACGTGCTTGCCCGCGCAATGACCAGCCCGCGTGTTTTCTGAGCTGCCTACGCGGCAGTGAACTGTGGCACATGTTCGAGTGCGGTGATCTGGTATTTCTGAGCTGCCTACGCGGCAGTGAACGAGATGCGCCGCCTGTTCCTTGTGCTCGAGCATTTCTGAGCTGCCTACGCGGCAGTGAACTGGTCCGTACGCCGTCACGCTCAAGACCGATGTTTCTGAGCTGCCTACGCGGCAGTGAACCTATGGCCGCACCGGCGCTGGTCCTGAGCGAATTTCTGAGCTGCCTACGCGGCAGTGAACTCAACGGCGCCGGCCCGCTGTTCCCTGGCCGCTTTCTGAGCTGCCTACGCGGCAGTGAACTGGCGAAGGGCATGTCGGTGGCCTGTGTTGTTTTTCTGAGCTGCCTACGCGGCAGTGAACGTCACGGATGACTCCAAGCTCTGGCGGCGCCATTTCTGAGCTGCCTACGCGGCAGTGAACGCGGTGGTCGGGGTGCTGGCTCTGGTGGCCGTTTTCTGAGCTGCCTACGCGGCAGTGAACCAGACGTGCTCCGGTAATCGTGCCTTTACGCATTTCTGAGCTGCCTACGCGGCAGTGAACTCAAGCACATCGCGCAGCCGGAGCAGCCGCTGTTTCTGAGCTGCCTACGCGGCAGTGAACGTGTCGAACAGGATGGCGTCGCCGTCCTGGATTTTCTGAGCTGCCTACGCGGCAGTGAACGAATTAAGTCGATCACTGAATTAGGCCTTCCCTTTCTGAGCTGCCTACGCGGCAGTGAACGTCCACTTCGTCTCACTCATGACCATTCTCCATTTCTGAGCTGCCTACGCGGCAGTGAACGCGACGGCGCCCGGCGCGGCTCCGCCGTCCAATTTCTGAGCTGCCTACGCGGCAGTGAACCCCTGGTACTACATCGCGTTTCCGATCTTCGTTTTCTGAGCTGCCTACGCGGCAGTGAACGCGTTTGCAAGCCTGAGAACAAATGTCCTCAATTTCTGAGCTGCCTACGCGGCAGTGAACTGCACTCCACGGCTCCGAAGGAACGCGCGGAATTTCTGAGCTGCCTACGCGGCAGTGAACGTCACTACCGGCGATGTCACCGCGACGGATCTTTTCTGAGCTGCCTACGCGGCAGTGAACTGTAATCCGCATCACCTGCGCTGCGGCTTTATTTTCTGAGCTGCCTACGCGGCAGTGAACGTGGAGCGGTACGAGACGGCCCTGCTTCTTCTTTTCTGAGCTGCCTACGCGGCAGTGAACGTCTGCCGGCACGAACAGCGGCTGCGCGCCGATTTCTGAGCTGCCTACGCGGCAGTGAACGCTTCGTGTTGGTGTCGGTCATGTCCTTTCCTTTTCTGAGCTGCCTACGCGGCAGTGAACAAGACAAAAAATGACGCAAACTGTTGATGGTACTGGGAAGATCCCCAAAAAAGAAACGGGCCCCCTTATCTTAGGAGGCCCGCCAAGTTGTTGATTCTTAAGAGCTGTGTTCTGCGCAGGAAAAAAGGGTCAGAACCAGGGAACGGTTGCGTCCTGGCTCAGGCCGTAGCTGTTGAAGGTGCCCGGCACTGGAGTGGACGCCAATGGACCCTGGCGAATGAAGAGCGGGAACGAGGGTTGCCCTGTGCTGCGGCTACCCAGAACCACGAAGGGCAGCTGCAATCGTTCGGAGGCCGAATCCGGGATGCGTTGCAGCGCCGCTTCTGCATCCAGTCCGTGGCGTCGCATCGCCCTGCGGCGTAGGCGTGATGGGCTGCTCTTGGCCTGTACCCGCATCACTCGCCGATGCTGCACGCCAGCGGGGGTGGGGTAGATGTCCGATACAGTCAAATGATCCTGCATGCCTTGCAGCCAGGGCGGGGCCATCAATGTCTGCAATGCATTTTGCGGGCCGTGCAGGCGCAGGTGGTTGCCAAGGCTGGGCTTGCGCGCATCGTAGCGGGGAAAGCTGACGCCGATGTCCTGCCGCTCGTGTTGCGCGAGTATCCGGTGCAGACGGACATACAGGCCGCTGAGCAGTTGATGCGGCGCGAGCTCCGGGTCGGGCCGTAGTTGGATATCCACATAATGGTCCATGGCGTCAGCCCGCGTCGCCGAAGACGCCACCCCGGACCAGCGTGGCGATCACGAAGTGCTGCTGTTCCGGTTCCGGCACCTTGTCCTTGATGACCCAGCCGTCGAGCAGGTTGTAGAAATCCAGCTTGGCCTTGGGCTGCCGGTAGGCCTTGCCTTGCGTGGTGACCGAGCCATACGGTTCGACCGCGATCGGGCCGTTCTCCTCCGCCTCCGGGTACCAGGTGTCGATCGTGCGCAATGCATTGCCGATCTTCTGCGAGTGGATGGCCGCCACAGCGTTGTCGCCCTCGCCGACCGAGTACAGGGTCCTGCTCTTCTTGCTGCTGCCCTTGTCCAGGATCAGCTCCTGGGAGGGGAACACTTCCTGGCCCGCGCCCACGCGGACGAAGGCGGTGACCTGCAGCAGTACATGCGCCGTGCCGGCTAGAGCGGAGGCGATCAAGGCGGATAATGCGGCCAGATCCGCGCTCTCGGCCGCCGGGGCCTGCAGGCTGCGCAGGGAGTGCGTATCCGCCTGGAATGTCCATTGCGCGGCGGGGGTACCGTTCTTCAAATGCGCCACCTGTACTTCCACCTGCTCCGCACCGATGCGGTTACGCCACAGGAAGCGTCCATTGGCGAGATTGGCTGCATAGCGCTGCGCGAGAATGCCGAAGCCGTGGTTTTGCACGTAGCCGGCGACCGTGGCAGCGAGTTTCTTGCGATAGTCGGTATCGTTGCAGGCCGAAGGCTCACCGGTGCCACCAAGTACGCGCAAGGTGAATTGCACCTTCAGCGTGTCGGCATCCAGAGGCAGTGCCGCTACATCCACGGTCTGCAGGTTGGGATTTTCGATCGCCGCATCGAGCTTGGCCGGGTCCTGGTCCTTGGTCTTGAGTCGATTGGAGATGGTGCCGCGCACGGATTTCTCGCGCAGCTTCACCGGCTGCCAATCGGCGGCGGTTGCACGCGCCGACCAGCTGCCGGAGAACAACAGTGCGTCGGACGGGTCGAGTTTGCGCTCGAAGGCGAGGACGGAGGCGGTCTTGAGTTCGGTGGCCATGTTGGAATTCCTTGTCGTGAGGTCGCTCAGTCGAGAGCGAAATTGAAATCGTCGTGCGGTGCGGGTGTGGTTGTGGCAGCGGCAAAGTCGTTGCGGCAGCGGTACAGCCCCTGGTCTGGGGAGCTGCTTGCGTACCAGAGCAGGTGTTGCGGGGTGTCCAGGCGGTGCGGGCTGATCCACTGCCCGAGCGAGTACAGGCTTTCGACGAAGCGGAACGGTGTGCTGGTGTCGCGCGCGTTGGCCACGCTGCCGGCGGCATGCACATCGCTCAGCGCGCCATAGCCCACCGGGATCGGCACGGTCCAGCCGCTTCCGCTGCGGTCGTTGTTCCACGCGCCGGCGTCCTTCGGGTGCTCGCTCGCGCGGTAGCGCCAATTGATGCGCGACAGCGATAGCCAGGCATCGAGCCGGGTGGCGGTGGGGTCGGTGGCCTGCAGCTCGGCGACCCGTGTGTCGAGCAGGTCGCCACGCTCCACCAATGCGAAACCGGGCAGCAGCCGCATGCGCGTCTTGCGGAACTGCGCGGTACGGTCGTCCTCGGTGCCGGTCAGGTCCAGCGTCCACGGCTGGTAGCGATGCCGCGATGGCTGCGCCGGCGGGCGTATGCTGCCGCCGGCGATGCGCATGCCGGACAGCAATTCCGCCACGATGGCCATGTCGGCCTGATGGACATGCGCATCGTCCATCCAGCGCTGGCTGCGCACGCCAAGCAACAGGCTCAATTCCAGATGGAGACGGCCTTCCTCGACGATGGCAGCGGTCTTGCCGTCCTTGCCGACCGGGTTGCGCGTCAGATGGATTGCCTTGACGAAGCCGCCTTGCGTCACGTGTTCCTGATGGTCGTGGCAAACGGCGCCAATCGCGCGGAACTCCAGATCCAGCCCGGCGGCGTGGGTCTTGCGTTGTAGCGCCCACATCGCCCCCAGCAGCGCGGTCATCGATGGAAAGCCATGCGTCAGCGGGCTGGAGACGGCATTGGCGTTGTGCACCTGCAGGCGCGGCAGCACCAGTAGATGGCTGAAAGCCGGGCAGCCGGTCATGGGTGGCTCCCCGCATGCGCGTGCCGCTGTAGCGGCACAGGCCACGCCGCATCGACGATCGCCTGCCTGGCCCAGTGGCGGTGTTCGCTGTCGCCCACGCTGGTGAGTCCGGCTGCGTGCAGCCGCGCATTGACCCAGTTGGCGAAGTGATCGGCCACCGCGTCCGGCCAGTCGCCGAAGGTATACGCAGCGTTGAAGGCCTCATCGTCCTGGGTCCATTCGGGGTGTTGTGGATCGCTGCGTGCAGGCAATTCGGTCCGTTCCGGGTCCAGCCACAGCCGTTCGTACAGCGGAAGCTGACAGTCCGCATCGCGGGTCCAGCCGGGCGGGAAGCGGGCGTGGGTTTCTGCGGCGAACAGTGCCAGCTGTGCGCCCAGTTCCTGCTCGATCCGTTCGCGGGTGTCGCGCGTCTGCTGGTTGGACGGCGGTTCCGTCAGCAGGAAATCGGCCAGCCGCTTCACCATGGCACGAACGCCATCGAAATAGCCGAGCCGGTCGATGGCCGAGCCGATCTTCAGCAGGTTGCGCGGCCGATCCTGGGTCCAGGTCGGTGGTAGCGACGCCAGCAGATAATTCACGCCGCCACGCTCGCTGTTGAGCTGGGAAATGTTCTGCGGCTTGGTGCCGCCAAGCTTGCGTGCCACCAGGTTGCGGTAATCGCGGTAGCTGCCTGGATGTGGCTCCCTGGCGCGCCATGCCTGGCGGGCCAGCTTGTTCGTCTCGCCGAAGCGGGCGTCCTGGATGTCCGCGTGCACCGCATGCGCCAGTGTGCTGGAGAACATCGGTTGCAGCAGGTGGTACTGCGTATCGTCGGTCGGCTGGTCGCCGACCAGCCAGTACACCTGCTTGGCCTGCGCGTGCGAGACCGGTTGCGGATCGCTGCGCACCAATGCGCCGAATGCCTGCATCCAGCCGTCGGCGACGTCGGCGTCGGTATGCAGGGCGGCGCGAAGATCGCTGTCGCCGGCGTGCATCCAGTCCAATAGCCGCCGGCCCTCGACTTCGATCTTGAGGAACTTGAACACGTCCAGCGCAGCGGCATTGCCGACCACGTCCTCCGCATAGTCCTCGCCCAGCAGGTGGCTGCCGATCTCGGCATGCCGCGGCAGATCGCCAGGCGGCACATGCAGGCTGCTGCCGCGCGCATCGGGGTGGGTGGCCTTGAGCACATGGGTGACGGCCTGGATCTGGCCCACCCGGCGCGCCGCGTCGGCCAGCCAGGTGGCATAGTCGTATTTCGACGCCGCTCCGGTGGCGTCCTCGGCTGCGTCGTCCTTCAGCTTGGCCTGCCGGCGTGCCTCGATGAAGGCGGCGATGGCTGCGCGGAAAACTTCTGCTCTTTCGGTCGGTTTTGCCATCAATGGTCTCCCTATTGGTCCTTCAGCGTTTCATCTGATACCCGCAACGAATGTCATGAGCTGAGACTGCCTCCTTTGTCACCGCTTGAAATTCGCAAACCCCAGCCACGGGTGATGCCGCCAACCCTGGTCGTTGGCTGGGACCTTCACCGTGGCCAGCTTCTTTGCGCAGTCATCCAGCGGCAGATCGAGGTGTTCGGCCTGTTCGGCGAGCAGGCTTGCCAGCTCGAAGCTGCCCCATGGGCCGATGCCTGGAGCGGGTGCCAGCGTGATCTCGCGCCGCTGGCTCTGCTCGATGCGCACGTACAGGTCGGTGCCGCGACCGCCAGGCGATCGTTCGATCCGGTGCAGACGCAGCGCCTCGTCCTCGTCCGGCAGGAACACCAAGGTGGTGCTGGGTTGGTTGTCGTGACGAAACGGTTGTTGCTGAGGCAGCACACCGGTCAAGGCCGCTTGCGGATACTTCCGGGCGACGGCGGCCTGATCGGTCTCCAGTGGAGTGGACAGGCCGCTGGATGCATCCAACGTCAGGTCTTTCAGCATACAGGTGGCGATGCGCGCCTGCTCCAGGTCGACGAAGCGGCTGGACGGTTGCCATTGTGCATTGGGCCGTGGCCGGATGCGTGGCAAGGCCGTGAGCGTGCGGTATTCGTCCTCGAGCAGGGAGTCGTGCAGCCATGGACTGGTCAACTGGAACCGTCGTGTGGATGCGTCACTTCCTTCCTTCTCGAACCCAGGCCTGACATAGGTCGGGCGGTCCTGGTTGCCATGGCGGAAATGTCGCAGGTTGGTGTCGAAGACCAGTACGTTCGGCGTATCGCCGGTGTTGCCGCGGTGGCGCTGCACACGCCCGGCGAGCTGGATCAGTGAGCGCATCGATGAGGGTTCGGCCACTGCCCAGTCGGCGTCCCAATCGCGGCCGACCTCGCACACTGGGGATGCGAGCACCACGAACAGCTGCTCGCGTTGCGGGTGCGCGTCGATCAGCGCACGGATGGCCGGCAGGCCGTAGACGCCCTTGCCATCGCCGCGCCGATTGAAGGCGGCGTCGAGCTGGTGCTCGATGGCCGAGCGTTGCACCAGCGGAAAGCGTGCGTGATACACGCACAGATGGATCTGCGTGTCCTGTGGCGCTCCCATTGCGTACAAGGCCTGCGCAACATCGAACAATGGATCGATGTTGGCCATGCGCACCAGCCCGAAACTGATGCGTTTGCCACTGACAGGGTCGGGCTCCGCATGCGCACCGTGCAGGCGCAGGCAGGCATCGCGGACATGCGCAGCGAATGCGGCATGCAGTTGCGCATCCTGCAGAGGACGCGGCAGGTCCAGTGGCAGCAGTTCAGCACGTCGTAATGGCGGGGCCTTGGCGAGCTTGGTGGCGCGCTTGTCGACGAACTGCATGTGCTGATCGCTAAAACCCGTGCCGGTCGTGCATGTGGCGACCTGCACGCCGAACTCGTCGCTCCACAGGCAAGGCACCGCAAGCGCCGCGTCGTCCCGGCCACCGTCCTCTCCACGGTTGCGCCGGTAGTGCTGGCGTCCTGCGCGGTAGGCCAGGTACATGCCGGTCACCAGCGCTGGCGGCAGCGTTGCCGAGGACAGTACGACGCGCGTGCCCAGCATGCCGGCCCAGTGCACCAGGCGCGTCAGTGCGGGCAGGTCGTCGAGGTCGTAGTCGTCCAGTTCGTCGAGGATCAGGTCCGCGCTCATCAGGCGCAGCATCGGTGCGATCTGGCGGCCGGCGCGCAGCGACTCGGTCGCCGGCACCATATGGTCCACCGTGCAGACCAGCATGGGCGCGGACAGCAGCTTGCCGATCTCCGGGTCCTGCAGCGCCCGCGACAGCAATGGGTGATCGGTGGTGACGCCTTCGTACAGAACGTGGCTGTCTTCCTCGATCAGGTCCTGCACTGACGCCGAGCCATGCGCCTCGGCCCTGTGTTCGTAGAACTCGAACAGGGCACGGTTGGCCGAGCCACCGACGCGGATGGCCAGTTCGTCCTCGTCCAGGTGCAGATCGGTGCGGTAGCTGCGGCCGGTTTGCAGGGTCAGCGTGCGCAGGCCCAGGGCATAGGTGGCGCGCATCCCTTGTTGGGGATCGGCCAGGGCGTACAGCATGCGCGCGTTGGCGAGCGTCTTGCCGCAACCGGTCGAGGCCATGTTGACGACGAAGGCGCCCTGGTCCCGCGCGGTTTCGCGTAACGCGGTGGCCGCATCGAATGCCTTGTCCTGCCATGAAAAGCGTGGATCGGCACTGCGTTTGCGCAATCCACGGTGATTGGCCAGCCTGGGCAGATGGCGTTCGAAGCTGGGCAGCGCATAGGCGATCAGTCCCGCATCGCGGGCGACGCCGAGCAGGTGCTCGTCCAGCGGCTGCTTCAGGTTGCCGTCGCTGCCGGTATTGGCATACAGCCGAGTCCGGCCGTCGCCTTGCAAGCGCTGGGGGGAGGCGTTGGGCAACGCCGAATAATGGTGGTCGGCCAGCATCAGGCTGAGCCGGGCCAGATGCATGACGTAGGGATTGCCGAGCCAGTCGTCCGGGCGGCCCGCACGGCGTTCCAGCAGGCGCCTGGCCAGGCGCGCGGCCTGTGCGCGCCACTTCGTCTCCATCACCGGCAGTGTACCTGCAGGTGTCCAGTAGGACTGGATCCTGCCGGGTTCGGCCGGCTGGCGGATTTCGTTCCAGTCGTGCGCCAGCAGCCAGAGCGGCGTCTGAAGCCAGGCGGGATTGAACTTGGGGGCGCGTTTGCCCAGCCAGGCCTGTGTGCCGTCGTCCTGGATGACCGGCACCACCGGAAGCCGGTGGTGGCTCACCACAAGCCAAGCCACGGCGGCGGCGATCGGTGGCAGATCGCGGAACGGATATCGGGAAACGGCGTCGATGCCGTCGCGCTGGTAGCGCGTGTCGGCCAACCAGTCGGCCTCGCTCCAAGCGTCCGGGTCGGCCAGTCGTTGCAGCCAGCGCGCGTCGTCGTCGTTGCCGACGAAGGCCTGAAACAGGCGCAGCGATACCCATTCGTGGCGATAGAGGTTGCGTTCCTGCAGCTGCCCGCGCAGCCTGGCCTGGAAGGCGACACTGGCCTTGCCCAGATCGTGCAGCAGGGCGGCCAGTTGCGCGAGCAGGCGGATATCCTCGGCGGTGTGCCAGTGGTTCTCGTCCTGACGCCGCAGCACGTTGCGCGTGGTGGTGTTGGTGGGAACCGCGCCCTCGGCGTTGAAGCGGCGAGCATCGCCCACGATCCACAAGAGTTCGGAATGGTCGCGGCCGCGGATCCAGTGGCAGGCGACGGCGCTGTTCTTGCGCGCGGTCTTGCGCAGCAGTTTGCGCAAGGTGGTCAGGCCGGCTTCGGTGATCGGCGTCTGCCAGGTGCGGTCGCCGCGCCGTTCGGCGAACTGGTCGAGGATGCGCCGGGTCTCGGTCAGCGCACGCTTGTCGCACTGCGAGATCAGCAGGATGTTCACCGCGCCGGTTCCGCGTTCTTCGCCGCTGCGGTCTGCAATGCGACGGCCTTGAGCGTCTCCAGCATGAAGTCCAAGGCTTCGCTGCGAGTGAGGGTTTCGATGCAATTGCGGCGGAAGGCCTGTTCGTCATCGCCGCGCATGGCCGACAGAAAGGCCTGCGGCAGGATGCTGGCGTCCTTCACCAGGTCGGCGATGTCGAACACCAAGCCACCGCGCCGGGTCTTGCCGTGCAGCACAGCCAAGCCGTGCGGCAGGCCCAGGACCCAACTGGCGGTGGCGCCCAGGCCATAGGCCAGGTAGTTGCCATGATCGAGGAAACGGTTGGCCGGATCGGTTCCGCTGCCGCGCTTGGCGCGGGTGAAGTCGCCATAGCCGACGGTATCGACGGCGAGTTTGAACAATGCCTTGGTCAGCCTTGCTTCTTCGGTCAGCAATGCGGCGTTGTCCTGGGCCTGCTCGATCATGCGGCGGGTTTTATCCAGCAGTGCATCCAGTCTGGCACCGTCCGGCACAAAGCCCGCCTCCTTGAGGGAGCGCTGCTGCCATTGCTCTTTGATGCGCAGCGCGCGGGCTTGCTGGAACGCCTTGGCTGCCATCAGCCGGCAGTCGTCCTCGAACCAGAACGAGACCCATGCCTGCAGATACTCGGTGGGCCGGTATTCGCTCTGCGGCGAGAACCAGGCCACTTCCACATCCATTTCGTTGGCGGAGAACAGTGGTGTGCCGCCACCACCGCAGAAACCCACCAGCACGCCGGCCTTGGCCAGTTCACGCATCGCCGCTTGCGTGATCGACGTGCCCGTACCGAGCAGTACCGTGGTGGTATTGGCGATCGGAATATTCCAGTACATCGAGCGCTTGCCTGCGTCGGTGACGTATTCGACCCGGCCACCGTTGACGAGGACGCGGCAGTGCTGCAGGTAGTAGATATTCGCGCGCTTGGAATGCAGGATGGTCTTGAGGTCCGATGCCGACAGTTCTTCCATGTGTGGACCTCTCCTTGAGTGGGCTGACTTCCGGCAACCTTCCGGTTTCGATACTAGGGCGCACCAAGCGGGCCGTGCAAGTTGGCTTCTGCCGCAGCGAACCGGCTTGTTTCGTGCCGGGCATGTGTTGCACCACGTCTCCTCACCGCACATTGCACGCTGCATGCGGGCGGCGCCTCAGGGACGAGGTCGGCGCGCTCAATCGTTTCAAGGCCGGCCTTGAAGTGCTGGCATGGCAGCCAGGCCCACGAGGCGGTCGTGCAGCCCCCCAATCCGCGCCGCATGCCCATCGTGCGGCTGCGCTGGCACATGCCGTGTGCAATCCCGCCGTGGTCGGTGCGCAATGCAGGGAAATGCCAGATACCGCTACATGGCGAATGCCGCCTCGATTTCCTGCAGGAAGAACGCACCGAAGCTGTCGGCGATGCGCTCGGTCGGCGCCTGTCCGATCGATGGCGACCATTCCACGACCGCACACTCACCATCGGCGGTCACCTGGGTGGTCTCCAGGCAGATCAGTGGCCCGTATCCGCTGTCCAGAATCGGAATCAGCCGATGCGGCATTCCGCATCGGGCGCGCTCGTCCAGGGTTCGCCAGACCACGCTGGGCGCGGCACGTCCGGGCAGCCGGCCCGCGATGATGCCGTAGATCTCCACCGTGCCAAAAGCGCCGGCACCGAACGTTTGTAGGTACGCGCGATAACTGGGCGGGAACTCCAGGCCCAGCAGCGTGCTGGCCAGTGCCAGATCGGCCTCGCCCACCGGGCCGGCCACATCGATCCGGTCGGCGTGGTCTTCGAGGCAGTGCACGGCGCGAGCGAAGCAGGTCATCGCGTCAGTCATGGCGTTCCCGTCAAGAGGGGATGTGTGCGATCGGAGCGGGCGGCCGATGTCGCCGGCGATGGCCGCGGGTCGCGATTGCGATCGCGCCCGAGGATAGCGGCACATCCATGGGCGACTCCACTGCGCCGCCGCATGCGCGGCGACAGGACCAGCGATTGTGGCAGGCGAGGCGGTGACACGATGGCCTTCAACGCTCCGAGTCGCCGCCTTCGTCGTAGCCGCGCGGGGTGAACAGATCCGGTTGGATCAGTTCGATGAAGGCGCGCGCCTGCGGCGACAGGTACTTACCCTTGCGCACCACCACGCCATAGCTGCGGGTGGGGAAGAAATCCTTGAGCGAACGCGTGGCAAGCCGGTCGCGATCGGCGTCGGTGAGGCAGATCGCGGTGACGATGGAAATGCCCATGCCCATCGCCACGTACTGCTTGATCACCTCCCAGCCACCGACTTCCAGCGCCACCGTGTACGGCACCCGTGCCTGCTGGAAGATCAGGTCGACCAGGCGGTAGGTCACCTGCCGGCGCGGCGGCAGGATCAGCGGAAACGGCGACAGATCCTGCAGCGAGACGCTGGCCTTGCGCGCCAGCGGGTGGTCGGGCGGGGTGATCAGCAACTGCTCGAAACGGTAGACCGGCGCATAGGACAGGTCGGCCGGCACGTCCAGCATCGAGCCGACCGCCAGATCCACCGCATCCTCGCGCAACAGGTCGGTGCCGTCGGCGCTGATCGCGTTGTGCAGGGTCAGCCGCACGTCCGGATGGCGCGCGCGGAAGTTCTCCACGATGCGCGGTAACAGGTACAGGATGGTGGAGCTGTTGGCGGCGATGGTCAGCTCGCCGGCATCCAGGCCGCGCACCTTCTCGCGAAAGCTGGCTTCCAGCCCGTCCAGGTTTTCCACCAGCGGCAGGGCCATGTCGTACAGCAGCTGGCCTTCGCGGCTGGGCGCCAGCCGTCGCCCGGAGCGTTCGAACAAGGCCACGCCCAGATCGCGCTCCAGCGCCTGCAACTGCTGGGTCACCGCCGGCTGGCTGACGAACAGCGCCTCAGCCGCCCGTGAGACAGAGCCCAGGCGCACGGTCTGACAGAACGCCCGCAGCGGCTTGAGGCGATCGGATTTGTAGGAAAATCGCGGGGTTGGCGCCATGGCTGGTGGCTTCTCGAGCCAAGTATAAGTACCACTTATTTACAGCATTGCTAAAACTGTTTTGTCAAATAGTTGCAGCTGGCGCACGGTGCGGGTCCGGACACACCAGGAACCCCCATGTCTGCCACCGCCTTCGCCTCACGCCCCACCGATCGCGCCACACCCGGTCTATCGTTGACCACCCAGGTCGTCGGGCAGGCCGAGTTGTTGCCGCCGGCCGCCTTGGCCCTGCTGGTTTCGCTGCATCGTGCGATCGAGCCCGGCCGGCAGCAGCGTCTGGCGCAGCGCCGCGCGCGCCAGGCGGCATTCGACGCCGGCCAGCTGCCGGATTTCCGCGACGACACCCGCGCCATCCGCGCTGGCGACTGGCGGGTGGCCCCGCTGCCGGCCGCGTTGCTGGACCGCCGGGTGGAGATCACCGGCCCCACCGATCCGAAGATGGTCATCAACGCGCTCAATTCCGGCGCCAAGGTGTTCATGGCCGACTTCGAGGATTCCACCGCGCCGAACTGGCGCAACCTGCTGGCCGGCCAGCGCACCCTGGCGGAAGCCGTGCGCGGCGATCTGAGTTTCGACGCCCCCAACGGCAAGCACTACGCGCTGCGCCCCGAAGCCGAACGCGCGGTGCTGATCGTGCGCCCGCGCGGCTGGCACCTGGACGAAAAGCATGTGCACATCGACGGCCAGCCCCTGGCCGGCGGCCTGTTCGATGCGGCACTGTTCGCCTTCCACAACGCCCGCACGCTGCTGGCCAAGGATCGCGGCCCGTACCTGTATCTGCCCAAGCTGCAGAGCATGGAAGAAGCCGCGTTGTGGGACACCGCGCTGTCGCACATCGAAGCGATGCTGGGCCTGCCGCATGGTCAGATCAAGGTGACCGTGCTGATCGAAACGCTGCCGGCAGTGTTCGAGATGGACGAGATCCTGCATGCGTTGCGCGAACGCATCGTGGGGCTCAACTGCGGGCGCTGGGATTACATCTTTTCGTATCTGAAGACCTTCCGTGCGCACCGCGACCGCGTGCTGCCGGAGCGCGGCCAGGTCACCATGACCCAGCCGTTCCTGAAGGCGTATTCGGAATTGCTGATCAAGACCTGCCACCGCCGCGGTGCGCATGCGATGGGCGGCATGGCCGCGCAGATTCCGATCAACCACGACGAGGCCGCCAACGAACAGGCCATGGCCCGCGTGCGCGCCGACAAGCTGCGCGAAGTCAGCGCCGGTCACGATGGCACCTGGGTGGCGCATCCGGCGCTGATCCCGGTGGCGATGAAACTGTTCGACGAGCACATGCCCACCGCGCATCAGCAACATGTGCTGCGCAACGATGTGCAGGTGACGCGCGACATGCTCATCGCCCCTTCGCCCGGCACCATCACCCGCGCCGGTTTCGAAGGCAATGTCGAGGTCTGCGTGCGCTATCTGGCCGCCTGGCTGGACGGCAACGGCTGTGTGCCGATCCATCACCTGATGGAAGACGCCGCCACCGCCGAGATCAGCCGCGCGCAGCTGTGGCAATGGCTGCATCACGGCCAGCATCTGGACGACGGCACCGCCATCGATCAGCAACTGTTGCAGGCGACCTTGCGCGCGCTGCCGGCCCGGCTGGGAACCGCCAGCACGCTGCCCGGCGCCGCCCGCATCGACGAAGCGATCGCGCTGCTGGAACAGCTCAGCCAGGCCGACGAACTGGCCGATTTCCTCACCGTTCCGGCGTACCGCCTGATCGACTGATCGACTGATCGCATCGCTGCAGCGGTCTGAATGCTGCAGCGCTCACCGCAACGCTCCACGCCGCCCGTTGCGCATTGCGCGCAACGGAAGGCTTCGCCATGCCGCGTGCATCGCATGCGCGCCGTTCCTTCCTCGTTCCATCCGTCGTACCTCTTCAGGAGAACGCAAGATGAGCACTGCACTGCAAAGCGCCGAACACCTGCAGCAGGACTGGGCCAGCAACCCACGCTGGGCCGGCATCACCCGCAACTACACCGCCGCCGACGTGGTGCGGCTGCGCGGCACCGTGCATGTGGAACATTCACTGGCGCGGCTGGGTGCCGACAAGCTGTGGACCTCGCTGCATGCCACGCCGTTCGTCAATGCGCTGGGCGCGTTGACCGGCAACCAGGCCATGCAGCAGGTCAAGGCCGGCCTGAAGGCGATCTACCTGTCCGGTTGGCAGGTGGCGGCCGATGCCAATCTGGCCGGCCAGATGTATCCGGATCAATCGCTCTACCCGGCCGACTCGGTGCCGGCGGTGGTCAAGCGCATCAACAACACCTTGCTGCGCGCGGATCAGCTGCATCATGCCGAAGGCGACGACAGCGTCGATTTCCTGCAGCCCATCGTGGCCGATGCCGAAGCCGGTTTCGGCGGCGTGCTCAACGCCTTCGAACTGATGAAGGCGATGATCGAAGCCGGCGCCGCCGGCGTGCATTTCGAAGACCAGTTGGCGTCGGTCAAGAAGTGCGGACATATGGGCGGCAAGGTGCTGGTGCCCACGCGCGAGGCGATCGAGAAGTTGAACGCCGCGCGCCTGGCTGCCGACGTGCTGGGCGTGCCCACCGTGCTGATCGCCCGTACCGATGCCGAAGCGGCCGATCTGATCACCAGCGACGTGGATGCCAACGACCGCGCCTTCACCACCGGCGAGCGCACCGTCGAAGGCTTCTTCAAGACCCGCAACGGTCTGGATCAGGCCATCAGCCGCGGGCTCGCGTATGCACCGTATGCCGATCTGATCTGGTGCGAAACCGGCAAGCCGGATCTGGAGTTCGCGCGCGCCTTCGCGCAGGCCATCCACGCCAAGTTCCCGGGCAAGTTGCTGGCCTACAACTGCTCGCCGAGCTTCAACTGGAAGAAGAATCTGGATGACGCCACCATCGCCAGGTTCCAGACCGAACTGGCGAGCTACGGCTACAAGTTCCAGTTCATCACCCTGGCCGGTTTCCATGCCTTGAACCACAGCATGTTCCAGTTGGCGCATGGCTACGCGCGGCGGCAGATGAGCGCGTTCGTCGAGTTGCAGCAGGCCGAGTTCGCAGCGGCGGACCTGGGCTTCACCGCGGTCAAGCACCAGCGCGAGGTCGGCACCGGCTACTTCGACGCAGTGACGCAGGCCATCCAGCAAGGCCAGTCGTCGACCACCGCGCTGCGCGGCTCCACCGAGGAAGAGCAGTTCCACGGCGACAAGGCGGCCTAGCCTGCAGCAGGCCGCCGGTGTATCGCCCCCCGGGAGGGGAAGGGGCCTGGGAAAACCGGGCCCCTTTTTTTATTGCAGCACCCGTCGTTTTGTCTCGATGGCGCTGAGAATTTACGTGATCTGGTGCTGAACAGACGGCTACGGTAGGATTTGTCCAAGGGCTGACGTTGCAGGCCGGCCTTGGGGATCGGGATGACATGCCACAACACCGCTGGCGCAGTCGAGCCAACGGGAAGCGTTGCCAGAACGCTTTCCGACGGGCTGCATGCGTCGATGACTGCCGAGGAGCTGGCATTCTTCACTCGTTTCGGCCGTATCTGCGATGTCGTCGCCGGCAAGGTGTTGTTCGAGCGCGGCGCGGTGGGCACGCAGATGTTCATCGTGATCAGCGGCCAGATCGATCTGGATTTCGGTGAGGACCTGATGCTCAAGCATCTGGGGCCCGGCGAGTTCTTCGGCGAACTCGGCTTGCTGATCGGCGATCACGCACGCAGTGCCAGCGCCAGCGCCTCGATGGACAGTCGTCTGATCGAACTGACGTACGACGATTTCCAACGCCTCGTCGATCACGACCCCTCGATGGTGGCGCATTTCCTGCGCCGCTCGATCGTGCGCGTGGTCAACAACGAGCAGTTGCTGATCCGGCAGTTACGTCGTCGCAACCACGATCTGGAAGCGGCGCTGGACAATCTCTACGTCACCTCGCACCAGCTCAACCACACCGAAGAACTCAGTCGCACCGACGAGCTCACCGGCCTGCACAACCGGCGCGGTCTGGCGCTGCATCTGCAGGAATGCCGGCGCGCAGGCAACGTGCCCGGCGTGGGCCTGATCCTGATCGACTGCGACCGTTTCAAGCGCATCAACGACCAGTTCGGCCACCTGGCCGGCGACCGCGTGCTGCAGAACGTGGCGCATGCGCTGCGTTCGGTCATCGCCGACGGCGATCTCGCCTGCCGGCTGGGCGGCGACGAATTCTGCGTGCTGGTTGCGCACGGCGCCCCGGAGCTGGTGCACCACATCGGCGAGTGCATCGTGCGCGCAGTGGAAGCGCGGCTGTGCAATGGCCAGAACGAACAAGGCTGTTCGGTCAGCGCAGGCCTTTGCATGATCGACGCGGACGCGTCCTGGAACGACTGGTACACGCTTGCCGACAGCGCGCTGTACGAGGCCAAGCGGCTTGGCGGCAATTGCCTGCAAGTACGGGATCTGCTACCTGCGGAGCAGAGCTGATACATGGCAGCCGAACATGCGCAACCAGCGGCGAAACTTGACGCTCCGCAGCTGCGCACGCTGCTGTTGACCGACCTGTGCGACTCGACCGAGTTGGTAGAGCGCATCGGTGACGGCGCCGCCGCCGAGCTTTTCCGCGAACACGATCATCTGGTTGTACAGCTGCAGCAGCTATGGCGCGGCCGCCTGATCGACCGGTCGGACGGATTGCTGCTCCTGTTCGAACGACCCATCGACGGCCTGGGTTTCGCGCTGGACTACGCCCAGGGATTGCTCGCGCTGGGTGAACGCCGCAGCGTGGTGTTGCGTGCGCGGCAGGGCTTGCACGTTGGCGAAGTGTTGACCTGGCGCAACAGCGATGAAGCCGTACAGATCGGCGCCAAACCGCTGGAAGTGGAAGGGCTGGCCAAACCTACCGCAGCGCGCCTGATGTCGATGGCCCGCCCTGGTCAGATCCTGTTGTCGGCAGTGGCGGAATCGCTGACCCACCGCGCCGCACGGGAACTCGGTACGCGCGCCGAGCGTCTGCTATGGAAATCCCACGGCCGTTGGCGCTTCAAAGGCGTGCCGACGGCAATGGAGATTTATGAGGTTGGCGAGATCGGTATCACGCCACTGCGTGCACCAAGGAACTCACCCAAGGCATGGCGAGATGTTCCACTATGGCGGCGGCCAGCGGCACTTGTCGCCGAATTGTCCTTGGTACTCTTCGCTGGCATAGCAATCTGGTTATTCACCCGACCGCAACCGGCGCTTGCGTTCGCCGAGCGCGACTGGGTGGTGGTTGGCGATGTGAGAAATCTCACGGGCGACAGTCTGCTTGATGATTCTGTCGAGCAAGCGTTCCGCATCAGCCTGGAACAATCCCGCTACATCAATGTGCTCAGTGACCTGAAAGTTCGGGACACATTGAGGCTGATGAAGAAGGACGCCGAGCGCACAGCAATTGATCGGGCCGCAGGTTCCGAGATCGCGATCCGGGATGGTGCTCGCGCGTTGGTGCTACCTACAGTAGCGGAGGTCGGCGGACGATTGCGTTTCAGCGTGGAAGTCATCGACCCAAGGACACAGACCACCGTCTATGCGGAAAAGTCCGATGGACGAGGCAGGGATGCTTTACTCGGATTGATCGATCAGGTCACTTCCCAGATGCGTGGACGCCTCGGAGAGGCGCTCGATGCAATTGAAGGAACGTCCCGCCCTCTTCCTCAGGTTGCAACTGCTCGGCTGGATGCTTTGCGCGCATACGCGTTGGCCGAACAGGCATTCGGGCGTAGGGACTGGAGTGCCGCCGAAAAACTTTATGAACAAGCCATCACGATAGATCCAGGTTTTGCCTTGGCACACCTAGGTCTTGCGAGAATCGATTGGTCCAAGCGCGATCGGACGCGCACGTTGGAGCATCTCAAGCGTGCCTGGTCACTGCGTGCTTCTCTCTCTGAAAGAGAACGTTTGTATCTGGATGCCTGGATGGAGGAAACCTCTTCCGAAGGTCACCCTCTGCCGAAATGGAAGCTGCTTTCGCAGATGTATCCGGAATACTTCGCTGGCGCTGCGAACACATCGACGCATCTTATGATGCAGAATCGATTTTCCGAAGCTCTGCCGTATGCTCGGCTTGCAGCGGTTCCGCAGGATCCTCTTCGTGCTTTTGCGATCGACACAATAGGCAGAATTCAGCTAGCGAATAATGACTTGTCTTCTGCCTCCGAAAGCTTTGCGCAATCCCAAGCCTTGCTCGATAAAAAAGTGGGTCTCTATACCCCGGTCATGCTTGCCTTGGCTGGACATGATCGGGAAGCGAATGAATCGTTGCAAAAGCTCGAGCAAGCCAGCACCGATCCATTCTCGAAGCTGCAATCCGATTTTTTCCGTGTGGCGATTGCGATTGCCGAGCAAGATATGCGTCAGGCAACATCTCGCGCAAACCTTCTCAGCGAGTCTGCGTCGCAGCTGGAGCCTACCCTCTCGCTTCAGTACGGGATCGTCAACCAATCTGTATTGGCGTTGAGCGATCCCAGGTCGGTCTCTATATCGGAACTGAAAAGCCTGCGAGATCGCCTGATCTCTGCGATGAAGGATCCATCCAAATCCAGCGATCAAAATCTGTTTCGACTGTTGACTCTTACCTATATCGCACAGCGTTCTGGTCATGCGGATATGGCGGAAGAATTGATTGAAAAACTACAGGGGCATATCGCAACGTCGCAGGATGTCGCGGTTTCGAAAATGGCCGTCATCGTTCGTGCCAAGAAATGTTTGATAGACGGGGATGCGAGGAGCGCAATATCCCTGCTCAGGCCACAGCTGGATGGCTCCGAGATGATTCAGACTCATGTTCTGCTCGCTGAGGCAGAGCATGCGATAGGGGACGCAGCATCTTCGGCCTCAAGCATCGCTCGGCTTTCGCAACAGAGGGGACGTGCATTTGTGGAATACAACGTCGATCTGATCCTTATGCCGATTAATGTGTTCGATACCACATCGGCTTTCAGGAAACGTAACCAGGAAAGAAAAGTCAATGGCAACAGATGACGCCACTTTGGGTGACGCCATCCGCGCCGGAAGATCAGTTCTTCCTGCTTCCATCAAGAAAGAAGATGATGACCAAGCCATCCAGCGAGACCAAGTGGCGTTTCAGGGTCTCGCGTGCTTCCGCAATCTTATCCTTTGACGCAAGTTCTACCACCTCCGGATATGGCTGATCAGAAGGATGTGTGTAACCAATACTGGCGAGTGCGGTTGCCGGATCCTTGGAGAAAAGCTCGCGATAGCTATCGTCGGTGCTCAGAAGATCAAGGAGCTTATCGGCAGTGTTGGCATCAAGTGACGACGTGGGGTTGTCTGAATTTTCCACTACTTTTCCCTTGTTTGGTGAATCTTCTGTCTCAAAAGAAGGATTCCAATGAGCAAGATCCACCACCATTATGGACCGGTAGATGCTGTTCGGCTAGGTGCCCAGCGGCAGACCTGCCCCAGGTTGACGACATGCGCAAAAAATTAATGGGTTTTATATGAAAGTAAGACGTTGCAGCTTTCTTTTTCTCGAACCGAGACACAGTGTTTCTTTCGATTTGACGTCTTTGCTTCACGGCGGCAATGGTATCCGTCGTCAGATGGGATGGGTTGCTCTCGCACCCCATCTTGAACGAGAACTGCCGATCTCCCCGGAAGAATGTGCGTTGCTTGCCCGGATAGGGCCGGACGATTGGATTGATACAAGCGAGTTTTCTAAGATTGACAGTGCGTCGACGAATTCTCTCATCAGAATGGGGCTTTTAATTAACGAAGATGCCTTCGATCAATTCACACAGCGCGATAAAAAAATGCGTTCAAGCGGTTGGTGGCCGCTGGCGGCCCTGACGCATAGATTCGGGCGTTGGAAGAATCAGGATAGCGTGGCTTCAATGGAGGCAAAGGGACTGGTGCACCCTGGAGATCTTCGTAAAAATCTGGGTGCTCCGCCACCTGAAGTCGTTGAAAGAGTCGAGGCCAAGTCCAGATTGAAACTTCATATTCCGTCTGCTAGTCCACTTTCCCATGTTCTGGAAAATCGCGCGACGTGCAGGAATTTTTCTACGTCACGATTGGATTTCGAAGCCTTTTCGAAAGTGATGCATCAGAGCTTCGCTGCTTTATCGCAAATGAAGATTTGCGACGATACCATTTTTTTGAAGAAGAATTCTCCATCTGGAGGAGGGTTGCACGCAACAGGTATTTATGTACTTGTGCAGAATGTCGAGAAAATAGAGCCCGGGTTTTACCATTACCATCCGATTGATCATGCGCTTGAGCCTATCAATACCGATCTGTCACTGGAATCGCTGCGGGATGCTGCTCAACAAATGGTCGCTGGGCAGCACTGGTTTGCCGGTGCGCAGGTACTAACCATTCTAGCGCCAAGATACGGGCGCAGCTTCTGGAAATACAAAAATCATGCAAAAGCTTACCGTGCACTGATTCTTGATGCAGGGCATCTTTCCCAAACACTTTATCTGAGTGCTACCGAATTGGGCCTTGGGGCCTTCGTAACAGCGGCAATCAATGAGGTGAACATCGAGGAAACCTTGGGCTTGGATGCGCTAGACGAGGGGCCGTTGGCCATATGTGGTTTTGGGATTCGATCCGATTCCATGGAAATCGCCGAATTCGATCCTAACGGAAATGTATGGTCGTGCGATTTGTCTCTGAAAAAGTAGCCCTAAGTATACCTGGCTCGACGCCAGCTCTACTGAACCGCCCCGGGAACCCCGGAGGCTCCATAACTTGAGAAGATGGAGCCATGAGCAGAGCAAGCAGGTTTTCCCCCGAGGTCCGGGAGCGGTCGGTGAAGATGGTGCTGGAGCACCAGGGCGGGTACGCGTCGCAGTGGTCGG
>NZ_JAJGQH010000025.1 GCF_020783655.1 Xanthomonas melonis | reverse complement strand
GGGGAAAACTTGCTTGCTCTGCTCATGGCTCCATCTTCTCAAGTAATGGAGCCTCCGGGGTTCCCGGGGCGGTTCAGGTCTCGCTCACCGCGAAGGTCTGGCAGGTGTGGCGGATGTTCGTGCGCCCGCTCGTGACTGCGGATTGGGCCATCTCGCGTCGCTGAGATGGCGTCACCATTTTTTTGCGAGCGCTTCCTTCAGCAGGTCGGTACTAATCTGCCCCTATTTAACTGTACCAAATGAAGCTGTAAAACCCGTCCTCAAATAAGACGGGCGTGGAGAAAATCAGGTTTGCCACCAAGCAGATCGCCGGGTGCATCAAGCAAGTCGACGCGGGCGTAGCCGTTGCCGATTTGACAAAACCTGTGGGTTGTTTTTGACTGATTACCGCCGAATCGCCTGCGTATGCGTCTTCAACGCATCGGGCAGGCCTTGCACCTTATCGACGCCTTCGGGCACCGTGATGCTGGAGCCTTCGAAATCCGTGCCGATCGGCTGCACGCGGCCACCCAGGCATTGGCCGAGGAAGGCTTCGGTCACGGCGTTGAAGGCCTTGCTGTTCTCCGGACGGCGGAAGCCATGGCCTTCGTCGGGGAACAGCACGTAGGTGACCGGGATGTTCTTGGTCTTCATCGCGTTGACGATCTGGTCGCTTTCGGCCTGCTTGACGCGTGGGTCATTGGCGCCCTGGCCGATCAGCAGCGGTTTGCTGATCTTGTCCACGTGCGAGAGCGGGGAGCGCTCGGTGAGCCACTGCTTGCCGGCTTCGGTGGCGGGGTCGCCCATGCGCCGGGTCAGCTGTTTGTAAAAGCTGGCCCAGTACGGCGGTACGGTGCCGAGCAAGGTGTTGAGGTTGGCCGGGCCGACGATGTCCACACCGCACTTGAAGCTGTCCGGCGTAAAGATCATGCCGACCAGCGTGGCATAGCCGCCGTAGCTGCCGCCCATGATCGCCACGTTGTCGGGAGTGGTCACCCCTTGTTTGACCGCCCATTGCACTGCGTCCAGCAGGTCGTCGTGCATCTTGCCCGCCCACTCGCCGTTGCCGGCATTGGTAAAGGCCTTGCCGAAGCCGGTGGAGCCGCGGAAGTTGACCTGCAACACAGCATAGCCGCGGTTGGCCAGCCATTGCTGATAAGGACCGTAGCCATAGCTGTCGCGCGCCCATGGGCCGCCATGCACGAACAGCGCCAGCGGCACCGGCTTGTCGGCCTTGCCGTCGTGATTGGCATCCGCCTCGGCGGGCAGGGTGAGGTAGCTGACCAGCTTGAGGCCGTCGCGCGCGGAGAGTTCCTGCGGCCACATCGGCACCAGCGGCTTGCCATCGAGCGCCGGGCGAGCGGAGAACAGCTTGGTGAGCTTGCCGCCGGCGCCGCGATCATAGCGATAGTAAGTCAGCGGGGTCTCCGCCGCCGAATAGCTGACGATCCAGATGCGGTCGTCCAGGGTGCGGGCGGCCACCTCGGTATCACCGTCGCCCAGCGACTTGAGCTTCTGGAGATCGGCCGCAATGCCGGTGTCCAACGGCTTCCATTGCTCACGCAGGTACTCGCTGGAGACCGCCTGTACCGCACCGGTCTTCGGATCGTTCAAGGTGATACCGACATCGGCGTGCGGGTCTTCGAACAGCAGCGTGCGCGCATTGCTGGTGGTGTCGATGGCAAACAGTGCGGCAGTATCGCGATTGCGCGAGTCCTGCATGTAGAGCGTCTTGCCGTCGTCGGTCAGCCCATTGGGCGAGGTGCTGGTGACATCCTCGAACGGAATGCGGTCCACGCTCTTCCAGTGCCTGCCATCGGGCACCAGCAGTTCCCGGCCGGCATCGTCGGTGGCGCGGGTGGCATAGCGCAGCTGGAAGTCGCCATCGAGCAGATAGGACTCCAGTTGATCGGCATTCTGCCGCGCCAGGGTGCGCTTGCCCGAGGCCAGGTCCACCCGGTACAGGTCATGCCATTTCGGGTCGCGGTCGTTCATGCCGACCATGATCGCGTCGGGATGCTGCGCGCTGATCCTGTACAACTCCGCGCTGGTTTTCTTGAACGGCGTGAGATCGGTGCTGCTGCCATCGGTGAGATCCACCGAGTACAGACGAAAGTCCTCATCGCCGCCGGTGTCGCGCAGGTACAGCAGCGTATTGGCCCGGTAGGTCCAGAAATAGGAGCGGATGCCGCGCGCGGTGTCCTTGGTGATGGCGCGCGCCTGGTCCGGTGCCTCCACCGGCGCGACCCAGACATTGAGCACGCCGTCCAGCGGTGCCACCCAGCTGAGGTATTTGCCGTCCGGGCTGATGCTGACGTTGGCACGCTCGGGGTTGCCGAACAGTGCGTCGCGGGTGATCAGCTCCGGCTGCGCTGCCGGTGCCGCCGCTGCCGATGCAGGGGCTGAATTCTTGGCGTCCGCAGGCGCGGGCTTGTCGCTGCAGGCAGACAACGCGAGCAGCATGCTGGAAACGAGGAGCAGGCGTTGCATGAAGCCTCCGGTGGGAAGACGGCCAGGCCAGCCGCCTCATCACGCCAGAGGCACGCGTCAGGTTTGCCTACGTGCCGTTGGTCATCCCGGCGGCCGCGCTACGCAGATACGGACACGAATTCCACCAGCGCGGCGCCATCGGCCACCAGGTCGCCTTCGGCAACCAGATAGCGCTGCACCGTGCCGTCGCTGGGGGCATGCAGGGTGTGCTCCATCTTCATCGCCTCCAGCACCACCAGCGGCTGCCCATGGGTGACCGGCTCGCCGATCGCCGCGGCCAGCGAGACGATGCGGCCGGGCATGGGGGCGGTCAGCCCGCCGGCATCGTGCGCGGGCTGATCGGCCTCGATCAGCGCATCGTGGTGATGGAACACTACCCGCTGCGTGGCACCGATCAGGATCAGCGCGGTGCCATCGTGCAGCGCCTGGATGCGCCATTGCCGGCCATCCAGCTCCACGCGTAACTCGCCATCCTGCGCCCGGTAGCGCAGCGTGTGGGTACGGCCTGCCTGCGTCACCTGCCAATCGTCGCCATGCCGGTGGACGCCCAGTTCGCGGCGTTCGCCTGCGGCTTCCAGCTGCACGCGGTGCGTGGCATGCATGCCGATGCGCCAACCATCGTCCGCCTGCCAGGGCGAGAACGGGTCGGCCGGATCGGCCGCAGGCCTGGGCAGCGCGGCGGCGATCAACACGGCGGCAAGACTCCACCATGCCTGATCCGGTGCCTGCGGCGCCGGGAACAGGGCCGCCTGTTCGCGTTCGATCAGGCCGGTATCCAGATCGGCGGATGCGAATGACGCGGTGCCGATCAGCCGCGCAAGAAACGCGCTGTTGGTGGTGACGCCCACCGCATGCACCTGTGCCAGCGCCGTGCGCATGCGTGCCAGCGCCGCCGGGCGATCGACATCCCAGACGATCAGCTTGGCGATCATCGGGTCGTAATACGGGCTGATGGTGTCGCCCTGTTCCACGCCGGCATCCAGGCGCACATGCGCGCTGGTGGCCGGCAGCTGCAGCTGACGCAAGCTGCCGGTGGAGGGCAGGAAGCCGCGGTCGGCATCTTCGGCATATAGCCGCGCTTCCAGCGCATGCCCGTTGATCTGCAATGCGTCCTGGCGGCATGGCAGCGGCTCGCCGGCGGCCACACGCAGTTGCCACTCCACCAGGTCGGTGCCGGTGATCAATTCGGTCACCGGGTGCTCCACCTGCAGGCGGGTGTTCATTTCCATGAAGTAGAAATCGCCGTCCGGGCCGGCGATGAACTCCACCGTGCCGGCGCCCACATAGCCGACCGCGCGTGCCGCATCCACCGCCGCCTGGCCCATCGCAGCGCGGCGGGCTTCGGTCATGCCGGGCGCTGGCGCTTCTTCCAGGACTTTCTGATGCCGGCGCTGCACCGAACAGTCGCGTTCGAACAGATACACCACGTCGCCATGCGTGTCGCCGAAGACCTGGATCTCGATATGCCGCGGGCGTTCGACATACTTTTCCACCAGCACATGCGCATTGCCGAATGCCGATTGCGCCTCGCGTTGGCAGCCGGCCAGCGCCTGCTCGAACTCGGCGCTGGCGTCGACCCGGCGCATGCCCTTGCCGCCGCCGCCGGCGCTGGCCTTGATCAACACCGGGTAGCCGATCGCATCGGCCTGCGCGCGCAGGAAGGCAGGTGTCTGGTCATCGCCGTGATACCCCGGCGTCAACGGCACGCCAGCGCGCTGCATCAGCGCCTTGGCAGCGCTCTTGTCGCCCATCGCACGGATCGCTGCCGGTGGCGGCCCGATGAACACCACCCCTGCGTGCGCGCAGGCTTCGGCAAAGCCTGCGTTTTCCGACAGGAAGCCGTAGCCGGGATGGATGGCCTGCGCACCGGTGGTCTGCGCTGCGGTGAGGATGGCCTCGCTGCGCAGATAGCTCTGCTGCGCAGGCGAGGCGCCGATGTGCACCGCCTCGTCGGCCAGCCGCACATGCCGCGCATTGCGGTCGGCGTCCGAATACACCGCCACCGTCGCGATGCCCAGCTTGCGGCAGGTGGCGATGACCCGGCAGGCGATCTCGCCGCGGTTGGCGATCAGGATCTTGTCGAAGGGGGGCTGGCGCGTGGTGGTGACGGAAGCTTGCTGGGTCATCGGATCGGTCTCTGCACATCGCCGGCGTGGCCGGTGCTCGTGCGATCAGGTGGTGCGATCGAAATGCGGCGGCTGTGATCTGGCATGCAAGCCATTGTTGCAAGCAGCGCGGGAAGTCCTGGCGGCACGGCAGATGCCCGCTGGGGACGGGTCCGCCTGCGCACGGACCCGCTCACATCCGGAACACGCCAAAGCGGGTCGGTTCGATCGGCGCGTTCAGTGCCGCCGAGAGTCCCAGCCCCAACACCCGGCGGGTATCGGCCGGGTCGATGATGCCGTCGTCCCACAGCCGTGCGCTGGCGTAGTAGGGATGGCCTTGCTGTTCGAACTGCGCGCGGATCGGCGCCTTGAAGGCGTCCTCCTCCTCGCCCGACCATGCGCCCCCCTTGGCCTCGATGCCGTCGCGGCGCACGGTGGCCAGCACGCTGGCGGCCTGTTCGCCGCCCATCACGCCGATACGCGCGTTCGGCCACATCCACAGGAAATTGGGCGAATACGCGCGGCCGCACATGCCGTAGTTGCCCGCGCCGAACGAGCCGCCGATCACCACGGTGAACTTGGGCACCTTGGCGCAGGCCACCGCCATCACCAGCTTGGCACCGTCCTTGGCGATGCCGCCATGTTCGTATTTGCGGCCCACCATGAAGCCGGTGATGTTCTGCAGGAACACCAGCGGAATGCCACGCTGGGCGCACAGTTCGATGAAGTGCGCGCCCTTGAGCGCGGACTCGGAGAACAGGATGCCGTTGTTGGCGATGATGCCGACCGGGTAGCCATGCAGGTGCGCGAAGCCGGTGACCAGCGTGTTGCCGTAGCGCGGTTTGAATTCGTCAAGACGCGAGTCGTCCACGATGCGGGCGATCACCTCGCGCACATCGAAGGGTTTGCGCGTATCGGCGGGTATGACGCCATACAATTCGTCGGCCGCATGTCGCGGCGGCAACGGCACTCGCAGCGCCAGCGATGCAGGCGGCTTGCGCCAGTTGAGCTGCGCGATGATGGCGCGCACGCGCGCCAGTGCCTGCAGATCGTTGTCGGCGAAGTGATCGGCTACTCCGGAGATGCGTGTGTGCACATCGGCACCGCCCAGCTCCTCGGCGCTGACTTCCTCGCCGGTGGCCGCTTTGACCAGCGGCGGGCCACCTAGAAAGATCGTGCCCTGCTCGCGCACGATCACCGTTTCGTCGCTCATCGCCGGAACATACGCGCCGCCAGCGGTGCACGAGCCCATCACGCAGGCGATCTGCGGGATGCCTTGTGCGGAGAGATTGGCCTGGTTGTAGAAGATGCGCCCGAAGTGATCGCGGTCGGGAAACACCTCGTCCTGCAACGGCAGGAACGCGCCGCCGGAGTCGACCAGGTAGATGCACGGCAGCCGGTTCTGCTGCGCGATCTCCTGCGCACGCAAATGCTTCTTTACCGTCATCGGGTAATACGTGCCGCCCTTGACGGTGGCATCGTTGGCCACGATCACGCATTCCACGCCCGACACGCGGCCGATGCCCGCCACCACGCCGGCGCAGGGCACCTGGTCGTCGTACATGCCATGCGCGGCCAGCGGCGCGATCTCC
The DNA here is from genome assembly GCF_020783655.1 of Xanthomonas melonis. Classification (GTDB taxonomy): domain Bacteria; phylum Pseudomonadota; class Gammaproteobacteria; order Xanthomonadales; family Xanthomonadaceae; genus Xanthomonas; species Xanthomonas melonis. Next base: position 29,423 of record NZ_JAJGQH010000025.1, on the reverse strand, counting down.
AGCAGGGCGCTGCCCGGATCCAGCAAGGCATCGATGCGCTCGCGCACCAGCAATTTGCCACGTGCGCTGTGCTTGGTGCGCGCGGCCTCGCTGCCGCCCAGTGCGGTCTGCGCCAGCGTGTGGCGCAGATCGTCGACCACCGCGCGCATCGCGGCGGCATTGGCCTGGAAGCTGTCGCTGCTGACCTGCAGCTGGCTGGTGATCACGCTCATGGTGGCTCCGTCAGGCAGTGCGTTCGAACAGCTCGCGGCCGATCAGCATGCGGCGGATCTCCGAGGTGCCCGCGCCAATTTCGTACAGCTTGGCATCGCGCCACAAGCGCCCGGTGGGGTATTCGTTGATATAGCCGTTGCCACCGAGCACCTGGATCGCCTGGCCGGTGAGCCAGGTGGCCTTTTCGGCGGCATACAGGATCGCGCCGGCCGCGTCCTGGCGCGTGGTGCGCCCGGCATCGCAGGCGCGCGCCACCGTGTACACATAGGCGCGGCAGGCATTGAGGCCCACGTACATGTCGGCCAGCTTGGCCTGCATCAACTGGAACGTGCCGATCGGCTCGCCGAACTGCTTGCGCTCGTGCACGTAAGGCAGCACCACGTCCATCGCCGCGGCCATCAGCCCGAGCGGGCCTCCGGCCAGCACCACGCGTTCGAAATCCAGCCCGGACATCAGCACGCGCACGCCACCGTTGAGCGTGCCAAGCACGTTCTCGGCGGGTACTTCGCAGTCGGTGAACACCAGCTCGCAGGTGTTGGAGCCGCGCATGCCCAGCTTGTCCAGCTTCTGTGCGGTGGAAAAGCCCGGCATGCCCTTTTCGACGATGAAGGCGGTGATGCCGCGAGCGCCTGCATCCGGGTCTGTCTTGGCATACACCACCAGCACGTCGGCGTCGGGGCCGTTGGTGATCCACATCTTGTTGCCGTTGAGCACGAAGCGGTCGCCGCGTGCATCGGCGCGCAGTTTCATCGACACCACATCCGAACCCGAGCCGGCTTCGCTCATCGCCAGCGCGCCCACATGCTCGCCGGTGCACAGCTTGGGCAGGTAGCGTTGTTTCTGTTCGTGGCTGGCGTTCTTGCGCAGCTGGTTGAGGCACAGATTGGAATGGGCGCCATACGACAGCCCGATCGCGCCGCCGGCCCGGGAGATTTCTTCCATGGCCACCACATGTGCCAGATAGCCCATGCCACTGCCGCCGTAATCTTCTTCCACGGTCAGCCCCAGCAGGCCCTGCTCGCCGAACAGGCGCCACAATTGCGCGGGAAAGACATTGTCGTGATCGGCCGCGGCGGCGAGCGGGGCGATATGGTGGCTGGCGAAGGCGGCCACGCTTTCGCGCAGCAGATCGATCTCTTCGCCAAGCTCGAAGTTCAGGGACGGCACATGCATGGAGCGACTCCACAGGGATCGGGACGTGCCGGGTGGGAGCGGGCGGGCCGCGCGGCGGATGTGGGCAGCCTAGCGGTCCACGACGAAAAAGTGAACTAAAATTCAACTATTGAACTCAGAATCAAACCATGGCTTATCGACGCTCCGCCCTGATGGAAGAACGCCTGGCCGGCAATCGCGAACGCATCCTCCAGGCAGCGCGGTCGCTGATCGCCGAAGGCGGCTACCGCAATGCGCCGGTCACCGCCGTCGCCGCTGCTGCTGGCGTGTCGACTGGACAGATTTACCGACACTTCCCGTCCAAAGCGGAGCTTTTCGTCGAAGTTCTCAACGCTGCCGTGCAACGTGAGATGGCGATCCTGCGTGCGATCGCCACTGCCCCGACCAGTGCAGCCGAGCGCCTGCGCACGGCCATCGCCACCTTCGTGCGGCGTGCACTGGCCGGGCCGGCGCTGGCCTATGCCTTCATTGCCGAGCCGGTGGAGGGCGAGGTGGATGCCGAGCGCATCCGCGGCCGGCGGCTGTTCGGCGAGGTGTTTCGGCAACTGCTGGCCGAGGGCGTCGCGGCAGGCGAGTTCCCACCGCAGTCGCTGGATGCTGCAGCCGCCTGCATCGTCGGTGCGTTCACCGAAGCGCTGGTCGGGCCGATCGCTCCCAGCCGAGGCGATCCGCAGCAAGGCGAACAACTGGTGGAAGCCATCTGCGGCTTCTGCCTGCGCGCGGTGGGCGCCTCCGCGCCGGATTGACATCGCGCTGACCGGTGGCGCGGCTGTGCTGGATCGGTGTGCTTTACTGTGCGTATACTGTGCACAGTATACGCCCGAGTCCATGCCATGGTCGCCGTCCTCAATCCTCTGACCTTGACCGAGCGGCTGCGCGCGCCCGATCGCACCATCCTGTCCCCGTCGGCGATGGCTGGCCTGCTGGAGCTGTCGCAGCAGGAACTGGCCGAGCTGGCCGGCGTGCATCGCAACAGCCTGCGCCTGCATCCGGAAAGCCCGCGCGTGCAGGACCTGCTACGCAATCTGTCGCGGCTGCTGGTGGCGATGGCGCAGATCCAGCCGGACGAGCGCCAGCTGGTGTTCCATCTCAAGAACAGCCCGATCCCGGCGTTCGAATTCGCCACCCTGCTGGAAGTGGTCAAGCAGGGCCGCACCGACGATGCGCTGACCTATCTGCGCACCGTGGCTGCCGGAGCGGCTGGTTGAAGCTGAGCGCCCCGGCGCACTGCACGCTGTATCGCGCCTTCACCCCGCGCTGGGCGGCCGAGCCATTGAGCGGCGCGGGTGCCGCACGCTCGGGCGGGCGCTTCAACCGCTTCGGCCAGCCGGCACTGTATCTGTCGCTGCAACTGGACACCGCCGCTGCCGAGTACGCTCAGGCGGCGCCGTTCCTGCCGCCGTTCACGCTGGTCAGCTACGCCGCCGAGCTTCCGGCACTGGCCGATCTGCGCCTGCTCGACGCCAGTTGGGATGCGCTATGGGCCGACTGGACAGACGATTGGCGCAAGGCCCTGGTCAACAAGGTCGAACCGGTGAGCTGGGTGCTCGGCGATCTGCTGCGCGAAGCGGATGTTCCCGGCGTGATCTTTCCCAGCATGGCGCGGCCCGAAGGCGTCAACGTGGTGCTGTTTCTGGACATGCTGCAACCCGAGCGCGTGCTGCAGGTGCTCGACGATGGCCGCCTGCCGCGCGATGGCCGCAGCTGGGGCGACCCACCGACAGTGGCGTGACTCCAACACGTCGACGTGCGAGGGCAACCGCATGCAGGGAGCTGCACGGCCCTGGCTGGTGCGCACTCTGGCGCGCGCCCGTGTCGAAGCTCCTGAGCGCGGCGAAACCTTGCGCAACGTCCGGGGATGGCGTCCGGATCGCCACCCGAAGAAGGCAGGGCAGCACGTCCGTCGCATCCGCAACAAAGTGATCGGCGCGCTGAACCGACCGCCTCGCCAGCGCTTGGCCGCGACGCGGCCTCAGCCCACCAGCACCTGCACCACGCCCGCCAGTACCGGTGCAGCCACCGCTGCCGGTACGATCGCGCCGCGTCGATACGGCAGCAACCATAGCGACAGGACCGCTGCAGCAGCAGTCAGCGTGCCCAGCCACAGCACCGCACCGACGCCCCAACCTTGCGCATGCACCGCCAGGCCGAAGGCGAGCAGCAGCAGCAACCAGCCCAGCACACGCAGTTGTCTCGAGCGTGCAGCGCCCAGCAGGCGGCCGCGCAACTCCTGCTGATGCTTGTCCATCGCCAGGCACAGGGCAGCGAACCCGGAAAAGTTCAGCGCCAGCAAAAGCAGCACGTTCATGCGCTTTCCTGCAGCGGTGCGGTGGGCTGCACAGGCGGTGCGGCAGCGGTCGCGGTGCGCGCGCGGCGTGCCGCGGCCGGCTGCGGTGCCTTCCAGCGCTGCAGGCGAACGCCGGCAATGCCCAGGCACACGCCCAGCGACAGGCACACCAGATCGACACCGGCCAGTGCCCATTGCCCGGCAGGCAGCGTCACGCCCAGATGCACGTCGGTGGTGATCGCGTTGAGTACCGGCACCAGCGCGAACAGTGCTGCGCCCAGATACAACTGCCAGCTCCACATCGCACGCCGCGGCCACACGAAGGCGGCCAACAACGCTGCGGCCCATGCAGCGAAGAACAGATTGGCTTCCAGCGCTGCACGCCCTTCCAGGCTCACCGGCAGCACACGGTTGGCCCAGAAGAAACTGGCGAAAGCGATCGGCAGGCCGGCCACGGTGCCGATATTGAGTGAATCCACCAGGCGCAGGCCGAATCCGATCCGGCCGGCCTTCAGGTGCTTGGGCCGTTCCTTCACTGCCCACATCACCACGCCGCTGGCCACCATCAGGCAACCCAGCAGACCGGAACCGAAAAACAGCGCACGTAGCCACGGACCGGCGAAGTGAGCGATATGCAGGCCCACCATCACACCGCGCGTTTCGCTGGCGCCACCGGGTAGGGCGCTGCGCTGCAGGCGCTGGCCGGAAACCGCGTCGTACAGGACGGACGGCGCATTGGTCGACAGGGCCGTGGCCACCTGGCTCACGCCCACCGCCGCGTGTGCATCGCCGGGAAGCGAGACCGCCACCGTGCCGATCTGCGCGCCGCGCAGATCGCGGCGCGCGCGCTCCACCACCTGCTCCAGCGGCAGCATCCGCGCCGGTGTACCGGCCGCCTGCCGCGTATCGGCCACGCGACTGGCCGATTCGTCGTAGAAGCGCATTTCGTCGCCGGCATACCGCGCCTTGATGCCCCAGGGCAAGTACATGAACATCAAGGTCACGATGCCGGTGTAGGTGATCATCGCGTGGTATGGCAGCGCGGTCACCGCACTGACATTGTGGAAATCCAGCCACGACCGCAGGCCCTTGCCCGGACGGAAGGTGAAGAAGTCCTTGAAGATCTTCTTGTGCGTGATCACGCCGCTGATGATTGCCACCAGCATGAACATCGCGCAGAACCCGACGATGTAGCGCGCCCACAGCGCCGGCACGTAATGCAGATCGAAATGCAGCCGGTAGAAGAATTCACCACCCAGCGTGTCGCGTGCGGCGATCTCGTTGCCGGTGGCCGGATCGATGATGGCGCTGCCGTACATCTGCCGACGCCCGGCAGGTTGGCCGTCGGCAGGCGCGGGATTCTGCCAGTACATGCTCACCACCGGAGTACGCGCATCCGGCAAGGTGATGTTCCAGCTCAGCGCATCGGCTGCATGCGTTCGCAGATACCGTTCGGCGTTGCGCACTGCGGTGGCCGTACTCACCGTGGTGGTGGGCAGCTCCGGACGCATCCAGCGGCTGATCTCATCGCGGTAGTAGCTGGCCGTGCCGCCCATGAAGATCAGCAGCAGCACCCAACCCACCAACAGGCCGGTCCAGGTGTGCAGCCACGCCATCGACTGGCGGAATCCCTGTTTCATGCCACACCCCGCTGCAGCCACGCGGCCAGCGCGAACAGCAGCGCTGCCGGCACCGCGATGCCGGCCCAGGCGCGCCAGACGCTGGCGGTGGCGAACGCCCACAGTGGCGCGCAGGCGCACACCACGATGCCGATCAGCATGCTGGTCAGTACCGCTTCGCTGCGCGGCATTGGCAGCACCAGCGACAGCAGCAGATTGGTCGCGCTGGCCAGCGCGTAACCGCCGAGCATGGCGGCCAGCGTGCGCCACAGCACACCCAGCCAGGGGCGCCTGAACCAGGTCAGCGGTTGGGCGGCGGTCGTCATGCGGCGTACTGCGTGGGTGCCGTTACTGGGCCTGGAAGGTCAGCGTGCTGATGTGGTGGACCAGCGTGACCTGCTTGCCGGCGATCTCGCGCTGCACCGGCTCCTTGGTGTTGACCACCAGGATATGGCGACCGGCGCGCAACGTGGGCAGCGTGACCTGGCCCTTCGCATCGGAGGTCAGCGTCTTCTGCCACTTCTGCGGGTCGATCACGGTGACTTCGGCCTTGGGCAAGGGCTTGTTGCGGTACATCACGGTGAGGGTGCTGCCGTTGGCGGTGGTGGGCACCAGTTCCAGGTCCAGCTTGGCCGTGGTGGTGGCGCGCCCGGCCCGTGCGTAATAGCTCACCGTCTCGAAGCCGCCGGCTTCGCCTTTCCAGGGCTCGAACACGCTGTCGTCGCTCAACCAGGCATCGCCGCTGCCGGACAACGGGGCGGTCAGGAACTCGCTGCCGCGCTGCAGGGCGCCGGCCTTGCCGGCGCTGCCGAACACCTTGGGCTTGACCACGCGCTTGATCTCGTCCTGGCCGTGGTCCAGCGTTTCCTGCGCCGGCTCGCCGAAGAAGATGCGCACCGGGCCGCTGCCGTCGCGCTCGATCCAGATTTCGTGGGCCTGGGCGGACAGGCTGATGCTGGCCACGGCCAGGCAGGACAGCAGGAAGGCTTTCATCGGGCGACTCCTCTAAGACTGGCAGCGGGCGACGCAAAAGCCACGCCACCCTGGATTGATGGGAATGATACGCAATTCCCACAATCGAGACCAATGCGCCATGCGGCATTGCGGCAATTCAGGTCGCGCGCGGTGCCGGTTAGCCATGCGAACGTACGCCTTGCCGGGGCGCGGCGCACATCGCTGCGAAAACTGTCATGCACGCTGGTCAGACTGGCCTGAACTGTGCTCTATACTCCGGCGCTAGCAGAGGTCTTCGACCAACAGCCAGGGGTGAGCGCGTGCGGAATTACGACCTCGAGTTCCTGAAAAAATTCTCGATGGTGATCGGTTTACTGGTGGTGATCACCCTGGGCCTGATTGCCCTGGCAGCCTATTTGCAACGTGCCATCCCCGACGAAGTTTCGCCGACGGCCGCCAAACGCGTGCAGCAGCGCATCGCGCCGGCAGGTGCGGTGTATGCCGGCACCACCGGCGCAGCGGCACAGGCCGCCGCCCAGGCGGCTGCGCTGGCCAAGGCTGCATCGCAGTCCGCCTATGGCGGAACCACCGACGGCAAGACCATCTTCGACAACCTGTGCACCGCCTGCCACACCACTGGCGTGGGCAAGGCGCCGACGCTGGACCACTCGCATTGGGATGCGCGCATCGCCCAGGGCAAGGACACCTTGTACAAGCACGCGATCGAGGGATACACCGGCCCGGACGGCGGCATCATGCCCCCCAAGGGCGGCAACCCCGCGCTCACCGAAGAGCAGGTCCGTGCCACCGTCGACTGGATGCTGGGCAACCTGAAGTAAGGTTCTCGCGCACCGGCGGGGCCGTGCGGGATCCGCGGCAATCCGTCTGACGCGGCTGAGTGCAGTCGTCTTCATTGCCGCTGCGGAGACGGGGCGTGCCGGCCATGCTGTCAGCGCGGGCCGCGCAGTGCCAGTCCGACTCATTGGGCGGCTGCGTTTCCGTGCCAACCGTGTCTGGCGGCATGTCGCCGCGGTTTGTTAGCCTGTTTCCGCGCTTGTGGTTACTACGCGCCGCCCTCCGGGCGGCGTTTGCATTTGATCCACCCTCTGGAGTCGTTCGATGTCGCCTCGCCCGCTGGTTGTGCTCGGTCTGGTCGGTCTGTTGGCTCCGCTGTTGTGCCGCGCTGCCGATGGCGCCGCCCAACGGCTGTCGATTGCCGATGTACAGGGCGAAGACAGCCGCAGCCCCTACGATGGCCGCCTGGTGGAGGTGGAAGGCATCGTCACCGCCGATACGCGCGTCGGTCTGGCTGGCCTGTTCGTGCAGCAGCCCGGCTTCGAGCCGCGGCGTTCGCACGGCCTGTTCGTCACCGGCGCCGGCAATGCGGAGGTGACCGTGGGCGATCGGGTCCGCATCGTCGGCACGGTGCGCGAGGTCTCGGCCGGCGGCGATGCCAGTCTGACCACCGTGGACGCCAGTGGCATCGAGCGGCTCGCCAGCGACCAGCCGGTGCCGGTACGCATGCTCAGCGGGCCGCCGGCCGATTGGGAGGCGCTGGAAGGCGAGCACGTGCGCATTGCCGCGCTCACGCTCAACGGCAGCGACCGCCTGGAGACCTATGGCGAGCTGATCGCCGGTTTCGGCGGGCGCCTGTGGCAACCCAGCGAGGTCGCGGCGGCCGGCACGCCGGCGTTCGCCCAGGTGCAGGCCGACAACGCGCGTCGCCGGGTATTGCTGGACGATGCACGCAATGGACGCAATCCAAAGACGGTGTCCTACCTCCCGGCCGATACGGTCCTGCGCAACGGCAGCCTGCTCAAGGCGGTGGATGGCATCGTCGATCAACGCTACGACGGTCAGTACCGCATCCAGGTGCTGCGGCCGCTCAGCCTGCCGGCGATGCCGACCGCGGTGGCGCCGCAGGTGGGCGGCGACCTGCGGATCGCCTCGTTCAACCTGGAGAATTTCTTCAACGGCAATGGCCGTGGCGGCGGTTTCCCGACCAAGCGCGGCGCCCGCACGCATGCGCAGTTCCAGGCGCAGCTGACCAAGCTGGTCGCCACCATCGTACCGCTGCGCGCCGATGTAGCCGCGCTGATGGAGCTGGAAAACGACGGCAACGACGGCGACACGGCCGTGGCGCAACTGGTGGCCGCGCTCAACGCGGCCGGCACCGACAAGGATTGGCGCTTCGTCGATACCGGCAGCGGCCCGGGCGACGACGCCATCCGGGTCGGCATCATCTACCGCAGCAGTCAGGTCACCCCGGTCGGCAAGCCGGCCACGCTGACCGGCGGCCCGTTCGATCACCACAGCCGCGTGCCGTTGGCGCAGGCATTCCGCAGTACGCGCGGCGCCACCTTCGTGGTGGTCGCCAATCACTTCAAGTCCAAGGGCTGCGGCAACGCCAGCGGGGCCGATGCCGATCAGGGCGACGGCCAGGCGTGCTGGAATGCGACCCGCACCGAATCGGCCAAGCGTCTGCACCAATGGCTGCAGACCGACCCGACCGGCGCGCAGACCAAGCTGGCCGTGTTGCTGGGCGACTTCAACGCACACGCGATGGAAACGCCGATGCGCAGCCTGCGCGCCAGCGGTTGGCAGGACGCCTTCGCCGTGGCCGGAGTGAAGCAGCCCTACAGCTACGTCTACGACGGTATGAGCGGGCGGCTGGACCACGCCCTGCTCAGCCCGGCGATGGCCAAACAGCTGCGTGGCGCGGTCGAATGGCATATCAATGCCGATGCGATGGATGACGCCGGCTACGCCAAGCGCAACCTGCCAGGCCCCTGGCGCAGTTCCGACCACGACCCGGTGCTGCTGGGGTTTTCGCTGTAGCAGATCGCCATGCGGATGCGGGGAGTGGCGCGTGCGTAGCAATCGAGGCGCAGGCCAGATACGCAGTAGCCAACCCCTCCAGACGAACTCGATCTGTGTCTAGACCAAGGAGGATCGTGCATGCGTGTCATGCGAAGCGTCGGTATGTCGGTACTGCTCGGCGTAACTGCGGCAGGTTGCAGCCAGCCGAACGAGAGCGCCGCTGGCCACCATCTCCCGGCCGGCGGGCGGACCATCGCCGTATCGGAACAGGCGCAGGCCTCCACAGGCGAGGCCACGGAGGTGAATTGTCCTCCGCGGGGATATGCAGATGTCAGCTCATTGGGCCAGAGGCAACTCGATCCGTTGTATGAGATCGCCAAGTTCGCTCTCGATGGCGACTTGAGCAGAGAAGAATTCGGCTCCAATCCTCGTTACATAGAAATCGCGCTGTTCGGCGCGGAGTTTCTCTCCACGACGGATCGTGCGATCAGGGGGATCGTCGATGCCACGAGCACGCCGCCGATCTCCGTCGCCAGTGGCGCCAAGCTCGCCTTGAAACTGGCCAGTCTCGAAAAGAACGGTCGATATGCAAGAACCGGTGCGATGGGAGCCTTGCAGGCCAAGATCAAGACATGCCTGCTGATGGTCAAGAACGACTTGCGTTAGTTCTTCAATGCTGTGGAAGGCAGCCCGTTCTGCGTGCCGGCTTCATTGGGGCGTCAGTGCGCACCGCCCCGCGCGACGGCGGATGCGCAGATTGAGCAGATGCGCGCTGGCCAACAGCAGGCTGGCGGTCACCGTGATCGGCGTTTCCAGGTGTTCGCCGGCGAGGCTGCTGGCGCCCAGCACCAGGCCGGCCAGCCCGCAGCCTGCCAGTGCCCACACCGCCGGCGGTAGCGCATGGCGTCGCTGCGTGCTCCACAGCGCGTAGCCGCTCAGCGGCACGGCCGTCGCTGCGAATGCCACATGCACCCACTCGGCCCGACTCCAGACGCCCAGCAGCGGAAGCGTGGCCGCCAGCAGGGGCAGCGCCAGACAGTGCAGCAGGCACAGCCCGGACAGAACGATGGCGGAGTTGTCCAGAAGCGAAGCAGTCGGACGCATGGAAGGGTTCCGGCGGTAAAGTGTTATATAGTAACACTTTGTCTTTCGAGATTCTCCGGATGCCTGCTGCCGCCGCCCGCGATTCACGCCTTCCCGTCACCGTGCTGTCCGGCTTCCTGGGCGCCGGCAAGACCACCTTGCTCAACCGCATCCTGCAGAACCGTCACGGCCTGCGCGTGGCGGTGATCGTCAACGACATGAGCGAGATCAATATCGATGCGCAGCTGGTACGCGACGGTGGGGCGGCGTTGCGGCGCACCGAAGAAACGCTGGTGGAATTCAGCAACGGCTGCATCTGCTGCACGCTGCGCGACGATCTGCTGCAGGAAGTGCGGCGCTTGGCCGAACACGGCCGCTACGACTATCTGTTGATCGAATCGACCGGCATCGCCGAGCCGATGCCGGTGGCGGCCACCTTCGCGGTGCGCGATGCCGATGGCTTCAGCCTGTCGGACATCGCGCGCCTGGACACCATGGTGACCGTGGTCGATGGCAGCGGCTTCCTGCGCGATTTCGGCTCGGCGTCCACGCTCGCCGAGCTGGGCCAGCAAGCCGGCCCGGACGATACGCGCGGGCTGGTGCAGTTGCTGGGCGAGCAGGTCGAGTTCGCCGACGTGCTGGTGATCAGCAAGTGCGACCGCATCGACGCGGCGCAACGGCAGCGCCTGCGCGCGGTACTGCGGGCGCTCAATCGCGAGGCGGCGATCGTGGAGGCAGCACACGGCGAGGTGCCGCTGCATCAGCTGCTCGACACCGGGAAGTTCGACTTCACCCGCGCGCAGCTGGCGCCGGGCTGGATGCAGGAACTGCGTGGGCAACACACGCCAGAGACCGAGGAATACGGCATCAGCAGCTTCGTCTACCGTGCGCGCCGCCCGTTCCACCCCCAGCGTTTCGCGCGTATGGTGCACAGCGGGTTGCCGCAGGTGATCCGCAGCAAGGGTTTCTTCTGGCTGGCCAGCCGCATGGACTGGGTGGGCGAGCTGTCCAGCGTGGGCGGTGCCACCCAGACCAATGCCGCCGGATTCTGGTTCGCCGCCCGTCATCGGGTGGATGCGCAAGTACAGGGCCAGCCGGTGGAGATCGGTATGACGCCGTTGCCGTATACCGATATCGGCTGGCAACGGCAGCAGATCCAGTGCTGGACCGCGCCGCTGCCGCTGCCGCACGAAGTGAGCGATGCCAACGAGTATGCGGCCATGCAGCGGCTCTGGCACCCGCTCTGGGGCGACCGCCGCCAGGAGCTGGCGGTGATCGGCGTGGACATGGACGCAGCGCGGACGCGCGCGGCGCTGGATGCCTGCCTGCTCAGCGACCAGGAACTACGGCAAGGGCCGGCGCACTGGCAACTGCTGGACGATCCGTTTCCGCAGTGGCAGCGGTGAGGCCGCCGCGCCCATGACGCATGCCATCACCGCGTGCTTCCTGCCGCTGCCTCAGCGCGAGCCCCATGCGATCAGCGCGATGGCCAGTACCGCCAGTACCAGGCCGATGCGCGTCCAGCGCGTGGTGCGCTCGCCGAAGGCCAGGATGCCGACCATGGCGCCCAGCGCCACGACTCCGATGTTCATCGTCGCAAAGACCGTGGCCGGGCTATCCGGCAGGCTCTGGTGCGCACGCACGTAAAACAGGATGTTGCCGAAGTTGAGGACGCCCAGCAGCAGGCCGGCAGCGATGCTGGGCGCATGCAGGCGGTGGCCGCGGCGCATCCGCAGGATCTGCACACACAGCATCAGCGCGAAGGCGATGGCAAAGCACAGCGTCAACGCCGTCAGCGACGGCGTGCCGGACAAGGCGATGGTCTTGAGCAATACATCGATCACCGCAAAGCCTGCCCAGACGGCCAGCAGCCACGGCCATGCGCGTGCCGGCGCACCGGCGTCGCCGGCAGGCTGGAGTGCACCGGATGCGCGGGGGCGCTGCACGATACAGACGATTGCCAGCAGCCCGACCGCCAGGCCGGCGAACTTCCACGGCCCAGCGCGTTCGCCGAACACGGTAAAGGCCGCCGCCAGCGAGAGCAGCAGCGACAGGCGTTGCGCCACGTCGGTACGCACGATGCCGGCCAGGTGCACCGAGCGCGCCAGGACCAGGAAAATGCTCGGCAGGGCGATCGCCAGGCCCAGCAAGGCCACCCATGGCGTGCTCGCGGCATGCAGGCTGGCGAACGAAGGCGTGAGCAAGGCGAGGGCCAGCACGCTGGCGGCAGCGTAGTTCCAGGTGATGGCCTGGAAGAGATCGATGCGCAGGCGTGGCGCCAGTTTCAACAGCACCGACACCAGGACACTGCAGACAACGGCAAACAGCAACAAATGCATGGCAAGGCAACGAAGTGTGCAGGCAGAGCGATGAACGCGGCCGGCGGGGCGGCTATTATGAGGGCATGTCCAATCCCCCATTCCCCACCGAATCGGCTGCATTGACGCTGGACGGGCCTGCTGGCCCGCTCGATGTCGCTGTCGATCTGCCCGAAAGCGATGTGGCCGCGCAGCCGGTCACCGCCATCGTCTGCCACCCGCTCTCCACCGAGGGCGGCAGCATGCACAACAAGGTCGTCACCATGGCCGCCCGCGCATTGCGCGAGCTCGGCATCACGGTGGTGCGCTTCAACTTCCGCAGCGTCGGCACATCCGCCGGCACCTTCGATCATGGCGACGGCGAGCAGGACGATCTGCGTGCGGTGGCCGAGTGGGTGCGCGCGCAGCGGCCTGGCGACACCCTGTGGCTGGCCGGCTTCAGCTTCGGTGCGTATGTGTCGCTGCGCGCGGCCGGCGCGCTGGCGCCGCAGGCCTTGATCTCGATCGCGCCGCCGGCCGGGCGCTGGGATTTCAGCGACCTGCAGCCGCCGGCGCAGTGGTTGGTGATCCAGGGCGATGCCGACGAGATCGTCGATCCGCAGGCGGTGTACGACTGGCTGGAGACGCTGGAACAACAGCCCGAGCTGGTGCGCATGCCCGACACCAGCCACTTCTTCCACCGCAAGTTGATCGACCTGCGCGGTGCGATCCAGCATGGTGTCCGGCGCTGGTTGCCGGCCGCCGTCTGACCGCGGCACGGCCCACGCGCATCGCATGCCGATGCGCCGTTGAGCGGGCAGGGCAGCAGCCGGCCCGTGGAGTATTGCAATGACCGAGATGACCCCGTCGCAGCGCTACGCCGCCGGCGTACAACGTGGCGACTGGCGTGCCGACCCTGCCCAGCAGGCGGCCCTGAAGGAGCTGGACCGTATCCACGAGGCGCTGCTGGACAGCGCCCAGGACGGCTGGCTGGACCGGCTCTCCGCGTTCTGGAAAAAACCCGAACCGGTACGCGGCCTGTATTTCTGGGGCGGTGTGGGGCGCGGCAAGACCTTCCTGGTGGATCTGTTCTACGACGGTCTGCCGATCAAGCAGAAGTACCGCACCCACTTCCATCGGTTCATGCGTGGCGTGCACGAGCAACTGCGAGAGCATGCCGGGCAGAGCGACCCGCTGGCCCGGATCGCCCAGCAATGGCGCGAAAACCTGCGCGTGCTGGTGCTGGACGAATTCTTCGTCACCGACATCGGCGATGCGATGTTGCTGGCGCGCCTGCTCGAGCGCCTGTTCGCCGAGGGCGTGACCCTGGTGACGACCTCCAATACCGCGCCGGAGAATCTCTACGCCAACGGACTGCAGCGCGACAGTTTCCTGCCGGCGATCGGCTTGCTGCAGAAATTCTGCGTGGAGCTCTACGCCGAAGGCACCGAGGACTACCGCATGCGCGCGCTGACGCGCTCGCCGGTGTACCGCGTGCCGCTGGATGCGCAGGCCGATGCCTGGTTGTCGCAGCGCTGGAGCGATCTGAGCGGAAATGCCGAAGCACGTGCGGGCAATATCGAGATCGAGGCGCGCAAGATTCCGGTGCGCGCCCGCGGCAAGAGCATCGCCTGGTTCGATTTCGCCGCATTGTGCGAAGGTCCGCGCGGGCCGTCCGACTACATCGAGATCGCACGCGAATTCACCACGGTGCTGCTGGGCGGCATCCCGCACTTCGACCGCATGAACGAGGATGCGGCGCGCCGCTTCGTCAACCTGATCGACGAGCTGTACGACCGCCACGTCAATCTGGTCTGCACCGCGCAGGACGCACCGCCGTCGCTGTACAGCGGGCAGCGCCTGGCAGGCGCGTTCGAGCGCACCGCCTCGCGCCTGATCGAAATGCAGAGTGCGGAATATCTGGCCACCGCGCATCGGGCGTAGACGCCTGGCGACCTGGCGCCGCCGCGTTCGGCGCGGCGCTGCTCCCTGTCTGGCGGCCTTGTCGATGGGCCTAGGCCACGCAGCGTCCGGTCATCGGAAGTGTTGCGCAACTGGGGCGGGAATCTAGGCTGCCACGGTTGCGTCTGCCCGGCGATGCGGCCCCGAAAGAGTCGGTCGGGAGCACCGCTCATAGGAAGGGGGCGCCCATCGATGGCGGCGCCGCTTGCCGACCAGGGCGCCGCTGTGGCCGCCGGCACTCTTTACAACCAAACACTGCGGGCCGTGGAGCATGCGTTTCGAGATGACATTATGGTCAGGTCCGAGTCAAGAAATCGCTTGCAATTAAATAGTGCACTATGTAGATTGAAGTCATGGACGCCGCTACTGCCACCCGCACCGACGCGCTGCTGCAGCTCGACAACCAGCTGTGCTTCGCGCTGTATTCGGCCAACCTGGCGATGCACAAGCTCTATCGCGGCTTGCTAAAGTCGCTGGATCTGACCTATCCCCAGTATCTGGTGATGCTGGTGCTCTGGGAGACCGACGAGCGCAGCGTGTCGGAGATCGGCGAGCGGCTGTATCTGGATTCGGCCACGCTGACGCCGCTGCTCAAGCGGCTGCAGGCGGCTGGCCTGGTGACGCGCACCCGCGCGGTGAGCGACGAGCGGCAGGTGATCGTCGCGCTGACCGAGACCGGCCGCGCATTGCGCAGCAAGGCAGGTGCCGTGCCGGAACAGGTGTTCTGCGCATCGGCCTGTTCGCTGGACGAACTGCACCGCCTCAAGCATGAACTGGAAAAGCTGCGCTCCAGCCTCGGCGCCGGCTGAGTTCAGCAACGCGCGCCCTGTCTTTCGCAGCATGTCGTACATCAAGCAATCGCCAACGATTCAACCCGCATGCGCTGACCGCGCCCAACCCTGGAGAACCATCATGGCCTCACCCGAAAAGATCCTCTACACCGGCCACGCCACCGCCACCGGTGGTCGCGAAGGCCGCGCCGTGTCCTCGGACAAGGCGCTGGATGCCAAGCTGTCCACCCCGCGCGAGCTGGGCGGCGCAGGTGGCGATGGCACCAACCCCGAGCAGTTGTTCGCTGCCGGCTATGCGGCGTGCTTCATCGGTGCGATGAAGGCCGTGGCGGCGCAGGACAAGCTCAAGCTGCCGGGCGAAGTCAGCATCGACAGCAGCGTCGGCATCGGCCAGATCCCGGGCGGCTTCGGCATCGCGGTCGAACTGCGCATCGCGGTTCCGGGCATGGACAAGGCCGAGCTGCAGGCGCTGGTCGACAAGGCGCACCAGGTCTGCCCGTACTCCAACGCGACCCGCGGCAACATCGACGTCACCCTGACCCTGGCCTGATTCGGGCCTGCGCCGTGCGCCACGCGCATGGCGCTGTCAGCCAACGGCCCGGCGCCTGCGTCGGGCCGTTGGCGTCGGTAGCAACAACGTCCTCGGCCGCGCATGCGCGGCATACCTTCTACCCGCTGCTGTCGCCCGGGCTGCTCAACGACGTCGAGCTGTGGCAGGCGCAGCGCATTGCGCTGGCCCCGATATCGCCGAGTATGTGGTCGGCGATCTGACCGGTTCCGAGGCGGCGCCGGGGGCGTTACGGTGGAACGTTCGCATAGATCTGCAGCCTGGCTCTGCGCGCGGCGCAGCTGCACAAGGCCATTCTTCACCCGCTGGCGCCACCCTTAGCGCGCAGTTACGGCCACGATAGCGTTCGCGGCTGGCACGTCCTGGTCGTGTCCAGGCGCGGTGAGTTCCAGCATCTGCAGGCGTTGCCCGTGGAAGCGGTAGTCCAGCGATTGCTGGATGGCGTACAGCGCTTGCGCCTGCACGCACACCGCCTGTGCCCGTGTCTGCAGTGCCTGGCTGCGCTGCTGCATCTGCTGTTCCCACTGTGCATCCAGTTGCGCGCCACGTTGGTCGAGCTGGGCCGCACGGCCGGTCACCACCGTCCACATCACGCTGCGGGCCAGGCTGCCGGCCAGGTCCTCGGCGGCGCGCTCGACGCTGGCTTCGAAACGCGCATCGAACAGGTCCTGCTCCCAGCGCCCACGCCCCAGGCTACCGTCCACCTGTGCCAGCGCGTCGGTGCGCAGCCGTTCCACCTTGCGCTGCTGGCGTGCGCTGCCGGACAGCACCTGCACCACCCCGCCCAACGCGTCGAAGCTGATATCCACCAGCGAATGCGCAATCGAGGTCACCGCCGACATCAGCGCGCGTGTGCCTTGCTCGAGCTCGCGCAACCGCTGTGCATCGGCGGCGCTGACCGGCTGCCCCTGACGGTCCACATCGAGCTCGCCGCCATGGAAGAAGATCTCGCGCGGTACGCCTTGCTTGCGGCGCAGCCAGATGCCGCCGCCATCGGCCAGAACGTCGTAGGACGTGCTGACCGCGCATTGGTGCGAGGACAGGTCCGGCTTGGCCGTTTCCGCGTGCGCGGCGCAGCCAATCACGAGCAGGAGCGGCGCAACGGCGGTCAGGCGCATGGGAACACCACTGGATGGGGACTGCAGCATCACGCAGCCCCGGGCAAGCTGCATGGGCGGAAAGTCAGGGTGCCGGTCGCGGCTGTGCGGGGGCGACCAAACCGTGAAATGGGTCGAGCATCCAGATGCCCACGTCATTTGAACGCCTGGCTCACTTGATTCTCACGGCGGATGGTGTGAATTATGTTGCAAAGCAGCATCGGAGCTCAGCAATGCGCGACTCGCGAATCGAAAAGGTCGATCTGGCGCTGACCGAGATCGCCCAGGATCCATCCGAAAAGGTGGCGCTATGGCAATGGGCCTGCCGCGAGATGCTGCACGAGACATTGATCGGCATGCACCAGCTGTCGCATCTGGCCGGCATCGCCCGGCATGTCGCCAGCGACTGGCGGGCGCCGGTGGACGTGATCGCGCCGGCCAAGCCGTACCTGGCGGCGTCGGCGCTGGCGGACCGCCGTCTGCCGCATGTCCTCGATGGCCTGGGCAGCACCGATGACGCGCACGACCGCGCCGACCTGTGGCGCTTGCGCTATGCCAGCCTGATCGCATCGACGCTGCAGGGCATGCAGGCGCTGGCGGAGAAACACCGTATCGATCGGCAGGCGCTGGCGACCGGGCCGTTGAACTGAGCCAGGGGGCTGCCTCTTCTCCGCCAGATGCGGTGCAGCTGAGGGCGGGCGAGCCGAGCTCGGCCGAATGCTGGGGCTCTGCGGAGCGGGTGCGGGCAGCAAGACCTGCCCGGGATCCGTGCTGATTGCGCGATCGCATTCGTCCAATACTTCGCCCGGCGCCGTCGATGGACGCGCCACGGCGTCAGCTGGCTCGCTCCCGGCGATGTGGACGCTGCGCGGATTGCCGCTGGCGCCTGCTCCGCCCAGCCACGAGCGGCCTCAATGCACCGCGCCGGCATCTTCCATATGTCGCCAGGCGTGGCGCACGATCCAGCGCGCCTGGTCCCATGGCACCGGCAGGATCGGCTGCGCACGGTAATACGCCTCCTGCAGGACGCGATACAGCTGTGCTTCGCTGGCGCGCGGATAGGCCAGGTAGACGTCATAACCCAGCATCAACAGACGGGCGTAGTCGGAAAACGCGTAGCCACCCAGGTGGCCGTCGGCATGGACCGTGTGCCAATACGCGATTTCTGCATCGACATCGCGGCGGGTCGGAACGGTTGTGCTGTGCATGGCTAGGACTCCCGTGAGCGAGGCCATCCCCTGTGCCGGCACGGTAGCAGGGCAGGGTTGCCGCTCACCAGCGCGCGACGACGAGCGGTCGTCACTATCGTTTGCGCGCAGGCAGGCACGACCGGACGCGCCGGCTGCACACGCCGGCTGGCGGGATGCCGTTGCTTGCATCCAGCCATGCCGGGTGTCACGCCGGCAGTGGGAACATGCAACCACCTGAAGTCAGCGATGCACTGCCCAGCCGCGGCGCGTCAGTCCCAGTCCGGCGCAATCGCCTGCGGGTTCGCCAGGCGCTGTCCACGCTCGAGCGCCGCGATCTCGGCCATGTCCTGGTCGTTCAAGCGCAACTCCTGCGCTTTGAGGTTGCTCTGCAGATTCGCACGCCTGGTCGATGAAGGAATCACCGAATATCCCTGCTGCAGTGCCCAGGCCAGCGCCACCTGTGCGGGCGTGGCGTGGTGGCGTGCGGCAATGGCCAGGATCGCAGGATCCTTCAGCACCTCGCCGACGGCCAGGGTCATGTAGGAGGTGACGTGGATACCCTGCTCACGCAGGAAAGCGATCAAAGCGCGATTCTGCAGGTAAGGATGCACCTCGATCTGGTTGGTGGCGATCGCCTCGGCGCCCAGGATCTCGATGGCCTGCTTCATCAATGCAATGGTGAAGTTGGACACGCCGATCGCGCGCGTGAGGCCTTGACGTTTCGCTTCGGCCAATGCTTCCAGATACTCGCGCATCGGCACCTGATCCTTCGGCGAGGGCCAGTGGATCAGGGTGAGATCGACATGGTCGGTACCGAGCTTGCGCAGGCTTTCCTGCAGGCTGGCGATCAGTGCAGCGCGATCGAACCTGTCGACCCAGATCTTGGTGGTGATGTACAGCGCATCGCGTGGAACGGTAGAGGCGGCAATGGCCTGACCGACCTGCGCCTCGTTATCGTAGATCTGTGCGGTATCGATCGCGCGATAGCCCAGCTCAAGCGCGTTGCGCACCGAGTCGATGACGATCTGATCCTTGAGGCGGAAGGTGCCGAGGCCGAATGCGGGGACGGTCATGGCGCTCCTTTGGGAGTGGGGGAATGGGGAATCATGTGCGCAGTCAGTCCAGTGCGACGACGGCTTTTCCGAAATTCTTGCCGCGCAACACATCGATCAGACCCTGCGGTGCGCTGTCGAGCCCATGCAGCACGTGCTCGCGATACTGGATCTTGTCCTCGCGCAGCCACTGGCCCATCTCGCGCAGGAAGGCCGGCATCAGGCGAATGAAATCGTGCTGGATGAAGCCACGCACGGTCAGCCGTTTGCGCAGGACCAGGCCCATGAACTCGGGCAGCCGATCCGGACCCGGCAGCACCTGCCCGCGGCTGTTGTAGGTGGCGATCACGCCGCAGACCGGAATGCGGGCGAAGTCGTTGAGTTGCGGCAGTACCGCATCGAAGACCTTGCCGCCGACATTCTCGAAGTAGATATCGATGCCATCGGGCGTGGCCGCGCGCAGCCGCTCGGCGAAGTCCTCGGCCCGGTGGTCCAGCGCCACGTCCACCTTCACTGCCTCGCGCAGGTAACCCACCTTTTCCTCGCCGCCGGCAATGCCGACCACGCGCAAGCCCTGCAACCGCGCCAGCTGCGCCACGGTGGCGCCGACCGGGCCGCTGGCCGCTGCCACCACCAGGGTCTCACCAGCCTGCGGCTTGCCGATCTCGTGCAGGCCGGCATAGGCGGTGAAGCCGGGCATGCCATAGACGCCGAGTGCAGTGCTCGGCGCCAGCTTGTCGTCCTTGGGCAGCTTGCGTAGCGGGGTGGACGGGGTGAGCAGCACGTGGGTCTGCCAGCCACCGGCCAGCACCACCAGATCGCCGGCCTGGTAATCGGCGTGATGCGATTCGATGACTTCGCCCACGGTACCGCCTTCCATCACTGCATCGATGGCAACCGGCGCGGCGTAGGACGGGCCATCGTCCATGCGTCCGCGCATGTAGGGATCCAGTGACAGGAACCGGTTGCGCACCAGGATCTGGTCGTGCCCGGTGGGCGGCAGGGCGACCTCTTCGATACGGAAATTGTCGGCGCTGGGTTCGCCCTGCGGGCGTGAGGCCAGCACGATGCGGCGATTGGTGATCGATGTCATAGGGGGTTCTCGCATGGGGAGCCGCGCATGCGCGGCGGAGACGCAGCCGACGGCGCGGCTGCGCGGGAATGGTGTGGGCCGGTCGGGGCCTCAGCCTGCCAAGGTTGCCGCGCTTGCCTCGTCCAGTTGCGCGACCTGCTCTGCGCTCAACGACAGATGCGCGGCGGCCAGCACGTCGTGCAGCTGCTCCACGCTGGTGGCGCTGACGATCGGAGCGGTGATACTGGGACGTGCGATCAGCCAGGCCAGTGCAACCTGCGCAGGCGTCGCCTTGTGACTGGCGGCTACATCGTCCAGTGCCTGCAGGATGCGCAGGCCGCGCGGGTTGACGTACTGCTTGACCACCGACGCGCCGCGCGCGCTGCTCTTGCCGGCGTCGTCGGCGCTGCGGTACTTGCCGGTGAGAAAGCCGCTGGCCAGCGAGTAATAACTGATCACCCCAAGCGCGTGCTCGCGCACCAGCGGCTCCAGCTCGGCTTCGTATCCGGTGCGGTCGTAGAGGTTGTATTCGGGCTGCAGGCTTTCGTAGCGCGGAAGCGTGTACTGCTCGGAGATATCCAGCGCATCGCGCAGGCGCGCGGCGCTGTAGTTGGACGCACCGATCGCGCGCACCTTGCCTTGTTCGATCAGGCGGCCGAATGCGGCCAGCGTGGCTTCCAGCGGAATCGACTCGTCGTCTTCGTGCGCCTGGTACAGATCGATCACATCGGTCTGCAGGCGCCGCAGCGAGTCGTCGACCGCTGCGGCGATGTTGTCCGGCGACAACCCGGGGTGCTCGCTCCACTTGGCGACCTTGGTCGCAATCAGGATCTTGTCGCGCTTGCCGCTGCGCGCCAGCCAGCGACCGATGATGGTTTCCGATTCGCCGCCGTGGTTTCCCGGTACCCATCCCGAATAGGCGTCGGCGGTATCGACCAGGTTGAAGCCGGCATCGACGAAGGCATCGAGCAACGCGAAGGACGTCGCTTCATCGGCGCTCCATCCGAACACGTTGCCGCCGAAGACGATGGGTTTGATCTGCAGGCCGGAGCGGCCCAATGCACGGGAATGGGTCATGGTGGATGCTCCTGGTTCGAACTGCCCACAGGATAGTCATGCAGGTTGTCGCTGCGTGTGACATGGATGTGGATTCAGCGTTCCGCCGATCGCGACCGCCGGCTCACAGGATCTGAACATGTCGCCCGCCACACGCGTGCGGATGCTGCGTCTGCGGTGCGCTGCGGGCACATGGCAGACGGCGAACCGCATGCTAGGCTCGCGCTACTTTTTTCGAGGAGGGCGCTGCGATGATCCGCAACAGGCTGGCCTGTGCAGGTGTGATGAGCGTGATGGTGGCAATGACCGCACCGCTGGCGATGGCGATGAAACCGGCCGATAGCGCAAGCCTGCCGGCGCCCGATGCAGCGCTGCAGGCAGCTGTCGACGGCAGCTGGCGCGACCGCGTCTATGTGCAGCGTGACCCGTACCGGCATCCTGGCCAGACGCTGGCGTTCTTCGGTATCAAGCCCACCCAGACCGTCATCGAAATCACCCCGGGCGGCGGCTGGTATGCAGAGATCCTGGCGCCCTACCTGCGCGAGAAGGGCAAGTACGTGGCGGCCGTGGTCGACCCCGCGTCGGTGCCCGAGGGCCGCGCGCGCGACTATGCGCAGCGTGCGCGCGACGAGCTGGAAAAAAAGCTCAAGGCCAAGCCCGAGGTATACGGCAAGCCCTCGTTCGTTTCGTATGTGCCCAAGGCACCCTCGTTCGGCGTGGATAACTCGGCCGATCTGGTACTGACCTTCCGCAACGTGCACAACTGGCGCATGGCCGGCAATGCCGAGGCGATGTTTGCCGGCTTCTACAAGGTCCTCAAGCCGGGCGGCGTGCTCGGCGTGGTCGAGCATCGCGCCAAGGCCGACGTGCCGGCCGACGACAAGAGCGGCTACGTGGGCCAGGCACAGGTGATCGCGATGGCCGAGGCAGCCGGCTTCAAGCTGGCCGGCAAGAGCGAGGTCAATGCCAATCCGCGCGACACCAAGGACTACCCGGGTGGCGTGTGGACATTGCCACCGAGCAATAGCCACGATGCCGCCGACGATGCCAAGTACAAGGCGATCGGCGAGAGCGACCGCATGACGCTGAAGTTCGTCAAGCAATGACGCTGTGCCCGCATGCCGCTGCGGCGGCATGCGGGAGTTCCGGCGCGCGACACGCGTCGATAACGCTGCTGGCCTGGCGCTTTCGCGCCATGTCGGCGTTGTCTGCGTCGAATGCGTGGTAAGGGATCCACTCCATCGCCGCATGCGGTGTTCGCAACAGGATGTCCATGTTGGTGCTGTTGAACAAACCCTATGGCGTGTTGTCGCAGTTCAGCGATCGCTCGCAGCCGCCCAGGCGGACGCTGGCCGAGTTCGGCCTGCCTGCGGATGTTTACGCGGCCGGCCGCCTGGATCACGACAGCGAAGGGCTGTTGCTATTGACCGACGATGGCGCACTGGCGCATCGGCTGACCGACCCGCGCCACAAGCAGCCCAAGACGTATTGGGTGCAGGTGGAAGGCGATCCGCAGGAAGCGCAACTGCAGGTATTGCGCCAGGGTGTCTTGCTCAACGACGGCCCGACCCGCCCCGCAGTGATCCGCCGGCTCGATCCCGTGCCGACCCTGTGGCCACGCGATCCGCCGGTCCGCGCGCGCAAGACCGTGCCCGATGCCTGGCTGGAAGTGCAGATCAGCGAGGGCCGCAACCGCCAGGTGCGGCGCATGACCGCCGCAGTCGGCCTGCCCACGTTGCGACTGGTGCGCGTGGCCATCGGTGGGTGGAGCCTGGACACCCTGGCCCCCGGTCAATGGCGTCAGGAGGGCAGCCCCTTGCCACGGCCGCCCCGCGCACGCCGCTGAGCGGCGGCGCGCCAACGCTGCACGTGCGCGAGGCTGCGCCGCTGTCGCTTGCGACAGGGGCGAACTGGCGCGATCTGCGGGTGTGCCCTGATCGCTCCGTCGATCGGCGGATGGAGGCCTGCCGTGGGTCTCGATACTGCAACGGCCGACGCGCACCGCTTGCGCCACTGGGAGCAGGCGATGCGCGGTTTCGTTCGAAGCTAGGTGACAGCGCCAGCGGAGGCCGACGCCGGACATCGGGAGGCGACGGGACCGGCGCGAGAGAGCGCGTGCAGGGCCACGATTGGGCTGGGGGCCACCTGGCGAGACCCCAAAAGAATGCGGCTAGAGCATGAATCGCCAAAGCTGTTCGGCATTGCATCGGGCCGTAGGCAGGACCCGCCTTTGCGAATCCCGAATGCCTACTCCCGAATCCGGACAAATAGAACGACCTGCAGGGCTTACTCGATGCCGTCGCTCGGCGTCACTGCATTGCGGCGTTGATAGGCCGCGCGGCGGGCGTTGGCGTTGCCGGCGTGTTCGCGGTCCAGACGATGGACGTTGCCGCCGAGCACCTGTTGATCGCGCTGACGCTTGCGGTACACCGCATAACCGATCAAGCCCAGGCCGGCGACCGCAGCGGCCACCGTCACGGCGGGGTTACGCTTGACCAGTCTGGTGGCGACTTTGCCGCCGGTGCGCACGGCGCCCAAGGCAGCGCCCGTCTTGAGCCACTCACTGGCGCCGGGGCCGAAGCTGCGCAGGCTATGACCTGCGTGGCGAGCCTGATCGCCTGCATTGGAGGCGGCATGCCGCAGATGGTCGCCGGCATTGCCTGCCAGTTCCAGGGCACGCTCCAGGGCGCGTTCGGTGATGACAGTCAGCTTGCTCATTGGGGGCGTTTCCTTTCTGAGTACGTGGTGCGCAGTCTGTGGGCTATTGCGTATAGACGGTGTTAGCGGTGCTCGGGCTTGTTTGGGTTGCGGTTAAGTAATGATGCGGGGCGAGGCTGTCTGCTCCACCGCCTCCCATTCGCACCCTCGTCCCAACCCCTTATCTCTCCCGACGAGAGAGGGGCTCACATCAGGTGCCGCGTGGTTTTGCGCGATGGGTGGCGGACGCAGTCCACGGATCGTCCGGCCAGGGATGCCGCGGATACCGCCCCTTCATTTCCTTCCTGACGTCCGGATAGGTCGTCGCCCAGAAACTCTTCAGATCCTGCGTGACCTGCAACGGGCGGCCGCCCGGTGAGAGCAGGTGCAGCGTGAGAGGGATGCGGCCGTCGGCGATACGCGGGGTTTCGGCCAGACCGAACAATTCCTGCAGCTTGACCGCCAGCACCGGTGGCAGCGGCTGCCCGGCGTGGTCCAGCGCGTAGCTGATCTGGCGTTCCATGCCCGAGGGCACGCTCACACGCGTGGGCGCAAGGCGATCGATGGCCTGCCGATGTTCCCACGCCAACGCAGCCTTGAGGGCTTCGCCCAGGCCGGCTTCGTCCAGCGCGTCCAGCCGCGTCTTGCCGGCGAAGGCCGGGCGCAGCCAGTCGTCCAGTGTCGCCAGCAGCGCGGTGTCGGACAGATCGGGCAACGCCAGCTCGGGCATCCACGTGCGCAGCGACAGCAGGCGCGCACGCCACTGCTGCAGGGTATCGGTCCAGGGCAAGGCCTCCAGGCCGAGCTGGCGCACCGCATCGGTGAGCGCGCCGGCTGCCTGTGCCGGATCGACACGGCCGGCGGGTCGGCTGTCGAGCACGATGCGGTCGAAGCTGGATTGCCGGCGTGCGACCAGGGCGCGCTTGTCCGCGTCCCACAGCACCACGTCCTGCTGCACGAAGCGGTCGGGCAGGCTGCGGCGTAGGTACGCCTCGTCCACGGGGGCGGCCCGCAGCAGCAGCGCATCCTTGGCTTCGTAGCGCAGCTCGCTGGCCACCAGCCAGGGCTCGCCGCGCAGGTCGCTGTGATCGAACAGGCGCGCGCTGCGGCCGTTGGCGAGCAGATAGCGCAGCGGGTCGGCGGGGTGGCGGGCGGCGATGCGGTCCGGAAAGGCATGCGACAGCAGGTCGCCCAGGGCATGCGCCTCCACGCTGGAGGGTGGTGCCGTGTCGCAGCGCAGCCGGCGGCGCCATTGCTTGGTGGCGCTGTCGATCGCAGCCAGGCCGCTGCGATGGGCGTCTGGCCCGCTGCGACCCTGGCGAAACGCGGCCAGCGCCCGCCAGCGCGCGGCCAGGCCATCGCCCCCCTGGCGCAACGGGTCGCGTGCTTCCAGCAGCGCAGCCAGGTCGCAGGCCAAGGCCAACCGCGGCGCGGCGCCGGCCTGGGCCAGCATCGCCGCCAGGCGCGGGTGCGTGCCCAGCGCCAGCATGCGGCGGCCGAGTGCGGTGATGCCGCCACCTTCGGCGAGGGCGCCCAGCCGTTGCAGCAATTCGCGCGCAGCGGCCAGCGCACCGACCGGCGGTGCATCGACGAAGCGCAGCGCATCGCTGCCCCAGGCAGCCAGCTCCAGCGCCAGGCCGGCCAACTCGACCTGGGTGATCTCGGCGCGCCGTTGTGGTTCCAGCCGCTGCGACTGCGGCCACAGCCGGTACGCCCAGCCGCTGGCCACGCGTCCGGCGCGGCCGGCGCGCTGATCGGCCGAGGCCTGTGCGATGGTCACCACATCCAGCCGGGAGAATCCGCTATTGGGATCGTAGTGCGGTTCGCGCGCCTGGCCGCTGTCGATCACCACGCGCACGCCCGGCAGCGTGACCGAGGACTCGGCCACGTTGGTGGCGAGCACCACGCGGCGATGGCCATGCGGGTCGGGCTGCAGCACCTGGCCTTGCGCCTCCACCGACAACTCGCCGTGCAGCGGCAGCACCTGGACGACCGGGTCGAGAACATCCTCCAGGGCCGCTTGCACCCGTACGATCTCGCGCTGGCCGGGCAGGAACACCAGCACATCGCCGGGATGGGTGGCCAGCGCATGTTCCACCGCACGCCGCGCCTGCGGCTCCAGCGTCTCGTCGCGGCGCGCCGGGAAGTGCGCGATCTCCACCGGGAAGCTGCGCCCGGCGCTGCTGAGCCGCGGCGCATCCAGGAAGCCGGCCAGGTGCTCGCCATCCAGCGTGGCCGACATCGCCACGATACGCAGGTCCTCGCGCACCTGCGCCTGCACGTCCAGCGCCAGCGCCAGGCCCAGATCGCCGGCCAGGTGGCGTTCGTGGAACTCGTCGAACAGCAGCGCGCCGACCCCTTCCAGCATGGGATCGTCCTGGATCATCCGGGTCAGGATGCCTTCGGTGACGACCTCGACGCGGGTGCGCGCGGAGGTCTTGTTCTCGAAGCGAATGCGGTAACCCACCGTCTCGCCGACCGTCTCGCCGAGCTGGCGCGCCATGAACAGCGCAGCGCTGCGCGCGGCGACACGACGTGGTTCCAGCATCACGATCCTGCGTCCGGCCAGCCATGGCGCATCCAGCAGCGCCAATGGCACCTGCGTGGTCTTGCCGGCGCCCGGTGGGGCCTCGAGTACCAGGCGCGGGTGAGCGATCAGGCTGTCGCGCAGCTGCGGCAGCAGCGCTGAGATGGGAAAAGCGGGGTCGTTCATGCGCGGGAGGATACGGCCTGCGTGCCATCGGCACGATGGTCGGGCGCTGCGATGACGGGTGTGGAAGGCAAGGAAGAGCCAGCTTGTGCGGGCCAACGGCGCGGCCTGCGATGCCGGGGGGCGCTTCAGACTGTCGCCAAATCGTCGATAACCCGCATATCCCATACGACTGGATTCCCGATGTCCGCCTCCATGCCGAAGTTCGTCAGCCTGCAAAGCAAACTGCTGGGCGCACTTGCGCTGGGCCTGTGCGTCATCCTGTTGTGCGCGCTCGGCGGTCTGGGCACGGCCTGGCTGAGTCTGTCGGGCAAGGTGCCGGCGGAGGTCGCACAGGCCTCCGCCAGCGAAGAAATCACCCGCAACTTCCGCCTGCAGGTGCAGGAATGGAAGAACGTGCTGATCCGCGGGCGCGATCCGGCGCAACTGGACAAGCACTTGAGCGCCTTCCGCGAGCAGGGCAGGAAGGTGCAGGCCAGTACCGAAGCGCTGGCCAGTCAGGCCAAGGATCCGCAGGTGCGCTCGCTGGCGCAGGATTTCGCCACCGCCCACCTGGGCCTGCAGGCCAACTACGAAGCGGCATTGGGCAAATTCGCCGCGGCCGGGTACGACACCCAGGTGGGCGACCAACTGGTCAAGGGCCAGGATCGCGCGCCCAGCAACACGCTCGAAGCGCTGGTCAAGCGCAGCAAGGTGCTGGCCGATGCGGCAGTGCTGGCCAGCTCGCAGTCGGCGCAGCACAAACTGGTGTACTCGGCAGTCGCCACCATCGTTGCGGCGGTGTGCCTGGTGGCGGCGCTGGGCTGGTGGATCCGGCGTTCGATCGTGCGTCCGATCGAGAATGTCGCGCATGCCGCACGTCTGGTGGCAGCGGGCGACCTGTCGGCGCGTGCGACGGTCAGCAATCGCGATGAAATCGGCCTGCTGGGCCAGGCCATGGGTCAGGTCGTCACCACGCTCACCGACGTTTCCACCGCGCAGGCCGACATGGCGCAGCGCCACGAGGCCGGGCAGATGAGCTATCGCATGGATGCGCAGGTGTTTCCGGGCGCTTACGGGCGCATGGTCGACGACACCAATGGTTTGATCGGTGCGCAAGTGGACCTGATCGGCACCATGCTGCAGGTGATGCAGCACTACGCGGTGGGCGACATGTCGGTGGACATGCCACGCCTGCCGGGCGAGAAAGCGCAGATTACCGAGGCGATGGACACCACCAAGCGCAATCTGGCCGCAATCAACGGCGAAATCCGCGGCCTGGTCGATGCCGCGGCCGCCGGCGACTTTGCCACCCGCGGCAACGCCGATGCCTATCAATTCGAGTTTCGCGGCATGGTGAGCGGTCTCAATGGGTTGATGCAGAACGTGGACCACAACCTGGCCGAGTTGTCGCAATTGCTCAAGGCCATCGCCGACGGCGATCTGACTGCGCGCATGCATGGCGATCAGCAGGGCGTGTTTGCGCGGATGCGCGACGACGCCAATGCCACCGTGCAGCGCCTGACCGACATCGTTGGCGACATCACGCTGGCGGCGCAGACCATCCGCACCGCGTCGGCGGAAATCGCCGCCGGCAACAACGACCTCGCCCAGCGCACCGAACAGCAGGCCGCGAATCTGGAGGAAACCGCTGCCTCGATGGAGGAGTTGACCTCCACCGTGCGACAGAATTCCGAGACCGCGCAGCAGGCCAGCCGTGGCGCTCAGGCGGCGGCCGAAATCGCCGGCCGCGGCGGCGAGATGGTCGCCAGCGTGGTCGACACCATGGGCGAGATCGAAGGCTCGTCCCGGAAGATCGCAGAGATCATCAGCGTCATCGACGGTATCGCGTTCCAGACCAACATCCTGGCCTTGAACGCGGCGGTGGAAGCGG
Source organism: Xanthomonas melonis (assembly GCF_020783655.1). Classification (GTDB taxonomy): domain Bacteria; phylum Pseudomonadota; class Gammaproteobacteria; order Xanthomonadales; family Xanthomonadaceae; genus Xanthomonas; species Xanthomonas melonis. The sequence goes on along the minus strand of NZ_JAJGQH010000025.1, from coordinate 909 downwards.
CGCGTGCCGGCGAACAGGGGCGTGGCTTTGCCGTGGTGGCCTCGGAAGTGCGCGCGCTGGCACAACGCTCGGCTGGTGCCGCCAGGGAGGTCAAGCAGTTGATCCAAGCCTCGGTGGAGAGCGTCGAGCGCGGCAGTGCACGCGTGGATCAGGCCGGGCGCACGATGCAGGACATCGTGCAATCGGTACAGCAGGTCACCACCCTGATCGCGGAGATCTCCGCCGCCTCGCGCGAACAGTCGGCCGGGATCGAACAGGTGGCGCGCACCGTCAACGACATGGACGAAACCACCCAGCGCAATGCCGCGCTGGTGGAAGAGGCCTCCGCTGCCGCGCGCGCAATGGAAGAGCAGGCGGTGGAACTGAGCGAAGCGGTGGCAGTGTTCCGGCTGGATGTGCGCCGGCCGCGGTTGGCGGCTGCGGCGTGATTGCGTGAGATGTCGTAGCGGCCCGGGTGCAGATGCTTGAATCGAACGCCTGGTGAGTCGAGGGCGCGGTGCCCTTGCCGCTTGCGGGACACGCCGTGAATCCATCCGTGGAGGCTCCTAGGCGGCAGCCATGCCGCCTAGGGTCACGCAACCGGCGCGAACACCGCACCAGGATGGCGGTCGGTGGCCGGGTCAAAACCTGAGTTTGCCTTGGGACGCCGAGAAGTTTGAGATCGCCTTGTTCAAGGCTTGCCTGTTGCTTGGCTTCGATTGAGAAGCCAACTGGAAGCTCATCATCCGAACAACGCGCCTTGAACCGCCCCGGGAACCCCGGAGGCTCCATTACTTGAGAAGATGGAGCCATGAGCAGAGCAAGCAAGTTTTCCCCAGAGGTCCGGGAGCGATCGGTGAAGATGGTGCTGGAGCACCAGGGCGGGTACGCGTCGCAGTGGTCGGCGATCGTGTCGGTGTCGGCCAAGGT
>NZ_JAJGQH010000024.1 GCF_020783655.1 Xanthomonas melonis | reverse complement strand
CGCGGGACCTTACGCGGCATGGATGCCGCGTAAGAGCTTACAAGGACGTACTTGCAGCGTGTCCCGCGATGGTAGGCAGGCAAGCACCCTGCAGCAAACCTGCCGCTCAGCAGCTCCGGGATGGAACAGCGTGACGTAGTTTGGTCAGCCGCTCTTACTCGGCAGCAGGCTTGGCGTCGTGCTTGGTGTCCAGGAAGTAGGCCACCACCTCGCCCTTGACCTTCATCGTCATCGGGTTGCCGCGGCGGTCGCGCGACTTGCCGACCTGCACCTTGATCCAGCCTTCGCTGACCGAGTATTCCTCCACGTTGTCGCGCTCGACACCGTTGAAGCGCACGCCGATGCCGCGGTTGAGGGCGTCGGCATCGTGGAACGGGCTGCGTGGGTCGATGGCCAGGTGATCGGGAGGGGTATCGCTCATGGGAAAGGCGTCATGACCGGCCGGGATGGTGGTCTTCGGCCGCACAGGATACGGGCCTGCGCCCGGAAGACCAGCCCTGCGCGCGCGAGGCAGGGCGGGGGCCGGTTTGCTTGCGCCGCGTCAGGCCTCACACTGCGCATCTGCAATTCTCGAGCGAGACCATGATGCCCGACAACAGTGCCGACTACGAAGACGACGAAGGCCTGCCGCCGGAGGGCGACGAAGACGATGTCGACGACCATCCGGCGCGGGTCTGGAACCTGCTGGTATTGATCAACCCGGGCGACGAAGACACCGCGCTGGCGCAGTTCGACGCCTGGCGCGAAACGCGGGCCGAAACCGATGGCGACGAAGGCGACGATGCCTGGTTGTGGACGCTCACGGACGTGATCGACTGGCGCTCGGGCTTCTATGTCGACTGGAAGGACACAGATTCGTTCATCGCCGCCATCGACGAACTGGGCGCGCGCTGGAATCTGCGCATCGACTGGGGTGGCGACCTCGACGACGAGGACTTCGCCAGTGGCCTGGATGTGCCCGACCTGATGGCGGTGGCGTTCGATCGCCTGCGCGAACACGGGTACTCGCTGTGGAACTGGAACACCGGCGGCGATGCGTATGCTGGCTGGATCGCGCTCAGCCGCGACGACGATGCGATGCTGGCACTCACCTCGTTGCTCGGGGTCGAAGTGCGGCTGGGCAACGAGGCGTTCTGACCGACGAGCGGCCGGCGGCATTGGCTGCCACCGGCCGATCCGCTGCGGTTACTGACGCGCCATCAACGAGATGTTGTTGAAGCCGCCCGTGCCGCCGATCAGGGTGATGTAGTAGGTGCCTGCCCGCGGTGCCGCCAGGCGTATCGTCTGCGCGCTGCCGGTCCGCACCGAGCGCAGGTCGTAACTGGCGGTGGTGGGTTGCTCGCCGAACTTCACGTACATGGCGACATTGCCGCCACCGCCGAAGCTGAGCAGGTTCAACGCGCTGCCGGCCGTGGCGGTGTAGCTGTAGACCAGTTGGTCGCCTTCGCCCACGCTTTGCGCGACCAATGGCTGACGGTTGCTCAGTGGCAGCGTGACTGGCGGGCAACCCGCGCCGATGCAGTTGTTCTGCACATAGTCCAGCGCCGCTGCGGCATCCACGATACCGCTGCCGATCGGCGTGCTGAGCGGCGGAGCGACCGGGAAAGGACGGGCGGTCTGGCGCAGCAAGGTTTCCAGTTGCGCCGGGGTCAGCGGCCTCTTGCCGGCGCCGGCAAGATAGCTCTGTACCAGGGCTGCAACGGCGGCCACGTGAGGCGTGGCCATCGAGGTGCCGGCCTGGCCGACATAGGTGTAGTCGCCGGACGTCGGCGTGGTCTTGCCGGTGTAGCCGGTCGACAGCACGAAGCCATCCCATTGATTGTTGCCTGGGTCCTCGAACGCACCGCCGCCCGGGCCGGCCAGATCCACGCTGCTGCCGAAATTGGAGTAGAAGGCGATGCCGCCGGTGATGCGGGTGGCGCCCACGTTGACGACATTGCGGCAGCTGGCGGGGCTGGACTGCGCGGCATTGCTGGCGTCGTTGCCGGCCGCAACCACCACCACGCTGCCGTTGGCCACGGCGCCATCGATCGCGCGCTGGGTGTCGGAGTCGCAACTGCCTGGGCCGCCCAGGCTCAGGCTGATCACTTCGGCAGGGTGGGTATTGTCGGGCACGCCGTCGATATGCCCGCCGGACGCCCACAGGATGGCATCGGCGATGTCCGCGCCCGAACCGCCGCACTGCCCCAGGACACGGATCGGCAGGATCTGCGCGTCATGCGCGACGCCGGCGCCGCCGATGCCGTTGTTGGTCAGTTCGCCGATGGTGCCGGCGGTGTGGGTGCCGTGCCAGGAGCTGTCTCTGGGTGGCTGGAAGCAGGCGTTGTTCTCCTCGAGCCAGTCGCCCATGTCCAGCGCGCCGGGAACGCGTTCGTCGGTCGGTCGGCGCGAGATGAAGGCGCTGCTGATGAAGTCGTAGCCCGGCAGGATGTGGTCGTTGCGCTTGAGATCCGGATGATCGGGCAGGATGCCGGTATCCAGCACCGCCACTACGGTGCCTGCCCCGGTGGAGGCCGCCCATGCCTGCGGTGCGCGGATGCCGCCAGGGCCGTCCTGCAGGTGCCACTGGAAGTTGGCATAGCGGGGGTCGTCGGGCGGCGTGGTTGCTGCTGGGGTAGCGACGACGGGTCCGGCCAGGTCGTCCACCGCGTACATCATCCGATCGAACTGCGCATAGTCCACGGCCGGATCGGCACGCAGCTCGCGCAGCAGGTTGTCCTGTTCGGACGGACTCAAGGTCTCGGCGATCCGCAACAGGCTCGCGCCGGTGCCAGTACGGCGCAGCACGCGTGCGTTGACCGGGGCGGCACGACTGGCGCCGGCGGCGGTACGCAGCACATTCGCGCGCCGCGCGGCCGTGGACACGATCGCCAGCCGTGCATTGTCCGAGCCGACCGTGTCGCGGTATCTGACGATCAGGCGGCCAGTGAAACGTGTGGCGGTGGGGACTTCCGCGCCGGACAGGCCGCGCAGTTGCAGATCGTTGCTGGCGGCCTGCGATTGAAAGGGTGCGGCGGCGAGTACGGCGCTCAGAAGCAGGGTTCGGAGCGGCAGAGAAGCATCGTTCATGGGCAGAAATCTCAAGAAGGGAATTCGGTGAAAGGAGGGAGCCGGCAAGCGGCGGGCCTAGAGCGTGTTATGTGCTTTGAGGTGAGTGCGAAGAGTCATGTGGCGCGTCGAGACAAGGCGTGCGCTGCAGCCCAGGCTGGCCGCCTGGGCCAGGCGCGCAACGCGGTATCGGCGCGCCACAGGGCGCTTCCCGGAGGGTTGGCCGTCAGCGGCACGGAGCGCGCGCCGCGCGGCTTGCCTTTGCGCCAGCCAAGCCGGCGCCACGCAGCACCCGCTCCGCACCGCTGGCGGCCAACGCATCTCATCTCAAAGTGCATAACACGCTCTATAGGTCCACGCCGAAGCCAAGGCCAGCGGAGGTGTCGCTGCCGCTGAAGGCGCCGCCAAGACTGAACGAGCCGCGCTCGCCGACCTTGCGGGCATAGCCGATCGACAACGCACGCTCGCTGCTCTGGAAGCCGGCGCCCACCGCGATGCGTCCGCGCGCGCTCTGCGTGCCGGCCGCGTTGACTGCCATGTTGAGCATGGCCGAGCTCATCGCCCCCATCCGATCGATGCGCCGGTCCATGTTCTGGAAGCGGCGCAGGCTGTCATCGTGCAATTGGGTGAAGCTGTCGCTCAACGCGGAGACGCGGCTGTCGGTATAGCGGTTGGCCGAGCCCAGGGTGCGCGCATCGCCGGCCGAGACCTGGGCCACGTTGGCGGCGTCGGTGTCGGCGCGGCCGGCAGCGAGGTTGCTGATCTGCCGCTCCGCCCCGGCGCTGCCCACCGAGACCGTATTGGCACGGTCGGCGACCGCGCCACGGCCGATCGCCACCGCGTTGTCGGCGGTGACCTGCGCGCCCTGGCCCAGCGCGGTGCCGGAAGCGGCCTGCACGCTGGAACCCTCGCCCACCGCGACCGCGTTGGTGGCTGCCGTTGCGATGCTGCTGTTGGCGCCCACCGCCGTACTGCCGTCCGCATTGACCTTGGCATTGGCACCCAGTGCGGTGTCCTGTGGGCCGTAGGCCAGCGCCGCTGCACCGACGGCCAGGCCGTTTTCGCCGTTGGCAACGGCTGCCGACCCGATCGCCACCGCATTGGTGCCGCTTCCCACCACCGGCGCCTGGCTGTTGCCGCCGACTGCCACGTTACCGGCGGTGCCTGCCTGCAGGCCGCTGAGACGTCCGTCGAAGGCGCTCAGCGCGGTATCGACGGCGCCCATCGCCCCGCCGATGTCGGTGTAGCTGCGGCCCTGGATCAGATAGCTGCCGCCCAGCAGGTTGCCGTTGCCATCGAACACGCCATTGCCGCCCAACGCGGACGCGACGCTGCGCAACTGCGCCAGCGTGACCGCATCGTTGTCCTCGGTACCGGCTGCAACGCTGGTGATCTGGCGGGTCAGCCCGGCGGCGACATCGCCGACCGAGACGGTGTTGCTGCGCGTGGCATGCGAGTAGGCACCAAGTGCGACGGCGCTGCTGGGTGCGCGATTCCACGCGTCGTCCACCCAATCGCCGACCCGCGCGCCATAGCCGATGGCGGTGGCGTCCACGCCATCGGTACGGGTATCGGCACCGAGGGCGGTGCTGTTGGGATTGAACCACGAGGTCTCGGCGCGCGCGCCCAACGCGATACTGTTGACGGTATGGCTCACCGCGTTGTGGCCCAGCGCGATCGCATCCACCTCCGAGCTCAAGGCAAAGGCACCCACTGCGACGGTGTGGGCCGCGAAGCTGCCGGCGCTGTGGCCGATCGCCACCGCACCGGTATTCCCTGGCTGGTTGGGGAAGACGTTGGCGTTGTAGCCGATCGCCACCGCATAGTTGGACTGGGTCTGGGCCCCGGCGCCCAGTGCGATCGCGCCGGTGCCGGTGGCGGCGGCGATACCGGAGCTGTTGCCGGCCTCGGCCGCTGCGGTGCTGATGCCGCCGATCGCCACGCTGTCGATGCCGCTGGCCAGCGCGTTGATGCCGATCGCCACCGTGCTGTCGGCGGTGGCGCGCGCGAAGTAACCCAGTGAGGTACTCATCAGGCCGGAGGCCAGCGACAATCCACCGACGGCGGTGGAGGCTTCGGTGAAGGCGCGTGCGCGGTAACCCAGCGCGGTACTCTGTATCGCCCGCGCTTCGCTGCCGCTTCCCAGCGCGGTTGCCAGCGGCTCGCTCGCCTTGGCGCCACCGCCGAGCGCGATGGCCCCGAAGCCGTTGGCTTCGGTCGATTCGTCGTGGCTGCCGATGATCTCGCCCGCTTCGTTGTAGTCGAAGACCTGGGTGGTGCCGCCGATGGCGACGGCCGACTGGCCGGTGGCCGTGGCCGCGTAGCCGGCGGCCAGCGCGAATCGCTCGGTCACCGTGGCGCCGGCACCCAGGGCCACGCCGCCCTCGGCCAGGGCATTGCTGGCTTCGCCGATCGCCACGGCATACGGGTCGCTGGCGAATGCCCCGACATCCTCGGCAGGGTCGCTGCCGCCGACGATGTGCAAGTGCTTGCCGCTATCGTCGTCGCCGGTATCGGCGGCTTCGTCGCTGGGTACCTCCTGGAGCGTGTCGACGGCGCTGGACGGCGTCGCCACGGCAGGCGCCTGTGCGGATGCAATGGTCTGCGCCTGGGCGGCCGCCACGCCACCGGCCAGCAGCATGGCGGTCAGCAAGGCGCGGTGCAGGACGTGCTGGGATCCGGCACCGCGAACGGTGGCCAGGGCGAGGGAAGACTGGGCCGGACGCAGGCCCGGATGATTGTCCATCAGGTAGCTCATCGATATCCCCTGAAACGGTTGGGAGGAAAGACGGTTGCAACCCGAGTCCGATGCATCCCCGTGTTGTGCCGGGTCTCTGGAAGCTGCCTGTCGCGTGCGTCAAAAAGTTGTCACGTGCGATCCGGCGTGTCACCAAACGACGATTGCATCCACTCACCACGAATGTGAGGATGTGCAGCCGTAGAGGCCGCCTGTTCCGGATCCCCGTGAAGTTCCTCACCGCAACGCAGTGGCGCACGGCACCGGCGGGGGACGATCCGGGCGATCGCCGCCACGCGGCGTTCCTGCAGGTGCTGCTGGCGGCGACGGTGCTGTACGGGGCCGGCGATCTCGGGTTTTTCTTCTACGTCGCCGGGGTGGAACGGTTATTGAGCCGTGCCGACCTGTTGCTGGCGGCGGTGGGAATCGTCTTGAGCGCCGCTGGTGCGCTCGCGGGCATGTGGCAAGTCAGGCGCGGCGATATGGCGATGGCGGTGAGGCTCTATGTCGCGGCGACGCTGGCCGGCGCGCTGGTGACCTACGTCCGAGCCGACCTCTATGACCTGTTGATCAATCCGCTGCCGCTGCTGGCGCTGGTGTTGACCGGCATGGTGCTGGGACGGCGCGACCTGTGGCGCGTGTTCCTGTTGCTGGCAGCGATCTGCACGCTGGGCGGGCTGGCACAGGCGATCTGGCCGGTGCCCTGGCGCTCGGTGCGTGGAAACATCGCGTTGGCCGCCATCACCCTCGGCGCGTATCTGCTGATCACCCTGATCCTGGACCGCACCATCGCCGCCTTGCGCGAGAGCCTGCGCGAATCGGAACAGCGGCGGCGCGAACTGGAGCAGCTCAACCGCCGGCTGCTGGAAGAGATGGCCGAGCGCGAGCGCGTGCAGGAGCAGTTGATCCATACCCAGAAGATGGAAGCGCTCGGGCGGCTGGCGGCCGGCGTCGCCCACGACTTCGACAACCTGATCAACGTGATCGTCGGCTATGCGCAGCAGCGCGACGCCCTGGAGGGCTATGGCGAAGCGCCCTTGCTCAAGACCTTGGAGAACATCGAGGCCGCCTCGCGGCGTGCGCTGACGGTCAGCCGCCGGATCCTCAATTTCGGGCGTGCCGAACCCGGCGTGCCAACGCTGTTCGACGCGCGCGCGGCCTTGCGCGAGTCCGAGCCGACCCTGCGCCAACTGTTCGGCCACGAGATCCGCCTGGTCGGCATCGACGACGGGCCGCCGCTGTGGGTGCGCATGGATCGCGACGATCTGGAACTGGTGCTGCTCAACATCGCCGCCAACGCACGCGATGCCATGGACGGACAGGGCGTGTTCCGCATCGAGGGCGAACAACGTCAGCAGACGGTGTGGCTGCGCCTGTGCGACTCCGGCCCGGGGATCGCCGCGCACCTGCTGGAACGCGTACTCGAACCGTTCTACACCACCAAGCCGGTCGGCAAGGGCACCGGCCTGGGCTTGTCGGTGGTCCAGGGCATCCTGGCGGCTGCCGGCGGGCAGGTGACGGCGGGCAACGCGGCGCAGGGCGGCGCCTGCCTGTGCCTGCAGTTGCCGCTGGCCCAGCCGCCGCCAGAGCTTCAATCGGCCAGCAGGTAGCCCATTCCGCGCGAGGACAACAACGGCAGTGCCGGCCCCTGCTCGGCGGTGATCCGCGTGGCCTTGCGCCGCAGGCGGTGGATCAGCATCTCCAGACGGTGCAGATCGAACTCGCCGGTGTCCGCTTCCAGTGCCGACACCAGGGCCTCGCGCTCCACCGCCTGGCCGCGCTGTGCATCCAGGCAACGCATCAGGCGGCGCTCCAGCGCGGTCAGCACCATGATGCGCCCGTCCGGCGCCAGCAGGCACCAGCCGTCCGACTCCAGCCGCCAGGCCGGTCTGGGCGGCGGGACGCTGGCAACCGGCTGCAGACGCCTGGCCAGGTTGCGCAGGGTCAGCGCGAGGATTTCCGGATCGGCCGGCTTGCGCAGGAAGGCATCGGCACCGCCATGCAGGGCGCGCACATGGTCGCCACGGCCACGGTTGCCGGTCAGCACCACGATTCCCAGCCCGGCGAACAACGCGCGCAGATGCGTGATCACGCTCAATCCGCTTTCGTCAGGAAGGCCCAGGTCGAGCACGACCAGATCGAAGGCCTGCTCCAGCATCAGTCGATACAGCTCGCCGGCGGTACCGGCGCCGCTGACCCGGAAGCCGAACGCGCGTAGTCCAGGCACGAGGATGTCCTCGCGCAGCAAGGCATCGTCTTCCAGCACGGCGACGGACACCAACGGCAACGTTTCGGGGGCAGGAACACGAACGGGCACGACGACTCTCCACAGCTGCATCGCAATAGTGACAGGCCCAGGTATCGGCAGGAACGGTCTACCTGGTTCTTTCGCAGTGCTAGCGATGCGACAGCGTCTCAAACGACGGTATCGATGGGCTGGCGATGTCTTTGGGCGCGCTTGGTGGCGGATACGGGATCCGGCCACATCGCGCGCTCAGGGGCGCTCGCCACGGGCCTGCGCGCGCGCGTTGGCGATCAATGCCTTGAGCCGTGCGCGGTCGGTGTGGCGGGAAATGGCGATGGCGCCCAGGGCGATCGCCTCGGCGCGCAGCGGGGCGGGCACGTCGTAGTGCGCGCCGCTGAGCTTGTTCTGGAAGGCGCGGCGGGGGATGCCCAACCGCGCCGCCATGGCATGCAGCTCGTCCAGCGTATCGCCGAGCAGGTGCGCCCAGCGCTGCTCGCGCCACAGGTGCACCGCATCGTCGACGTAGACCGCCATCGGCCGGGTCAGGCCTGCTTGGGCTTGTTCGGCTGTTTGCCGGCGTCTTCGTCGGCGTCGTCCGCTACCGCGTCGGCGCTGTCTTCGCCGGCGTCTGCGTCTGCCGCAGGCGCATCGCCGCTGGCAGCGTCCTCGCCAGCCGTGCCTTCGGCGGCGTCCGCTGCGGCGTGTTCGGAATCCAGCTCGCCGTCTTCATCGGCGTCGGCATTCTGGAATTCGGCCACCCGCGCGGCCAGGTACTCCTCGGCGGTCTGGCCTTCGTCGGCGGCCAGGTCGTCGATCAGCTGCTGCAGCTGGGTCGAATAGTCCAGCGAGATGGTCTTGCCTTCGGCTTCCTGCAGGTTGGCCAGATGCTTGAGCATGGCCAGCATCGGTACCGGGTTGTCGGCGCTGCCCATGGTCTGGCCGCCGATCGACAGCAGCCACTCGCCGTTGCCCTGCAGGCCGATGGCGGCCACCACGCGGCCGTCGGCATCCTGCAGGACCGCGTGGTTGGCGATCTGGGGCGCCTGGCCCAGACGGACGAAGGGGCGCTTGGGCTGCTGCTTCTTGCGCTTGTCGCGCTTGGCCTTGGAATTGCGGGACACGGTCTTCTCGACGCTGGGAATGGCCCGCCATTCTAGAGCGTGCGCCGCACGATGCGTTGCGCGCGGCGTGGAGGCCTTGGCGCAGCCCATACGCACCGGGGCTGCTGCGACGCGGTGCACCACCGTGACGGCGGCTTCGTTCGGATCGAATCCGTTCCGCGCATCCGGACGACACCACTGGCTGGCGCGCGCGAGGTCACAGACCACGAGCCTGCGTCAGGCTGCGCTGGGGCGGCTCACTGTGCGGACGGAGCGGCTTCCACCGCCACCCGCGGCGCGGCGACCGCCGCTTCGGCCGCCCTGGCCAGTGCGGCCGCCGACGCCACCTGCGCACGGGACGACACGCGCGGTGCGGCCGGGGGCGGCGCTGCCGCAGCGGCGGTGGGGGAGGACGGGACCGCTGCCGCTGGCGTGGGCGTGCTGCCTTCGACCGGCGTGCCCACGGTTGCGGTGCCGGTGGCCGGCGCGCCGCTCAGGTCGGGCACGTGGGTGTCCGCATCGCGGATCGGCTTGCCCAGCGCCACGCCCTGGCCAGCGCCCGCCAGCGCCGCGTTCTCGGCGTCCTGGGTCATCACCACGATACTGATGCGGCGGTTGATCGGGTTCTGCGGATCGGCCTTGTCGAACAGCACCGACGAGGACAGCCCGACCACGCGGGTCACCTTGGCATCGGACATGCCGCCGCCCACCAGCGCGCGGCGCGCCGCATTCGCGCGGTCGGCGCTGAGTTCCCAGTTGGTATAGCCGGCGTCGCTGCTGTAGGCGGTGGTATCGGTGTGGCCGGTGATGCTGATGTGGTTGGGTACCTGATTGATGAAGCTGGACAGCTCATGCAGGATCGCCACGGTATACGGCTTGAGCTGATCGCGGCCGATATCGAACATCGGCCGGTTCTGCTTGTCCACGATCTGAATGCGCAGGCCATCGGGCGTGAGGTCCAGCAACAACTGGTCCTTGAACGGCTCCAGCGCCTGGCTCTTGTCGATGGCTTCCTTCAGTTCCTGCATCAGCGCTTCCAGGCGCTTCTTGTCCTTGGCGCGGCTATCCACGTCGGTGTCGGCCGCGTTGTCGCGCTTGCGGCCCATCTCGTCCTTCTCGCCCTTGGCCATGTCGGCGGTGCCGCCGAGCTTGATCATCGAGGTGCTGGCGCCGCCGGGGCCGTTCATGCCGGGCGAGGGCGCCGGCGACTTGCCGGACAACGGGCTGGGATTGCGGAAGTATTCGGAGATCGCCGCGCGCTGCTCCTTGGTGGTGGCCGCCATCAGCCACAGCACCAGGAAGAAGGCCATCATCGCGGTCACGAAGTCGGCGAAGGCCACCTTCCAGGCGCCGCCGTGATGGCCGCCGCCCTGCACCTTCTTGACCCGCCGGATGATGACGGTGGATTTGGCCTCGGCCATGACCGCGGTCCTACTTGATCGTCTTCAGGTGCGTTTCGAAATCGCCGAAGCTCGGACGCACGTTGGAAGGCAGGGTCTTGCGCGCGAATTCCAGCGCGATCTTCGGGTTGTAGCCACGCAGGCAGGCCAGCAGCGCGGTCTTGACCGCTTCGTAGATGCGCCCGTCCTGTTCGGCGCGCGCTTCCATCGCCGCCGACAGCGGCGACACGAAGCCGTACGCCAGCAGGATGCCCAGGAAGGTACCGACCAAGGCGGCACCGACGTGGTGGCCGATCTCCTCGATCGGCCCGCCGATCGAGCCCATGGTGATCACGATGCCGAGCACCGCGGCCACGATGCCGAAGCCGGGCAGGCCGTCGGACACCTTGCTCAGCGCATGCGATGGCGCCAGGGCTTCGTGGTGGTGTTTTTCCAGTTCGAGTTCGAGCAGCGGTTCCAGCTCGTGCGGCTCGATGTTGCTGCCGATCATCAGGCGCAGGCAGTCGGTGATGAAGTCCAGCAGATGATGGTCGGCCACCACCTTGGGGTAGTTGCCGAAGATGGTGCTGTCCTGCGGCTTTTCGACATGGTCTTCCAGCGCCATGAAGCCGTCGCGGCGGGCCTTGTTGAGCAGCTCGTAGATCAGGCTCAGGGTGTCCTTGTAGTCGTCGGACTTGTACTGCGGACCCTTGAACACGCCCATGATGCCGCTGAGCGTTTCCTTGACGATCTTGCCCGGAGTGCTGACCAGGAACGCGCCCAGCGCCGCGCCACCGATGATCATCAGCTCGTACGGCTGCCACAACGCGCCCAGCTTTCCGTGCGACAGCACGTAGCCGCCGAGGACGCTGACGATGACGACAATGAAGCCAACGATGATGAGCATGGCGCAGCCGGACGCAAACTGGGGTTGCTAGTGGTTTCGGCTTGCGTGGCGGATTCTTGAAGTGCCAGGTGCGAAGGTGTGCGCTCCAGCTGAACGCTCAGCCGATTGTCGCGGCGGCCTCATGCACACATTTGACCGCTTCGCCGCCAGCCAGCGACAGCGTCGCTTCGCCGCCATGTTCCCAGAACTGATTGCCCTGGGCATCGGCAAAACGCGCCCCGGAGCCGGCCTGGGCGCCGAGCAAGGTCAGGGTTCGTTGTTCCAGCGTCAGGCGAAGGGCATCGCTGGCCGGATCGAAACGTGTGGTGACGCGACGTGGGCCGCAGCGCCAGACCACCGCATCGGCGGGTAGCGATGACGCATCGGATGGGGCGCTTGCCGTGTCCGGGCGGGGTAGCGGGCCATTCACGCTGGCGTCGGTGCCGGCGGGAGGCTGGTGGGCGGGGGCGGCAGGCGAGCCTGCAACTGGCGAGCTGGCCGGCTGCGCCGTTGTTGGTCTGTCGCCTGCGCTGCAAGCGGCAAGCGCGCTCGCCAGCAGGCTGGCGGAGATCAGGGTCGAGAGGATCTGCATCTGCTGGACTCCTGGCTGGATCCGGATTGCCGCGGCAGCGGCGATGAAGCGCGCATGGCTGCATTTGCCACGATGCGGCCATGCGATCGCCGCAGCCGTCGATCGCGTCCGCTTCCCGGCGTCGTGGAGCCTCAGGCCGGCTGCGCCTCTGCGCCACCACGCTGCAAGGGATTCGGGAACGGCTGCCCGGTTTCTGTGAAGCCCAGCGACACCGAATTGAGGCAGTGGCGCTCGCCGGTCGGCGGCGGGCCGTCCGGAAACACGTGGCCCAGATGGCTGTCGCAGCGCGCGCAGACGATCTCGGTGCGAATCATGCCGTAACTGGTATCACGGATCTCGCGGACATGGGCGCTGTCGTACGGGGCGAAGAAGCTCGGCCAGCCGGTGCCGGAGTCGAACTTGGTGCTGGAGCGGAACAGCGGCAGCCCGCACAGGCGGCAGCCGTAGACGCCGTCCAGCTTGTTGTCCAGGAACACCCCGCAGAACGGCGCCTCGGTGCCATGTTGCAGCAAAACGCGCCGTTCCTCGTCGCTGAGCCCGGCGATCAGGGCGTCGCGCTGGGCGGGGGAGGGAGGGGTCAGATCGAACTGGCTCATGAGGCTCTCGCAGAACTGCGCCAGCAGGGCGCCGGCATCTGCTCCAGTGATGTGGGCAGTGCGCGACGGGTTCAACCGCCCGATGTCGCGCCCGGGCCGGCGGCCCCCCGTGCGCGCGGGGCTCGGACCGTTGCGCCGCGCCTGTTCCGGGCGCGCCCGGCAGCGCAGCCGTAGCGTGAGTGATCAGGGCACGCCTCTTCGCGCCGCCGTGATCTGGCCGACGCGTTCATCGGCAGAGCGCGGACCTGCATTGCCGTACCGGCCTGGCGTCCCCATTGCAGTGGAACGACCACATTACCGGGGGTGACGTCATGGCAATCCAGCGTTCGATACGCGGCGTGCTGCTTTGCGTATTAATTACCTGCGCTGGCGCGGCATTGGCGCAATCGGCCACCAGTACGCGCTCGTCCACGAGCCTGCAGCCCATCACCACGCCGACGCCGGTTCAGCCGACCGTGACGCCCCCGCGTGCCATGCAGCCGCCCCCGGCCGCCGCACCCGTGCCCTCGCAGCTGGGGCAGCGCCCGGCCGCGCCGACCATCCCGACCCATGGCCCGGCGCTGACGCCGACGGCACCGGCAGGCAGCCAGGTCGCGCCCGCCGGCGCGCCCATGGTCTACGACCGCAATGGCCGTCTGCTGCAAGGCATGCAGCCGGCCGGTCCCAACCGGGTGCTGGATATCAAGACCGGGCGTTACTACGACGCGGTTCCGGCCGGCGACGGCATGCGCGTGGTGCGTTGACCCCAGCCGTCACGAATCCCCACTCCCGAATCCTGGATCTCAGCCCTCGATCGGCAACGCCAGGGTCTCCTTGACCTCTTCCATCACGATGTAGCTCTTGGATTCGCGCACGTGCGGCAGGGTCAGCAAGGTGCTGCCGAGCAGTTTGCGATAGGAGGCCATCTCGCTGATGCGTGCCTTGAGCAGATAGTCGAAATCGCCGGAGACCAGGTGGCATTCCAGCACGTTGGGCAGCTTCAGCGCGGCGCGGCGGAATTCCTCGAAGATGTCGCCGGATTTGTAGGCCAGGCTGATCTCCACGAAAACCAGCAGGCTGGCCTTGAGATAATGCGGATCCAGCCGGGCGTAGTAGCCGGTAATGGCGCCGTCGCGCTCCAGCCGGCGCACCCGCTCGGTGCACGGCGTGGTCGACAGGCCCACCCGTTCGCCCAGTTCCGTGAACGAAATGCGCCCCTCCTGCTGCAGGATGCGCAGGATCTTGCGATCGATCTTGTCCAGTTCGCGCGTACGGGCGGGCATGGGATTTGGCTCCACTGGGTTTGACAGGAATTTTCACTGCAAAGGCGGCTCCATTCCGGAAATGGCACTGCCTGGCTCGCAATATACTGTGCCTAACTGGTTCCCCAAGTGCGTAGTCGTGGGGGAATACCCTTTCAGGAGAGCGACATGCGGGTGCTCATTCTCGGTAGCGGCGTCATCGGCACCACCAGCGCGTGGTATCTGGCCCAGGCCGGCTGCGAGGTCACCGTGGTCGACCGCCAGCCGGCGGCGGCGCTGGAGACCAGCTATGCCAATGCCGGCCAGCTGTCGTTCGGCTATACCTCGCCATGGGCCGCGCCCGGCGTACCCGGCAAGGCGATGAAGTGGTTGTTCGAACAGCATGCGCCGCTGTCGATCCGCCCCACCCGCGATCTGCGCCAGCTGGCATGGCTGAGCCAGATGCTGCGCAACTGCACCGCCGAGCGTTACGCGGTGAACAAGGCGCGCATGGTGCGCATGTCCGACTACAGCCGCGACTGCCTCAATGCGTTGCGTGCCGACACCGGCATCGAATTCGAAGGCCGCCAGCTTGGCACCACCCAGCTGTTCCGCACCCAGCAGCAGCTGGATGCCGCCGCGCAGGACATCGAGGTGCTGGCCCAGTACGGCGTGCCGTACGAGCTGCTGAGCCCGGCGCAGATCGCCCAGTACGAGCCCGGCCTGGCCGGGGGCGGTGCGCAGATGGCCGGCGCCCTGCGCCTGCCCGAAGACCAGACCGGCGACTGCCGGCTGTTCACCCAGCGCTTGGCCGCGCTGGCCGCGCAGGCCGGCGTCACCTTCCGCTACGGGCAGCAGGTCGAGCGCCTGCTGCATGCCGGTGGTGAGATCGCCGGTGTGCAGATCGACGGCCGCACCGAGACCGCCGACCGCTACGTGCTGGCGCTGGGCAGCTATTCGGCCGACCTGCTGCTGTCGCTGGGCCTGCACCTACCGGTCTATCCGCTCAAGGGCTATTCGCTGACCATTCCGATCGTCGATGCGCAGCGCGCGCCGACCTCCACGGTGCTGGACGAGAGCTACAAGATCGCCTTGACCCGCTTCGACGACCGCATCCGCGTCGGCGGCATGGCCGAGGTGGCCGGGTTCGACCTGTCGCTGAATCCACGCCGCCGCGCCACCTTGGAAATGGTGGTCAACGACCTGTATCCCGGCGGCGGCGACCTGGCGCACGCCGAGTTCTGGACCGGTCTTCGCCCGGCCACCCCGGATGGCACGCCGGTGGTCGGTGCCACGCCGTATTCCAACCTGTTCCTCAATACCGGCCACGGCACCCTGGGCTGGACCATGGCCTGCGGCTCCGGGCGCTACCTGGCCGACCTGATGCAGGGGCGCACGCCCGAAATCGATACCGAAGGGCTGGACGTGTTCCGCTACCTGTCACCGCGCACGGCGCGTCCGCAGCGGGAGGCCGCGTAGTGCGTCCTGCGCAGGCGTCGATCGATCTGGACGCATTGCGTCACAACTACCGCCTGGCCAGACGGCTGGGCGGCAGCAAGGCGCTGGCGGTGGTCAAGGCCGATGCCTATGGGCACGGCGCGGTGCGCTGCGCGCAGGCGCTGGAGCCGGAGGCCGACGGCTTCGCAGTGGCCTGCATCGAAGAGGCGCTGGAACTGCGCCAGGCAGGTATCGCTGCGCCGATCCTGCTGCTGGAAGGCTTTTTCGAGCAGGACGAGCTGCGCCTGATCGCCGAGCACGATCTATGGACGGTGGTGGCCACCCCGCAGCAGGTGCGCGCACTGGCCGAGTTCCAGAGCCCGCGGCCGCTGCGCATCTGGTTGAAGCTGGATAGCGGCATGCACCGGCTGGGGCTGTCGCCGGAGGACTTCCGCGCGGCCTGGCTGCGCCTGCGTGGCCTGCCCCAGATCGCCTCGATCGTGCTGATGACCCACCTGGCGCGTGCCGACGAGCTGGACTGCAGCCGCACCGACGAACAGGCGGTGGCCTTTGCGCTGACCGCTGGCGGCATGCGTGCGGAAACCAGCATCCGCAATTCGCCCGGTCTGCTCGGCTGGCCGGCCCTGCGCAACGACTGGTCGCGCCCGGGCCTGATGCTGTACGGCGCGAACCCTTTTCCGCAGGACACCGAACTGACCGCACAGCTGCGCCCGGTGATGACGCTGCGCTCGCGCATCATCTCGGTGCGCGAGCTGCCGGTCGGCGAACCGGTGGGTTACGGCGCCCGCTTCGTGGCGCAGCGGCCGACGCGGGTGGGCGTGGTGGCGATGGGATACGCCGACGGCTACCCGCAATTCGCGCCCAACGGTACCCCGGTGCTGGTCGATGGGCAGGTCTGCCCGCTGATCGGGCGCGTGTCCATGGACATGCTGACCGTGGACCTGACCGATCACCCGCAGGCAGGCATCGGCACGCCGGTGCAGCTGTGGGGCCAGGCCCCACGTCCCGGCGCGCTGGCAGCGCACTGCAATGTCAGCGCCTATCAATTGTTGTGCGGCCTAAAGCGCGTGCCGCGGGTGTACGTGGGCGAGGCCGAAGTTTCCTTCTCCCTTCGGGAGAAGGTGGCGCGAAGCGCCGGATGAGGGTGCGAGCGAAGCGACGTGCAGTCTGGAAGAGCAGAAGTGCCTAGCTCCGAACCCTCAGTCCCAATCCCCTATCCGCGCTTGCGGCGCTGGTACTCGCGCCGGTGCCGCACCATGCCTTACCTCCGAGGAGAGGTTGACTTCGAGCGGCAGCTCACAATCCAGCCGTGCTCCGATCGCCACGGAACTGCTTGCGCACCCAGTTGTCGATCATGGCCTTCTCGAACCGCAACGGGTCGCTGTCGGTCAGGCGCGGCCCGTTCATCAGGAAGGCCGGATCCACCAGCTGACGCTCGCCCTGATCGATCACCCGGCCATCGGCGCCGGTCAGGGCGTAGCTGAAGCTCAGGCGCGGCGGGTAGATGTCCTTGACCACGCGCACATCCTGCATGCGCGGCCCATGCCAGGGCTCGTACTGCCCGGCACGCCGGATGTCGGTGATGGTCACGCTCAGGTGCTGGCCCTGCGGAAGCTGGCGCGCAGCACTTTGCCGGAAATGTGTCGCCAGCTGGCTCACCCAATCGCCGCGCTGCGCTTCCCAGCGGTTGCCGCTGAAGCGCACTTCGGAGAACTGGGCGGGGTCTGACCAGCGCACATCCACGCGGCCGTCGCTGCTCAGCGCGCGCGGCGCCTGTGGATCGGTGACCGTGCGTATGCGCGCCTGCGCCCCGGTCGCCGCGAGCAGGCCGGCCAGCAGCAGGGCGGCACCGGAAACATGGGAACGTTTCATGAAAGCCTCCAGACCGAAGGTACGTCGCGTACCGGGAGTATCAGTGTGGGGATGCCTTGGGCCGCTCGCAACGCACGTGGCGGCTGAGGGCGATACGGCATTGCCTGGCGGTTAATCCCCAGCGGTTGCGCCCGTGACGACAGGTTCACCGCGCCTGCGCCCGCGCTTCACGGCGCGGCCGGGAAGATCGCCGCCATGGATACCCACTCTTACCGCACAAAGTCCGTGTCTTCGACGCCAGCGCACATGCCGGCGGATGTGCGCCTGCAATTCATCGATTGGGCCAAGCAGCACGGGCACAACCCCGTCACCGGCGCGGCGGCCTTCGTGGCGCTGCAGAGCGAGGTGGATCTGGATCTGGCGACGCGGCCCCTGCAGCTGGCGCCCGGTGCGGATCCACGCGATGCGTTGCGCGATCACCTGGCCGCGCTGGCACGTCAGGTCGATGTCGCGGTGCAGTTCCCGCCGGTGTATGCCTACACCGCTGCGACGGGCGTGGAGTACCGCTACTCACTGATGCTGGTCATCGCCGAGGACTGCGTGGAATGGACCGGGCGGGTATGGCAGGACCTGGATTACCAGGGGATGCTCACCGGGCGCGGTCAGGGCCCGCGCGCCAATTACACCCAGCTGGCGCGGATGGCGATGGAAAACGAGCTTGATCAGGAGCGCCCTCACTATGTCCAGGCATGAGTTCGAGCTGGATCTGCCGCTGGACGCGCAGGTCTCCACGCCCGAGGACGGGTTCGGCCAACGCTGTCGCAGCGAGTGCGCCGAGCTGGGGCTGAGCCGGGTGCGACTGCTGCTCCTGGATGCCGACTACGCGCGTTCCACGGCCTGGCGTGAGGAGGCGCAGCGCTGGATGGACGAACAACTGCGCCGCGAGGGCGAATGGGTGTTTCGTGGGGTGGTGGGCGCGATCGTGCTGTTGGCTGGCTGTATCGCCTTGGCCGCTGCGACCTTGTGGTGAGCGTCGTCAGGCCGCCCGGGGTGCGGCCGCTACCGGCAATGCGTGACCGCGATCGTCGGTGCGTGCACCCGCTGACGACATCGGGCATGGTTTCATCTGTTCGTCATCCGCTCCGGCAGCATCCGTGGTCTCCGATCTGAGTACTTCCAGTCCCCACCCCGATCTGGCGGCGGCCCTGCCGTCCGGCATCGCCGAGCCGTTCCTCGATCCGGGGATGTATCACGAGATCTTCCACAACATCGATGCCGGCTTCTGCGTCATCGATCTGGTCTTCGAGGGCGAACAGGCCGTCGATTACCTGATTCGCACGACCAATGGCGCGTTCGAGCGCTATACCGGCCTGTCGAACGCGATCGATGTGTCCATCCGCGACATGCTTCCCGATCACGAGCAGGAATGGTTCGATCGTTACGGCCATGTCGCCCGGACCGGCAACCGCATCCACTTCGAAATGCAGGCCAAGGCGCTGCGCCGCTGGTATTCGGTGGATGCATTCCGGGTGGGCCAGCCAGAGCAGGCGCGGGTGGCGGTGTTGTTCATGGACATCACTGAACGCAAGCGCGTCGAACGCGAACTGGCCGAAAGCGAGGCGCGCTTCAGTGCGTTGGCCGACGGCCTGCCGATGCCGGTGTGGGTGCTGGATGCGCAAGGCGTGGTGCGCTTCGTCAACAGCGCCTACGGCGAATTCTTCGGCCTGGATATCTCCAGCGGCACGGTCTCGGCCTGGAGCGACCTGCTGCATCCGGAGGACCTGCCGACCTTCCAGTTCGAACTGTCGGCCGCGCTGGAGGCGCAGCGCGGCCTGCGCGCGCTGGTACGCGCGCGCCGCTATGACAGCCAATGGCGCTGGATCGAGATGACCGCCACGCCACGCTACTCGGCCGACGGGCGCTTCATCGGCCTGGCCGGCAGCAGCCCGGACGTGACCGAACAACGCGAGATCGAGCTGGCCCGCGAGCAGTTGCTGGAATCCGAACGCAGCGCACGCAACGAAGCCGAGAGCATGGCGCGGCTGAAGGACGAATTCCTGGCGACCCTGTCGCACGAGCTGCGCACGCCGTTGACCACCATCCTGGGCTGGAGCGAGCTGCTGTTGCAGCGGGTCGAGGAAGGGCATCCCACTTACAAGGGACTATCGGTGATCGCCAGCAGCGCGCGCGCGCAGAAGCGGCTGATCTCGGACATGCTCGATCTCAGCAGCATGCTGCTGGGCAAGGTGCAGCTGGAGGTCGAATCGCTGGATCTGGCCGAGCAGGTGCGCGAAGCCCTGAATACGCAGGAGCTGGCCGCCGAGGGCAAGGACCAGGTGCTGCAACTGCATGCGCCATCCACGCCATGTCTGGTGCTGGGCGACGCCACGCGGCTGCAGCAGGTGCTGTGGAACCTGCTCTCCAACGCGATCAAGTTCACCCCCGCGCATGGCCGGATCGATGTCACCATCGAACGCGACGATGGCCATCTGCTGGTGGCGGTGCGCGATTCCGGCGACGGCATTGCGGCCGAATTCCTGCCGCACCTGTTCGGCCGCTTCCGTCAGGCCGACGGCACGACCACGCGCCAGCACGGGGGCCTGGGCCTGGGCCTGGCGATCGTGCAGCAACTGGTGGAGATGCATGGCGGCCAGGTCGGCGCCAGCAGCGGCGGCCGCGGCAAGGGCGCCACCTTCACCGTGCGCCTGCCCGAGTACCTGCCCGACCAGGCCAGGCGCCCGCGGCGCGAGTTGCGTCGGCGCCTGATGTCCGAACAGATCGTCGAAGCACGCGCCCTCAACGGCCTGCGCCTGCTGGCGGTGGAGGACCAGCCGGACATGCTCGACTACCTGCGCCGTCTGCTCGAAGAGCAGGGTGCCGAGGTGGTCACTGCCGGCAGCGCGACCGATGCACTGGCGCTGATCGATCACCGTGGCCATGCGCGCTTCGACGTGATGCTCACCGATATCGGCATGCCCGGCATGGATGGTTACGGGCTGATTCGCACCGTGCGCGACAACCTGGGACTGGATGCGCGCGCGCTGCCGGCGGTGGCAGTGACCGCACTGGCCCGCGACGACGACCGTCAGCGCGCGCTGGATTCGGGGTTCCAGGAACACCTGGCCAAGCCGTACAGCGTGGCGCAGCTGGTGACCGCCGTGCGCGCCGCGCGCGAATTGCTGGAGTGATGCCGGCGCGGTGGCGCGTGGGGCAAGTGCGCCGCCGCAGATCCGGGTAGGCGCCTTTGCTGCGGTGTTCACGGCCGCTGGCCTAGCGTGAAGCGCCCGAGCAGTTGGAGAACGCATCATGTCCAAGTACGCCCCGCACGTGTATACCGAGCAGGTACAGATCGCCACGCTGGAAAACTGGGTCTGCCTGCTCGACGATCAGCAACGCGTACATGTCGAACTCGACGACGGGCAGAGTGTCAGCGGCACGGTCGCGGTGCGTCCGACGCTGCAGACCTATCGCGACGAGCGCGAAAACGAGGGCATCAACGGCGAGCTGCGACTGGATCAACTCGATGCCTCGCAGGAGCCGCACTGGATCTGGCTGGATCGGATCGTGGCGGTGCGTCCTTTTCTGCAAGGAAGCGATACGCAGGGGTGAGCGAGATCCATTGACGATGCGTTTACTTCTCATCGTCGGGTTGTCGGCATGATGTCTCGCTGCCGCAACTGTTCAGGATCCGCTGCAATGACTGCTTCCCTGTCTTCGTTCGCCCGCTGGCCGCTGTCGTTGATGGCGCTGGCCGTTCTCGCCGGCTGCGGCGATACCGCCACATTGGCCATCGAACAGGGGACCGGCCCCAATCCGCAGCTGCCCGAGCCGGTGAAGCGGCTGATTCCCACCGTCAAGATCGCGCCGGTCAAACGCTGGGCCGCCAACGCCAAACCAACCGCGGCCGACGATCTGCAGGTCAATGCCTTCGCGCGCGATCTCGACCACCCACGCTGGCTCTATGTGCTGCCCAACGGCGATGTGCTGGTGGCCGAAACCGCCGAGCCGCCCAAGCCCGACGATGCCGACAGCGGCGGTGGGCTGCGCAAGAAGGTGCAGGGCGCGGTGATGAAGAAGGCCGGCGCAGCGGTGCCCAGCGCCAATCGCATCACCTTGCTGCGCGACGCCGATGGCGACGGCGTGGCCGAGGTGCGCACCCAGTTCATCAGCGGCCTGTATTCGCCGTTCGGCATGGCGCTGGTGGGCGACCGCTTCTACGTGGCCAACGCCGACGCGCTGGTCAGCTTTCCATACACGCCTGGCGACACCCACATCACCGCCAAGCCGACCTTCGTGGCCAATCTTCCTGGCGGGCTGAACCATCACTGGACCAAGTCGTTGCTGGCCAGCCCGGACGGCAGCAAGTTGTATGTCGGCGTGGGGTCCAACAGCAATGTGGCCGAACGCGGCATGGAGGCCGAGCTCAACCGCGCCGCCATCCTGGAGATCGACCCCACCACCGGCAGCAGCCGCGTCTTCGCCGGTGGCCTGCGCAACCCGGTCGGCACCGCCTGGGAGCCGGGTAGCAAGACCTTGTGGACGGTGGTCAACGAGCGCGACGAGATCGGCAGCGACCTGGTGCCGGACTACCTCACCTCGGTACGCGATGGCGGTTTCTACGGCTGGCCCTACAGCTACTACGGCCAGCACGTGGACGAGCGCGTGCAGCCGCAGAACGCCGCCCTGGTGGCCACGGCCATCAAGCCGGACTATGCGCTGGGCCCGCATACGGCATCGCTGGGCCTGGCTTTTGCCGCTGGCACGCTGCTGCCCGAGCGCTTCCGGCAAGGCGCCTTCGTCGGCCAGCATGGCTCCTGGAATCGCGATCCGCCCAGTGGCTACAAAGTGATTTTCGTGCCCTTCGTGGGCGGCAAGCCCAGCGGTACGCCGATCACCGTGCTGGACGGCTTCCTGGATGCCGAAGGCAATGCGCAGGGACGCCCGGTAGGCGTCGCGCTCGACAATGCGGGTGCACTGCTGGTGGCCGACGACGTGGGCAACGTGATCTGGCGGGCGACGCCGAAGGCGCGTTGACGCAACCGCACCTCACGGGCGGGTGTCGCATCTGGCCCGGACAACGACGAACTGGCGCGTGCGGGTCACCCCCGTTGATGCCAGACTGGCCCGGTCAATGCCGGGCCAGGCCGGGGCTCAGCGTGGCGACTCCGGCGATGCACTGAAGCGCCGTGCATAACCACGTTCTTCGGTGATACGCGAGATGTCGTCGTCGGCCATTTCCGGCGCACCATACACGGCGTAGGCGAGACTGCCGTCCGCGCGCTCGCCGACCTGATGCAGACGGTAGCGCGGGCGGCCGGCACCGGTGTTCTCGGGGTAGTGCATCGGGGGAGGCGTGTCGTCCAGATCCATTTCGCTGTTGTCGACGACTCCACCTACGAACAATGCGCGCATCGCGTCTCTCCACTGTGAGCGTGCCTGCAGCGTAGGTGGGCAGATGTTGCCGGGGCATCAATAGTCCGTATACACATTGGAAGCCCGATCTGGCGGGCGTCGCAGGTCCCTTACAATGGCGGCCTGTTTCCGACCCGACGATCCGATGGCTGGCCCGCACGATGCTCCGCTTCAAGCCCTGTTCCTTCCGTTTGCCCAGGGCGTGCTGCCGTGGCCACCGGGGCCGGTGCTGTTCCTGCGCGCCCGTGACGGCGCCGTCCTGCGCGCGCAGGCCTCCGCCGGAACGTTGATCTGCGAGCAGAGCTTCCGTCCCTTCGCACAGGCGCTGGAACACAGCGGCTGGCAGGTGCGCGAAGAGCGCCAGATCGAGGCCGACGGCACGCGCTATGCGTTGGTGCTGGTGTTGCCGCCGCGCCAGCGCGACGAAGCGCGTGCGCTGCTCGCGCGGGCCGTGGCGCTGGCCGCGCCCGGCGGGCGGGTGGTCGCCTGCCAGGCCAATAACGAGGGCGCGCGTTCCGGCGAGGCGGATCTGCACCAGCTCAGCGGCCTGGCCGGCAGCCTGACCAAGTACCACTGCCGCACTTACTGGACCGCGCCGCTGCCGGCGGCCACCGATACCGCGCTGCAGGCACGCTGGGCAGCGCTGGATGCGCCGCGCAGGATCGTCGATGGGCGCTTCCTCAGCCGTCCGGGCGTGTTCGCCTGGGACCGCATCGATCCGGCATCGGCACTGCTGGTCGAGCATCTGCCTGCCACCCTGGCCGGACATGGCGCCGATCTCGGCGCGGGCTTCGGCTACCTGTCGGCCGAAGTGCTGGCGCGTTGCCCCAGGGTCACTGCGCTGGATCTGTACGAGGCCGAGGCGCGCGCGCTGGATCTGGCGCGGCGCAACCTGCAGGACATCCCGCATCCGGCGCGATTGCAGTACCACTGGCACGACGTCACCGCCGGGCTGGCGGGCCAGTACGACTTCATCCTCAGCAACCCGCCGTTCCACACGCCGTCGCGTGCCGATCGGCCGGATATCGGCCAGCGCTTCATCGCGGTGGCCGCGCAGGCGCTGCGCCTGGGCGGGCAACTCTTGCTGGTGGCCAACCGGCATCTGCCCTACGAAAAGATCCTCAACGACAGCTTCGGAGAGGTGCGTGTGGCGGCCGAGCGCGACGGGTTCAAGCTGATCGCCGCCACCCGCGGACGTGGAGCGCGCGCATGAAGCTGGTCAAGCACATCGCCAATCTGGGCTATGGTAGCCGCAAACAGGTGACCCAGCTGTTTCGCCAGGGCGCCATCACCGACGCGCAGGGCGAGGTGCTGTACGCCGACGATCAGGTCGAACACGAGGCGATCCGCATCGATGGCGAACCGCTCGATCCGCCGCCTGGCTTCAGCCTGTTGCTGCACAAGCCCGGCGGCTACACCTGTTCGACCAAGGACACCGGCCGGCTGATCTACGAGCTGCTGCCGCCACGCTTCCGCCTGCGCGCACCGGTGCTGGCGCCGGTCGGCCGGCTGGACCGCGACACCAGCGGCATGCTGCTGATGACCGACGACGGCGCGCTGCTGCACCGGATCATTTCGCCCAGATCGGCGCTGGACAAGGTCTACGAGGTCACCCTGGCCGAGGACCTGCGCGGCGACGAAGCCACGCTGTTCGCCAGCGGCACGCTGCTGCTGGACGGCGAGACCAAGCCGTTGCTGCCTGCCGAAATGGAGGTGCTTGGCCCACGCCAGGCGCGGCTGACCCTGCACGAAGGCCGCTATCACCAAGTGCGCCGCATGTTCGCTGCCGCCGGCAATCACGTGGTGGCGCTGCATCGCAGCCGTATCGGCGGCTTGTCGCTGGATGCATTGCCGTCCGGACAATGGCGCGCGCTGGCAGCCGCCGACCTGGACCTGTTGTTCGGCGGCGGGGGCGCCGCATGAGCGCCGACCTCGCGCTGCCGTTCCGTCCGCAGGCGGTGATCTTCGACATGGATGGCCTGATGCTCGACAGCGAACGCGCCATCACCGGCTGTCTGGCGCAGGCGGCGAGCGAGCAGGGCCTGCAGGTCGAGCCGGCATTCTGGCTGCGCATGGTAGGCACCGGCGATGTGGCCTGCCGCCTGCTGCTGGGCGAACGGATCGGCGATGCGGCTGCCGGGACCATGCTGGCGCACGCGCAACGGCTCTACGCTGCCGCAGTCGAACGTGGTATCCCGCATCGGCCGGGCATCATCGCGCTGCTGGAGTATCTGGCCGCCCAGCGCATGCCGCGTGCGGTGGCCACCTCCACCCAGCGCCCGTTGGCGCTGCGCAAGCTGCAGGCGGCCGATCTGCTGTGGCGCTTCGATGCCGTGTGCACGGCCAGCGATGTGGCCCACCCCAAGCCCGCACCGGACATCTATCTGCTGGCCGCGCGCACGCTGGCGGTGGACCCTGCGCGTTGCCTGGTGCTGGAAGACTCGCCCACCGGCGTGCGCGCCGCATTGGCGGCCGGCATGACGCCGATCCAGATTCCGGACCTGCTCGAACCCGATGCCGAGGTGCGCGCGCTCGGCCATCGCATCCTGCCCTCGCTGGGCGATGCGCAGTGCCTGCTGGAAGCCTGCCTGTCGCCCTGAAGCGTTCGGCTGGGTGCGTACTGGCGTGTCGACCCGTCGCGTTCACCGCTCCATCGCCCGCCCGCGTCGTGCACTCACACGTACTGCATCTTGCGCGACATGCCGCCATCGACGATGAAGTCCTGCCCGGTGACGAAACCGGACAGCTGTGGCGCAAGCAGATACACCGCCAGCTGCGCGATGTCTTCGGGCGTGCCCACCCGTCCGGCCGGATGTTGCGCATGGTCGCGCCGCGACAGCCTGGGCGCGCGGCGGCGCTGCGGCGCGCGCCAGGCGTCGGTGCTGATCCAGCCAGGACTGATGCTGTTGACGCGCACCTGCGGGCCTTCGCTCAATGCCAGTGCGTGCGTGAACGCCACCAATCCCCCTTTGGCGGCCGCGTAGGCTTCGCTATGCGGCTCCGATTGCCCGGCACGGGTGGAGGCGATGTTGACGATGGCGCCACCTCCCGGCGCCTGCGTCAGCGCAGGCAAGGCGTGCTTGCTGCACAGGAAGGCGCCGTGCAGGCTGGACAGGCGGCGATTCCACTCCTCCCAATCCAGTTGCGGCAGCGCGGCGATGTGCGGATCGGGCACGCCGGCATTGTTGACCAGGCCGTCGATCCGGCCGAAACGTTTGAGCGCCGTGGCGACCAGGCGTGTGGCCTGTGCCTCGCGCGCGGCATCGCAGCGCACGAAGGCGCTGCGCCGCGGCAGCGCCCATTCCTGCAGACAGGCCTTGCCGGCGTCTGTATCCAGATCGCCGATCACCACGCTGCCGCCGGCACCCAGCACCGCCTGCGCGATACCACGGCCTATCCCTTGCGCGCCGCCGGTGATGACCACCACGCGATCCTGTAGCGGGGACGGGTTCCAGGCGGACACGGCGGGAATCAATGGCATCTGGGCATGACCGGCAATGACGTCCGGGCCACTGTAACGCGCCGCCTGTCGTTGATGCGGCATGCTCGGCGCGTATGCGGCCGCAACCGGCAGGTCTGGAAAGCGTTGGCGTTGGAGTCGGCGTCTGCTTTCGCCATTCGGCCTGGCGCAGCCGTGCGGGTCAGCTGCTTGACTGTTCGGAGCCGCTCAACACGCGCTCCCAGCCGGCATGCCCCAGCCGTTCCAGCGTGGCGATGTTGCGCTCGACGATCACGTCCGGATCCGGGAAGGCTGCCACTGCGCGCTCCACGCTGTCTTCGCGCAGCAGGTGCAGGGTAGGGAAGGGCGAGCGGTTGGTGAAGTTGGCCACATCGTCCGGCGCGGCACCGGCGAACTGGTAATCGGGATGGAAGCTGGCCACCTGCAGCACGCCCTGCAGGTCCAGCGCTTCCACCGCCGCATCGGCGTTGTCGAGAAAGTCGTTGTAATCCAGGAAGTCGGTCAGCACGTCCGGGTGCACGATCAGCGTGGTGTCGATCCGCTCGGCCGGCGTATCGCGCAGCAGGACGAGTTCTTCGGCCAGTTGCTCCAGCAGCGCCTCCGGCGTGCTGGCATCGCTGAGCACCAGCCGGACCTGCTGCTTGACGTACACCGCCTTGGCGAACGGGCACAGGTTCAGGCCGATCACCGCGCGCTCGATCCAGCTGCGGGTGGCGGCCAACGGGTCGGGCGGGTCGGGCAAGGCGGTCATCGTGGCGGCGGCGTGATGGCGCGCCAGTGTATGCGATCGCTGCCGGCCCGGCGGCGCATGCTGCGTTTGCGCTGCTGCGCCGGCAGACTCGGTCATGCAGCAGGCGTGCTAGCGCGGCCTGTCGTCGGCAGCGGTATTGCTCCGCCGCGCGCCGCCGACCTGCATGCGCAGGAAATCCACCGTCGCCTGCGCCACCGCTTCAGCCATCGGGGTCTTGTGCGGCGAACCGATGGCATGCGCGCCGCTGGCGAAGGCCACCGCCTGCTTCTGCGAGGGCGCGGTGCCCAGCGCCTCGAACATGGCCAACATCGCCGGCACCGAGGAGATCTGATCCTCCTCGCCATCGGCGCCGCGGTAATAGCCCAGCATCACCGGGCAATGCACCTGCGGCCACGGCGGGTCGGCCGCGAACAGTGCGAACAGATCGCGCAAGGCGCGAAAGCCATCCGGGTGCACGGTCTGCGACCAGTACGCCAGGGCGGCCTCGGTACGCGGATAGGGATCGGTCACCGGCGCTTGCGCCTGGCAGAGCCGATCGAGCAGGCCCGGATGAGTAGGTTGGATGCCGGGCGACCAGGCCACCACCGCAGCGATCCGCGCGGGGCGGTGCGCCGCAAGCCATAAGCCCAGCGTTGCGCCCATCGACGAGCCAACGATCGCCACGCGCTCGCCCATGCGTTGCGCCTGGGCCAGTGCCTCCAGTGCCGAGTCCTGCAGTGCCGTTGGGGTCAGCCCCTGCATCGCATCGGCTGCGCTGCACCCATGCCCGGGCCAGCGGTGCACGTAGCAGTTGGCCTCCAGCGCATCGGCGATCCGTTCGGGCAGCGCACCGGCCTCGCCCGGGCTTGCGGAAAACCCGTGCAGATAGAGCAATGCCATGGCACTGCGTGCCGGCGCTGCGGTGTGCCAGTGCTGGCGCGCCGCATTGCCGGGTTTCAGGTCAATGCGCTCGTTGCTGGGCATGCCGGGCGAGCAGCGCGAGCAGTTCATGCGCATTGATCGGCTTGGACAGGTAACCGGCCACGCCGGCAGCGGCGGCTTCGCGCATCGAATCGGTGCGCGTATCGGCGGTCAGCACGATGATCGGCGGCAGCGTGGCCATCGCATCGCGCGCCTGTACCAGCGCATCCCAGCCGGAGGTGCCGGGCATGTGCAGATCCAGGAAGACGATGTCCGGCGCGGCCTCGAAGATACGCTGCACGGCATCGTTGCCATCGGCATGGAAACTCACCCGATGCCCGGCGCGGTTGAGCAGGTTGCCGATCACCAGGCGGTTGGTGTCCATGTCTTCGAACACCAGGCAATGCAATGACGTTACCGTCCGTGCGTGCTCGGCCAGTGCATCGCGCAGGTCGCCGGCGCGGCTGCTGTCGGCCGCGGCGGCCGGCAGTTCGAAGATCCAGCGGAAGATGCTGCCGCCTGCAGGGTTGTCGCTCACCGTCAGGCTGCCGCCCATCGCCTCGGAGACCGACAGGGCGATGTATAGACCCAGGCCGACGCCGCCTTCGGTGCGGCCGAAGCCGGTGCTGAGCTGGGTGAACGGCGTGAAGATGTAGGCCTTGCTGTCATCGGGTACGCCGATGCCGGTGTCGGTGACGATGACTTCGATCGTCCAGCGCTGCTGCGTCAGGCTTGCCTCGATCAGCAGATCGACCGCACCGCCGGCCGGTGTGAATTTGATCGCATTGACCACCAGGTTGGTGATCACCTGTTCGATGCGGCCTTCGTCGCCCAGCAGGTATGGCGTCTGCGCCGCTTCCAGGCGCACGCTCAGCGTCACGCCCTTGGTGGAGGCGGCGGTTGCGCAGACCGCTCTGACGGTGGTCAACACGTCCAGCATGTTCAACGGCTTGCTGTGCAATTGCAGGCGCCCGCCATCGATGCTGGCCACGTCCAGCACTTCGTTGACGCGATGGCGCAGGGCGGTCGCGTTGACGGTCACCGCCTGCATCAGGTCGCGTTGTTCGGCCGGCATTGCCGTGGTGTCGATCAGTTGCGCGCAGTTGATCACCGCGTTCAACGGCGTGCGCAGTTCGTGATTCATCGTGCTGATGAAGCGGCTCTGCGCATCGCGCGAGGCCAGCGCCTGCAGCGCCACTTCCTGCATGGCGATCACGATGCGCGACACCAGCAAGGGCAGCACCATGCTCAGCGCCACCGCGTAGACGAAGTACGCAGGCCGCGACAGCCAGTAGCCGTCCGGTGCGGTCACCAGCATCAGCACGAAGGTACTGAGCAGCACCGGGAAGGTGGCGCGCTGCCCGTAGCGCGCCACCGCGGCAATGGTGATGAACGGCAGGAACGCATTCAAGGACATCAGCAGGATGAAGGCCAGCGAGGTCTGGATGCCGATGAACAGCAGGCTCATCGCAAAGCCTGCCGCGTCCAGCCATTCCCATTGCGGGATGCGCTTGCGCCGTACCAGCACCATCCATGTGACCGAGATGATCCACAAGGCCACCGCGGTCGGGAACACCGCATGCGCATCCTTGACCAGCACCGGCTGCGGGCCGTACAGCCAGCCAAGGCACCACAGCATCACGATGGTCTGCACGATCGCGCGGCCGACGCAGGCGCGGTACTCCAGGAACGACTCGAGCAGCCGTACCAGTCTGTCGTTACGCAACTGCCTGGCCGCCGGGATCAGGCCGGGCGCGGCGCGGTGGGAGGTGCTAGGCATCGAGGTCGGTGTCGTCGGAAGGGAGGGTGCGCCGGTACTGTTCGACCAGCAGCGCCGCGGCGGTCGCCACCGCGGTGAAACGGTGCGCGAGCGTGTCATCGCAGGCGCCGCGCTCCACATCGTCGCGCAGCTGGTCGCAGGCCCTCAGCAGGGGCTGCGAGCCGGTCAGCGAAAGGGTGTTCTTCAACGCATGGATCTGTTGCAGCGCCTGCTCCTGGCGGGTGTTGGCCGCACCCAGCGTGCACTGCGCGATGGCGCGGTCGATCTCCACCGCAAAGGCATCGGCAAAGGCGGCCGCCTGGACCGGGTCCAGCTCGGCCATGGTATGCAGCGTCGATCCGGCTTCGATCCGTGGTTGCGCATGCAAGGCCTCTGTGGCGTCTGTGGCACACACACCGGCGCGGCGGCTGGCGCGCAGGCGATGCAGCAGGCTGGCAAGCAGGGCATGCATCGCGGGTCGCTACACCTGCGGCCGGTCGCGCAGATTCGGCACGATGGCGACGCACCGTCCGCAATATCCGCGCCAGGGCGCATCGCCCCTACGTGTGGTTGGCCGTAGTACCGCCCGGTCGATCGCCGCCAACACCGTCACCGTTCGAGTGTGCTCAATCGCGGAAGTTGTCGAACTGCAGCGGCAACTCGATGTCGGCCTTCTTCAGCAGCGCGATCGCATCCTGCAGGTCGTCGCGCTTCTTGCCGGTCACGCGCAGCTTGTCGCCGTTGATCTGCGCTTCGACCTTGAGCTTGGCCTCCTTGAGCTTGGCGACCAATTGCTTGGCCTGCTTCTGTTCGATGCCCTGCTTGACGGTGACCTTCTGCCGCGCCCCGGCCAGGTTGGTTTCCACGTCGCCGAACTCCAGGCAGCGCACGTCGATGCCGCGCGCCAGCAGCCGCGCGCGCAGGATATCGGTCATCTGCTTGAGCTGGAAGTCGCTGGGTGCGGACTGGTTGATCGCCTTGCCGTCTTCCAGTTCGAACCTGGCCTGGACCCCCTTGAAGTCGAAACGCGTGTCCAGTTCACGGTTGGCCTGGTCCACCGCATTGGTCAATTCGTGCTTGTCGACTTCGGACACCACGTCGAAGGAAGGCATGCAAGGCTCCTGCTGTGCTGAGTACAGCGGCCATTCTAGGCCATCGGACCGCGATGCCCGCGTCCATGCATTGGCGGCGCTCGCGTGGTGGCGGCGATAATGCGCCCATGCCCGACACCCGTTCTCCGCTTCCCGCCATCGCCTGGATGATGGCCGCCGTGGCCTGCTTCTCGCTGATGGATGCGGGAATGAAGTTGCTGTCGGCGCACTATCCACCGCTGCAGGTGACCCTGCTGCGTGGCGCCGCCTCGTTGCCGTTCGTGCTGGTGTGGGTACTGGCCACCGCCGGGCCGCGTTCCATCGTGCCGGTGCGCTGGGGCTTGCATCTGCTGCGCGGGGCCTTGGGCATGGCAATGATCGGTTGCTTCGTCTACGGCCTGAAGCGGATGCCGCTATCGACCGCCTACACGCTGTACTTCGTGGCGCCGTTGCTGGTGGCGGCGCTGTCGGTGCCGCTGTTGGGCGAGCAGGTGGGGCCGCGGCGCTGGACGGCGATCGGTATCGGTCTTGTCGGCGTGATCGTGGTGCTGCGCCCCGGCGTGGACGGCCTGATCTCGTTGCCGGGATTGATGGTGCTGCTGGCGGCCACGGCCTATGCGGCCGCCGCGGTCACGGTGAGCCTGTTGACCCGCACCGATACGCCGCAGGCGATGGTGGTGTGGTTCCTGCTGTTGATGGCCATCGGCGCCGGGGTGCTGGCCATTCCCGGCTGGGTGCCGCTGCAGGGCGGGTACGCCTGGCTGATCGCCGGGATGGGCCTGGCCGGCGCGCTGGGCCAGATCGCGCTGACCCAGGCCTTCCTGCGCGGCGAGGCCTCGATGATCGCGCCGCTCGAATACACCGGGCTGGTCTGGGTGATCGGCTGGGACTGGCTGCTATGGCAGAGCCTGCCCGACCGTTGGACCTGGGCCGGCGCCGGCATCATCGTCGCCAGTGGCCTGTATTTGTTACGCCGGGAACGCATACGCAAGGCCGACAGGCCGCTGCCGCTTGAACGGCCGTGAGGACGGGATTGGGGATTCGGCATTCGGGATTGGCTACAGCAGAGTCGCCGTGGCCTTTGCCAATCCCCAATCCCCAATCCCCAATCCCGGTGGTAGGCTTCACGACCCCCCAACCGGCTAAGCGCGGTGATCCAGTTTCAGCGCCTGCACAAGTCCTATTCCGTTGACGGTCGTCAGATCGTGGCGCTGCATCCGCTCGATCTGCGGATCGGTCCCGGCGAGGTGTTCGGCATCATCGGCCACTCCGGCGCCGGCAAATCCACGCTGATCCGGCTGATCAACCGGCTCGAAGAGCCCAGCGGCGGGCGCCTGCTGATCGGCGAGGAAGACGTCACTGCGCTGGACAGCCAGGGCCTGCGCGCCTTGCGCAGGCGGATCGGCATGATCTTCCAGCATTTCAACCTGCTGTCCTCGCGCACCGTGGCCGGCAACGTGGCCTTCCCGCTGGA
The DNA here is from genome assembly GCF_020783655.1 of Xanthomonas melonis. Classification (GTDB taxonomy): domain Bacteria; phylum Pseudomonadota; class Gammaproteobacteria; order Xanthomonadales; family Xanthomonadaceae; genus Xanthomonas; species Xanthomonas melonis. Next base: position 5,205 of record NZ_JAJGQH010000024.1, on the reverse strand, counting down.
ACTGGCCGGTACGCCGCGTGCCGAGATCGATGCGCGGGTGGCCGAGCTGCTGGCCCGGGTCGGGCTGCAGGAACATGCCGGTAAGTATCCGGCGCAACTATCGGGCGGGCAGAAGCAGCGGGTGGGCATCGCGCGCGCGCTGGCCACCCGGCCGCAGATCCTGCTGTGCGACGAGGCCACCAGCGCGCTGGATCCGCAGACCACCGCCTCGGTGCTGCAGCTGCTGGCGCAGATCAACCGCGAGCTGGGCCTGACCATCGTGCTGATCACCCACGAAATGGATGTGATCCGCCGCGTCTGCGACCGCGTGGCGGTGCTGGACGCCGGCAAGCTGGTGGAAACCGGCCCGGTCACCGAGGTGTTTCTGCATCCCAAGCATGCCACCACCCGGCGCTTCGTCTCCGAAGCCGAACACGTGGACGAGGCCGAGCTGCACCGCGACTTCGCCGCCGTCGGCGGGCGCATCGTGCGGCTGACCTTCCTGGGCAACGGCACCTACGAGCCGGTGCTGGGCCGCATCGCCCGCGAAACCGGGGTGGACTACAACATCCTGTCCGGGCGCGTGGACCGCATCAAGGACACTCCGTACGGCCAGTTGATCGTTGCCCTGACCGGGGGCGATCAGAATGCCGCGCGCGCCGGCTTCGTCGCCGCCGGCGTGCAGGTGGAGGATCTGCGCGTATGACGTCCCTGACGATCGCCGCTGCTGGCGGCTTCTTCCGCAATCTCGATGCCGCCAAGTGGGGCGATATCGGCCAGGCCACCCTGGATACCCTGCTGATGCTGGCCGGCGCGCTGCCGCTGACGCTGCTGATCGGCCTGCCGCTGGGCGTTGCGCTGTTCCTGTGCGGCGCACCGCAGCTGCGTCGCCGCCCGCTGCTGTATGGCGCGCTGGCCCTGATCATCAACCTGCTGCGCTCGGTGCCCTTCATCATCCTGATGATCGCGATGATTCCGCTCACGCTGATGCTGATGGGCACCTCGCTCGGCGTGCGCGGCGCGATCCTGCCGCTGGTGGTGGGCGCGGCGCCGTTCTATGCGCGGCTGGTGGAAACCGCATTGCGCGAAGTCGATCGCGGCATCATCGAAGCCAGCCAGGCGATGGGCGCCACCACCCGGCAACTGGTGCTGCGGGTGCTGCTGCCCGAAGCACGCCCGGGCCTGATCGCCGGCGCGACGGTGACCACCATCGCGCTGATCGGCTTCACCGCCATGGGCGGGGCGATCGGTTCCGGCGGGCTGGGCGATGTGGCCTACCGCGAGGGTTACATGCGCTCGCACGCCGATGTCGCGCTGATCACCGTCATCGCCTTGCTGGTGCTGGTGCAGCTGCTGCAGATGGTGGGCGACAGGCTGGTCGCACACTACAGCCGGCGCTGAGCTGGCGCCGGTCGTATTCCTTCGCTGCTTGCCGCGGGGCGGCCTGCGCGCTGCCGCGTCGATGGAGATGGATACCGGCGGCGCGCGCCATGGCGTGCCGGAATGCCGATCGCGGCCGCCGCTGCGGTCTGCTAGGTTTAACGTCTGCAGTTTTTCGCATTCCTTCTCCCACGGACCCCCTACATGAGCACTTTCGCGTTTCGTTCTCTTCTGGTTACAGCCACGCTGGCGCTGGCGTCCTGCGGCGGCAGCACTGGCGGCAGCGGCGGAGATACCCTGACCGTGGCCGCCACCGCGGTGCCGCACGCCGAGATCCTGGAAGTGGTCGAACCGCTGCTGGCCAAGCAGGGCCTGAAGCTGGACGTGCGGGTGTTCAACGACTATGTGCAGCCCAACGATCAGGTCGTGCAGAAGCAGATCGACGTGAATTATTTCCAGACCGAGCCCTACCTGGACGCGTACAACCGCGACCGCAAGAGCCAGCTGGTCACCGTGGTCGGCGTGCATATCGAGCCGTTCGGCGCGTACTCGCGCCGCTTCAAGGCGCTGGCCGATCTGCCCAGCGGCGCCGACGTGGTGATCCCCAACGACCCGAGCAACAATAGCCGCGCGCTGATCCTGCTCGACAAGGCCGGTGTGATCAAACTCAAGGATCCGAGCAATGCGCTGTCGACCCAGCGCGACATCGTCGACAACCCCAAGCAGCTGAAATTCCGCGAACTCGATTCGGCCATGCTGCCGCGCGTGCTCGATCAGGTCGACCTGGCCCTGATCAACACCAACTACGCGCTCGATGCCGGGCTCAATCCCACCCGCGATGCGCTGGCGATCGAGAGCAAGGACTCGCCGTACGTGAACTTCCTGGTGGCACGCGCGGACAACAAGGACGATGCGCGCGTGCAGAAGCTGGCCAAGGCGCTGACCAGCCCGGAAGTGAAGGCCTTCATCGAGCAGAAGTACAAGGGCGCGGTGCTGCCGGCGTTCTGAGCGCTTGCGCACGTCATGCGCGCCGGCATTGCGGGCGCGCGTAGCGTGTTGTTGCTTTCGGCGAAGCAGGCGAGGCCTGCCGTGCAGGTGTCAGGCGTGGGTGACCCTTGCCTGTGATCGCGATGCATGAGGCATCGATGGGAGGGGCGCCAGGCGGCATGCCGCGTGCCGCGTGCTGACGATGCCCATGGCGACAGCACGCACATCTTCTTCGACGCAGGCGTAGTAGCGTGGGCGCCCGTCCCGACCCGTACGCCTTTCGATGCCGCTGCTGCTCGCCATTCCGCTGGCCGTGATCATTGCCCTGGCGGTGTTCGCGGTGCTATTCCCGCTGTCGTTATTGCAGCGCTTTCGTGTGGGCACTGCGCGGCGGCAGGCGCGGGGCTGGTTGCTGCTGATCAACCTGGGATCGGCTGCCTTGTCCAGCGGATTGTTTGTCGTCTTCACCCTGATCGCTGCCGCGTTCTGGCCGGGTGCGATTGGCCATGCCGCGTTCGGTTGGGCCTGCGGGCTGGTGTTGGGTGTTCTTGCCCTGCGCCTGACCCGCTTCGAGCGTACCCCGCAAGGCCTGTTCTACCGCCCCAATCTGTGGCTGGCACTGGCGTTGGCGGCATTGGTGGTGGCGCGGGTGATTGCCGGCATGGTGCAGGGCTGGCGCAGCACCTGGCAGGGTGTGGCATGGCCCGTCGACGGTTGGCTGAGTCATGCCAGTCTGCTGGGCGCGGCCGGGCTGTTGCTCGGTTATGCGCTTGCCTACGCCACATTGCTGTGGTGGCGCTGGCGCAACGCGCGGCTGCGCGGCAGCGTGTATTGGCGTTGAAGCGCGGGCGGCAAGGGTTCGGACGACAGCGGCCTGCTGCAGCCGGTGATCTGCATTTTCAGGGGGCAGAAAAAAACGGGCCTTGCGGCCCGTTCTTCGTTAACCCATTGCGCTGCGTCTCGGCGAATGCTTAGAAGCGCGCGCCGATGCCGAAGCCAACGGTCCACGGATCCAGTTCCAGCTCGCTGCCGGTGCCCTGGCCGCCCACGCGCAGTTCGGGGCGCGAACGCATGTAGCGAGCGTCGGCGCGTGCGAACCAGGTGGAGTTGATGTTCATGTCCACACCGACGGTGCCGATCACACCCTTGGCGGTATCGATGCCGACGTGCTGGCCGTTGGGCGATGCGGCGTCGATCTTCTCGTTGCTGAAGTTCGACTCGTAGTAACCGACGCCCACGAACGGACGGAACACGTTGTCAGCCTGGCCGAAGTGATACTGGCCGCTGATGGCGATCGGCTGCTGTTCGACGGTGCCAATCTTGCCGGCGCCATCGGCGTTGACGCGGTGGTTGAATTTGTCGGCAGCGCCCCACAGCTCGACCGCCCAGTTATCGTTGATGAAGTAGCTGGCGCTCAGCGTGGGCGCCGGGCCGCCGTCTACGTCCAGGCCCGGAGCCGGATCGTTCTTCGGCTGGAGCAGGGCAACACCACCGACCACGGCCCAATGCTTGCCCGACGCGCTGTCGGCAGCAGTGGAAGTCGAGGAGGTGTCGCCGGAATAGGTGGTGTCCTGCGCGAACGCGGACGGTGCAATCGCAAGTGCGGATACAGCAGCCAGGCTCAGGATGGAAATGGAACGCATTGAGGGTCTCCTCGTCTTGTTGTTGGGCCCGTGGAGTGGGCCGCGCCAAAGCTATTCCTGAAAATCTGAATCCACCCCGACCTGGAACTCGCTAAAATTCCGTTTGTTCAGGAACTTTCCTGCGGAGGCCGTCGTTGCGGCATGCAGGTTGAAAAAACATTCACGCAGATGCGGTTGCCGTGACGAAAGACGACACCCGAAAAGGTCTACCAGCGCACGTTCGCCGCGATTGCCGCGTCCTGGTGCTCGGGTCGATGCCGGGCGTGGCCTCGCTGGATGCTGCGCGGTACTACGCGCATCCGCGGAACCGTTTCTGGCCGCTGATGCATGCGCTATTGGGCATCGATGCGGCCAGCGGCTATGCCTTGCGCGTAGAGGCACTGAACGCATCTGGCGTTGGTGTGTGGGACGTGATCGCTCAGTGTGAGCGACGCGGTAGCCTGGATGCGGCCATCGTGGGCGACAGCATCGTGATCAACCCGTTGCCCTCCCTGCTCGCCACGCTGCCGCAACTGCGTCTGGTCGCCTGCAACGGCGGCGCTGCAGCCCAGGCCTGGCGTCGGCATGTGCAGCCACTGCTTGCGGCCGATGCGCGCAGCATCGCGGTGGTCGCGCTACCGTCCACCAGTCCTGCCAACGCCGGCTGGTCGTTGCCGCAGTTATGCAGCGCATGGCAACCGCTGCGCGATGCGCTGCAGGCCTGATGGCGCCGCTCGCATCAGCGTTGCACCGCCGCCATCGCATCGCGTGGTCGGTGATGGCCGCCAGAGCTCGCCTCGGGTAGCGCATCGCGCGCACGATGCAGCCGCAGGCGGACACATTGCGGCCGCGTGCGCAGCGACCGTGCCTGCAGGTCGACACGCGCGACGCGCCGGACAATGCGCTGGCGTATCGTTTGCCGTCGAGCGCGCGATTGCAGCCGTTTCAGCTGCACCTACATGCCTGGAAGCGATCGCGCCCGTGCGATCGCGGACACAGCATCCCGCCCGGCGCGCGATCTTTTCACCGGCAATGGTTGGCGCTGCGGCCCGTGGCCGGCCACAATAGGGGTTTCCCCATCTGTTGCCGGAGTTCCCCGTATGGCCGAAATCAAGGAAGCACTTGTCCCCGATATCGGTGACTACAGCGACGTCCCGGTAATCGAGGTGCTGGTGTCCGTCGGCGATACGGTCAGCAAGGACCAGAGCCTGGTCACGCTGGAATCGGACAAGGCCAC
>NZ_JAJGQH010000023.1 GCF_020783655.1 Xanthomonas melonis | reverse complement strand
GAGCCGGCCATATTAGCAGGCTTTTCATCCTCGTCAACCCCTCGTGAAGAGGAAGTTGCCGCCGCATCACCTCAATCTGCCGTAGCGTCTTTCCGTGTTGCTAGCCGCCCATCATAGCCGGCTTTTGCGTTTCGTCAACACCCTGGATCAGGGAATTTCCGAACCCTTCTGCGCTGTCACCGCGTTTGCGGGTCCGTTGCGTCGGGGGAGGCGAACTATAGGCCCCTAAAACCGTTTTGGGAAGAGCTTTGTGAAAGAAAAATCACCGCTGCCGCCAGAATCTTGCGCCACGCCTCAGACGCGCAGCCATCCGTGGCTTCAGCAGGCTTCTGAAGCCGCCACACGACATATAGATGTGGCGACATCCATCTGCGATTGCCGCTGCGCATCAGCCTTGCGCGCGTCAGCCGTTGACCAGCATCACCCGAGCGAAATTGCGCTTGCCGACCTGGATCACGCCCTCGAAACCTGGCGCGAACACACGCGCCGCGTCCTCGATGACCTCCCCATCGATCTTGACGGCGCGCTCCTTGAGCTTGCGCGTGGCTTCCGAGTTGCTCGGCGTGAGGCCGGCTGCGGTCAGCAGACCAGCGATACGCAGGCCCTCGGCCGGCACTGCAACCTCCTGCAACGGCAGCAGGCTGGTGTCGCCCTGCCCTGTCACCACGGCATGCCAGCCGGCAATCGCCTGCTCGGCGGTGGCCGCATCGTGAAACCGGGTGGCCAGTTCGCGCGCCAGCCGCAGTTTGACCTCACGCGGATGCAGCTCGCCGGCGGCGACCTGCTCCTTTAGACGCACCGCTTCGGCCACACCGATGTCGAAGGACAACAGATCGATCCAGCGCCAGGTCAGCTCATCGCCGATCTTCATGGTCTTGGTGACGATGTCGATGGCCGGCTCGTTGATGCCGATATAGTTGCCCAGCGATTTGGACATCTTGGCCACGCCATCCAGGCCTTCCAGCAGCGGCATGGTCAGCACGATCTGCGGGGCCTGACCGTAGTGCTCCTGCAGCCCTCGGCCCATCAGCAGGTTGAACTTCTGATCGGTCCCACCCAGTTCGACGTCCGCCTTCAAGGCCACCGAGTCGTAGCCCTGCACCAGGGGATAAAGGAATTCATGGATGGCGATCGGCTGCTGCCCGGCGAAGCGCTTGGCGAAGTCGTCGCGCTCGAGCATACGGGCCACCGTGTGCTGGGCTGACAACTTGATCATGTCGGCGGCCGTCATCTGGCCGAACCACTCGGAGTTGAAACGCACTTCGGTGCGCTCGCGGTCCAGGATCTTGAAGACCTGCTCTTCATAGGTCCGCGCATTGGCCAGCACGTCCTCGCGGCTGAGCGGCTTACGGGTGACGTTCTTGCCGCTGGGGTCGCCGATCATGCCGGTGAAGTCGCCGATCAGGAAAATGACCTGGTGCCCGAGCTGCTGGAACTGCCGCATCTTGTTCAACAAGACAGTGTGGCCCAGGTGCAGATCCGGCGCGGTGGGATCGAAGCCGGCCTTCACCCGTAGCGGCACACCCGATGTGAGCCGGGTTTCCAGCTGATCGAGCTTGAGGATCTCGTCGGCGCCGCGGCCGATGAGGGCGAGGGATTCTTCGATAGTGGCCAACCACGGACTCCAGCGGCGTTTGCCGTCAATAACGTGAATGATGTTAAACGCGGGTTAATTCCGCGCCAAGTGAAAATAATGAACAGGCTCAATGGTTTGACGCGCTGTTACAGCCTGTCTATGGTACCGGCGATTGGGCTCGCACTTCGAGCCAGCGAGGATATGGAACGATGCAGAACTCAGAGCAGGGCCGTGCACGCAAGCGGCGCTTTCACGAACGCCTCCACGTTCTCCACGACACTGCCCTGCATCGCAAGCTCAAGGCGCATCTTCCGGCGGCTTTCAACGACCGCTGGACGCGCCGCCACTGGATCCACGCCAGTCTGTTCGCCACCATCGGTGCAATGGTAGCGACCATCGTGCCAGGCTTCTCCAACGCGATCGATGCCCCGCTGTCCAGCCATTCCACGCTGGCGCTGCCGCTGCCGCCGCTGGTACCCAGCCGCAAGCAACTGGCGCCGAGTACGGAATGGGAAATCCTGCAGGTCAAATCCGGGCAGACACTGAGCACCTTGTTCGGCGAGCTGGGAATTCCGACCGCGGTGATGTACCAGGTGCTGGCGCATCCCGGCACCAAGGAGGCGCTGACCAGGCTGCATCCGGGCGCTGAAATCGCCTTCGACATGCCCACGCCCGGCCAGTTGCGGGCGCTGCGCTTCGATCGTGACGACAGCCACCGGGTGGAACTGCGCCTGCTGGGCGACAGCGTGCGCGAGAAGGTGACCGAGCGCGCAACGACCACGCGCACCGTGGTGGCCAGTGGTGAAATCACCAGTTCGCTGTCTGCTTCGGCCGGCAAGTCGGGATTATCGCCTGCGGCGGTGGCGATCATGACCGACGAGATCTTCAAGTACGACATCGACTTCGACAAGGATCTGCAGCCCGGCGATCGCTTCAGCGTGGTGCTGGACGAAACCTGGCGCGAAGGCGAGCGGATCGGTACCGGCGACATCCTGGCGGCCACCTTCACCACCGGCGGCAAGACCTATACCGGTTTTCGCTTCGAGCGCGCCGGCAAGCCCGCCGAGTATTACGACATCACCGGCCGGCCATTGAAGAAGAGCTTCATCCGCATGCCGGTGGCGTATAGCCGGATCAGCTCCACCTTCGGCGCACGCCGGCATCCGGTGCTGGGCACGATGCGCATGCACAAGGGCGTGGACTACGCGGCGGCCTCGGGAACGCCGATCATGGCGGCCGGCGATGCACGGGTGGTGTTCGTCGGCACCCAACGCGGCTACGGCAATGTGGTCATCCTGGACCACGGCAAGAGCTACAGCACGCTGTACGGCCACATGTCGCGCTTCGGCAAGATCAAGGCCGGCCAGCGCATCAACCAGGGCACGGTGATCGGCTATGTCGGCATGACTGGTCTGGCGACCGGCCCCCATCTGCACTATGAATTCCGCGTGGGCGGGCAGCAGCGCAACCCGATGTCGGTGACCATGCCGCCGCCGGAGCCGTTGCAGGGCGCCGAACTGGCCGCCTTCCGTGCGCAGACCGCACCGGCCATGGCGCGCATCGAGGGCATGGAAAAGCTGATCTACGCCGATGCCAGCAAGCCTGCCAAGGGCAAGTCGCGCGGCTGAGTCCGCGCAGCGGGGCGGCGGCGGAAGCGGCGACGCGGGGTGGATCCGGCGGAAGGCCGGCCCTGCATTCCGGCCACGCCGCTTGGCCGGGCAGCGGCGCAGCCGCGTGACACCGTCTGCTGCGCGCGATGCGGGTCGACACGTTGCACTCCCTGGGGTCGGAATCGCCCGCGTCCATGTTGGCGAACTGGGCGTCCTTGCTGGAGATGTCCGCCACCTGCGGAGCGCGGGGCGTCCCCAGCCGGCAACGGCACCTGTCCAGGCATTCGGCCTGACGGCGATGCGGGTCTCGCTCCTCGGTGTCGAGCGCCAGACCGGTTGACGGGCACGGCCTGGCTGCACAAGCTGGCCGACCGTGCATTTCTGGCTTCGGCATGTCCGTCTTGGAACCCATTGACTCCCCGCTCTACCTGGGCCTGATGTCGGGCACCAGCGCCGATGGCATCGATGCCGCACTGGTGCGCTTTGCCGACGCCAACCATCGCCGCTGCGAACTGGTGGCGGGCACCACGGTGCCGTGGGCGCCGGCACTGCGCGATCGGCTGGTCGCGTTGGGACAGGGGGCGGAAACGGTCTGCATCGATGCGCTTGGGCGATTGGACGCCGAGGTCGGGCTGGCATTCGCCGCTGCCGCCAATCAGCTCATTGCCGAGACCGGCGTGCAGCGCGAGCGTATCCGCGCGATCGGCTCGCACGGGCAGACCATTCGCCACCGACCCAACGGGAATCCGGCGTTCACCTGGCAGATCGGCGATGCCAGCCGGATCGCCGAGCACACCGGCATCACCACCGCGGCCGATTTCCGCCGGCGCGACGTGGCGGCCGGCGGCCAGGGCGCACCGCTGATGCCGGCCTTCCATCTGGCCATGTTGGGCACGGCCAACGAGGACCGTGCCGTCCTCAACCTGGGCGGCATCGGCAATCTGACCCTGATCCCACGCGACGGCACGGTGCTCGGCTTCGATACCGGACCTGCCAATGCCTTGCTGGACAGCTGGTGCCAGCAGCAGCACGGTACCGCGTTCGATGACGAGGGCGCATTCGCCGCCAGTGGCCGGGTGGATGCCGCTCTGCTGCAGGCATTGCTGGCCGACCCGTGGTTTGCGCTGGCGCCTCCGAAGAGTACCGGACGCGAGCAGTTCCATCTGGCCTGGGTGATGCAGGCGATGGGCGAGGCCCGCCCGAGCCCGGCCGATGTGCAGGCGACCTTGCTCGAACTCACCGTTGTCACCGTGGCCGACGCCTTGCTGCGACTGCAACCGCAGACCCGCCGGGTGCTGGTTTGTGGCGGCGGCGTGCGCAATCCGGTGCTGATGGCACGCCTGGCGGCACGGCTGCCGGACGTGGTGGTGGAATCCAGCGCGCGCCATGGGCTGGATCCGGATTATCTGGAAGCGATGGGGTTTGCCTGGCTGGCAGCCGAGCTGCTGGCTGCGCGCCCGGCGAATCTGCCGGCGGTCACCGGGGCGGCGGGACCGCGGTTGCTGGGGGCGATCCATCCAGCCTGAGCAGCGACACGGGGAGAACGGTCGCGCTGTTTTCTCATGGTGGCCGCGTGCGCAGGTGCACGCCTCAGTTGTCGACCGACGCTGCCGCAGAACAGGAACAGGAGGACGCGCAAACCGGTGGCGATGACCTGTGCTGCCGAACGGCCCGGGCGTCCTGGCAGGCGAGCCCTGTCAGCGCAATCGATGAGGTGTGTCTTCCGGGCCGGCACCGAACGCCCAGCGTCCGGACTGCCGCCGCCCGCTCAAGGGTTGTTCCCCGCCGGCAGCGCCTTGAGCGCAGCGATCGCCTCGGCCAGGGCATCGACTTCCGGGTGCTGCAAGCCGCCGGTGACCTCGTATTCGCTGGCGAACAGGCCCTGTTCGAGCAGATGCATGACGGTCTGGTGCTGCGTCCACCCGCGTGCGACGGAAATGCGGCGGATACGGTCCACCAGCAGCGGATCGATGTCACGCAACACCAGATCGGTCATGCCAACTCCTTGTCCCGAGGTTCCGCTGCAGACGCGCCGGGCGATGATCCCCCAGCCGCGCGCCCCATCGCAACCTCAGGCTGCCGTACTGCGGCGCTGCTGCAGGATCAGCATCCCGCACAGCAGCACCACTGGCACCGCGATCAACGCAGTCCCCACGAAGAAGAGCGCGTAGCCCTCCATCAGCGTTCGCCCCTGGCTCAGGGTTTGCACCGACCATCCGGAAAACCCCTTCAAGGCCTTGCCCGGCATGGCATAGAACGAACTGAGCAAGGCGTACTGCGTGGCGGTGTAGCCGATGCTGGTCAGGCTGGACATGTAGGCGATCAAGGCAGTGCCGGCAAAGCCGTTGGCGAAGTTGTCGATCGCCATCGCGACCGCGAACTTGCTGGTCTCAGGCCCCGCATAGGCCAGCCAGGCAAATGCCAGGTTCGAGCACGGGCCCAGGACCGCGCCGGCCATCAAGGTCGCCAGCACGCCCCAGCGCACCGATACCAGGCCAGCGACTGCAATACCGACGAAGGTCGCCACCAGACCCACCGAGCCGCGCACCGCGCCCACGGTGTCTTCGGATAGGCCAAGATCGACGTAAAAGGGGTTGGCCATTGGCCCCATCACGAAGTCGGCCATGCGATAGACGCTGATGGCCACCAGAATCAGCACCGCGCCGCTGCGATGCTCGCGCACGAACGCCAGGAACGGCCCGACGATGGCGTCGAACAGCCCGCGCGGTGTCCACAACGCGGCCCCCTGCGCCTGGACCGCGGCCATCTCGCGCGCGGGCTCGCGGGCCAGCGCCACGGCGACCACGCCCAGCGCCATAAAGGCGGCCATCACCTCGTACGAGAGCTGCCAGCCAACCCGGGCGGCCAGGATCAGGATCAATGCATCGGTCACCAGCAGCGCCGAACGGTACCCCAGCGCCGAAGAGGACGTCAGCAGGCCAAGCTGCTCGCTGTCGTCGGCACTTTCGATGCGCCAGGCATCGATCACGATGTCCTGGGTGGCCGACGCGAAGGCCACCACCACGGCCATCGCGCCGAATACCGCCAGGTGTTCCCAGGCGATCCCCAGCACCAGCAACTGACCGCCAACCGGTTGAATCAACGCCATCCCGACCAGGCCAACCGCGACGACACATTGCGACAGCAACATCCAGCCCCGGCGCCGCCCAAGCCTGCCCAGGAGCGGCACGTCGGTCTTGTCCACGATCGGCGCCCACAGGAATTTCATGGTGTAGGCCAGACCGACCCAGGACAGGAACCCGATGGTGTCCAGCTGGATCCCCTGCTTGCGCATCCAGAAACCGAGCGTATTGCCGACCAGGTACAGCGGAAGTCCTGAGCTGAAGCCCAGCAGCAGCATGGCCAGCACCTTGCGTTGCCGCAGGTTGGCGAGCACGCGTTGCCAGGGACGGCGCGGCTTGACGGCCTCGCTCACAGTGCGTAGTCCACGACGTACGGTGCGTGGTCGGAGAAGCGCTGCTCGCGGTAGATCGCGCAGGCCTGCAGGGCCTCGCGCAGGCCGGGGGTGACCAGCTGATAGTCGATGCGCCACCCCACGTTGTTGGCGCGCGCGGCGCCGCGGTTGCTCCACCAGGTGTAGTCCTGGCCCTGCGGATGCAGCACGCGATAACTGTCGACCCAGCCGCGGCCGTCGGCAGGACTGGCATCGCTGGCCACATCGGCGCATAGCCCGTTGAGCCAGTCGCGCTCGGGCGGCAGGCAGCCGGAATTCTTCTGGTTGGATTTCCAGTTCTTGATGTCCAGGGCGGTGCGCACGATGTTCCAGTCGCCGCACAGCACGTACTGCCGGCCGCTGGCCAGCCACTGGTCCAGGATCGGCCGCAGCCACTGCATCACCTGGAATTTGTAGTCTTGGCGCAATTCGCCCGACGAGCCGGACGGGATGTAGAAGGACACCACACTGAGGTTGCCGAAGCGCGCCTCGATATAGCGCCCTTCCTCGTCGAACTCGGGCCAGCCCAGCGCGGTGCGCACTTCGTCGGGTTCGCGCCTGGCGTAGATCGCCACGCCGCTATAGCCCTTCTTGGTGCTGGCGTCGCGAAACCAGGCCTTGTAGCCGGCCGGCAGGAACTCCGGGCCGGCCAGTTGGTGTTCCTGCGCCTTGGTCTCCTGGATGCACAGCACGTCCGCATCCTGGCCGACGAACCAGTCGAAGAAGCCCTTGCTGGCGGCCGAGCGCAGGCCGTTGGCGTTGAAACTGATGATGCGCATGGGCGGGAATGGGGAATGGGGGATGGGGAATGGTAAACGCATCGCGTACCGGCAGCCTTCCTTGTGCGGCTGGGGTAGGCTTTACGATTCTCCATTCCCGATTCCCCATTCCCACCCCATGACCGACCACCGCACCCGATTCCTGCAGCTGGCCCTGGCCGCCGACGCCCTGCGCTTTGGCGAGTTCACGCTCAAGTCGGGGCGGCTGAGCCCGTATTTCTTCAATGCCGGGCGCTTCGATTCGGGCGCCAAGACCGCGCAGCTGGCACAGTGCTATGCCGATGCGATCGATGCGGCCGGGGTGGACTTCGACCTGGTGTTCGGTCCGGCCTACAAGGGCATCCCGTTGGCGACCGCGGTGGCCTGCGCCTACGCCGCACGCGGCCGCGACCTGCCGCTGGCGTTCAACCGCAAGGAAGCCAAGGACCATGGCGAGGGCGGCAGCCTGATCGGTGCGCCGCTGGCTGGCCGCAAGGTGCTGATCGTCGATGACGTGATCACTGCCGGCACCGCGATCCGCGAGGCGCTGGGCATCATCCGTGCCGCCGGCGGTACCCCGGCCGGCATCGTGGTGGCGCTGGACCGGCAGGAGATCGCCTCCGAGCAGGACCGCCGCTCGGCGGCGCAGGCGGTGGCGGCCGAGGCCGGCATCGCGGTGATCGCGGTGGCCAACCTCGCCGATCTGCTTGCTTTTGCGGCAGGAAACGCCGACCTTGTCGGCTACCGGGAACCGCTGCTGGCCTATCGTGGCCGCTACGGCACCGACACCACGGGCTGACGGCAGGCGACAGGGGGCTGCGATGATGCCGAGACACCTCTCTTTGGCAGTGTTCGCCGTCGTCGTGGCGATGTTCGCCGTTGCGCCCGCCGGGGCGCAGGACAAGGCGGCGGCGAAGAAGCTGTATTGCTGGAACCAGAACGGCGCCAGGATCTGCAGCGACACCTTGCCGCCGGAAGCGGTGAACCAGGCGCGCGACGAGTTCAACGCCAAGAGTGGCTTGCGCAGCGCCGAGGTGCAGCGCGCCATGAGCAGCGACGAGCGGGCGGCGGCGGCGGCCAGCGAGCAACAGCGCCAGGCCGACCTGGCTGCCGAGCAGATGCGCAAGCGCACCGATCAGGCGATGCTGATGTCGTATCAGAGCGAGGACGACCTGCGCCGGGTGTTCAACGAGCGTATCGCCATCGTCGACAACAACATCCATACCGCCCGCTTCAATGTGACCAGCCTGCGCGAGGGCCTGGCCAGCCTGCTGCGTGCGGCCGGCGACCGCGAACTGGCCGGCCAGGCGGTGGCCGACAAGCTGGCAGGCGACATCCAGCAACGCCACCGCGAACTGATGGCGCAACTGCGCCTGCAGACCAGCTTCGAGCAGCAGCGGGTGGCCCTGGACAGCGAGATCGCCGACATCCTGAAGCGCTACCGTGCCATGCAGACGCCGTCCGGCGGTGCCTCCCCCGCCGGCTGAGCCGCCCCGGTCATTCCAGCACGTGCCCCGGCGCCGCCGCAGGCGGCATTTCCCGATCCGACGCCCTGCCCGCATAATGGCCGGTCTTCCTCCTTGCCCACGAGGCTCTCCCGCATGGCCCGGATCATCGCCATTGCCAACCAGAAAGGCGGCGTCGGCAAGACCACGACGGCCGTCAATCTGGCGGCCGGCCTGGCGCGCGCGCCAAAGCGCGTGCTGCTGGTGGATCTGGACTCGCAGGGCAACGCCACCATGGGCAGCGGCATCGACAAGCGCGATGTGGCCGCCTCCACCTGCGACCTGTTGCTGGGCGAGAACAGCGCCGCCGACATCCGGGTCACCGCGCCGGAAGGCTTCGACCTGCTGCCGGGCAACATCGACCTGACCGCCGCCGAGATCCAGCTGATGGACCAGGGCGAGCGCGAGCAGCGGCTCAAGCGCGCGCTGGCGCCGATCCGCGACGCCTACGACTTCATCCTGATCGACTGCCCACCGGCACTGTCGCTGCTGACGCTCAACGCGCTGACCGCAGCCGATTCGGTCATCGTGCCGATGCAATGCGAGTACTACGCGCTGGAAGGGCTGACCGCGCTGCTGGAAACCATCGAAGCGCTGCGCGCCAACCTCAACCCGGCGCTGGAGATCGAAGGGGTTCTGCGTACGATGTTCGATATTCGCAACAACCTGGCCAATGCCGTGTCGGCCGAGCTGACCGAGCATTTCGGCGACAAGGTGTTCCGTACCATCGTGCCGCGCAACGTGCGCCTGGCCGAGGCGCCCAGCCATGGCCAGAGCATCGTGGGCTACGACCGTACCTCGCGCGGCGGGGTGGCCTACCTGGGCCTGGCCGGCGAAATCGTGCGCCGCCAGAACGACCGCAACAAGGCCGTTCGGCCCGTGGAGACCGTCTGATGAGCAAGCCGCCGCTGGCGAAGAAGCGTGGCCTGGGCCGTGGCCTGGAAGCGCTGTTGGGGCCGAAGGGCGCCGCAGCGGCAGCCGCTGCGGCACCGAGTGGCGCCGACGAGCCGGCCCTGCAGCCGGGCGACAGCCTGCGCACGCTGCCAGTCGCCCAGCTGCAACCGGGCAAGTACCAGCCGCGCCAGGAGATGGACGAGGTCAAGCTGGCCGAGCTCGCCGAGTCGATCAAGGCACAGGGGGTGATCCAGCCGATCGTGGCGCGTGAGCTGGCGCCGGGACAGTTCGAGATCGTGGCCGGCGAGCGCCGCTGGCGCGCCTCGCAGCTGGCCGGGCTGAGCGAAGTCCCGGTGGTGGTGCGCGAGCTGGACGACCGCACCGTCATCGCGATGGCGCTGATCGAGAACATCCAGCGCGAAGACCTCAACCCGCTGGAAGAAGCGCAAGCGCTGCAGCGGCTGATCGACGAATTCTCGCTGACCCATGCCGAGGCCGCCGAAGCGGTAGGCCGCTCGCGCGCATCGGTGTCCAATCTGCTGCGGCTGCTGGAACTGCCGGTAGCGATCCGGGTGCTGCTGGAAACCCGTCGCCTGGAAATGGGCCATGCGCGCGCGCTGCTCACCCTGGCCCCGGAACTGGCCAGCAAGCTGGCGCAGGAAGCGGCAGACCAGGGCTGGTCGGTGCGCGAAGTGGAACATCGCGCGCAGCAGTTCGCCGCCGGCAAGGTGCCCGGCGCGCTGCGCAAGGGCAAGCCCGCGCCGGTGGCGCCGCAGGCCGATATCGCCTCGCTGGAAACCGAGCTGTCCGAATCGCTGGGTACCAGGGTGGTGTTCAATCACGGCCGCGGCGGCAAGGGCAAGCTGGTGATCCACTACACCGATCTGGACACGCTGGAAGGCGTACTGGAACGCCTGCGCCTGCACAAGGGTTGAGTCCACGGCCGCGCACGAGGAACGCCGATGCATCCTTCCAAGGTGGACCGTGCGCAGCTCCGGCGCCTGACCGACCTGCCCAATGTGGGGCCGGCCTGCGCACAGGATCTGCAAGTGCTCGGCATCCACGACCCGGCGCAGTTGCGTGACTGCGACGCGTTCGAGATGCATGCCCGGCTCTGCCAGCGCACCGGCGTGCGGCACGACCCGTGCGTGATCGATGTGTTTCTGTCGATCGTGCGCTTCATGCAGGGCGAGCCGGCGCGCCACTGGTGGGAATTCAGCGCCGAGCGCAAGGCGATCCTGGCCAGCCGATCCGCGCCGGCGGCGGGGCCGTCACCGCGCGACCCAGCACCCCGAACTTGATGTCTTCAGGACGACTGCCATGACCATTCTCGTCACCGGCGCCGCCGGTTTCATCGGTGCCTACACCTGCCGCGCCCTGGCGGCGCGCGGTGAGGCGGTGGTGGGACTGGACAACTACAACAGCTACTACGACCCGCAGCTCAAGCGCGACCGGGTGGCGGCGCTGTGCCCCGATACCGACATCCGCGCGCTGGATCTGACCGATCGCGATGGCCTGGCCACACTGTTCGACCAGATTCAGCCGACCCGCGTGGTGCACCTGGCAGCGCAGGCCGGGGTGCGCTATTCGCTGGAAAACCCGCACGCGTACGTCGACAGCAACCTGGTCGGCTTCGTCAACGTGCTCGAACTGTGCCGGCATCGCGGCGTGCAGCACCTGACGTATGCGTCCAGCAGCTCGGTGTACGGCGATTCGGCCACCCCGCCCTTCTCCGAGGACCAGCGCGTGGACCAGCCGCGGTCGTTGTATGCGGCGACCAAGGCGGCCAATGAGTTGATGGCCCATACCTATGCGCAACTCTATGGTCTGCGCGCCACCGGGCTGCGCTTTTTCACCGTGTATGGCCCATGGGGCCGGCCGGACATGGCGCCGCTGCTGTTCAGCCGCGCAGTGCTGGCCGGGCGCCCGATCGAGGTGTTCAACCACGGCAGGATGCAGCGCGACTTCACCTTCGTGGACGACATCGTGGCTGGCGTGCTCGGTGCGCTGGACACGCCCAGCGACGATACGGTGCCGCACCGGGTCTTCAACCTGGGCAACCATACGCCGGTGGAACTGGAAACCTTCATCGAGGTGATCGCGCGGGCCGCCGGTCGTCCGGCCGAAAAGGTCTACAAGCCGATGCAGCCGGGCGACATGCTGCGCACCATGGCCGATACCCGGCGCGCGCAGGCGGCGTTCGGCTTCGCGCCGACCACGCCGGTCGAGCATGGGCTGCCGCAGGTGGTGGACTGGTGCCGGCACTATTTCGGCGACCGGGCCTGAGCGCCCGACGCGCGGACAGCGGCACCGGCCTGGTCGGGCTCGGCCACGCCGCTGCGCGCCGGTACACTGCGGCGTGACGGCGCCGGATCGCTGGCTTCATGCCCTGGGCGGCCCCGAGTAACCTTGCCCTACACGCTTCAGGCCGCTTGTGCGCGTTCCGGCGCAGCGAAGACGAGCGCGCTTCATGCCCGGCTCAGACGCGCAGGGCACAATGCGCGATCTTTTCGCTCCGCTTTCCTCCGGTCACTACGAATCCATGAGCCAACCTCAGCTTTCCGTCGTCGTTCCGGTGTTCAACGAGCGCGATAACGTCGCGGCCCTGGTGGGCGAAATCGTCGCTGCGTTGCGCGGTCTGGTGGCCTTCGAAATCGTCTATGTCGACGACCATTCCCGCGACGACACCCTGGCGGTGCTGCAGGGCCTGAAGGCCACCACGCCGGAGCTGCGGGTGCTGCATCACGTGACCCAGAGCGGCCAGAGCACGGCGGTGCGCAGCGGCGTCAAGGCCGCGCGCGCCAGCTGGATCGCCACGCTCGACGGCGATGGCCAGAACGACCCGGCCGACATCCCCAAGCTGCTCATCGCGCGCAGCCAGGCCCAGCCGCAGGTCAAGCTGTTCGCCGGCTGGCGCGTCAACCGGCAGGATTCGGGGTCCAAGCGCTGGGCCAGCAAGTGGGCAAACGCGATCCGCTCGCGCATGCTGCAAGACAACACGCCCGATACCGGCTGCGGCATCAAGTTGTTCGAACGCGAGGCATTCCTGGACCTGCCGTACTTCGACCACATGCACCGCTACCTGCCGGCGCTGATGCAACGCGCCGGCTGGCGGACGGTGAGCGTGCCGGTCAATCACCGCCATCGCACCGCCGGCGTGTCCAAGTACAACAATCTCAACCGCGCGCTGGTGGGCATCCGCGACCTGCGCGGCGTGGCGTGGCTGATCACCCGCAGCAAGCGCACCGTGGTGGAGGAACGCTGATGGATGCGACGTTGCTGGACCAGCCACTGACCTGGCTGTACTGGACCGGCATCCACGTCACCGGCTGGAAGCTGATCGGCTACGTGGGCGCACTGATGTTCGGCGGCCGCTGGCTGGTGCAGTTCCTCGCCTCCAAACGTGCCGGCAAACCGGTGATCCCGCGCCTGTTCTGGTACATGAGCGTGGTCGGCAGCCTGATGACGCTGAGCTACTTCGTGTTTTCGGCCAAACAGGACTCGGTCGGCGTGCTGCAGAACCTGTTCCCGGCGTTCACCGCGGTCTACAGCCTGTATCTGGACGTCAAACATCGCGGCTGGAAGCGCGATCGGGCTGGGCATTGACGGCCGGGATTGGGGATTCGTCGGTCGTCGGTAGCCGTCGCGCATACGTCGCGTTGATGGCTACATCGCTCCAGACGGGACCAGGTTGTCCGGGTGGCTGGCGGCATTGCGAGAACAAGGTGGCGCTGAGCGCCTGATTCTTACGCGGCGTTGCGCAGGTGGCCGACGTCTTGATGCGTGGCTGGATGATGTTGATGCCACGGCGGCATGGGCAGGCTGTGGGCATGTCCAGCGCATCCGCCCCCTGTTCGGTTTTCGTGCCAGTTCCCACTGCGGCGTACTGGCATCTGTGCCTGCCCACCCATCAAGGCGTGCCGTTGTTTGCGGACTGGCGGTGCGCGCGCGCCGCCGCGGCGACCCTGGCGTTGGCGCGTCATTGGCACGGCGCGCAGTTGCTGTGCTGGGTACTGCTGCCACATCGCTGGTGCGGCCTGCTGCAGGCGCCGGGCAAGGCGCTGTTGCTGCAACTGGCCAGTTCCGCGCGGCTGGCAGCCGGCGAGGCGGTCAATCGCGCGCGCGGCCGCGGCGGGACGGTCTGGCAGCCGGAGATGCAGGCGGCAGCACTTCCTGCAGACATCGATCGCCGACAATTCGCGCGTGGCCTGGTGGCCTTGCCGTTGCGCGCCGGCCTGGTCGACCGGATCGGCGCGTATCCGTACTGGGACGCGGTGTGGCTGCAGCGCCACGGCCCGGAGGCCGTCGGGCGACCGGATGTGCCCGATGGGCGACAGCTGAGCGTCTTGGCAGCGTCAGCGCCGGCGAGCGCTGAGCATGCCTGACCGACCATCACCATCTGGCCGCGGTTGTGCCGTGCGGCGACCAACGGCACTGCCGTTGGCCGGGCAACGCCGCTGGCGCTGTCGGCACATCGCGCTCAGAACGCCAGCGGATGCTCGGGCAACAGCGCCTGCAACTCGCTGCGGAACAGCGCGCGGATGCGCTCCAGTGCCGCCTCGCTGTCGGCTTCGAAGCGCAGCACCAGGATCGGCGTGGTGTTGGAAGCACGCACCAGACCCCAGCCATCGATGAAATCCACGCGCAGGCCGTCGATGGTCGACAACCGCGCCGATTCGAACGGCGATTCCTCCCCGTCCTGCGCGCGCGCGACAATACGCGCCACCAGCGCGTGCGCATCGCCTTCCACCGGCACCTTGATTTCCGGCGTGGACACGCTCTCAGGCAGGGCGTTCAGCACCTCGGACGGGCTCTCCTCGCGCTGGGCCAGGATCTCCAGCAGGCGCGCGGCTGCATAGATGCCGTCGTCGAACCCGAACCAACGCTCCTTGAAGAAGAAGTGGCCGCTCATCTCGCCGGCCAGCTCGGCGTCGGTCTCGCGCATCTTGGACTTGATCAGCGAATGCCCGGTCTTCCACATCAGCGGGCTGCCGCCATTTCGCAACACGTAGTCGGACAGCTTGCCGGTGCACTTCACGTCGTAGATGACCAGCGCGCCGGGATTGCGCTGCAGCACATCGGCGGCAAACAACATCAGCAGACGGTCCGGGAACACCACCGCGCCTTCCTTGGTGACCACACCCAGACGATCGGCATCGCCGTCGAAGGCCACGCCGATGTCGGCGTCGAAGCGCTGCACCATCTTCACCAGATCGTCGAGATTGTGCGGCTCGCTCGGGTCGGGGTGATGGTTGGGGAAAGTACCGTCGATGTCGCAATACAGCGGGATGACCTCGGCGCCGATCGCCTCCAGCAGGCGCGGCGCGAGCTCGCCGGCCACGCCGTTGCCGGCATCCACCACGACCTTGATCGGACGGTCGAGCTGCACGTCGTCGGCGATGCGCTGGATGTACGCATCGCCGATGTCGCGCTGCTCCAGCTCGCCGGGCGTGGCGGCGGTATGCAGGCGACCCTGGTTGATGCGCTGATGCAGTTCGGCAATGGCCGCACCGGACAGCGTCTCGCCGCCGATCACGATCTTGAAGCCGTTGTAGTCGGGCGGGTTGTGGCTGCCGGTCACTGCCACGCAGCTGCCGGCACGCAGTTCATAGGCGCCGAAGTACACCAGCGGCGTCGGCGCCAATCCGATATCGGTGACGTTGCAGCCGGCGCGGCGCAGGCCCTCGATCAGGCCGCTGGTCAGCTCCGGTCCGGACAGCCGTCCGTCGCGGCCCACCACCACATCGCGCAGACCCTGCGCCTGCATGACGCTGCCGATGGCCTGCCCGATCAATGCGGCGACGCCGGGATTGAGATCCTTGCCGACCACGCCGCGGATGTCGTAGGCGCGGAACATGTCCGTGGCGACCTGCACCGCCGGCAACAGCGGCGGTGGCGACGGCGGTGCGTCGGGCTCCACCGCAGCAGCTTCGCTGGCAAGGCTGGCGTCGTGCTGCAGGCTTTGACCGAAGGTCGGTTCATCGAGCGCCGACTCGCCGGCGACGCGGCGTCGGCGCGGCAGCGCCACCCGACCACGGCTGGCCAGCACGGACAACACGGCAATGGCCAGCAGCAGTGCGGCCACGATGGCGCAGCCGACAGCCCCCAGACCCAACGGGCCGCTGTCGCGCTGCGGGACCGCGGCCGCCACGCGCAGGCCACTGGTACCCAGCGGCTTGGCCAGCGTTTCGGCAGCATCGGCCAGCGCCGCGTCGCCCTGCTGCACGACGTTGAAACTGCCTTGGCGCAAGGCCAGGTAGGCGCTGCCGGGCACGGCGATGGCGTCCAGTGGGCCGGTCAGGCGCAGCAATGGCAGCCGTGCATACGCCACCGCCGGCTGCGCACCCAGGCGCACCGCTGCCGCCACGCCCAGACGCACCTGCTTGGCGTCACGCACCACGCGCACCTGCGCGCGCTCGGCGAGCAGCGCCGATTCGAGCAGGCTCAGCCTTGCATAACCGAAGTCCTTCGGATTGGCATAGGCCGCGGCGAGATCGCCGGGCAGCACCTGCACGTCCTCGGCGCCCTTGAAACGCTCGCGGATGGCCGAGGCGGCCGCCAAGGCGTCGCCGTTGCCCAGCGCGGCAGCCACCGCCGGCTGCTTGAGGACGGCATCGAGTTGGCTGGCCTGCGCGGCCATCGCCTGGCTGACCTCCTGCACGGCGCGGTCGCGCGCGTGTTCCAGATCCTGCGCGATGGCCTCTTCATGCCACTGCGCATAGCCGTTCCAGCCGAACCAGGCGGCCAGCAGCAGCAACACGCCCCCCAACACCGGACCGCTCGTACGCACGCTGGACATCGACTGCCTGCGCTCGTTCGCCTTGCTCATGTGACTCCCCAGTCAGCGCACCCCGGTATGGCCGAATCCACCCGCTCCCCGCGCGCTGTCGACGAAAGTATCCACCACTTGCAAGCCCACGCGCACGATCGGAAGGATCACCAGCTGCGCGATACGGTCGCCCGGTTCGATGGTGAAGGCCTCGCGGCCGCGATTCCAGGTACTGATGAGCAGTGGGCCCTGGTAGTCGGCATCGATGAGCCCGGTGCCGTTGCCGAGCACGATGCCGTGACGATGGCCCAGGCCAGAGCGCGGCAACACCACGGCGCACAGTTGCGGGTCGGCCAGATGGATGGCGATACCGCTGGGTATCAGCGCCGCATCGCCAGGCTCCAGGGTCATCGGCGCTTCCAGCGCGGCACGCAGGTCCATGCCTGCGCTGGCCTCGGTGGCGTAGGCCGGCAGCGGCCACACGTCGCCAAAACGCGGGTCGAGCAGCTTCACCTGCAGGGAGTGGATCGGGTAGCTCATGCCTGCAACCTCTCCGCAATCAGGGCCAGCAGCTGGTCGGCCAGCTGGGTCTTGCTGCTGCTTGGGAACACGCGCTCGCCGCCCTGCCAGTAAGCGGTGGCGGCGTTATTGTCGCTTTCGAAACCGCCGCCTTCGATTCCCACCTGATTGGCGATGATCAGATCCAGCCGTTTGGCCGCCAGCTTGCCACGCGCGTAATGCTCCACGTCGTGCGTTTCGGCTGCAAAACCGACCACCAGTTTCAGTGCGCCGGTCTGGGCGGCGACCTCGGACAGGATATCCGGCGTGCGCACCAGCTCCAGAGTCAGCGTCTCGCCGGTTTTCTTGATTTTCTGCGCGACCACCCGTTTGGGCGTGTAGTCGGCCACCGCCGCCGCGCCGATATAGATGTCGGCCGGGAACGCGCCCAGCACCGCATCGCGCATCTGCACGGCCGAGCGCACATCGATGCGCTGCACGCCGGGCGGCGTGGTCTGGTGGACCGGGCCGCTGACCAGCACCACGTCGGCGCCCTGACGGGCGGCGGCGGCGGCCAGTGCGTAGCCCATCTTGCCGCTGCTACGGTTGCCGACGTAGCGCACCGGGTCCAGGTCCTCGAATGTGGGGCCGGCGCTGATCACCACACGCAGGCCCTCCAGCTGCGCGCTGCTGGGAACGAATGCCGGGGTAGCGGCAGACGGGGCGGCAGCGGGCGGGGCGGTCACGGCGTCGGCACCTGCCAGCGCAGCGACGATCGCCGCCGGATCGGCCAACCGGCCGGGGCCGGATTCGCCTTCGGCCAATGGACCGTCCTCCGGACCCACCACCGCCACGCCCCGCGCGCGCAAGGTGGCGATGTTGGCCTGGGTGGCCGGGTGCAGCCACATGCGATGGTTCATCGCCGGGGCAACGGTCAACGGCGCGGTGGTCGCCAGGCACAGCGTGGTGACCAGATCGTCGGCCAGGCCATGCGCCAGCCGCGCCAGCAGATCCGCGGTGGCCGGGGCCACGATGACCCGATCGGCCCAGCGCGCCAGTTCGATATGCCCCATCGCCTGCTCGGCGGCGCTGTCCCACAGCGTGGTGCGGGTCGGTTGCCCGGAGAGCGCCTGGAAGCTCAGCGGGGTGACGAACTGTTGCGCGCCGCCGGTCATGGCAACCTGCACCTGCGCGCCGGCGTCACGCAGGCGACGGACCAGTTCGAGCGATTTGTAAGCGGCGATGCCCCCGCCGACGCACAGCAATAAACGCTGCCCGTCCAGGGGGCGGGCCTGAGTGGAGCCGATCACGTCGGGGTCGTCCTACGGTTACAAGGACAACTAGATTAGCCGATGGCCCTGCCTGCCCTGATAGGCGTGGGCGATAAGCATCGGCAATCTGGCCATATGCACATACACGACTGGCCCAGCAACGAACGCCCGCGCGAAAAACTCCTGGCGCGCGGCGCACCCGCGCTCTCCGATGCCGAGCTGCTGGCAATCTTCGTCGGCTCGGGGCTGCGCGGCCAGGATGCGGTCAAGACCGCGCGCGAACTGCTGCATCGGCACGGCCCGCTGCGGGTACTGCTGGACCGCCCGGCCCCGGCCCTGGCCCGCCTGCCAGGCCTGGGACCGGCCTCGGCCTGCAAGCTCAATGCGGCGCTGGAGCTGGCGCACCGCCATCTGATGAGCGGGCTGGAGCGCGGCGAAGCACTCAGCGACCCGCCTAGCGTGGGCCGCTACTTCTCGCAGCGGCTGCGTGCCCGCGCCTACGAGGTGTTCGCGGTGCTGTTCCTGGACAACCGGCACCGCGCGATCGCATTCGAGGAGATGTTCACCGGCACCATCGACGGCGCCGACATCCATCCGCGCGAAGTGGTGCGCAAGGCCTTGCTGCATAACGCTGCGGCGATAATCGTCGGACACAACCACCCCTCCGGCAATCCGCAACCCTCCGAGGCCGACCGTGCCGTCACCCGACGCCTGCAACAGGGGCTGGACCTGGTGGATATCCGCCTGCTGGACCACTTCGTGATCGGCGACGGCCGCCCGGTATCGCTGGCCGAGCGCGGCTGGCTGGAATGAGCCTGCCGCCCCGACCTGAACCATCGGCCGGATCCTGCGGCGCGCGGTCGGGTAAAATCGCTGGTTTGGTTCCAAGCAGATCCCACGTGAAAGCCCTACTCCGCGCACTGATCGGCCAAGGCATCGAAGCCTTGCGCGCCAACGGCACCCTGCCTGCCGACACCTTGCCGCCGGATTTTGTGGTCGAGCGACCCAAGACCCGCGAGCACGGCGACTTCGCCACCAATGCCGCGATGCTGCTGGCCAAGGCCGCGCGCAGCAATCCGCGCGCGCTGGCGCAGGCGCTGGTGGCTGCCCTGCCGGCCAGCGACGACGTGGCCAAGGTCGACATCGCCGGCCCCGGCTTCATCAATTTCCACCTGGCGCCCACCGCGTATCAGCGCGAAGTGGCGCATGTGATCAAGCAGGGCCACGATTACGGTCGCGGGCTGGCCGGTAACGGCCGCTCGGTGGGCGTGGAATACGTGTCGGCGAACCCGACCGGCCCGTTGCATGTCGGCCACGGCCGCGCCGCAGCGATCGGCGACAGCCTGGCGCGCGTGCTCGATGCCAATAGCTGGAACGTCAAGCGCGAGTTCTACTACAACGATGCCGGCGTGCAGATCGAGAACCTGGCGCTGTCGGTACAGGCACGTGCGCAGGGGCTCACCCCCGACAGCGACGGCTGGCCGGAGAACGGCTACCGCGGCGACTACATCGCCGATGTGGCCAACGCCTATCTGGCCGGCGACACGGTCGACCTGGAAGGCCACCTGGTGACCGGCACCAAGGATCCGGCCGATCTTGAATCGATCCGCCGCTTCGCGGTGGCGTACCTGCGCAACGAGCAGAACCACGATCTGGCCGCGTTCCGGGTCGACTTCGATATCTATTTCCTGGAAAGCTCGCTGTACAAGGACGGCAAGGTCGAAGAGGCGGTGCAGAAGCTGATCGCCTCCGGCCACACCTACGAGGAAGGCGGCGCGTTGTGGCTGAAGTCCACCGACTTCGGCGACGACAAGGACCGCGTGATGCGCAAGTCCGACGGCACCTACACCTATTTCGTGCCGGACGTGGCGTACCACCTGACCAAGTGGCAGCGCGGCTACGAACGCGCCATCACCGAACTGGGTGCCGACCACCACGGTTCGCTGACCCGCGTGCGCGCCGGCCTGCAGGCGCTGGAGCTGGGCATCCCGCAGGGCTGGCCGGAATACGTGCTGCACCAGATGGTCACCGTGATGCGCAGCGGCGAGGAGGTGAAGCTGTCCAAGCGTGCCGGCAGCTACGTCACCCTGCGCGATCTGATCGAGGAAACCAGCGCCGATGCGGTGCGCTGGTTCCTGATCGCGCGCAAGCCCGATTCGCAGCTTACCTTCGACATCGATCTGGCGCGCGCGCAGAGCAACGACAACCCGGTGTTCTACGTGCAGTACGCGCATGCACGCGTGTGCAGCGTGCTGCGCCAGGCACAGGAAAAGGGCTACAAGTACGACCAGGCCAATGGGCTGAACCAGCTGGCGTGCCTGGACGACGAGCATTCGCTTGCGGTGATGCTGGAACTGTCGCGTTATCCGGAAGTGGTGGAAATCGCCGGTCAGGCGCTGGAGCCGTACCAGATCGCGCAATACCTGCGTGAATTGGCGCATGCCTTCCACACGTGGTATCACAACAGCAAGGTGCTGGTGGACGATGCCGCCGAGCGCGATGCCAAACTCACACTCGCCGTCGCCGCCCAGCAAGTGCTCGCCAACGGTCTGGAGCTGCTTGGCGTCAGCGCGCCGGAAAAGATGTAGGCAGGCACGAGGCGACGCCGGGCGGGGCACTCCCCGTGCGGCAGCGCAATGCGCAAGGCGATCGCGACGGCCTTGCGCAGCGGTTGCCGTGCCAGGGCGGCAGCGACAGCGACCGCCGCAGTAAGTCGGGCATGGCGCCCGCAACGACACGATTCGGAGAAGTGGTAGATGGCAGCACGACGCGGTAAGAGTCAGGCACGGCGCAACACCAGCAATGGCACACCCGGCTGGGTGTGGTTGGTGGCGGGCGCTGCGATTGCGGCGGTGATCTTCCTGGCCGCGCCAAACCTGTTCAAGAAGGACGGCGACGGCTTCCTGCGGGCCGGCCCGCGGGCCAATCCCGACGCACAGCCCGAACCGGTGGCCGATGCCGATACCGATACGCCGGCCGAGCTGCCCAGGCCCAGCGCGCAACCGCCCAAGCCGCAGGCCAAGTCGGGCGATGCGCAGACCCAGTACGACTTCTACACCTTGTTGCCCGGCAAGGAAGTCCAGATGTCCGATGCGGAACTGGCGGCCAGCGCGCGTGCCGAGGAAGCGGCACGTGCGCGCGCCGCGCTGGAAGGCAAGCCGGTGCCGCCGGCGCCGGGGGCCGCAGCCAGCGTTGCGGCGGCCACGCCGGCCCCGAGCGTGCCGGTGCCCTTGAACGAAACCGCCGCCAGCGCGCCCAAGCCGTTGCCGGAAGCGACACAGACCCGCCCGGTGGCCACGCCGGCGCCGGCCGGCACCGCAGCGCTCACCACGCCGGCTGCCACAGCGCCCAAGCCGGCGGTTGCCGCCGCCACGCCGGCGTCCAGCCCCACCGTCGCGCCTGCGGTGACCGACAACACCCGCTACATCCTGCAGGCCGGCTCGTTCGGCGCCTCCGGCGATGCCGAATCGACCAAGGCCAAGCTGGCCATGATGGGCCTGGCCGCACGGGTGGAATCGGCCGAGATCAACGGCAAGACGGTGTACCGCGTGCGGATGGGGCCGTACGGCAGCGCCGGCGAACTGGCCGAGGCCAAGCAGAAACTCACCGGCAGCGGCTTGCCTGCCATCGCCATCAAGGCGCAATAAGCACACGTGATGCGCGGCCTCGCCAGCGCGTTGCTGGGACTGCTCGCGCTGATCGGCAGTGCGCAGGCCACCGAGCAGATCCCCGATCACATCCAGATCGACGGCCGCCAGGCAGACCTGCTGGCGGAGCCCTTGTCCGGGCCGCTGGACGACCCCGCCATCTGGAAGCGCTTCGTCGCCACGGCCGGCACGGCACTGGGCAGTTGCACGGCCAATTGGCGTGGTTATCGCGCAGATTGGCGACTGGAAGCGCGGCAACTGGTGCTCGATCGCGTCGTGCTGGGCGCCTGCAACGATGTTCCGCCGGAGCTGCCGCTGGAGGTGTTGTTTCCCGGCCAGCGCGCGCCGGTGCCGGCGGTGTGGGTGGACGGCGAGTTGATCGTCGCATTGCCACGCGCTGCAGCGGCGCCTTCAACTGCGGCCAGCTACCTGGTCCTGCGGCTGCGTCGCGGCCAGGTGGTCGCGCAAGACACGCTGACCGAGCAGATGCTGCGCGAGCGACGCGCTGCCGCCAGCGGCAACGCTGTCCCCTGAGATCCTCTCCCATCCCCTGGAGTTCCCCATGTCCAAGACCGTCATGATCACCGGCGCCACCTCCGGATTCGGCAGCGCTGCGGTGCGCCGCTTCGCCGCTGCCGGCTGGAAGGTCATCGCCACCGGCCGGCGTACCGAACGCCTGACTGCACTCGCGGCAGAACTTCCTGCCGGCCAGGTGCATACGGCCGCTTTCGACATGCGTGATGCACAGGCCTTGTCGGC
Organism: Xanthomonas melonis; assembly: GCF_020783655.1. Taxonomy (GTDB): domain Bacteria; phylum Pseudomonadota; class Gammaproteobacteria; order Xanthomonadales; family Xanthomonadaceae; genus Xanthomonas; species Xanthomonas melonis. The sequence goes on along the minus strand of NZ_JAJGQH010000023.1, from coordinate 18,335 downwards.
CGCCATCGACGCGCTGCCCGCCGCATTCGCCGACATCGACGTGCTGGTCAACAACGCTGGCCTGGCGCTCGGTACCGCGCCCGCGCAGCAGGCCGACCTGGTGCAATGGCAGCAGATGATCGACACCAACGTCACCGCGCTGGTCACCCTCACCCACCGGCTGCTGCCGGCACTGATCGCGCGCCGTGGCGCCATCATCAACATCGCGTCGGTGGCGGCGACCTACCCGTACACCGGCGGCAATGTCTACGGCGGCACCAAGGCCTTCGTGCAGCAGTTCTCGCTCGGCCTGCGCTCGGACCTGCACGGTACCGGCGTGCGCGTGACCTCGATCGAGCCGGGCATGGCCGAAACCGAATTCACCCTGGTGCGCACCGGTGGCAACCAGGCCGCGTCGGACACGCTGTACCGCGGCGCCACCCCGATGACCGCCGAAGACATCGCCGAGCAGATCTTCTACGTGGCCAGCCTGCCACCGCACTTGAACATCAACCGGCTGGAAATCATGCCGGTGACGCAATCGTTCGCCGGCTTCCAGGTAGCGCGCGACGACACCTCCACCTGAGGCGCAGCGCAGCGTCCGCGCACCGCAGACGCCGTACCTGACACGCCCGTTCTCGGCAGCGAAGGCGGGCGTTGTGTTTCTGTTCCTGCGCAGCGGAGGACGACCCGGCGCGGGGCGCAGATCGCCGGGGGACCGCAGACACAAAGAACCGCATCGGCATCAGCCATTGCTAGCTTATGCAGTTGCCTTGCTGTACCGCTTGCGCAGCCGCAGGAACGGGCGCTCCACCGCGTCATGCAGCACTGCGCCACCCAGCAGCGCCGCCCCGCCATACGCAGCAAACGCGAGCAGGCCACGCCCCTCCAGTGCTGGGCCGAACCACTGCTGGATGAGGTGGAATACCGCCTTGTGGGTCAGGTACAGGCTGTAGGAGATCGCCGCCACCCAGGCGGCGCCCGGCACCTGCAGCCGGCCGAATACAGTCCCGCTCGCGGTACCCGCCAGCACCAACAGAGCCAGACCGAACGAGAGCACCGGCCAGCCCACCGCGTTGCCGAGCAAGCCGGTGCGCTCGCGAAACAACCACATCGCCAAGGCCAGCACGGCCACGCCTGCAAGCGCACAGGCATTGCCACGCTGCTGCAGCCGCTGCCATGTGTGCGGACGAAACATCTTCAACACCGCCAGCACGGCACCGGCAAGCAAGCCGTCCAGCCGGTTCCAGGTGGGGTAGTAGAGGTCTTCGACGAACCAATTGCGCTGCTGCCCGCCGCCGAGCTGGTCCAGCGCGGTGTTGTGCAGCCACACGCTGCTGCGCAAGGCGATGCCGGCCACCACGACGGCCACGCAGAGGGCAACGAAGCGGGTAGCCGATGGGCGCCGCAGCAACAGCGTAGCCAGCAGCGGAAACACCAGATAGAAATGCTCTTCCACACACAACGACCAGGCGTGCGAAAACGCGGCCTGTCCGCCGTAATCGACCAACAGATTCAAGGTGAAGGTGACGAACATCCACCATGGTGCCAGCCCGGGCGCTTCGCGAAATCCTGGCCATGCCATGTAGACGAGCAGCACCACCGAAAATGCCGGCAGGATGCGAAACGCGCGCCGCAGGTAGAAGTCCTTGAAGTCCAGACGCTGCCCGCGCGCCAGCGGCACGAGTACCTGGCTGCCGATCAAAAAGCCGCTCAACACGAAGAACAGGTCCACCCCCATCCAGCCGTAGCGCGACAGCCACGCCCAGTCCGGCCCCAGCCCGCCGACCACGAACGAATGGAACAGCATTACCCAGACGATGGCGATGCCACGCAACAGATCCAGAGCGGGATAGCGCATGCGGGCGAGATCAACCGGAGGAGCCCGATTGTGCCGTATGCCGGTAGCGCACAGCACATCGCTGGCAACGACGCACTGCCACCCACGGCTGCAGTGCGCGTTCCCAACGCTGCGGCCTGATGCGCAGCGTGCCCCGTTTATGCGACGGCGTGCTGCTCGATCCGTGCGACGGTTGTGGATGGCGCAGAAGCCGGTTCGAGCAGCTGCCAGGCCTCCAACTGATCGATCGCCGTGCGCACACCGTCTTCGTCCCCAATACGTTGACCGAGTGCGCGTGCAGCAGCGCGCATGGCCGGCGCACTCGCCTGCTGGATGGCAGCGGCCAGGGTTTCCGGCCGCAACCCCACCCGTGCGAGCGCCGGCGGTGCCACGCCACGCTGGGCCAGGCAGTGCGCCCAGAACGGTTGGTCGTATCCGAACGGCAACACCACCGAGGGGATACCGGCCGTCAGTGCCGCGCCGGTGGTGCCTGCACCGCCGTGATGCACCGCCACCGCCACGCGCGGAAACAACCAGTCGTGTGGCGCCTGTTCCAGATGGAAGAAGCGCCCGCCATCATCGTCGGCAGCGGTCTCCCCAGCCGCCAGGCCTCCCCAGCCGCTGGCCAGCAAGGCGCGCTGCCCGGTCAGACGCACCGCCGCCTTGACCGTGGCGGTGAGCTGCGCCGCGTCGGTGCTGGTCATGCTGCCGAAGCCGATATACAGCGGCGGTGGCCCGGCCTGCAGAAATGCCTGCAGATCCGCCGGCGGTTGCCACCGCGGCTGCGGAAGTTGCCAGAAACCGCAGACCTGCGCGCTGGGCGGCCAATCTGGTGGGCGTGGGCACAACTGCGAACTGTAGCCATAGATCACCCGTGGCCGGCTGCGATCCGGACCACGCCACGGGTAGGCCGGCAGGCCCAGGGCTGGCCGCACGATGTCGTTGAGCACCGGGCGCATCAGTTGCCAGCCGGCAAAACGCACCACGTGATGCAGCGCCACGCTCACCCGCCCAGGAAACCGCACGGTCGGCATCACCATCAGCGGCAGATGCCGCGAGGCGGTCAGCGGCTGCAGTTGCGCGAACGCCACCGGCAGCCGATAGGCCTGCCCCAGGCTATGGGCCAGGAAGCTGGCGCTGCCCACGCCCAGGATCAGCCCGGCATCGGCACAGGCCGCGCGGCCCTGCTCGGCCCAGTCGCGCGCCCAACTCAGCAGCGGGGCGCGCAAGCTGGTCCACATGCCGCGCCAGCCGCCGCGCATCTCGGCCACGCTCGGGTTGCCCTGCAGCAGCTGCTGGTGGTCACCACTGAGCGGAAAGAAGTCCAGCCCGTTGGCACGGATCAGCGCTTCGAAATTGCGGCTGGTCAGCACCCGCACCGGGTAGCCGCGCGCGCTCAGGCCACGCCCCAGCGCGATGATCGGGCGCACGTCGCCGTGGGTGCCCAGAGTGGCGATGACGATCGGACGATGGGCTGCGGCGTTTGCCGGGATCTCAAGCATATTCGGCTACCCCGTCGCTGGCGGTGGCGATGCTGCCATCGCGCCGCGACGCTGGCGCGGCGGCGGCGTGAAGCAAGGCACACACCCTGGCCGAATGCGTGGGCGAGAGCATCGAATGATGGTCGCTGTCCAAGCCATGCAGGTGCAGCGTACGGACGTAAGGACGCCAGGCCTGCGGCCGATAGTCCACCCAACGCGCATCGTCGCCACCGGAGCTCATGCGGATCTTGGCTTCGATGAACAGTACGTCCTGGTTCAACGCCCGGGGCCGGTGACGTCGCGCCAGATGCAGGTGGTGCTGGGTCACATCGCCCAGATCGCCCAGCAGCGTGGTGCGCTGCTCCAGCAACTGGCGCACGGCCGGCAACGCGTTCAGCCCGTAGTGATCGCATAGCAGGCTGGCCAGCTCGGCCATGGTGGTCGGCATCGGCTGATGGGGCCCCAGGGTCAGGCCGAGCGCATGCACCGATGCGCTCACGTTCTCCGACTCCGGCAATGCAGCGGCCTGATCCAGATGCGGGTAGCTGTCCAGCATCGCCAGCAGTTCGACCTCTTCGCCAAGTTCGTGCAGCTCGGCCGCGATGGCGTGGGCGATCAGCCCGCCCAGCGACCAGCCGATCAGCCGGTACGGACCCTGCGGCTGCACGCTGCGCAGACGGGCCAGGTAGTCGCGCGCAATCGCCTCGATGCTGTCCGGACGATGCTGCGGGTCGCTCAATGCCGGCGACTGCAACGCGTAGACCGGCCATTGCGGGTCGAGCTGACCGAGCAGGGTGAGATACGACCAGCCGAGCCCAATCACCGGATGGATGCAGAACAAGGGTGTGACTCCCGGCGTGCCTGCACGCAAGGGCAACAGCACGCCCAGGGGATCGTTGGCCGGCTGGGCACTGCGCCTGATCGCCTCGGCCAGCCCGGCGATCGTCGGGGCATCGAACAACGCGCCCAGTGGGAGTTCGACACCGAACAACTGCGGGAAGCGCGCGGCCATTTCCGCCGCGCGCAGCGAGTCGCCGCCCAGCTCGAAGAAGTTGTCGTCCACACCGACTGCCGCGATGCCCAGCACCTCGCGTAGCAATTCCGCCAGCTGCCGTTCCAGGGCATCGCGCGGCGCCACTCTGGCACGCGCAGGCACGCCGCCCGGCGCCGGCAGTGCGCGGCGGTCCAACTTGCCGTTGGCTGTCAGCGGCAAGGCCGGAAGCATCACCCACAGGCCTGGAATCATCGATGCCGGCAGGCACTGCTGCAGATGGGCACGCAGCGCGTCGGTCGACGGCTCTGTGCCATGCTTGCCCACCACATAAGCCAGCAGCTGCACCGTAGCATCGCCGTCGTTATGCGCCACCACCGCCACCTGCGCCACCTGGGCATGCAGCAACAGCGCATTCTCGATCTCGGCCGGCTCCACCCGATGACCACGGATCTTGAGCTGTGCGTCGGCTCGGCCGATGAATTCCAGCAGGCCATCGTCGCGTTGACGCACGCGGTCGCCGGTGCGGTACATGGTGCTGCCGTCGGCGGCGAACGGATCGCGCAGGAACCGCTCGCTGGTCAGCTGCCGCTTCCCGCGATAGCCCTTGGCGACGCCGGCACCGCCGATATACAACTCGCCGATTGCACCGGTCGGCAGCGGTTGCCGTTGCGCATCGAGTACGTAGACGCGGGTATTGAGCAGCGGCCTGCCGATCGGGGGTGCCGCCGCATCGGTCAACTGCAGCGGCATGATGGTCGACCAGATGGTGGTCTCGGTGGGTCCGTACAGCTGGGTCAGGCGCCCGACCCGGCCCAGCAACTGGCTGGCCAGTTCCGGCACCAGCGCCTCGCCCCCCACCAGCGCATGCAGGCGATCCAGCGCAAGATCCTGGTTGGCCAGCAGGATGCGCCACAGCGACGGCGTGGCCTGTACCAGGCTGACGTGCGCGTCGGTGATCAGACGCGCCAAGCCGCGCGGATCGTGACCGATCCCCGCCGGCGCGATGACCACGCGCGCGCCCACCAGCAACGGCAGGTACAACTCCAGCCCGGCGATATCGAAGGTGATGGTGGTGACGGCCAGTACGCGGTCGCGTGGGCGCAGCGCCAACTCGTGTTCCATGGCGTGCAGGAAATTGAACAGGTTGCGATGGCTGATCTCCACGCCCTTGGGCGCGCCGGTCGAACCGGAGGTGTACAACACGTAGGCCGTGCCATCCGGCGTGGCCAGCGGTGCGATCGCTTCCGGCAACACCGCCGGGCGCGGGTCCAGCCAGACCATCCCCCCCATCAGATAGCGCTCGCACAGCGCAGGCTCGCACACCAGCGCAATGGCGCCGGAATCGGCGAGCATCTGACGGTTGCGCACAGCCGGGCTCTCCGGGTCCAGCGGCAGATACGCCGCACCGCTCCACATGATGGCCAGCAGCGCCACCAGCAGGTGCTCGCTGCGCGGCAGCGCGACCGCGACGACATCGCCGGGACGCACGCCATCGGCGACCCATTGCCCCGCAACCCGCGAGGCCAGCTCGCACAGCGTGGCGTAATCCAGCGTGCGGCTGTCGTACTGCACCACGACCGCAGCGGGCATGAACTCGGCGCGCTGCAGCATGCCATGCAATAGCGTGGCCGGTTCCGGCAGCGGCGCTGCGGTGTTGTTCCAGGTGTGCAGCAGGCGCCGACGCTCCTCGGCGCCCAGCACATCGACCTGGCCGAGCGCGCATTCCGGATCGGCCAGCACGGCATCGACCAGACGGGTCAACCTGCGGCAATGTTCAGCCAGTTCGTGGCTGTCGTACAACGCCGGATTGGCATCCAGATCGAAGCGCAGGGCAGCGCCATCGCCGCGCTCGTAGCAGAAGACGGTCAGGTCGTCGGCGGGGCCATTGGAAAGATTGTGCGGCACCGCGTACGCATCGCCGAAGCGCAGGCCGTATTCGAAAGCCTCGATATTCACTGCCAGACGCGCGATCTTCTGCTCGGTTCCGAAAATCCCCATGTCGCGACGCACGTCTTCGAAGCGGTATTGCTGATGGCGCAGTGCATGCTTGACCACCGAGGAGACCTGCGTGAACAGTGCGTGGATCGGCTGCTCCGGTTGCATCTTCAGACGGATGTAGACCACATTCGCCACCATTCCAGGTGTGTTTCGATAACGCGCATTGATACGCCCGCTCACCGGCATCGCAAACACCAGGTCGTCGGCGCCGGTGTGGCGGTAGTAATAGGCCGCCACCAGTGCAATCAGGATCTGCGGCAGGCTAACGGTGTAGCGCCTGCCCAACGCACGCAATTTCGCCATCTGACGCGCAGAGAACTCCCCGGTTCCACGCAACGAGCCGGCCATCTCGTAACTGCCCGGCCGCGCCAGCGTTGCAGGTGGTGGCAAATCGGCCAATTGCTCCATCCAGTACGCGCGATCGCGTTGATAACGATCCGAATCACGGTACTGCTGTTCCAACACCGGCAATTCCGTCGCACTGGCGAAGTCGGCAGCCTCCGGCTCAGTGCCGACCAGGTAGGCGCGGTACAGCGCCGCCACGCGCTGAGCCACCATGGCCGTGGTATAGCCATCCATCACCAGATGGCTCATGTACTGCACCCACAGGTGATGATCCTCGCCAAGACGGAACAAGGCACAAAACCAGAGCGGCCCGTTGCGCAAATCTTCCGGCTGACGGATCTGCTCTTCGACCCAGTGCACAGCCGCGTTGCGCGGTGCCGGATCCTCTGCGACGTTGAAGTAAGGCATGGTGCCGGTGTATTCAGGCAGCACAATCTGCACTGGCAATCCGTTTTTCTCGGCAATGCAAAGCCGCAGTGTGTCGAACTCGCGTGCGACCTGTGCACTGGCGCGCAGGATCACCTGCGGTTCAAGCGGTCCGAATAACTCAAGCGCCTCCGATAACATCAAGGTGTTGTCGGTATACATTTTGCTGCCTACCCAAAGACCGCGCTGGGCACGCGTCAGGGGAAAGGCAGGCATGGAGGCTTCAATCTGCATTGCGTGCATTCCTCTGAAGTGGCGCACAGTCCGTCGACGCACCATCGGCCTTCATGTGGTCGATGGATGCCGAATCAGCACCTGCCCTGAAAAAAAGCGATAGATTTAAGAGACACCGCCGACGATCGGCGGCTGCCGGCCATACACGATGGAGACTTACAACCAGGAAATCCGCACAATCGAAACGCCGACGTACAGGTGTCTTCTTCGAAGTGTTGAGTCAACATTAACAATTCGTGCAGGTCGGAACCGTGCAAAAAATCACGAAACCCAAGTGGCGCACGAATAATTTTCACTGAAATGTGATTGAACTGATGTCCTGGATGCATACATTCGCCCACTCCAGCGCGGCTTCCGACGAACGACGGACGTCCTGTGCCAGGTCGACGATAAAGTCCGCTGTGGAGCCTGGCACGCGCTTTACGCGATATATCCTGAGGCACACCTACCTAAGACTATTTCGCTATCGACATTTATTGATTGTTTTATTCACAAGATGATTTTAATAAAAATTCATCTGCGGAAAGATGGCGCGCTTCAGGCAGGCGATCGCGCAATGGGTTTGCGTCTTGTCGGTAAGCAGCATTGCCTGCTGACAATGCGGTTGCATGATGCGTAAAGCATGGAGTGCCGTCCCGTTTCGGCCGCTCTTCCCGCCGCCACCATGTGCGTCAGCAACATGCGTAGGACCGTAACGGCCGGCGAACGACACAGACATGTAAGAAACGGCGAGGCATCCAGAGCCAGTCGTGGTGCCGGTGGTGCGACTGCGCCGCTGTCAAGCGATGTTGCCAACGTATCGACGGCGGCCTCTGCGCCATCGTATTGCGCTACGTGGCGCTGCGGCATGCCGCAGCGCCTGCACGATCAGCCCAGCGGTTCGTCCGACAGATAGGTGTAACCGGTGAGCCCGGCTTCCAGCGCGTCGCTCAGCTCCTGCGCGCGCTCCGGCGGCAGCTGCGCGGCAGCGATGCGCTCGGCATAGGTCGCGCGCAACGTGTCCAGGTGATAGCCGACGTAATCGAGCATCACATCGGTGGTGTCGCCACGCCGTTGCTGCACGATCCGATAGCCTTGCCCGTCCACGGCCACTTCCACCGCATCGGTGTCGCCGAACAGGTTATGGATATCGCCCAGGATTTCCTGGTAGGCGCCGACCAGGAAGAACCCGATGCGGTAGCTCTCGCCGGCGTTGAGGCTGTGCAGCGGCAGCGAGCTGTCCAGGCTTTCGTTTTCGACATAGGTCTTGACCATGCCGTCCGAGTCGCAGGTCATGTCGGCGATGATGCCGCGGCGCTGCGGCGCCTCGTTCAGGCGCTCGATCGGCACGATCGGGAACACCTGGTCGATCGCCCACACGTCCGGAATCGACTCGAACACGCTGAAGTTGACGAAGTACTTGTCCACCAGCCGCTCGTTGAGCTCGTCCAGCACCGGGCGGTGGCTCTTCTCGTCGAAGCTCAAGCGTGCACGCACACCGTGGGCGATGGCATAGAACAGATCGTCGATGCGCGCGCGATGGGTCAGGTCGATCTGGCCAAGCGCATAGGCGCTCAGGCCTTCGGCATGGAAATGCTGGGCCTCCTGGAGCAGTTCCACCGCCGGGCGTACATCCAGTTCGTCGTGGATCTCGCGCAGATGGCGGATGGCGGCCGGCTCGTCGTCGTGCGCGTCGGGCACGCGGCCCTCCGGCGCCTGCTCCACTTCCGAGACGTTGGCGATCAGCACCGCGTGGTGGGCGGTCATCGCGCGGCCGCATTCGGTGACGATGCGCGGCGGGGTCAGGCCATGTTCTTCGCAGGCGCTGGCCAGCGGCTGCACGATGTTGCTGGCGTACGAATGCAGGCCGTAGTTGATCGAGCAATAGCTGCGCGAGCGCGTGCCTTCGTAGTCGATGCCCAGGCCGCCGCCCACGTCCACATGGCTGATCTTCGCGCCCAGACGCGAGAGCTCCACGAAATAGCGCGTGGCCTCGCGCATGCCGTTGGCGATATCGCGCACGTTGGAGATCTGCGAGCCCATGTGGAAATGCAGCAGATTCAGGCTGTCGGCGTACTCGGTGTCGCGCAGCGACTTCCACAGGTCCAGCACCTGGCGCGGCGACAAGCCGAACTTGGCCTTGTCGCCGCCGCTGTTCTGCCATTTGCCTGCGCCCAGCGAGGCCAGCCGCATGCGCACGCCCAGGCCCGGCTTGACGTCCAGCGCGCGCGCCTCTTCCAGCACCAGGGTCAGCTCGGAGGGTTTTTCGATGACGATGAAGGTCTGCAGGCCCAGCTTGCGGCCGATCAGCGCCAGGCGGATGTATTCGCGGTCCTTGTAGCCGTTGCAGACGATCAGCCCGCCCGGGCGCGAAAGTGCCAGCACCGCCATCAGCTCGGGCTTGCTGCCTGCTTCCAGGCCGAAACCCTCGCCATGATGGCCGGCCAGGGTGCCGGCCACGCCACGGTGCTGGTTGACCTTGATCGGATACACCGCGGTGTAGCCGCCGGCGTAGTCCCACTCCGACTGCGCCTGCGCGAAGGCCGCCTGCAGCTTGCCCAGGCGCTGGCCCAGGATGTCCGGAAACCGCACCAGCAGCGGCAACTTGGCCCCGGCCGCACGCGCGGCATCCACCACTTCGGGCAGCGACACCGACGGGCCGTCGACGGTGGGGGTGACCACCACATGGCCGGCGTCGTTCACATCGAAATACCCGTCGGCCCAGTGCGGGATCGAGTAGGTCTTGCGGGCTTGGTCGAGGGACCAATCGCTCATTTCGTTGTCTCGGCTGGGGCAAAAGGGCGTGAATTGTAACGCCTGGCATGCCGAGGGTCCGTTACAATCCGCGCCGACTTCACGCCCCGCTCCTGGTCGGATCGGGGCCGGGCAAGGGTCAGCCGCTGCGCAGTTTGGCTGCACGGGGCTGCGCCCGACCCTCATCCGGCGCTACGCGCCACCTTCTCCCGCCGGGAGAAGGAACCGCCCGCTTCTTTTAGTTTAGGACGTCCGCATGAGCAGCAACGACAACTGGTACATCGAACACTTCCAGCCGACCGGCTCGGCCATCGGCTTTCGCATCAGCGGCAAGCTGGACGAGGTGCAGTCCCCGTTCCAGAAGATCGAGATCTACCAGACCACCGACTGGGGCAAGCTGATGCTCATCGACGGCGCGGTGATGCTGACCAGCCGCGACAACTTCTTCTACCACGAGATGATCAGCCACCCGGCGCTGTTCACCCATCCCGCGCCCAAGCGCGTGGTGATCATCGGCGGCGGCGACTGCGGCACGCTGCGCGAGGTGCTCAAGCACCCGGGCGTGGAAAGCGCCACCCAGTGCGACATCGACGAGCAGGTCACTCGCATGTCGGAGAAGTACTTCCCCGAGCTGTGCGATGCCAACCACGATGCGCGCGCCGAACTGCTGTTCGACGACGGCGTGGCCTACATGGCCAATTGCCCGGCCGGCAGCGTGGATATCGTGATCGTCGATTCCACCGACCCGGTCGGCCCGGCCGAAGGCCTGTTCAACAAGGCGTTCTACGAAAGCTGCTTCAAGGCGTTGAAGGACGACGGCATCCTGGTGCAACAGTCCGAGTCGCCGCTGGCGCTGCTGGACCTGATCAACGAAATGCGTACCGAGATGGGCAAGGCCGGCTTCCAGTCGTTCAAGACCCTGCCGTTCCCGCAGCCGTGCTACCCCACCGGCTGGTGGAGCGTGACCATGACCAGCAAGCAGGCAGGCGCCGATTTCGCCTTCCGCCAGGCCGATGCACAGTCCAAGGGCTTCGACACCCTGTACTACACCGCCCATCTGCACACCGGCGTGCTGGTGGCGCCGCCGTTCGTGGCCAAGGCGCTGGGCGAGTAAGCACGAACCGGCGCTGCAAGGCGCCTGGAGTGCTCGAACCACAACGGGGCGGATGTTGCCATCCGCCCCGTTGCTGCATCCACGATTCCGTGTCGCCGGTCAGAAGCGGACTTCGGCACCCACGTTCAGCACCTCGGCGCGATTGATGGTGATGTCTTCGCCATAGTCGTAGTAATCGTTGGCATACACATAGTTCGTGTACATCACGCTCACGCTGGCGTATTTGCCCAGGTCCACGCCCAGGCCGACGCCTGCGTAGCCGCCGTAGATTTCCTCGCTCGCCTCTGCGACATCGGCGTACCAGGATCCAAGCCGCACCATCGCAAACAGCGGGCTATCACCAAAGTTGAAGCGCGCCGTGCCACCAAGGCCGCCAAACTTCACGGCCGGGATAAAGATATCGTCCGTGCTTTCGCCGCGGTCCAGACGACCGAGCGATGCTTCCAGTCCGATGAGGGTCACCGAGCCTGCGCGCCAGCGATAACCTGCGCTTAGACCGAGCATGTCCTGCTTGTAGCCATCGAACACCTCGGCTCTACCGCGCTGCACGCTGATGAAGGCACCGCTGTCGATGCGGGATTCTTCGCGCGGGGTCGCTGCCGCGTAGGCGGGCGCAGGCGACGATGCCACTGGGGGTGTTTGCGCCGTCACCGTAGTGAATCCGCCGCTCTCGCCGGATGCACCCCCGTCACTCCCGGCTGGGGCCGTGGCAGTAGCGGTCGGCGTGGTGGTCGATGCCGGAACCGTCGGCGCGGCAGCACTCTGTTGGCTTGCCTGCTGCTTTTGCTGCTGGCGGTAGCTATCCCACCCGCGCGAAAGCGATTGCGCCGAGGCCTGTGCCGTGGCGCCAAGCGCCGTGCAGGCCAATAGCAGTGTTGCAGTCCTTTTCATCACGTTTCCCCTGAGTAGTCGTCCATCGTTCCGCATCCTTGCGCACGCAGGCGAACCTGACGGGCGTCGGGAAGTGGCGCAGTTGCCGTCGTCTCGTGGGGGCGTCCCCGCAGCACGCGGTGTCGCCGATGACACTGGCGCAGCCAGGCCTTCATGGCCACAGCCCTCCGCGCGTGATGCAGCCCCCTGACCGCAGCGCGCACAGTGTCTGGAGTCTCAATGCCTGTCAAGAAGAGGTGTGATGTCCGCAGATACACGGGAACCGCTCTATGCGCGCCTGATCGACCATCTACCGCGACACCAGCCGACCTCTACCGCCGGGCACCTGCCTGGCCCGCCGAGCAGCCCTACACGCAGAACCGATCCAAGCCATTGATCGATAAAGCCGTTCCACATCCAGAATACTTCATTTGTTAAACAAATGTAATTTCAATACCGCCAAGTTTTAAAATTGCGCAATCCCGATCCCAAGCGATCACCGTGGACCTGCGTAACGCGTGACACCTCCGCGCCGCCAGCGTCCGGAGAACTGCCATGCACCACCGGCCGCTGGACGCTTCCAGCCTGCACCTCGTCGCTCCCGTCCTGCTCAAGCAGGGCACCCGGCTGCTCGAACCCGATGTCTATCGCACCCACGTGGATGGGCAACTGGCGGTGGTCAAGGACTACACCCGCTATCGCCGCACCCTGCTGGCGCCGATCGCACGGCTGATGGTGCGCCACGAAGCCGGCATGCTGCGCCGGCTGCACGGGTGGCGGCATGCGCCCGCGTTGCTCGGCACCCTGGGCGGTCTGGCGTTGGGCATGGAGTTCATTCCCGGCGACACGCTCAGCGCCAGTGCCGTGGTGGGCCAGGAGGTGTTCCAGCAGTTGCAGCAGGCGTTGCGCCGCCTGCACGGTTTCGGCATCACCCATAACGATCTGCATGGCACCAACGTGGTGGTCAGTGCCGGCGTGCCGGTCCTGATCGATTTCACCTCGGCGTGGCGATTTCCGCGCTGGCTGCGGCGCGGCCTTCTGGCCCGGCAGCTGCAGCGCAGCGACGTGGCCAATTTCCAGAAGATGCGCCAGCGCCTGGCCGGCATCGCACCCACCGCCGACGAAGCCGCGCGCAGCGCCGAACCGGGCTGGGTGCGCGCTATCCGCGCTGGATGGAAGCGGCTGTATCGCCGTCTCAAGCGCGAGGCTCAGCCGGCGCATCAGGCGGATTCGCGCTACTGATCTGCGCGATGTATGCAAGACGCGCCGGCGGCGTGGCCAGGCGATCTTTCACAGGACGGTGCAACGCCCGGCCGGCATCGCGCCCAGCAGTGATGAAACAGCACGCAGTGCCGCGCCAGGCCGGGTGTACGGCGTGGGCAGCGAATGGCCGCGGTGTACGACTGCCTCAGGCGCGATGCATCAGCGTCACCGGTGCCTGCCAGAGAACAGGCACCGGTATTCCATCAACGCAGCATGCCGCTACGGCGTCGTCGCTGGCGCGCGATAGGCGATCAGGTGCGGCGCTTCGGCCACGAACCGATCCAGCACACCGTCAGCGATCTTGACCGGCCCGCCGAAACGCGTAGCGCCGGGAATCGAGGGGATCGCTGCCGCCTTGGTCGCGGATGCGGCCGCATCGGCAAACAATGCCGGCGCCTCGGTACTGCCACGGTTGGCCGCCTCCAGGCCGGCCGCAGTCTGCCGCAGCGCGCGGCCCCAGCCCTCCATCGCCTCCAGCCACGGGCGCGACTGTTCCGCAAAGCCCTTGTCGGCCACGCCGTCGCGGATGAGTTGCGGGGCGGCCACCAGCTCCTCGGCAGTGCGCGCCAACTCGGCAAGCGCCTGCGTGCGCGCTGGGGCATCGCCCAGCGCGATCGCTTCGCGCACATGGTCGAGTACCGCCTTCAGCCGCGGTGCCTGCTCCTGCCATGGCTGGCTGCCGAAGGTCGGTGCCAGGTGCTGGGTATCGAAGAAGGTCAGCAATGCGGCAGTGACACGCGCATCGCCGCCGGCCAGATCGCGCGCCGCCGCATGCCAGGTGCGCTGCGTGTCGTAGCCTTTGTCGTTCCAGGCGAACGCGGTCAGGCCCATCACCGCGACCCGGCTGGGCACTTCCTGGTTCATCGGGTTGGAGACGATGCCCGACAACTCGGCCGACAGGCCGGCCTCGCGCCGCGCGTACGGCGCCATCAGCAGGCGCCCGGCCGAGGTTTCGAAATCGTTGACCGGGTAGTTGTCCCACAACAGCGTCTTGCGACCGAACGCCTTGGTGGCCGCACGCGCATCCGGGATGGAGATGGCCGGCGGCACCACGTCGGTGCCGGTCCATTGCACCACGATCTTCGGATCCAGGTGTTTGCGCAACGCTTCCTTGTAGGGGCTCTCCTTGGCATCGAAGTATTCGGTAGGCACCATGATCAATTCAGACGCCGCATCGTGGCGCGCGACCAGATCGGCCTGCACCAGATTGAGCAGATACGATTGCGCGACGCCAGCCGCCTGCGCGCCGGATGCACCGAAGGTGGCCTTGTCGCGCTCGCAGTTCCATTTGGTGTATTCGATATCGTCCAGCGCCACGTAGAAACTGCGCACGCCCAGCGCGCGGAACGCGTCGAACTTGCGCAGCAGCGCCTTGGCATCTGACGGATCGGAGAAGCACACCGTCGGCCCCGGCGAGATCGCATAGACGAAATCGACGTGATTGCGCTTGGCACTGGCCGCCAGCTTGCCCAGTGCCTGCAAGGTCGCCTTCGGATACGGCTCGCGCCAGCGGTCGCGCGCATACGGGTCGTCCTTGGGGCTGTAGATGTAGGTATTGGCCTTGGTGCGCGCCAGGAACTCGATATGCTTGCTGCGATCGCTCATCGACCATGGCGCGCCGTAGAAGCCCTCGATCGTGCCGCGGATGGGCATGGCCGGGTGGTCCTGGATCGTGAGCGTCGGGATCGCCGGCCGCTCGACCAGCTGACGCAGGGTCTGCGCCGCATGGAACAGCCCATCGCCATCGTGGCCGGCCAGCGTGATCAACCCGCTGCCGAGCGCCGCGCTGGTCAGGGTATAGCCCTCGCTGTGCGTGTCCTGGGTGGCCTTGCTGCGCGCCAGCGCCTCGCGCACCACTGCCGCATCGCCGGTGCCGATCACGATGTGCGGGCGGTCGAACGTGGCTGGCAGGCGCGCTGCGGTGGCGATCCTGGTCACGCCGGCCGTCCCCAGGATGCGGCGTACCAACGCGACGGACTCCGGATCTGCGCCCGGCGCCACCACCAGTACCACCGACTGACCCAGCGTGACCGTGCCGCCCTCCAGCATGATCGAGACCGGCGTGGGGAAGATCGCCGGTTGGGTGACCGGCTGCGCCAGTGCGGGGACTGTCGCCGCTGCCAGGCCCGCTGCCAGCCAGACCGAGAGCGGGCGCAGGCCCGACTTCCTATCGCGTCGCTTCATCCCGAACTCCGGTATTTAATTGGTATTAGGCCCTAGAGTAGGCAAGTCGTCGTGTGGCGACAAGCGGGCCCGGCCACGGGGATATCTAGACCTAAAGCTCAGCCACATGCTGAATCGCGGCATGACGCCTGCGTCGATGCCGGCCTCAGATGCCGGATCCTATCTGCGGTATTGAAATGGTATGAGTGCGCACGTAGCGCGGCACCGCTCGGCCCGTCGCGGACCAGCTGCTCGGATGACGTTGCGCCCCGCGCACCATCTCGCGGCTGCATTGGCCGTCGCTGGCCGGATCCCGCCTGCCCAGGCGTGACCATCGCGCCACGCTGCAACCATGGGCGCATGGCGCCGCGTCGTGGCAATCGGGCGACGACGGACGCGGTATCGCAGCAATCGGCCAATCGCCTGAAGACCAACGGCGCAATGTCGGCCGAAGGCGCTGCCGGCCGATGCCTTACAGCGCGTCGCCGTCCAGCTCGCCGGTGCGGATGCGCACCACACTGCCCAGGTCGTAGACAAACACCTTGCCGTCGCCGATCTTGCCGGTGCCCGCCGCACCGACAATGGCTTCGACCACACGCTCGGCCTGATCGTCGGTCACCGCCACTTCGATCTTCACCTTGGGCAGGAAGTCGACCACGTACTCGGCGCCGCGATACAGCTCGGTGTGGCCCTTCTGCCGCCCGAAGCCTTTCACCTCGGTCACCGTGATGCCCGCCACCCCGCAACCGGCGAGCGCTTCGCGCACATCGTCGAGCTTGAACGGTTTGACGATGGCCATGATCATTTTCATTGGTGCAGATCCAGCGGCATGACAGGGCGCGCAGCATAGCGTGGACAGCCGCAACACTCATCCATGCCGGCTGCACCACCCCGGACCACAGCCGAATGGGACTATTCTTACCGCCTGCCGACTGCCTTGCCGATGTCCCGTGTGTGCGGCCCGCATTAGGCTTTCCACGGACCTGCGGAGACAACCATGATCGATTTCAATCAGCTCGACGACCTCGCCCGCCGCCTCAGCGACCTGGTGCCGCCAGGCCTGCGCCAGTCGCGCGAGGAACTGCAAAGCACGTTCAAGGGGGCCTTGCAGGCCGGCCTGGGCAAACTGGATCTGGTCACCCGCGAAGAATTCGACGTGCAGCGCGCGGTACTGCTACGCACGCGCGAAAAGCTCGACGCGCTGGAGCAGGCGGTGGCCGCGCTGGAAGCACGCGCAACCGGTGCGCCGCCCAATGCGGCGCCCGATTCCGGCACCGTCTGACCTGAGCCGCCACCATGAGCCTGGCACTGGTGCACAGCCGTGCCCGCGTGGGAGTGCACGCGCCTGAGGTTCGGGTGGAAGTGCATCTCTCCGGGGGGCTACCCTCCACCCAGATCGTGGGCCTGCCCGAAGCCGCGGTGCGCGAATCGCGCGAACGGGTGCGTGCCGCGCTGCTGTGCGCGCAGTTCGAGTTTCCGGCCCGACGCATCACCATCAACCTGGCGCCGGCGGACCTGCCCAAGGAAGGCGGTCGGTTCGACCTGCCGATCGCGCTCGGCATCCTGGCCGCCAGCGGGCAGATCGACCGGCAGGCGCTGGCCGAGTACGAGTTCCTCGGCGAGCTGGCCTTGACCGGCGAGCTGCGTGGCGTCGACGGCGTGCTGCCGGCCGCCCTGGCCGCCGCACAGGCGGGGCGACGGCTGATCGTGCCGCTGGCCAATGGCGCCGAGGCCGCCATTGCCGGGCATGGCCAGGCGTTCACCGCACGCACCCTGCTGGAGGTCTGCGCGGCCCTCAACGGCAGCCAGCCGGCGCCGGCAGCCGAACTGGCAGCCCCCGCATCGGGCGCGCGCGCGCTGCCGGACATGGCCGACGTGCGCGGCCAACCGCATGCGCGCCGCGCACTGGAGATCGCCGCAGCCGGCGGTCACCACCTGCTACTGGTCGGCAGCCCCGGCTGCGGCAAGACCTTGCTGGCCTCGCGTCTGCCCGGCCTGCTGCCGGACGCCAGCGATGCCGAAGCGCTGGAGACCGCTGCCATCGGCTCGGTCAGCGGTCGCGGGCTGGATCTCGCCCGCTGGCGGCAGCGTCCGTATCGCGCACCGCACCACACCGCCAGCGCGGTCGCCCTGGTCGGCGGCGGCACGCATCCGCGCCCCGGCGAGATCTCGCTGGCGCACAACGGCGTGCTGTTCCTGGACGAACTGCCCGAGTGGCAACGGCAGACCCTGGAAGTGCTGCGCGAGCCGCTGGAATCGGGTTTGGTCACGATCTCACGCGCCGCGCGCAGCGTGGATTTCCCGGCGCGGTTCCAGCTGGTCGCAGCCATGAATCCCTGTCCCTGCGGCTGGGCGGGGGATGGCAGTGCGCGTTGCCGCTGCAGCAGCGACAGCATCCGCCGCTACCGCAGCCGCATTTCCGGCCCGCTGCTGGATCGCATCGACCTGCATGTGGAAGTCCCGCGCCTGCCACCGCAGGCGCTGCGCAGTGGCAACCCCGGCGAAGACAGCGCCAGCGTGCGTGCCCGCGTGGTCGCCGCGCGGCAGCGGCAGCTTGCGCGTGGCGACCTGCCCAACGCACAGCTCGACCAGCCCGCGACCGACCGCCACTGCCGTCTGCAAGGCGACGACCAGCTGCTGCTGGAGCGCGCGATCGAGCACCTGCAGCTGTCCGCGCGTTCGATGCACCGCATCCTGCGGGTGGCGCGCACCATTGCCGACCTGGACGACAGTGCCGCGATCGCCACGGGCCATCTCACCGAAGCCATCGGTTACCGCAAGCTGGATCGCGCGCTCAGCACCGCCAGCGCGGCCTAGTTGTGTAAACCCACCACGTTGTTCAGTGTGATGTGGATCCTGGAGATGGGAGGTTGGTGTCCGAGGCTGGCATGGGGC
>NZ_JAJGQH010000022.1 GCF_020783655.1 Xanthomonas melonis | reverse complement strand
ACGCCCCTGGTGGACGTGATGTTGGTGCTGCTGATCATCTTCATCGTGACCGCGCCGATCATGACCTACCCGATCGCCGTGGATCTGCCGCAGCGGGTGCTCAACCCGCCACCGCAGACGACCGAACCGCCGCCGCCGATCGAACTGCGCATCGACGCGAGCAACCAGGTGTTCTGGAACAACAGTCCGACCCCGGTCTCGCAGCTGCAGCAGAAGATGGAGGAAGTGGTTCAGGCCGATCCGACCAATCAGCCGGAGCTGCGCATCGATGCCAACGAAGATGCCGAGTACGAAGTGATGGCCAAGGTACTGGCCGCAGCGAAGAACTCGCAGATGAAGAAAATCGGCTTCATGCAGTAAACGTATCTGCGTTACCGCAACACCACAGTCATGACGCGACTGCAACGCCACCGGAAACGGTGGCGTTTTTTTTTGCGTGCGCTTCAGCTGAGGTGACCGGCGCTGCCACATCAGCGCCGATGGGGACGACCATGACGACGCGCTTGCGTGCGGCGAGCGCTGCCTTGGCATCAGGCAGCGCAGATGCCAGCCACGTGTCGACGTCCACGGTGATGGTGCGTGTGTAGATGCCTGCTGATGGATCTCGTGCCGCATTCCGCCACAGCAGCCTGGCGCACACTGATCGATGCCAGGGAGGCCGTCGGCCCGCCAGGGCGCCGGTCATGGCCACGCTCCGAAGCCCTTCCCTATTCCGGCGGCAGGCGTATGCTCGGTGATGCAACACCCACCATCACAGCATCGGAGGCAGTCATGGCGTTTGGCACGGCGGGTAATCGCGGACCGTTGGCGGACATCAATGTCACGCCCTTGGTGGATGTCATGTTGGTGTTGTTGATCATCTTCATCGTCACCGCGCCGATGGTGACGCGTACGCTCACGCTGGATCTGCCGCAGAGCAGCCCTCAACCACGCACGCAGGTGGAGCCACCTGCACCGATCGCACTGCGCCTGGAAGCCGATGGCCAGCTGTTCTGGAACGCGAGCCCGATGCCCGTGCAGGAACTGCAGCTGCGGCTGAGCGAACAGATGCGCCAGAACGCCGGCAACCCGCCCGAGCTGCGCATCACCGCCAGCCAGGATGCCGAATACGCGCTACTGGCCAAGGTGCTCGCCGCGGCCAAGAATGCGCAGGTTCAACGCATCGCCGTCGTGCAGTGAACCTGTGCCGATGGTGTGCGCCGCTGCTGCGACAACCGATCGGTCGACCAGCTGTCTTGCGCCGCCCCGGTAGCGTGCGCAGATCCACCGGCATCGTCTCGCGTTGACCGCACAGCGCAGGCTTTTCGTCCAGCGCGGTGCAGGCCGGTTGGGTTGCAGTGCCGATGCATTCGCAGGCTGGGGAACGTTGCTGCATTCGCACCGCCGGTCTGGTCACCTATGCACAGCGTGACCAGACTGGCAGCGTATCCGGTCGGCGTCCGCCGCTGCACAGTGTCCGCAGACGCAGCTGCCGATGGAAACGCTGCTGGCGCGCATGCCGCTCACGATGCGCACGTCCCTTCAGACCCCGTGCGTCGTTGAGCCAGCACGCGATCGGCTGCGGAGCGTGCGCTATGCCGGCGTGCCTGTCTGGCGCAGGAGCTGCACATACGCGCTTACCGTGGCATCCAGCCCCTGATACAGCGCTTCGCCGATCAAGGCGTGGCCGATCGAGACCTCCAGCACCCCGGGGACGTGGGCGAGAAAGTCGCCGAGGTTGGCCTGCGACAGGTCATGCCCGGCGTTGACGCCCAGTCCGTGCTGCGCCGCGCGGCGGGCGGCACGCGCGAATTCCGCCAACGCATCGGCCGGCTGCCCGTCTGCGTGCGCCTGCGCATAGGGCCCGGTGTACAACTCGATGCGGTCGGCTCCCAGGACGGCCGCCTGGCCGATCTGCGCATTGCCGGCATCGACGAACAGGCTGACGCGGCTGCCCAGCGCCTTGAACGCGGCGATCAACTCGCCCAGCCGGGCGGTGTCCTGTGCGAAGTCGAAGCCATGGTCGGAGGTAAGCTGACCGTCGCCGTCCGGTACCAGGGTGACCTGCTGCGGACGGGTGGCGCGGCACAGCTCCAGCAACCCCGGGTAGCCTGGACGTGGCGGCGCGAACGGATTGCCTTCGATGTTGAACTCGACACCGTGCTCGCGCGTGAGCGTGCTCAGCGCCAGCACATCGTCGGCGCGGATATGTCGCTGGTCCGGACGCGGATGCACGGTGATGCCATGTGCACCGGCAGCGATGCAGGCGCGCGCGGCCTGCACGACGTCCGGGTCGTGCCCGCCGCGCGAGTTACGCAGGACCGCGATCTTGTTGACGTTGACGCTGAGCTGGGTGGTCACGAGTGCATTCAGGCCTGCGGTTCGCCATCGCGGGCAGCTGCCAGCGCCGCGGCCTTGCGGGCCTCGGCCAGCTCGCGCAGGCGGCGCAGCTCGGCCGGGTCGATCATGCTGCTGGTATCGCGCTGGCTCTCGCCCATGCGCGAGGCGAACCAGCCGCGCGTCCACAGCAGCAACAGCACCAGCGCCGCCAGCAACGATGCGATCAACAGCCACATATGCGGCGTGCTGAACGCCAGCACCAGCGCCCCCAGTGCCATAAGCAGAAACAGCCAGTGCATGACGAGCTCCCCGTTGAGTGGCCGCAGTGTAGCGCCGCGCCGGATGCGGTTCCACGTGGGCGGCGACGAATGGGCGCGCGCGGCGAGCCGGGCCAGCCGGCCGTTGCGACATGGAAGCGATGGCATGCAGATACCGGCTACGCCTGGCTGCCAGCCGCGCGACGGTGTCCGCGGTCACCTCACAGCAGCGGCGACAGCAATCTTGCGAAGGCTTCGGGCAGGCGTGAGCGCCACAACGGGCGCTGGCGGATGAAGCGCACTTCCTGCGCATCCTGCAGGTCGACATCGATCATGCCGGCCAGTTCGGCGGCCACTGTCTGATCGCGGAACAGCATCGACAGCTCGAAGTTCAGACGGAAGCTGCGGCTATCGAAATTTGCGCTGCCGACGATGCAGACATCGTCGTCGGCCAGCAGTGCCTTGGTGTGCAACATGCGCGGACCGTATTCGTAGATGCGCACACCAGCCTCGAGCAGTTCGTCGAAGTACGAGCGCGCCGCATACGTCACCAGACGCGAATCGCTGATGCGCGGCACCAGCAGGCGCACGTCCAGCCCACCCAGTGCGGCCGAGGTCAGCGCCATCCGCGCGGCCTCACCGGGGACGAAGTACGGGGTGACCAGCCAGACCCGGTGCCTGGCCTCGTGGATCGCGGCCACCATGAGGCGGTGGATGGACTCCCACGAAGAATCCGGCCCGGAGACCAGCACCTGCGCATCGACCGTGCCCTGCGCACGGCTCGGCACGTCCCCGGGCCAGAGCTGCTGCCCGTGGAAGGCCGCGCGGCCCTGGCCGGTGGCGTAGAGCCAGTCTTCCAGGAATACCAGCTGCAGGCTGCGCACCACATGACCTTGCAGCCGCACATGCAGGTCGCGATAGGCGTCGGGCCGCACCTGTTCGTTCTCTTCGTCGGTGACATTGATGCCGCCGGTGAAGCCGACTCTCCCATCGACCACCACCAGCTTGCGATGGGTGCGCAGATTGAGCCACGGCCGCTTGAACGGCTTGAGGAACTGGGAGGGATGGAACCAGGCAGTTTCCACGCCCGCTTCGCGCAGCGTGCGCAGGGCGCGCCGGGGCATCGCCGAAGAGCCGATCGCATCCATCAGCAGGCGGACTTTCACGCCGGCGCGGGCGCGTTCCATCAAGGCATCGCAGATCGCGGTGCCGCTGTGGTCCGGCTGGAAGATGTAGTACTCCAGATGGATATGGTCGCGTGCGCCGCGGATCGCTTCGATGATGGCGGCATACGTCGCCGCGCCGTCCACCAGCCAGTGCACCTCGGTGGCACTGCTCGGCGCCAGGCCGGTGGTGGACTGGGCGATCTTGGCCAGTTCGGTGCAATCGGCGTCGGGCGGACACACGCTGCTGTAGCTCTCCATGCCCGAGCGTGAGCGACCGCGGCGCAAGCGCTGCCGTTTGACCTTCTGCGGCCCCAGCCAGTAGTAGATCAGCAGGCCGAGATAGGGCAGCGCCGCCAGCGACAGTACCCAGCTCAGGGTGGCCACCGGCTCGCGCTTCTGCAGCACGATCCAGGCGGCGATCCACAGCAGGTACAGCACATAGGCGGCCACGAGAAGCGCTTCGAGGTGGGGAAGGCTGGCCAGCCAATCCCACGCGCCCTGAGCAAGTGCAAGCATGCACGGATTCTACGGGGCGCACGCCGGCTTGCGATGATCAGGGCTTGACCAGCGCATCTGCCTTCAAACACATGCGCGCCGATGCGGACGGCCAACGTGCCGTCGCGATCGGACCTGCGGCAATCGCCGACAGCGTGCTGCAACCGTTCAACCGCACCAGCCTGTCATTCGACGTGGCCGTTGCTGCGCTGTTCCTGTTGGCGACCGCGCACCACGCGCCGACAGCCGAACGGGGCGCGCGTGCGCTTCGGAGCCGATGCCGGCGTTGGCATCACGGCGCGGGTGAGCAAGATCGCAACCCGCGGGATCAGAACAGGTCCAGTTGTGGCGTGTCCGGTCTGGGCGGACGGAACTGCGTGGTATCGAGCCGCGGCATTCGCCCGAACCCGAGGCGTCGATACGCAACCGAAAATCGCTGCGAAAGCAGCTGTGCGAACGGGCCTTCGCCGACCATGCGCTTGCCGAAACTGCTGTCGTAGTCCTTGCCGCCACGCATCTGCTGGATCAGGCTCATCACGTGTTTGGCGCGGTCGGGATAATGCAGTTCGAGCCACTCGCGCCAGAGTTGCGTCAGCTCGTGCGGCAGGCGTAGCAACACGTATCCCGCCGAACGCGCGCCGTGGGCTTTGGCTGCTTCCAGGATATGTTCGATTTCCCTGTCGTTGATCATCGGGATCACCGGAGCGACCAGCACGCCCACCGGTACGCCAGCGGCATGCAACGTGCGCATCGCCCGCAGCCGTGCATGCGGCGCCGCGGCGCGCGGCTCCATCTTCGCGGCAAGGCGGTTGTCGAGCGTGGTGACGGAAAAGTACACCGACACCAGGTTGTGCTGCGCCATCTCGGCCAGCACGTCGATATCGCGTTCGATCAACGCCGCCTTGGTGACGAAGCTGACAGGATGCCGGGCCTGCGCCAGCACCTCCAGGCATTGCCGGGAAATGCCGTGGCGCCGCTCTGTGGGCTGGTAGGCGTCGGTGTTGATCCCCAGCGCAATGGGCGAGCACTGGTAGGACGGGCGCGCGATCTCTGCACGCAACAGCGCTGCGGCGTTCGGCTTGGCGAAGATCCGCGTTTCGAAGTCCAGGCCCGGCGACAGATCCAGATAGGCATGCGACGGCCGGGCAAAGCAGTACACGCAGCCGTGCTCACACCCGCGGTAGGGATTGACCGACTGCGAGAACCCGATGTCGGGCGAGGAGTTGCGGCTGATGATGCTGCGCGCGATCTCCTCTGTCACCACGGTCTTGGGGACAATGGCGGTCTCGCCATCGGCATCGAGCGCGCCCCAGCCATCGTCTATCTCGACGGCGGTGGTGACCGCGAAGCGGCCGGGCACGTAGGCGGTGGTGCCGCGCCCCTTGATGACCGTGCGCGAGCTGCGGACATCCCGATCGGCCCCATCGCTCGCGCCCGTTTGGAAGTTCCTGCTACGCATGTCGTTAGTATTAATGCTAACGACCCGCATCGCAAGCGAGGCACTCTCACAACAAAGCGCGGACGCAATGCCGCTCACCCGGCGTAGCGACCCGCGGAACAGGACGATGTGGTTGGGGGCTTGCCTGCAAACACCGCCAGCCGCAGCGTTCCTCTGCGCTCAGGCGCATCGCCTACCCGGACCAGCGGCCAGCTCGGACCTACAAAACTCTGATCAACCCGCTCTTACCAATCCCGACTCCCGACTCCCGAATCACGGCCCCCCGAATCACGGCCCCGCCCCATACAACGCCTGCGCCGACTGAAACAGGATCCAGCTGGTCGCGATGAACTTGTCGCCGCCGACCGGACGGTTGCCGCGGTGGGTGTGGGTGAAGGCGGTAGGCGCGATCAGCAGGCTGCCGGTGCGCGGGACGGCCTTGCGCTGCTGGAAAAGAAATTCGGTTTCGCCCTGTTGGAAGTCGTCGTTGAGGTACAGCGTCCACAGCAGATGCCGATGCAGCGTCTCGGCACTGGCATCGCGCGGATACAGCTCGCAATGCCAGTACGGGTAGCCGCCCTGGTCGGCGAGGTACCACTGCAGATTGATCGCGCCCGGGCGCAGACAGGTGCGCGCCAGATCGCCCAGCGCCTGGTCGCTCATCCCTGCGATGTCCTCGGCCACCAGCCGGTGCGGTGTCCCGTCGGCAGTGGTGACCTGCAGCATCAACGGCGAGATCAGCGCCTGTGGGTATTGCCGCAGGTAGGTCAACACGCCTTCGAACACCGCCTGCTGGATGCGGCCCTCCACCGCCGCCCAGTCGGCGATACCGCTGATGCGCAGATCGCGGCTGTGTTTGAGTTCGGGAAACACGCCGCCGCCCACGCGGCCCGGGTGCAACTGCTGGCTGTCGCGCATGCGCTGCACGATCGCTGCGCAGTCGGCGGCCGAGAGCGCGTTGTCGGTGATCTGGATGAAGTCGGTCTGGCTCATGCGCACGACCATAGCAATCCGCCGTGCAGGCTGCACAGCCCGCTCGCGATGCCGCAGCGTCGACGCCTGCGGCCTTGGTGACGGTGCATTGTGGTGCGGTGGGCTGTGGCGAGTGGCGTTCGCTTCACGCGGAGGGTGGCTGCAGGCCTCGCCCGGTAGCGCGATGCGCCGCTGCGCCATCGGCCAGGCGGATGCCGCGCTCGTCGTCGCCCCGAGCCGCACGGTGGGTGCCGCCAGCGCATGCCAGCGCAAAGAAAAACCCCGCCGTAGCGGGGTTCTTCGTCATGCGCCTTGCGGTATCGATCAGAACTTGTAGTTGATCGAGGCAGCCAGGATGTTGCCCTGCACGTCGTAGCTGCCCGCCAGACGATCGCCGGTGGCGCTGCGGGTGTCGCTGGTCGGGTCGCTGACGAACAGGTGGGTGTAGCCGAAGTTGTACTCGGCCTGCTGCGACGGACGCCAGCTCAGACCCAGCGAGACCCACTTGCGGCTCGCATCCGGCACGCGCACATCGCGGTGTTCGGCGGTGGTCGGGGTCTGGTCGTAGGCCAGGCCGCCACGCAGGGTCAGCGTGTCGCTCATGCGGTAGTCGGCACCGATCGAGGCGAAGGTGGTGTCGCGGTAGGAAAAGTCCAGCAAGGTGTTGGGCTGGTTGGAGGCGAAGTCCACCGTCACCTGGTCGAACTTGCTCCAGGCGGTGCGGGTGACGTCGGCCATGATCGACCACTGCTCGTTCACGTTATGCGTGAAGCTGGCGGTGGCGCTGGCCGGCAGCTTGACGGTGGCGCGGCCCTTGGTGTCGACGAAGGTGCCGGGCGCGGCGAGCGCGAGCACTGCAGCGGCATTGCTCGGCGTGGTGAAGTCGGCAGTGCCGTCGGTGATCTTGTGTTCCACTTCCGAGCGGTAGCTGAAGCCGATGTGGGTGTTCTCGTCGATGCTGAACAGGCCACCCAGGGTGAAGCCCACTTCGGTGCTGTCGCCCTTGATGCGCGAGTAGCCGTCGGCGCTGCCCGGCGCGAAGCCCGGCACGCGGCGGGCAGCCAGGATGCTGCCGAAATCCACTGCATTGGCCAGGTCGATATCCAGACGCTCGGCGAACACCGAGGCACCGAAGGATACATACGGATTCACGTCGTAGGAGAACGCGACGTTGAGGTCGATCGCCTGCAGCTCGGTCTTGGTGCCGTGGTAGCGGCCCACCCAGTTGCGGTCGTATTCGGTCTTGAAGCCGAACGGCACGGTGAGCGAAGTGCCCAGGTGCATGTTGTCGTTCTCGCCGAACGGCACATGGAAGTACATCGCCGGGACCGGCGCGATCATGCCGGCATCGCCGCCATTGCCACCGGAGACCGGGGCGCCATTGGCGTAGGTGGCGGTATCGGGCTTGAACTTGGCCGAGAAGTGGATGGCGCTGACGTCGGCCTGGAACATGCGGCCGTCCAGCTGGCGCATGCCGGCCGGGTTGTTGACGATGATCGAGGCGTCGTCCGGGGCGCTGCCCGAACCCGCGAATGCGCGGCCGAGGCCCTTGGCGCTGTTTTCCTTCAGCTGGAAGGCGGCGGCGTGCGCCTGGCCGACGGCCAGGGCGCCGGCGATGCCGACGGCGAGCAGGGTGATGCGGCTGAGAGTGGAAGCAGTGGACATGAGTTGTTGCTCTCCGGATAAGGACTGCAATGGTCGATTCAGCGCCCGCGCCCAGCACCAATCCAGTGCCCGGAGCGCGCCGGAGACCCCCCCCGACATACGACGCCGTACGCAGTATACCCACCACAATTAACCGAACAATAACGGCCATTGCCGTCCAAACGCTGCCGGATTGGGGTTGGGTTCAGGCCCATGGACCGGCTATTGTGCTGCTCCGATGTTCGTCTCCCTGCCCTCCCGCAAGAAATCCACGCCACGCTGGGCGGTGCCGTTGCTGTTCGCCGCGGTCTGGCTGGCCTACCTGTGGTCGATCAGCCGGCCGGGCGAGGCGCGCAATACGCTGTGGCTGGATTGGGGCGCCCTGTCCAGCGGCGTCGCCAATCTTGGCGACTGGTGGGCGACGCTGCGCGACGGCAGTGTGCTGCGCCTGTTCACTGCGCTGTTCCTGCATGCCGACTGGTCGCATCTGCTGGGCAATCTGGTGTTCCTGCTGATCTTCGGCCTGCCGGCCGAACGCATCCTGGGACCGTGGCGGCTGTTGCTGCTGTTCCTGCTGGGCGGGGCCGCTTCCAACCTGGCGGCCATTTTCGCCATCGGCACGCCGGACCGGGTGATCATCGGCGCCTCCGGTGCGGTGTCGGCGTTGATCGGCACCTATCTGGCGCTGTTTCCCGGCGCCAAGCTCGGCGTGGTGTTGCCGCTGGGGTTGTTCCTGGAATTCATCCGCGTGCCGGCGCCGCTGCTGATCGGTGCGTGGGCGTTGCTGCAGGTGGTGTTCGCCTACATCGGCCCGGCGTTCGGCATGGTGGCGTGGTCGGCGCATATCGCCGGCTTCGTGTTCGGCATCGTCTATGGGCTGTACGTGCGCGCGGCGATCGCCCGGCGCCTGCGCAAGCGGCACGGGTTCTAGCGCGGAGCGACCGCCTCTGCGCGCCGCGCGCTACGTGCACAGCAGCGGCGCGCCTATAATCGGGCGCATGTCCAAGCCTCTGTACAAAGTCACCTTTCTCAACCACGGCAAGGTGTACGAGCTCTATGCGCGCGAAGTGACCGGCAGCCATCTGTGGGGCTTCAACCAGATCGGCGAGCTGGTGTTCGACGTGCACGACGGACTGGTGGTCGATCCCACCGAAGAGCGCCTGCGCGAAGAATTCGGCAACACCAAGACACTGCACCTGCCGATGCAGAGCATCGTGCGCATCGAGGAGGTGGAAAAGAAGGGCCAGTCGGTGATCCGCGATGCCACCACCGGCGACAAGGTGGTCACGCCGTTCCCGCTGCCGGGCAAGTCGCGCTGACGCGCATCGTGCTGCCCGACGCTCACCAGGGCGCGGTGCGTCAGCTGTCCTGCCCGTAGCGCCTGCACGGCCACGCGATACAGCTGTGGGGTGCGTTGGCTCCTGACCCCTGCGAATGGGCCGAACGGTTGGTCGACGCCGATGCGTTGAAGTACGGGTGATCGCGCAATTGGGATCCGCTCGTCACGGTCAGGTCCGCTCCTACCGACGCCTCGGGGTCCAACCCAGCCGGCGTTTTGATGGCCGGATGATCCCGGGATGTGTGCAGGCGGCGTGGCAGTGCCGACGCGTCTCGATCGGCCCGGCGCGCAGCGCGTGATTCACCCGCCACGCGCTGGCCGGATTACCTGGCCGGTTCGGCCGGCGCCGGCGCGGCCGGTTCCACCGGCGGCACTGGCTTGGCCTTTTCAGCCGCTTCGCTCGGCTTGTCGGCAGGCTTGGGCTTGTCGGCCGCTGCTGGGCGCGCGGCGGCCGGCTTGGGCTCGGCGGCGGTCTTGGCGGCCTTGGCCTTCTGCGCGGCCCGCGCCTTGGCCTTGAGCGCGGCCTGCGCCTTGGCCGCCGAGCCGGGTTGCTTGAGTTCGGCCAGCGCCGCGGCGACCGGGCCATCGCCCGGCAGCACGTCGCCGGCGGCATAGCCCTCCTCGCCCTCGGCGTCGCCACGCAGGTGGCCTGGCAGGGTCGCTTCGCTGTAGTCGCTCAGGCTGGCCGGCACGTCCGCATCGCCCGGCTGCGGCTCGGGCATCAGCTGCACTTCCGGCACGATGCCGCTGGCCTGGATCGACTTGCCGCTGGGCGTGTAATAGCGCGCGGTGGTGAGCTTGACCGAATCGCCGTTGTCCAGCGGCAGCACGGTCTGCACCGAGCCCTTGCCGAAGGTGCGGCTGCCGATGATGCGTGCGCGCTGGTTGTCGCGCAGCGCGCCGGCCAGCACTTCGGAGGCGCTGGCCGAGCCGGCGTCCACCAGCACCACGACCGGGGCGCCGCCAAGCAGGTCGCCCGGGGTGGCATCGAACTTGGCATCGCTGATGGAGATGCGCCCGCGGGTGCTGACGATGTTGCCCTTGTCCAGCAGATCGTCGGCTACCTGCACTGCCGAGGTCAGCAGGCCGCCCGGGTTGCTGCGCAGGTCCAGCACCAGCCCGCGCAGCTTGCCGCCGGCCTGCAGCTGCTTGAGGTTCTTCTGGAAATCGGCGCCGGTGTCGGCCTGGAAGGTGCTGATGCGGATATAGCCGTAGCCCGGCTCCAGCACCTTGCTGCGCACGCTGGCCACGCGGATGGTCTGGCGTTGCAGGGTGACATCGAACGGCTTGGGTGCTTTGTCGCGCACGATGGTCAAGGTGACCTTGCTGCCGGATTCGCCGCGCAGCGGCTCCATCGCCTTGCTGGCGTCGATCGGCTTGCCGTCGATGGCCACGATCACATCGCCAGCGCGGATGCCGGCGCGCGCGGCCGGGGTGTCGTCGATGGGCGCGATCACCTTCAGCGTGTTGTCCGGCTGCTGCTGCAGCTCCACCCCGATGCCGTCGTATGCGCCACTGGCCTGTTCGTCGAAGGCTTCGGCGTCTTCCTTGTCGAAGTATGTGCTGTGCGGATCCAGATCCGAGAGCAGCCCGCGGACTGCCGCATGCATCAGCTTCTTGTCTTCCACCGGGTCCACATAGGCCTGCTTGACCGCGTTGTACACCGCGACGAAACGGCGGATCTCGTCCAGCGGCACCTTGGAGACGGCAGCTTCGTTGGCTTGCGGATCGTCTGCGGCGGCCTGGGTGGCAGCGGCGGCAGGACGGTCGGTCTGCGCCCAACCAGGCGACGCGAACAAAGCCAGCGACAGGGCAACGGACAGGACGGCTACGCGCATGAAGCACTCCGACAAAGAGACGAGATGCTCCGCAGCGCGGAGCCGAGCGATTATGCGCGAAGCGGCGGTAAATCCGCGTTGAATCGCCGCCGTGCGCCGTGGCGACGATCGAGCGTCGATCCGCGGTCGGGCGATCGCGCATGCCGCCGCAGGCCGGCCTGGCTTGCGGGCACGGAGACGCCGCTCATGCCACGGCGCCGATGACAGACAGCGCCGCATCCGCGGCCGTGGCGCCGGGCAGCTGCCGAAGCTGCGCGCCCATGCGCCCGGCATGCGTGGACTAGCGCCGCTGCAACCAGCTCGATGGATCCACCGGCTGCCCGTTGCGGCGCAGTTCGAAATACAGCGCAGGCACGCCCTGCCCGCCAGAGCTGCCGACCTTGGCCACCGCGTCGCCGCGCTTGATCGACGCGCCGGCATCGCGCAACAAGGTGTCGTTGTGCGCGTACAGGCTCATGTAGCCGTTGCCGTGATCGACGATCAGGATCATGCCGTAGCCGGTCATCCAGTCGGAGAACACCACGGTGCCGTCGGCCACCGCGGTGACCGTGCTGCCCTTGGGCGCGCCGATCAGCACGCCCTTGCTGGTGTGGCCATCGGGCAAGGTGGCGTTGAAGCGTGCCAGCAGATTGCCGGCCACCGGCCAGCTGAGTCCGCCCACCTTGGGCGCTGGCGCGCTGGCGACGACCTTGGGCGGGGTCTTGCCGGCGCGCTCGGGGCGCTCGGACTTGCCGCGCTTGGCCTGCGCGGCGGCTTCGGCGGCGGCGTGTCTGGCGGCAGCACGGCGTTCGGCTTCGGCCTTGGCAGCGGCGGCGCGCAAGTTGGCCAGTAGCTGCTCCAGTGCCTTGGCGTCCTGGCCCAGGGCTTTCTCGCGTTCGGCGCGTTGCTTGTAGCGGTCGTCCAGCTGGGCGACGGTGGCGGCCTGTTGCGAGCGATCCTTCTGCAGGGTTGCCGCCTGCGCCTTCTGCTGCGCGCGTGCGGCATCCAGCGCCTGACGGCGGCTAGCGATGTCCTGTTCCACCTTCGCCAACGCATCCAGCTGGGTGGTGAGCGCGTGGATCTGTTGTGCACGGGCGTTCTGCACATAGCGGTGATCGGCCAGCATGCGCGTGGCATCGCCAACCGTGTCCTGCGACAGCAAGACCTTCAGCGGCGCGTTGCGGCCGACCTGGTCGGCGGCGCGCAGCAGAGCTGCCAGCTGCGCGCGCTGGCGCTGCAGGCCCTGCTGCAGGCGCGCACGATCCTGCTGCAGCGTGGACAGGTGCTGTTCCTGCGTGCGCATCGCCGCTTCGGTCTCGCTGAGCGCGCGCGCGGTCCTGGCGACCTTTTCGTCGGCCTGCCGCAGTTGTTTGGCGGCGGTGCCGCGCTTGCCTTCCAGCTCGCGTCGATCGGCGCTGATGGTCTTCAGCTCATCGCGCAGCTGCTGCAGCTTGCGTTCGGTCTCGCGCTGGCTTTGCGCCGTGACAGCGGCGCTGCCCAGCAGCAGGCAGGCCAGCACGGCCGCCGACAACCACCGGCGGCCATGGCCAGTGGCACGGACGAGCGGCAGGTGCGGCAGCGGTGCGGGCGAAGGGGGCAACGAAAGGTCCAGTGACTTCAGGCAGATGCGCGATTGTAGCCAAGCGTGATGTGATCGCCGCCACGTCCCCGAACGCCACTGCCGCACGAGGTTCAGCATGAAGTCCCCGCATCTTCTCCTGGCGTTGTCCCTGGTCTGCACGAGCGCCTGGGCCGACGACGACATCAGCAAGGTCAACGGCCGCATCGGCGCCGAGGCCGGCAAGGTCTACGGCAACCTGGAAACGGTCAACGGCTCCATCGAGGTCGCCGCCGGCGCGCAGACCAAGGATGTGGAAACGGTGAACGGCGGCATCCAGATCGGCAACGGTGCACGCACTGGTGGCGTGTCCACGGTCAACGGCGGGATTTCCGTCGGCCAGAAAGTGATCGTGTCCGGCGGGCTGGAAACGGTCAACGGCAGCGTGCTGGTGGAGCGCGGCAGCCGAATCAGTGGCGGCGTGGAAACGGTCAATGGTGGTATCGGGCTGGTGGGTACCGACCTCGGCAAAGGCATCGAGACGGTCAACGGCGACATCACCGTGGGCGTCGATTCGCACGTCCACGGTGGTATCCAGGTCGAAAAACCGAACTTCAGTTTCGCATTCAAGCCGGCGCGCAAGCCGCGGGTGGTGATCGGCCCGAATGCCGTCGTCGACGGGCCGCTGCAGTTCGAACGCGAGGTGAGCCTGTACGTGCACCGCACCGCCAAGATCGGTGCGGTCAGCGGCGCCACCGCGCGCAGCTTCGACAGCGACGTGGCACCGCAGGACTGAAGCCCTCGCCCGCGCATGCGGGCAACGGTGCCCGGCATGCACGCTACGCAGGGCCCATCGTGGCGTGCGGCGCCCAGACAGGCGCCAGCGCCGCCCTGCGTGCGCGTCGCCAGCCGGCCGCCGGCCAGCGCCGTAATGGCCGGGCTGCCCTGCCCGACCGCGCGTCCAGCCGGTGATCGGCGGTACGTCCGGGGCGGCCAATCCCATGCTCACCTCGCCCTCCGTCGCACGTTCTAAGATCGGGGCCTGGTTGCACGAGGAATTCCGATGCCCCGCAAGATCCTGTTGTGCCTGTCCGCGAGCCTGGCCCTGGCCGGCTGCCAGCGCGACGCTGCCGATGCGCCGGCTGCACCGACGGCGCAGACGCCGGCCGAGACCGCGCCCAGCGCACCGCCGAGTCGGCATGCGTTCTCGCCCGAGCTGACCCAAGGCGACTTCGCCGAGCTGGTCAAGACACTGGCTTCGGACGATTTCGAAGGCCGCGGTCCGGGCACTGCCGGCGAAGAAAAGACCGTCACCTATATTCGCGACCAGATGCAGCGCATCGGCCTGCAGCCGGGCAATGGCGACAGCTGGTACCAGGAAGTGCCGATGGTGGAGACCACTGCCGATGCCGCCACCGCGCCCAGCCTGCGCAGCGGTGAGCGGACCCGCACGCTGGCCTTCGGTCCCGACATCGTGGTGGGCACCCGCACCGGGCAGCCCGAGGTCAAGCTGGACAACAGCGAGCTGGTGTTCGTCGGCTATGGCGTGGATGCGCCCGAGCAGCAATGGAACGATTACGCCGGCCAGGACTGGAAGGGCAAGACGGTGGTGATGTTCGTCAACGACCCGGGCTTCCACAGCAATGATGCCAAGCTGTTCGACGGCAAGCGCATGACCTACTACGGGCGCTGGACCTACAAGTTCGAAGAAGCTGCGCGCAAGGGCGCGGCGGCGGCGTTGATCGTGCACGACACCCCTGGCGCCAGCTATGGCTGGGACGTGGTGAAGAACTCCTGGTCCGGTCCCCAGTACGACCTGCCAGCCAAGGAGGATCCGGATCCGCGGTTGCCGGTGCAGGGCTGGATCAGCGCCGAGACGGCCAAGCAGCTGTTCGCCGATGCCGGGCTGGATCTGGCGCAGGCTTACAAGGACGCCGGCAAGCGCGGCTTCAAGCCGGTGCCGTTGAAGGCCAGCTGGTCGGTGGATCTGAAGAGCAGCATCGCCGAAAAGACCTCGCGCAACGTGGTCGGCGTGCTACCCGGCACCACCCATGCCGACGAGGCGGTGCTGTACATGGCGCACTGGGATCACCTGGGCAAGCATCCGGGCGAAAGCGGCGACAACATCTACAACGGCGCGGTCGACAACGCCACCGGCGTGGCCGGGATCCTGGAGATCGCCGACGCCTTCGCCCATCAGGAGCCCAAGCCGGAACGCTCGGTGGTGTTCGTGGCGGTCACGTTGGAGGAATCGGGCCTGCTCGGTTCCAAGTACTACGTCGCCAATCCGAGCTTTCCGCTGGACAAGATCGCCGCGGTGATCAATCTGGACGCGATGTCGGTGGCGGGGCGCGCGCGCGATGTGACCGTGGTGGGCATGGGCAGCTCGGAGCTGGAAGACATCCTCAAGCCGATCGCCGCGATGCAGGGCCGCAGCCTGCATGCCGAAGCCACGCCGGAAAGCGGCTCGTACTTTCGTTCGGACCACTTCAATTTCGCCAAGGCCGGTGTGCCGGCGCTGTATGCCGACGGCGGCGAGGACCTGCGCGAAGGCGGCACCGCTGCCGGACGCGCGGCGGCGCAGGACTATGGACGCCACCGTTACCACGCACCCGGCGATCAGTACGATGCGGCCACCTGGAAACTCGACGGCACCATCGAAGACCTGCAGGCCATGTATGGCGTGGGCAAGGAAGTGGCGGTCGGCGGTCGTTGGCCGAACTGGTATGCGGGCAACCCGTTCAAGGCGGCACGCGATCGCATGATGGCCGGCAAGCCGGGAACGGGCGCACATGCCGCGTCGCAGCCAAGCGGGACGGACAACGCAGCGCAGCGTAGCGCTCCGGCAAAAAGATCTGTGCCGCAGACTCGCTGAGCGAATCGATCGCCCAGCTTCGCCCTGCGGCGGAGCAGCCGGTGAGCGTTACGGTACGACGGCAGGGCGATGACACAGCGGGCCTCCCTGGGAGGCCCGCTGTGTTCGTGCGTTGCGCCGCCTGCCATCCAATGCCCGGCAGCAGGTTATGTGCGCTGCCACCAGGCCGACAGCGACCGGCCGGGCAAACAGTGGCAGCACCGCCTCGGAGGCTTTCGCCAATGGCACGCGCCGTCACGCAGGACAGCACGCACCCGCGCATCAATCCTGTTCGGCGCTGACCACGTGGCCGTCTTCCGGGTCCACATGCAGTTCCACCTTCCGCCCGTCGCGCTTGGCATCGGCCTTCCACAGACCGTCCTTGAACTCCAGGTCGTGCACCTCGGAATAGCCGCCGGTGGAGAGGGCGGCGCGTACGTCCGCTTCGGTCAGGCGCGAGGTGGTCTGATCGCCATAGATGCGGCCGGTGACCGGATCGATGTGCACGTCGACATCCTTGCCATCTCCGCTGCGTGCGTCTGCCGTCCACACGCCGTGTTCGAACTTGACGTCGTGCACCTTGGTGTAGCCCTTGGCGGTCAGCATGCGGGTGACCTCGTTGCTGGTCAGCGCTTTGGCCGGCTTGTCGGCCGCCTGCGCGACCATCGCGTACGAGGCCAGCGCCAGCGCCCCGACCAAGGCGGTTTTCATCAATCGCTGCGTCATCGTCGTGCTCCTCACAGTGAAGTGCGCCGATGCTGAGCCCGCCGTAATCGATGGCAGGTGAAAAACGCAGAACGGCTGCAGAGGAAGTTCATGCACCTGAAATCGGCGTGATCCTCGCTGTCGTCCTCTGCGTGGTGATGACATGCAGGTCCAGGCATCCAAACCGGTACCGCCAGTTTGTCCTGCGCCTGCAGGGATGGGCCACCGCTGCGTGGCCACGACCGAAGAGCCGCCTTGCGGCGGCTCTCCTCGTTCTGCATCACTTGTCCTCAGCGCTTGGAACGCATGACGCCGGCTGCGCGTGTCGTTCGCGTCGCCTGCGGCGACAGGATCGACATCTGCGGCTTGGCGGTCCCGTCCTTGTTGGGGTGCACGTTGTAGGCGTAGGAAAGATTCCACCACGAGCCGGCCGCCCACCAGGTCCAGCCCAACCACACATCGGCGTTGGTCTCCAGGAAGGCGAGCATGCCCTGCAGTGCCTGGTTGCACACTGCATTGTTGGCGGTACCGAACTCGGCCAGAAAACCGCGCTTGTTGTGGATGCGCAGCCACTGGGTGAAGTTGCGCAGGCGATCGGCACCGATGGTGGGGCTGACGCAAACGCTGCTGGTACCGCTGGAATCGGCGTCCAGATACTGATGCACTTCGAAGGCGTACCGATTGAGCGGGTCGTAGATGGAGGCCAGTGCAACGGCGTTGGAGTACCCATCGCTGGTCGGCGAGTACCAGCTGTGCGCACCGGTCCACGACGCCCCCGGCACCAGGATCAGATTGTCGGCACCGGTGGCACGGATGGTGTCGATGGCTGCCTGTGCGGCGCCGGCCCACTGACTGGACGAGATGTTGTAAGGCTCGTTCATCAGCCCGAAGATCACAGCGTTGTCGCCTTTGAACACCAGCGCCAGGCGACGCCACAGATCGGTGAAGGTGGCAACCGGAACTTCCGGCCCGCCGATCAGGTAGCCGTAGTACTTGGCGTAGTTATGGATATCCAGCACCAGGTACATGCCCGATGCCTTGGCGCGTGCCACCGCCTGTTGCACCAGCGCCAGTTGCGCCGGATCCAGCTCGCCGCGCGCGCTGGGCTGCAGGCGTTCCCACAGGATGGGAAGGCGCACGGTATTCATGCCGACGCCGGCGAAATAACTGTAATCGCTGGCCGAGGCGTACATGTAATCCTTGTTGAGGACCCCGGGTTTTTTCGAGGAAGCGAACTCCGCGCCGGACAGATTGACGCCGGCATACGTGAGCGCGCGGGTTTGTGCCTGCACCTGCGGCAACATGCCGAGCAGAAGCAGCAACAGGACGCAGCGAACGATGCCGCGTGGCGGGACAGAAACGACAGACATGGAAAGACTCCTGGCGACGAGGTGGGGGATGCGTCGCAGCTGATTGCGTACGATCTGCGCGCAGTGCGGCGCATCGATGCACAGCAGTGCATCGGCCGTGCCTAAACGCCGTCTTCACTGAACGCGGCTGAATGTGTGGATTCA
Source organism: Xanthomonas melonis (assembly GCF_020783655.1). Lineage (GTDB taxonomy): Bacteria > Pseudomonadota > Gammaproteobacteria > Xanthomonadales > Xanthomonadaceae > Xanthomonas > Xanthomonas melonis. Next base: position 50,527 of record NZ_JAJGQH010000022.1, on the reverse strand, counting down.
TCCGCAGTCATGAAGTGCGTAGAGCACGCTTGTCGTAAGGCGCTGGTACGCTCGAGGCGAATGGCGCGATGCCACGTCAGCGGCATCGCGGCAAAGGCCGTACCTGCGTCAGCAACCGGGCGTATGGATGCGCCTGCTGTCGGTGCGGTGACGCCGGCCTACCGACGCGCGGCGCAGGCGACCATCGGCGACCGCCGCATGCGACAGGCGCGGTGGTCACCGCGCCTGCGTGTCCCCGGAACGTGTCGTCTACTTGGCGCGTCGCGCGGCGCGCGCGCTCAGCAGTGCCATCTGCGGTTTGTCGCGCCCCTGGGCGTCGGGATGCACGTTGAACGGATAACGTGCCCTCCACCATGCGCCAGCAGCCCACCATGTCCAGCCCAACCAGACATCGCCATTGCCCTCCAGATACCCCAACATGCCTTCCAGTGCGCGATTGCAGGTGACGTTGTTGGCGGTGCCGAATTCGCCCAGAAAGCCGCGCTTGCGGTGGATGCGCAGCCATTGGGTAAAACTGCGCAAGCGCTCCACGCCGACGGTGGCGCTGACGCAGCCGGCGGTGGTGCCGCTGGAATCGGCATCCAGATACTGATGCACCTCGATGGCATAGCGGTTCAGCGGATCGTTGATGGACGCCATGGCCACCGCGTTGGATTGGCCGGCAACGGTCGAGTACCAACTGTGCGCCCCGCTCCACAGCGCGCCCGGTACCAGGATCAGGTTATTGGCGCCGGTCTTGCGAATCGTGTCGATGGATGCCTGTGCGGCGCCGGCCCAGGCGCGTGGATCGATACCGTAAGGCTCGTTCATCAGGCCGAAGATCACGCTGTTGTCGTTCTTGAAGGCGAGGGCCAGCCGCCGCCATAGATCGGCGAAGGTGGCGATCGGTACGCGCGTGCTGCCGATCTTCTGCCCGTAGTACCTGGCGTAATTGTGCACGTCCAGGATCAAGTACATCTTGGACGCCTTGGCGTTGGCGACGGCCTGCCGGATCGCGGCCAGCTGCGCTGGATCCAGTGCACCGCCGGCTCTGGGCTGCAGGCGCTCCCACAGGATGGGCAAGCGGATCGTGTTCATCTGCTTGCCGGCGAAGTAGTCGTACTCATCGGCGTCGGGATAGCGGTAGTCGACGCCGGCGATGCCGGGTTTTTGCGAGGATTTGATCTCTGCGCCAGAGAGATTGACGCCGACGAACTTCAGCCGGTTGCCGCTCTGTGCCTGCGCCAACGGCATGAGGACGAGCAACAGCAGCAGCAACGACATGCGCGCGCAGCTAAGCAGCCGGCGCAACCGGGTGGGGGAAGAGAACATGGGCACTCCTGATACACGCGGGGGGAGATGCAGCGCCGTGGCCTGGATCTGCACTCGGCATCGCGACGCCGCACTACCGCTCAGCCTAAGCGCACGCGCATCGGCAAACTACGCATGCGAGGTATCGCAGCGGCAAGCTGTGCAGCACTTCTCAGTCGAACTGCCGACGCCGTGCGGTGATGCATGCAGGCCGCGCATGGCAATACCCGATGCGCGCAGCAAGTCTGGAGTCGATCGCAGGTCGCGGCGCCGTGGCGGATACCGCTGGCTCGATAAGGCGTGTGTCGGTGCGCAGATGCGCGGTGCGTAGATGTGCCGTCGCGTCCTGCCACTGGCCGCGTGTCGCCCGTCGCAGCCGCAGCGGCTAGGCTGCGGCCAGTCAGACGGGCAAGGCGACGGGTTATCTGGCGGCGCGCTGCGCGTACTTGCTCAGGATCTTCATCTGCGGCTTGTCGCTGCCGTCCTTGCCCGGCTGTACGGTGAAGGGGTAGTCGGGCTTCCACCACGCGCCGGCCGCCCACCAGGTCCAGCCCAGCCACACATCGCTGTTCTTTTCCATGTAGGTCAGCATGGCTTCCAGCGCCTTGTTGCAGACCGGATTGTCGGCAGTGGCGAATTCGCCCAGGAAGCCCTTCTGCTTGTTCTCGCGCAGCCAGGCGGTGAAGCCACGCAGTTTCTCCTCGCCCACGGTCTCGCTGGTGCACACCGGCTTGGTGCCGCTGTAGTCGCCATCCAGGTACTGGTGCGCCTCGAATGCCAGATGATTGCCGGGATCCTTGAGTACCTGCAGCGCCTTGGCGTTGGAGACGCCATAACTGGTGCTGCGCCAGCTATGCGCACCGGTGTAGGCGGTGCCGGGCACCAGGATCAGGTTGTTCGCGCCGGTCTTGCGGATGGCGTTGATCGCCGCCTGCGCGGCGTTGGCCCAGTCCGGCGCGGAAATGCCATTGGGCTCGTTCATCAGCCCGAAGATCACCGCCTTCTCGCCCTTGAATTCCAGCGCCAGCCGTCGCCACAGGTCCGCCACGGCGGTCGCCGGCGCCTCGTCGCTGCCGATGCGCTTGCCGTTGTACTTGGCGTAGTTGTGCAGATCCAGGATCAGCACCTGCTTGTTGGCCTTGGCGGCGGCGAGCGATTTCCTGATCAGCCCGAGCTGGGTCTGATCCAGCGGGCCGTTGAGCGTGGGCTGCACGCGTTCCCACAGAAATGGCAGGCGAATCGTGTTCATGCCCTTGCCGGCGAAATAGCTGAAATCCGCGGCGCTGGGGTAGGTGTAGTCCTTGAACAGGGTGCCGGGCTTCTTGCGCGAATTGAATTCCGCACCGGACAGGTTGACGCCAACATATTTCAGGCCGGTAGACGCCTTGTGCGGGCTATCGGGCTCCTTGGCGTGGACCAGCGGCACCGCCGCCAGCAGCGAGAGCGCCAGTGCAGCAAGACGCAGGCGGGCAAGGTGTGGGGGAGCGCGGAACATGGAAGCCTCCTTCGGCATCGACGTGGGGCCGCGGGGGGAGGGCACGGCCAGGGGGGATGGTGCAGCGCGAACCGCACCTTCGTCAGCCTAGAAGCTCCGGCGTTAGCGCGTCATTCACGCGGGCGTGCCTGCATCGGGTCGTGCGCGCCCTGCACACGCCGTGTCATGCCGCTACGCTAGCGTTCGCAAGAGGATGCGCAAAACGCACTGTCGCAGGAGTGCGACGCCAGCGTGCTCTAACCTAGCGTGTCCTAACGTATCGCCCTTCGTCATCTTGCCGTGCGTGGCGTTTGCAGCTGCTGCCCACGGCCCTCATCCCGGAGTCTCCCATGAGCCAAGCCCACGCATACGCCGCCCAGGCCGCAGACCAGCCGCTTGCCCCGTTCGTGTTCGAGCGGCGCGCGCCCGGCCCCAACGACGTGCAGATCGACATCGCTTATTGCGGTGTCTGTCACTCGGACCTGCACACCGCACGCAACGAATGGCACAACACGCTGTACCCGTCCGTTCCCGGCCACGAAATCGTCGGCCGTGTGACGGCGGTCGGCAACGCGGTGACCGGCTTCAAGGTCGGCGACCTGGCCGGCGTTGGTTGCATGGTCGACAGCTGCCGCAGCTGTGCCTCCTGCCAGGAAGGCGAGGAGCAGTACTGCGAAGCCGGCTTCACCGGCACCTACAACGGCCCGATGTTCGGTGGCGGCGAGAACACCTACGGCGGTTACTCCGACCATATCGTGGTCGACCAGAAATATGTGCTGCGTATTTCGCACACCGACAACCTGGCCGCGGTGGCGCCGCTGCTGTGCGCCGGCATCACCACCTACTCGCCGCTGGCACACTGGAAGGTGGGCCCGGGCCAGAAGGTGGGTGTGGTCGGTCTCGGCGGCCTGGGCCACATGGGAGTCAAGATCGCCAAGGCGATGGGCGCCACGGTGGTGCTGTTCACCACCTCCGAAAGCAAGCGCGCCGATGCGCTGCGCCTGGGCGCCAGCGAAGTGGTGATCTCCAAGGACGAGGCGCAGATGGCGGCGCAGTACAACACCCTGGATTTCATCCTCAACACCGTGGCCGCGCCGCACAACCTGGACCCGTTCCTCAACGCGCTCAAGCGTGACGGCGCGATGGTGCTGGTGGGCGTACCCGAGCAGTCGCACCCGTCGCCGGCGGTGTTCAACCTGGTGATGAAGCGCCGCACCCTGGCCGGCTCGCTGATCGGCGGCATCCGCCAGACCCAGGAAATGCTGGATTTCTGCGCCAAGCACAACATCGTCTCGGACATCGAAACCATCCGCGCCGACCAGATCAACGACGCCTACGAGCGCATGCTCAAGAGCGACGTGAAATACCGCTTCGTGATCGATATGGCGACGTTGGATAAGGCGGCTTGATTAGTTAGCGCATCAGCCGTGCTGCCATTGCCTGTGTCGCTGTCGGACATAGGCGATGGCGCGCGGCGCGCAGCAATGTGTGACACACGCAGCCAACCAAATTTGTGCATGTCAACGTTAACCGGATGCTTGCTGGATGACCTCTTTACAGAGCACCACCCACTCACCTGAGAAATTCGCGTAGTTGGTCAGGGCATCATAGAAGGCTCGCAAATCCATCTCTGAGAACGTATTGAGATGTGCAACAAACGAGGGGTCGTAGTGATGACCAACCTTATTGCGGAAGTCCGCAAAGGCTTCGATGCCGTCTAATGGATAGCTTCTCTTAAGAGCCTTAATCTTAGCTAGGAGTGTGGATGTGTTTGCGCCGCTCGAGGCTGCGATGCTCCGCAAGTTTGCGTTGCCAGTGTTATAGAACCATGTCCTGGCTTCATAAAGCATAGAGACGATATCACCCATCCAAAGCAAACGAACCAGCCCTTCTCTGGTTGAGTTTTCGAAGGTGACGACATACCGAAGAATGTCACAGTGAAGAATTGCAGCTGCGGCCCATGTGTGTCGCTGAACTTCTGGATAGTGAGCATTTTTAGCAGACACCGCAGCCTTAAAAGCTCGTTCGGCGTTGATTGATGCCGTCGTAATTCCTTCGAAGTGGCGAGTTGACTGATTCAAGGCCTAGCATCCCCTCACGCCGCGGCCGGCTCCTTGACCTGCGCTTTCACGCCCAGCAGCTGCACGATGCTGCCGGCCGCGTCGCGGCCTTCGGCCACTGCGGTCACCACCAGGTCGGCACCGCGCACGCAGTCGCCGCCGGCGAACAGGCGAGGGTTGCTGGTCTGGTAGGGCAGGCGGCCATTGCCGTCGGCCGGGGCGACGATGCGGCCATTGCTGCCGGCTTCCACGCCTTGCGATGACAGCCAGTCGGGCAGGGTGGGCGAGAAGCCGAAGGCGATGATCACCACGTCCGCTTCCAGCAGCGATTCGCTGCCTTCCACCGGCACCGCGTTGCGGCGGCCACTGGCGTCGGGCTCGCCGAGTTTGGTTTCCACCACGGTCACGCCGATGGCTTCGTCGTCGGCGCCGGATTCGATCGACAGCGGCTGGCGGTTGAAGAGGAAGCGCACGCCTTCTTCGCGCGCGTTGGCCACCTCACGCGCCGAGCCGGGCATGCTGGCTTCGTCGCGGCGGTAGGCGCAGGTGACTTTGGCCGCGCCCAGGCGAATGGCGCTGCGCACGCAGTCCATGCCGGTGTCGCCGCCGCCCAGCACCACCACGCGCTTGCCGCTGAGGTCGGGCAGGGCGAGCTGGTCTTCCCAGCCGGCGATCGGCCGGCCGTGCGGGTCGTTGCCGCTGACGATGCGGCTGTTCTGCACCAGGAACGGCAGCGCCGGTAGCACGTTCTTCAGATCCTGCCCGGGCAGGCCGCCGTCGGTGTAGCGGTAGGCGCCGGTGCCCAGGAACACCGCATCGTATTCGCCCAGCAATTGTTCGATGCCGATGTCGCGGCCCACTTCCACGCCCAGGCGGAACTGCACGCCCATGCCTTCGAGGATCTCGCGGCGCTTGCCGATCACCGACTTGTCCAGCTTGAAGCTGGGAATGCCGAACTGCAGCAGCCCGCCGATCTGCTCATAGCGGTCGTACACCACCGCTTCGACACCGGCACGCGCCAAGCGATCGGCGCAGGCCAGACCTGCAGGACCGGCGCCGATGACCGCGACGCGGTGGCCGGTCGGCTGCACGTTGCCCAGGTCCGGGCGCCAGCCCATCTTGAAGGCGGTGTCGACGATGTATTTTTCCACCGCACCGATGGTGACCGCGCCGAATTCCTCCAGTGTGCAGCTGCCTTCGCACAGGCGGTCCTGCGGACACACGCGCCCGCACACTTCCGGCAGCGGATTGGTGGAGTGGCACAGCGCGGCGGCTTCGGTGATGCGGTTTTCCTGCACCAGCTGCAGCCACTGCGGGATGGCGTTATGCACAGGGCACTTCCAGCTGCAGTACGGATTGCCGCAGTCCAGGCAGCGGCCGGCCTGATACTGCGCATCGGCCTTGTCGAACTTGCCGTACAACTCGCCCCAGTCGCCGGACGTGCGCAGCTCCACCGGAATGCGCGTGGGCATGGTCCGGGGCAGGTCGAGGAATTGGAAGGCTTGCTTGCGGCTCATAAGAAAATCCGTGGCTGATTCCCTTCTCCCGCGTGCGGGAGAAGGTGCCCCGAAGGGGCGGATGAGGGGGGCAGGCCACTGCCCTCACCCCCAGCCCCTCTCCCGCGCGCGGGAGAGGGGGGCAAAAACTCAGGCGGCCCGCCTGAGCGACTCCGTCAGCGACTCGATACTGGCGGCCTTGGGTTTGACCAGCCAGAACTTGCCGATGTAGTCGCGGAACTCGTCCAGGATCTGCTGCGCCCAGATGCTGCCGGTCAGCTCGCGGTGGCGGCTGATCAGGGTGTGCAGGTGCTGGCGATGGTTCTCGAAGCCTTCGGCCGAGACGCGGTGGATGTCGATCAGCTCGTGGTTGTAGCGGTCCACGAAGTCGCGTTCGATATCCAGCACATAGGCCAGGCCACCGGTGAAACCGGCGCCGAAGTTCAGGCCCACCTTGCCCAGCACCAGCACCACGCCGTCGGTCATGTATTCGCAGCAGTGGTCGCCGGCGCCTTCCACCACCGCCAGCGCGCCGGAGTTGCGCACCGCAAAGCGCTCGCCGGCGCGCCCGGCCGCGAACAGCTCGCCGCCGGTGGCGCCGTACAGGCAGGTATTGCCCACGATCGGCGTGTTGCGCGCCTCGAAGCGCGCGCCGCGCGGTGGGCGTACCACCAGCCGGCCGCCGGCCATGCCCTTGCCGACGTAGTCGTTGGCTTCGCCTTCCAGTTCCAGCTGCAGGCCACCGGCGTTGAACGCGCCGAAGCTCTGCCCGGCGGTGCCGCGAAAGCGCAGGTTCAACGGCGCATCGCTCATGCCGTGGTTGCCATGCACGCGCGCGATGGCGCCGGACAGGCGTGCACCGATCGAGCGGTCGGTGTTGTGGATCAGGAAGCGATGATCGCCGCCGGTCTTGTTGGCGATGGCATCGGCGAGCAAGCCATCCATCTGCGTGGCCAGGCTGTCCGGCGATTCGTACAGGCGCTGGGCGGCGCAGTGGCTGCCGTCGTACTGCGCATGGGTGAGCAGGCGCGAGAGGTCGACCTTGACGCCCGGACGCGGGGAGACGTCCAGCTGTTCGAGCAGGTCGGTGCGGCCGACGATCTCGTCCAGCGAGCGCACCCCCAGGTAGGACAGCCACTGCCGCACTTCTTCGGCCAGCAGGCGGAAGAAATGCTCCACCCGTTCCGGCAGGCCGGTGAAGTAGCCGGCACGCAGGCGCTCGTCCTGGGTGGCCACGCCGGTGGCGCAGTTGTTGAGGTGGCAGATGCGCAGGTACTTGCAGCCCAGCACGATCATCGGCGCGGTGCCGAAGCCGAAACTGTCGGCGCCGAGCAATGCGGCCTTGACCACGTCCAGGCCGGTCTTCAGGCCGCCATCGGTCTGCAGGATGGTGCGCGCCCGCAGGTCGTTGGCCACCAATGCCTGGTGCGACTCGGCCACGCCCAGTTCCCACGGCACGCCGGCATAGCGGATCGAGCTGACCGGGCTGGCACCGGTGCCGCCGTCATGGCCGGACACGGTGATCAGGTCGGCGCCGGCCTTGACCACGCCAGCGGCAATCGTGCCGACACCGGCATGGGCCACCAGCTTCACCGACACCAGCGCGCTCGGGTTGACCTGCTTGAGGTCGTAGATCAGCTGGGCCAGGTCTTCGATCGAATAGATGTCGTGATGCGGCGGCGGCGAGATCAGGCCGATGCCGGGCTTGGCGTAACGCAGCCGGGCGATCAGCTCGTTGACCTTGTGGCCGGGCAACTGGCCGCCTTCGCCGGGCTTGGCGCCCTGGGCGACCTTGATCTGCAGCACTTCGGCATTGACCAGGTACTCCGGGGTCACGCCGAAGCGGCCGGAGGCCACCTGCTTGATCTTGGAGCGCTTCTCGGTGCCGTAGCGGGCCGGGTCTTCGCCGCCTTCGCCGGAGTTGCTGCGTCCGCCCAGGCGGTTCATCGCAATGGCCAGCGCCTCGTGCGCCTCGGGCGACAACGCGCCCAGGCTGATCGCGGCGCTGTCGAAGCGGCGCAGCACGTCCGATGCAGGCGCCACCTCGTCCAGCGGGGTCGGGGTGGTGGCACGCTTGAGCTGCACCAGGTCGCGCAGCGTGGAAGCCGGGCGCGCATGCACCGCGTCCACGTACTTCTGCCAGTCGCCGGCGTCGCCGGTGCGGGTGGCGCGCTGCAGCGTCATGACCACGTCGGGGTTGTACATGTGGTACTCGCCGCCGTGCACGTACTTGAGCAGGCCGCCCACTTCCGGCTTGAGCTGGTCGTTCCAGGCGCGTGCGGTGAGCTCGCGCGCCTCGGTGTCCAGCCGCGCCAGGCTCACGCCGCCGATGCGCGCGGGCGTCTCGGCAAAGCACAGTTCCACCACGTCCGGGTCCAGCCCGACGATTTCGAACAGCTGCGCGCCGCGGTAGCTGGCGATGGTGCAGATGCCCATCTTGGAGATGATCTTGGACAGGCCCTTGTAGATACCCTTGCGGTAGCGGCGGCCGATCTGCGACTGCTCGCCGCCCTTGCTCAGCTGCAGGATGCCGCGCCGGCCCAGGTCGAACAGGGTCTGGTAGGCCAGGTACGGATACACCGCGGTGGCGCCGACACCGAGCAGGCAGGCCATGTGGTGGGCATCGCGCGCGGTGCCGGTCTCGATGATCAGGTTGACGTCGCAGCGCAGGCCCACCTTGCACAGATGGTGATGCACCGCGCCGGTGGCCAGCAGCGCATGCGCCATCGGCCGGTCCGGCACCGGGTAACGGTCGGACAGCAGCAGCATGACCGCGCCATCGCGCGCGGCGGCCTCCACTTCCTGGCAGATGCGTTCCAGCCCGGCCTTGAGCCCTTCCTCCACGCTGTAGGACAGGTCGATCAGGCGGTTGCGCTCGACGTACTGCTCCATCTTGAGCAGCTGGCGCAGTTTGCGCTGGCTGAGTACCGGCGAGTTGAGGATGACGTGGTTCACCGTCTCCGCGCCGGCATGGAAGATGTTGGTCTCCTTGCCGAGCTGGGTGGTGAGCGACATCGCGATGCCTTCGCGCAGCGGGTCGATCGGCGGGTTGGTGACCTGCGCGAACGCCTGGCGGAAGTAGTCGTACAGCGGCCGGGTCTGGCGGCTGAGTACCGCCATCGGGGTGTCGTCGCCCATCGAGCCGGTGGCTTCCTGCTCGGTTTCGGCCAGCGGACGCAGCACCTGCTCCACTTCCTCGGTGCTGAGCTGGAACAGTTTGTGATAGCTGCGCAGGGTCTGCTCGCTGAAGGGCTCTTCCACCAGCGAGGGGTCGATCAGTTCGGTCTGCAGATAGGTCACGCCCTGCTGCAGCCATTGCTTGTATGGCGCGCGCGCGCGGTTGATGCGGTCGATGGCGTCCGAGTCCAGCAGGTCGCCGCGCTTGAGGTCGATCGCCATCATCTCGCCCGGGCCGAGCTTGCCCTTGCGGGTGATGCGCTCGGCCGGCAGTTCCCACACACCGGCCTCGGAGGCGACCAGGAAATGGCGGTCGGAGGTCAGCATCCAGCGCGCCGGGCGCAGGCCGTTGCGGTCGAGCATGCAGGCCGCATAGCGGCTGTCGCAGGCCACGATGCCGGCCGGGCCGTCCCACGGCTCGGTGTTGAGGCCATAGAACTCGTAGAACGCGGCCAGGTCGGCGTCCTTGAACTCCAGCGACTGAGTGGCCGGCGGCACCAGGATGCGCAGCGCCTGCAGCAGGTCCATGCCGCCGGCGATCAGCAGCTCGAGCATGTTGTCCAGGCTCTGCGAGTCCGAGCCATGCATGGAGATCACCGGATCGAACTGCGCGATATCGAAGCGCGGGGTCTGCCACACCTTGCTGCGCGCCTGCGCCCAGCGGCGGTTGCCTTCGATGGTATTGATCTCGCCGTTGTGGGCGAGCAGGCGGAACGGATGCGCCAGCGGCCAGCGCGGCAGCGTGTTGGTGGAAAAACGCTGGTGGAAGACAATTGCGCTGGAGGACAGGTCGCTGCGCTGCAGGTCCGGGTAGAACGTGCTCAGTTTGTCCGGCAGCACCATGCCCTTGTAGCTGATGCCATTGGGCGACAGCGTGGTGACGTAGAAGTCCTGCACGTCCTGCAGCTGCTGTTCGGCGCGGCGGCGCGCCAGGAACAATGCCAGGGTGAAGGCGTCTTCGGTCTGTTCCGCACCGGCGTCGACGAAGACCTGCTCGATGCGGGGCAAGGTATCGCGCGCCAGCTGGCCGCACACGCTGTCGTCGGTGGGCACCACACGCCAGCCACGCAGCTGCGCGCCGGCGCTGAGCAACTGGCTTTCCAGCTCGGCGCGGCAACGCGCGGCCTCGGCGGCGTCCAGCGGCAGGAACACCACACCGGCCGCGTAGCGCGTGCCCACAGGGATGCCGGCATCGCGGGCCAGCCCGCGCAGGAACGCATCGGGTTTGCGGATCAGCAGGCCGCAGCCGTCGCCGGTGAGCCCGTCGGCGGCCACGCCGCCGCGGTGGGTCATGCGCGAAAGCGCTGCAATCGCGGTGTCCACCAGCGAGCGGGAAGGCTGGTCGTCCAACTGGGCGACCATGCCGAAACCACAGGCGTCGCGCTCGTCGCGTACGCCGTTGTAGAGACCGTAGTCGTTGAGCCCTTGGCGAGTGCGGGGGGCCATGTCTGCCTCGTTGCGATCTTGGGAGAGCGGCGACGACGTTGCACCGCTCGATCCGTGGAGCGTTTCGAAGAGGTCACCGGACGATCGACTAGACCACAGTTGATGCGGTGCCGCAATACACCGTTACAGCTGCAACGAGACCTGCCTGAATCCCTTGTGCCAGCTGGCTTGGCGCCGCTCCGGCGAGCGACGCCAGGCGGTGCCTAGCCGCAGCGAACCGAGGTGACGATGTTCTTGGCATCCACTTCCAAGTTGAGCCGTTCGCCATTGAATTCCATGGTCACCATCTGGCCGGGTTTGAGCACGCGCACCGACTTGGCGCCGGCATCGTTGCGCGCCTGTTCGCCCACGGCGTCGGTCATGGGCTGGCCCACCAGCGACTGCACCTGGGTGGCATCGCAGCTGCCGATCGGCGGCGCTTCGGGTGCGGTGGCCGGTGCCGGTGCGGAGGCCTGCTCGGCAGCCTGCTGCGCCTTGGCGGTGACGGCTTCCTGCTCGTCCGGCTGCGGCTTGTTGCAGGCACTCAATGCGGCCAGTGCGAGCAAGCTGCAGGCCACGCGGGCGATAGGCGGGACAGTGCGCATCGATGACTCCAGCGAAGGGGAATGGCCAAGCATAAGCACAATTCGCACCACCGGCATGGCTTGCCCACACGGCGTTGGCGTTACGTTGACGCAGCCTAGTCCTGCCGCGCCCAACAATCGGGCCAACGCCTTCGACCCAGATGCAATGAAAGCCAAACGTGTTCTTCGCAATGCCGCCGCAACGGCCACCACCGCCGGCAAACTCGCTGGCGCCGCCACCGGTGCGGCAGTGGCCACGGCTGCAGTTGCGAGCGCTGCGGCGGTGGCGCAGGCCAAGGCCACCGCGCGTGCAGCGGGATTGACCTATGTCAACGACCAACAGCCGGGCATCAGCCGGCGCCGCGCCGGGAAGAGCTTCAGCTACCGCAGCGCGGACGGCCAACGCATCGCCGACGCCGACACCCTGCAACGCATTCGCGCGCTGGCGATCCCGCCGGCCTATACCGAGGTGTGGATCTGCGCCAAGCCCAATGGCCACCTGCAGGCGACCGGCCGCGATGCGCGGCGGCGCAAGCAGTACCGTTACCACCCGGATTGGGCGCAGGTGCGCGGCGAAGGCAAGTTCGAACGCGTGATCGCTTTCGGTACCGCGTTGCCAACACTGCGCAGGCGGCTGCGCCGCGATCTGGCGCTGCCCGGTTTCCCACGCGAGAAGGTGCTGGGCATCGTGGTGGCGTTGCTGGCCGACACCCTGGTGCGCGTGGGCAATGCCGAGTACGCGCGCAGCAACCGTTCCTACGGGCTGACCACGCTACGCAACCGGCACATGGAGTTTCTCAAGGGCGGGCGTGCACGGCTCAAGTTCCGCGGCAAGAGCGGGCAGGAGCACGATATCGAGGTGGACGACAAGCAGCTGGTCAAACTGATCCGCCAATGTCAGCAGCTGCCCGGGCAATCCCTGTTCCAGTATCGCGATGACGATGGTCAGCTGCAGCCGGTGGATTCGGGCGAGGTCAACGACTACCTGCGCGAGGCGATGGGCGAGGACTTCACGGCCAAGGATTTCCGTACCTGGGGCGGCACCCTGGCCGCCCTGCAACGCCTGGCCCGGCTGCCGTTGCCCGAGCGCAGCAGCGAACGTGCGCTCAAGCAGGTGCAGAACGATGTCATTCGCGAAGTGGCCGACGCCCTGGGCAACACGCCCTCGGTGTGCCGCAAGGCCTATATCGACCCTTGCGTGTTCGAGGGCTGGCGCGCCGGCGAGCTGCAGGCCATGGCAACCGGCGTGCGCGGCGAGCGGCAATGGGAGGCGGCCACGCTGAAATTTCTCACCGCCTCGCGTGCCAAGCTCAAGACAGCGGCGAAGGGAACTTCCAGACGCAAGTGAGTGCGGGAGCCGGGATCGAGCAGCCGCGACGCTTTCGATTCCCGATTCCCGATTCCCGATTCCCGATTCTCAGCCGCAATAGACCGCAGTGATGTTGTTGGTGGGGCCGGTTTCGATGCTGAGATGGTCGCCGCCACTTTCGCTGGCGCCCTGCGCCGGATCGGCCAGCCCGCTGGCGGTGGTACCGCCGGTGGCGCGTTCGCCGCGACGCACGCTGACCTGCAGGCTGTCGCTGTCCACGCGCGCGCGTTCGATGGTCTGTTTTGCCGCAGCGAGGCCGACGATGCCGCGCACTTTTTCGATGTGGCACTGGCCGGAGATGACGCCGTCGATCGGCTGCACCTGTGCTACCTGGTTGGAGGCGCAGGCCGAGAGCAACAACACGGCAGCGAGCGGAACAAGAGTGCGGATCATCGGGGATCTCCAGCGGAAGAATGGGGCAAGCGTGAAGAACCCGTTGTTGGTGTGGCATGAAGACATGGCGGCATGTGGGCCGCACCGGGGGCGGCAACGCGGCCGATGTTCTGACGGACACAAGTGGTGACTATCCTAGAACCCATGTGTCGAGCCGGGATTCGGCCGATGTGGCCGCCATTCGTTCTGCGCGCCCGGGGTTCCGCTGCACACCAGCGTGGGCAGCGCAGGCCCGGCATGCTGTTCCCAGGTGCATGCGTGAGCATGGCGCGCACCACGCGTATGCATGGCGAACGTGGCCGATCGGAGGCGCCGAGTGTCGGCATCGTGGTCGCCGCCATCGCTCACCTTCCAACGCGGCGGCTTCATCCAGCGCATCACCGCAGTCATCCACCAGGATCGTCCCGCATGTTCGCTGCTTCGTTACGGCTGGCCTGGAGTGTCGTCATCGGCTCGCTCGCGTTCGCCAGTGCCGCCACCGAACCACCCCGTACCACACTGACGGTGCCCGGCCTGCAACAACCGGCGCAGATCCGCGTGGACCGCTGGGGTGTGGCGCATATCTACGCCAGGACCGATGACGATGCCTTTTTCGTGCAGGGGTTCAACGTCGCGCGCGACCGCTTGTTCCAGCTGGACTTGCTGCGTCGCAAGGGCCTGGGTCACCTGTCCGCCGCGTTCGGCCCGGGCTATGTCGACCAGGACCGTGCATCGCGGCTGTTCCTGTATCGCGGCGACATGGCCGCCGAATGGGCCAGCTACGGGCCAGACACGCGCCGCGATGTCGGCCGCTTCGTCGCCGGCATCAACGCCTACATCGCGTGGCTGGACAGCCACCCGCAGGCGCTGCCCTACGAATTCCGCACGCTCGCCTACCGTCCGGAACGCTGGGCGCCGGAAGACGTGCTGCGCATCCGCACCACGGGGCTGAGCCGCAACGTCAAGAGCGAAGTGGCGCGCGCGCAGGTGGCGTGCAAGGCGTCGTTGAAAACCGATGCGATCCGCGTGATGTTGCAGCCGGCCTGGACGCCCGCGCTGCCGGACGGGCTGGATCCCTGTCTGCCGGAGCAGGTGTTGAAGGTCTACGAACTGGCCACGCAGTCTCCCAGGCTCACCGCCGAGACACCGCTGGCGGCGCGCGAGCCGACGCGCGCTGCCAGCGACGACGAGGCCAGCGCCGAAGGCAGCAATAACTGGGTGATCGCACCGTGGAAATCGGCCACCGGCCACGCGGTGCTGGCCAACGATCCGCATCGGGCCTACACCGTGCCCAGCCTGCGCTACTTCGTGCACCTCAGCAGTCCCGGCCTGGACATCATCGGCGCCGGTGAACCCACCGCGCCGGGCATCGCGATCGGGCATAACCGCACCAGTGCCTTCGGTCTGACCATCTTCAACATCGACCAGGAGGACCTGTACGTCTATCGGCTCAATCCCGACGACGATGCGGCGTACTGGTACCAGGGCAGGTGGGAGCCGCTGCGCACCGAACGCGAACGCATCGCCGTGCGGGATGCGGCGCCGGTGGAGGCGACGCTGCAGTTCACCCGCCACGGGCCGGTGGTGTACGTCGATCGCGACAGGCACCTGGCCTATGCGATCCGCTCGGCATGGAGCCAACCCGGCACCGCGCCGTACCTGGACTCGCTGCGCTATCTGCGCAGCGCCACGTTCGCCCAGTTCCGGCAGGCGCTTGCGCATTGGGGCGCGCCCTCGGTCAATCAGGTGTATGCGGACGTGCACGGCACCGTCGGCTGGGCCACCGCAGGCATGGCCCCGCGCCGCGACCACGGCGATGGCCTGTTGCCGGTGCCGGGCGATGGTCGCTACGAATGGAATGGATTCTGGAATAGCGCCGCACTGCCGTGGTCGACCAATCCCGCGGCCGGTTTCATCACCACCTCCAACGAAATGAATCTACCGAAGGACTATCCCTACGCGCAGCGCAAGCTCGGCTTCGAGTGGGCCAACGGCGCGCGCCATGCACGCATCACCCAGGTCCTGTCGCAGCTGCCCAAGGTGAGTCTGCAGGATTCGGAGAACCTGCAGAACGACCAGGTGTCGCTGCCGGCCCAACGCCTGCTGGCCCTGCTCGAGCCGCTGCAGGCGCAGGATGCCGACACACGCGCCGCGCTCGACCTGCTGCGCGCGTGGAATGGCGAGGTGGCCGCAGGTTCTGCCGCCGCCGCACTGGAAGAAGTCTGGTTCACCCGCTATCTGGGCGCCGCCTACAAGGCACTGGCGCTGCAGCCGGCCGAGGCAGCCAGCTTCGGTGCACCCGACGCCGAAGTGCTGTTGCAGGCGCTGGAACGACCCGGCGCCGTCTTCGGTGCCGCGCCGGCGGCGCGCCGCGACCAGTTGCTGCGCGAGTCGCTGCGCAGCGCCTACCAGGCGCTGGTGGCCCTGCAGGGGCCCGATCCGGCGCACTGGCAGTGGGGCAGGCTGCACACCAACACCGTTGCGCATGCGATGAGCGCGGTGGCCGGCGCCGATCGCGCGCTGCTGGATGTGGGCCCACTCGCCAAGGGCGGCAGCCCCTACACGCCCAATCAATCCAGCTACGCCCCGTCCAGCTTCCGGCAGACCATCGGCCCCTCGGCACGCCTGATCATCGACCTGGGCAACTGGGACAACTCGCGCGCGATGAATCATCCAGGCCAGTCCGGCGACCCTGCCAGCCCGCATTACCGCGATCTCGCACCGTCGTGGCTGCAGGGCAGCTACTTCCCGCTGCTGTATACGCGCGCTGCGGTCGAAGCGGCCACCGAGCAGGTGTTCGATCTACTGCCCGCTGCGGCGCATTAGCTGTCGCGCGGTGCGGCAGCTGGGTGCAACCTGCGTCTTGAGTGACGTCGAACCCCCTGGCGTATCGGACCCTAGGGGACGCCCCCCCCTGCCATCCGACCTATTGACTACAGCTGTCGTCACGCCTACGTTAGCGACAACTGTAGTCATGGAGGTCGATATGCGCGGCAAGACGATCGGGGACCAGGAGCTGGCCCTGCTGCAATACATCGAAGAACACGGCACCGCCAGCGTCGGCGAGGTGGCCGCGGTGTTCGGCGAGGCGCGCGGATTGGCGCGCTCGACCGTGCTGACCATGATGGAGCGCCTGCGCACCAAGGGGTTCCTGCGACGCAAGCAGGTCGCGGGGATGTACCGCTACAGCGCCACGACCGGTCAGGACGATGTGGTGCGCTCGGCAGTGGGGCAGTTCGTGGAGAAGACCCTGCAGGGCTCGGTGTCGCCGTTCGTGGCCTGGATGTCGCAACGTGCCGAGGTCAGCGATACCGAGCTGGCCGAACTGGAAGCGTTGGTTGCCAAGCTGCAGTCGCAGCGCAAGGAGGATTGAGCCATGTTCCCCTCGATCGAAGCGGTGTTATGGACGCTCGGCGCCACCAGTCTGCAGACCGCCGTCCTGGTGCTGGCGGTGTGGGGCCTGTGCCGGGGCGTGCGGCGGTTGCCTGCCGCTACCCAGGCGTGGCTATGGTGGCTGGTGGGCGTGCAGGCGGTGGTCGGCCTGGTGTGGCGCAACCCGGTGCAGCTGCCGGTACTGCCGGCGCACGCGGTGACTTCGGCGCTTGGCTCGACCGACAGTCTGGCGCCGATGGCGACCGCCACCGCTGCGGCGGCCACGGCGGCGCATGCCGGCGCCAATGCGCAGGCCATGCAGGTCTCCTCCTGGCCCACCTGGTCTGCGGCCCTGCTGGCGCTATGGGCGGCGGGTGTGGTGTTGCTGGCGACCGGCACGGTGCGCGCGTATCTACGCAGCCGTGCCCTGGCGCGTTCGGCGCAGCCCTGCACCGATCGCGGCCTGGTGCAGGCCCTGCAACTGGCGTCCGAAGCGCATGGCCTGGCCCGCGCGCCTGCGTTACGCGTCTCGTCGCAGATCGATTCGCCGCAGTTGATCGGCCCGTGGCGGCCGGTGCTGTTGTTGCCTGCCGCGCGCTTGCCGCACATGGCCGACGACGATCTGGACATGGCGCTGACCCACGAGCTGATCCACCTGCGGCGCCGCGATCTGTGGTGGGGATTGTTGCCGGCGCTGGCCCAGCACCTGTTCTTCTTCCATCCGCTGGTGCATCTGGCCGCGCGCGAGTACGCCATTGCCCGCGAAGCGGCCTGCGATGCGGCGGTGGTCGCCGGACACCGGCACTGTCGTCATGACTACGGGCGGCTGCTGCTGCAACTGGGTGTGGCCAAGCGCCCGCATGGCGGCGTGGCAAGCGCCTCGCCCTCGTTCCTCAGCCTCAAGCGGCGGTTGTCGATGTTGCAGGACACCGGCACGTTTCCGCAGCTGGGCGCGGCCATGATCCTGGCACTGGTGGCGGTCTGCGGTGTGCTGCCGTTGCGCCTGGTCGCCATGCCGGTGCCGTCGTCGCCTCCCAGCCTGCGGCCGACCGTGGTGAGTGCGCCGGCACTGCCGGCACGCGTGCAGGCTGATGCGGCCATGGCCGATCCGATGCGCGTGGTGCCTGCACCGGCGCAGCCGGCCATGCCGGCGGCCGCGCCGGCTCCGGCGACGCAGGGCATCGTCGCCACGGTGCTCGATACGGCGCCACTCCATGGCGACGCTGCAGACCTCTTGCCTGCGGACTGGGATGCCTATGTGGAGCGGGTCACGCGCGAGGCGCTCGCCTCTGCCATGCCGCAGGCGCGCGCCGCGTTGCACGAGGCGTTCGACGCCAGCAACCGTGATGTCGAGCTGCAGCAGGACCGCATGCAGGAGGCGCAGGACGCGCTGCAGGAAGCACGCGAACAACTCGCCGCGCTCGGTCCCGAACTGGCGCAGGCCAGGCAGGACGCGCAACAGCAGACGCGTAACGCCGAGCAACAGGTTCGCGAGGCGGCGCAGCAGCAGCGCGCGGCGCAATACGCGTATGCCGCAGCAGTACGCCAGGCCGCCGAACTGACCCGGCACCAGGCCGAACTCGACAAAGAGGCGGCGCGGCAGGAGGCACGGCAGGCACGCATCGAGGCAGCGCGCGCGCGGCACGAGGCGGCGCAGGAGCAACAGGACGCCGCCGACATGCAGAACGACTAGACGGCTGCCTCCGGCGCGCCGGCTGCGCTGCGTCCAAGCCCAGGCAGCGCCGCTGGTGTCGGTAGCCACCCACTGCGTCCAGCAGGCCGGCATCGCGGGCTGGACGTCATGCAGTCAGGTCTGGCCGTGCACGGCCGGCCGGCTGGATAGACGCCGCCGCTCGCCGCGCAGCTGATCCCGCGCGAGTGTGTCCGCTCGCGGACAGCCGCTGGCATGGCAGCGCGGCCCACCCAAACTCCTTGTGTTCGCGGACAGACGACGCCAGCGGCGTCGGCAACGCCGTGGCCGTGTGACTGCTGTTTCCCTCCGCCTGCACGTCCTGCGCAGGCGGCAACCACCGTCCTGTGCCTCTTTGTGGAGATCTCCGATGATCCAGACCACGTCGTCGTTGTCATGCCCGCGTCAGCCGCTGTTGCTGGCGCTTGCTGCCGTCGCTATTCCACTCTCGAGCCTCGCTGCCTGCGCTTGGGCGGCTACGGTGCCGCCGCTGGCGCCGTTGCCGCCGACAACGGCTGCTTCACCGATCGCGCCTGCAACGCCGTCGGCGCCGGGCGTGTTCGATCTGGCTGGTGCATCGACCGCGCCACGTCGCCATTGCGGTGTGGCCGCTGCCTCCGGCGCCGACGCCTCTGCTGCAGCCCAGGGCGATGCCTATGTGCTGGTCTACGGCGACCGCCAGACGATGCATGGCTCGCTCGACGACCTGCAGACCGCGCGCAGCTATCAGCGGCACGGGGAGCGACTATTGTGGTTCCGCGCCGATGGGGTGGACTATCTGGTACGCAATCCCACGCTGTTGTATCGCATGGCGGCTGCGCACGCGCCCGTCCGCCAACTGGACCAGGCGCAGGCCGCACTGGACGCACGTCGGCAGGCGCTGAGCGAGCAACAGGCCGCCTTGGCCGCACAGCTGTCTGCGCAGGCGCGGCCGCGCCTTTTGCACGCCTCGACCGGCACGTTGCCCGCGCCGGTCGCTGCGGACGAACAAGCAGCCATGGCGCCGGCCGCACTGCAGGGATTGGCGCGACAGCAACGCACCCTGGCCGACCGCCAGGCCCGCCTGGCCGCCAGGCAAGCCGCCGCTTCCACACGGGCAACACGCCAGGCGCTGCAGGTGCTGCGTGATGCATTGAAGAGCGGCCTGGCC
Source organism: Xanthomonas melonis (assembly GCF_020783655.1). GTDB lineage: Bacteria > Pseudomonadota > Gammaproteobacteria > Xanthomonadales > Xanthomonadaceae > Xanthomonas > Xanthomonas melonis. Next base: position 31,068 of record NZ_JAJGQH010000022.1, on the reverse strand, counting down.
ACGCGGGTCGCCGGCCAGTCGTAGTGACCGGTTTCATCATGGCAGGGCGCTGATGCCGCCGCGCTCGCCGATACTGTGCGGCAGGCAGACGGTGAGCAGGCATGACGTACCGGGTGGTGGTGTTGGGAGGGTTCGGGCATTTCGGCGCGCGTATCGTGCGGGCGTTGGCGGCCACGCCGACGATCCATGTGATCGCCGCTGGCCGGCATCCGGGGGAGGTTGCCGTGCACTGGCCCGATGCCGCACCCGGACGTATTTCGACGTGCCGGCTGGATATCGATGCCGGGGATTTCATGACGCGGCTGGCGGCCACCGGCGCCGATGCGCTGGTGCACACGGCCGGACCATTCCAGGGACAGGCCTATGCGGTGGCACGTCGCTGCCTGCAGGCCGGCATGCATTACATCGATCTGGCCGATGGCCGCGCCTTCGTGCGTGATTTTGCCGCGGCGCTGGATGCGCCCGCGCGTCAGGCGCAACGGGTCGCCATCAGTGGCGCCAGTACCCTGCCCGCGCTCTCCAGCGCAGTGGTCGATGCCTTGCTGCCGCAGTTTTCGGCCCTGCACGAGATTCGCATGGTGATCGCGCCTGCGCAGGCGACGCCGCTGGGGCTGGCCACCGTGCGCGCGGTGCTGTCGTACTGCGGCATGCCGTTCTCGTGGTGGCACGATGGCCGTTGGCAACAGGTGGTGGGCTGGGCGCAACCGGAGCGGGTGCGCTTTGCGCACCTGGCCGGGCGGCTGGCCGCGCCCTGCGATGTGCCCGACCACGATCTGCTGCCGCAGCGCTATCCCGGCGTGCGCACCGTGCAATTCCGTGCCGCGCTGGAAGTGGCATTCCTGCAGCGTTGCCTGGCTGCCATCGCCTGGCTGCGGCAGCACGGCATGCCCTTGCCGATGGAGCGGCTGGCCGCAGCGCTTGCCCGCGCCGGACGCTGCTTCGATCGCTTCGGCACCGAGCTGGGTGGCATGCGCGTGCGCTTGCGCGGCGTCGGACAGCAGGGGCTGCCGCTGCAGCTTGACTGGGACCTCACCGCGCCGATGTTGCATGGCCCGGAGATCCCGTGCTTCGCCGCCATCCTGCTGATCCGCAAACTTGCCGCCGGGCAGCCGCTGCCGGTGGGCGCACATGCCTGCATGGGGTTGTTGACGCTGGACGACTTCGAAGGCGCCTTCTCGGCCTGGCAGATGACCACCGCGGTGACACGCACGCCCGAATGAGCGCGCAGCGTACGGCGTGACGACGGCGCGCGCACGATCTCGACGCCATGCCGCCATGCCGAGGGAAGCTGCCTGCGCGACATGCGCCGCCATCCCGGCCTGCATGCCGGCGGCGTTTCACCCAGGCGCCGGATCCGACGACCGCCGCGCCCCGGCCGATGGCATGCGCGGCGGCGGCGCGTTGGCACGTATGGCGTCCGAAAACAGGGTGTGACGCAGGCCGATCAAACCCAGCAGCGCCGCATCGTGTTGCGGCCCGGGCGGCAGTGTGCCCATGCGTGCCAGTGCACTGTCCAGCCGTTCGCGCAAGGCCACCGGGCCGGGTAGCGCGCGTCTGTGCAGCGCCTGCTGCCGGTAATGCGCCGCCACATCGGCCAGGATCGCATCGATCGCTTCCACGCGCGCGTGCGGCAGGCCGTGGCGGGCACCGCGCAGCTGCAGGATGTTCAAGCCCACGCGCACTTCGCCGAGCATGTCCAGCGCCGCCAGTGCGCTGCCCTGCGGCGCCAGGGCCAGTCGCGGCGCGAGCAGGTCGAGCATGCGCGCGGCGAACTGGTGGCGGTTCTGCGTACCGTGTCCGTCTGCGGCATCGGCCAGCGTGCGCCAGGTTTGCCGTACCAGACGGCGGGCGCTCCATTCGGCGCCGACCGAGCGAAACAGGCGCGTTAGCACCACCGCGAAGACCACCCCGAGCACCGTGCCCACCGCCGCGTTGACGAAGCCCTGGAAGTCGGCGCTGTAGGTGTTCTGCAGGTTCAGCAGGATGGGGATGTTCACCACCAGCGGCAGCGCGATCATGGTGGTGGCCGGCCGCTGCAGCAAGGCGCCCAACGGCAGCAGCACCACCGCCAGCAGCAGGACCAGCACCGGGAAGTCGTGGACCGCGGGGAAGATGCCGAACAGGTAGATGCCGGCGATCGCGCTGGCCACCACCGACCACAGCAGGAACGACAACATGCCGGGGGCGGGGTCGTCGTGCGAGGCGAAGAAGGCGGCGGTGACCGCGGCCATCATGGCGCCGCTGCCACCGCCTTCCCAGCCGATGCCGATCCACAGCACGCAGTAGGCCAGCAACGCGACCCCTGCGCTCGCCGCCGCGAACGCGATCATGCCCAGGTCGACATGCCGTGCGGACGGGTCGGGCTTCGCACGCGCTCCGCTGCGCCGCCGCGCCCAGCCGATGTGCTGCAGCAGCGGCCGGCGCGCCTGCGTCCGCTGCGTGGCGGGCTGCGTCGGTTCCGGCGAGGCGGTGCCGATGTCAGCGATCGCATGCAGCGCCGGGGGCGTGCCGCCGCTCACGACCGCCTGTTCCAGCGCACGGCAGTCCTGCCAGAGATCGAGCAGCTGCTCCAGGCGCAACAGCAGGCTGGTAAGCAGCAGATGCTGCAGGCGATCGTCCACCACCGGGCGGAATGCGGCCATGCGCGCGCGCAGCTCGGCCAGCGCGGCAGCCTCGTCGGCCGGTCCGGGCCGTTCCACCCACGTGCCCAGATCGCGCAGCAATTGCGTCAGCGCAGGCGTGGCGGCAGCCGTGGACGCCTGCAGCGCGTCCAGCCGGTCGGTGATGGAGGACAGCACCGGCAACAGCATCAGCAGGCGCGCGCGCAGCTGTTCCAGCAGTGGGGTCACCTCGGCATGGCGCGGGTCGTCGTGGTCCACGAATGCGATCAGCGCGTCGAACTGCATCAGGCTGGCCGCCAGCCGGTCACGCGGTGCCTGCGCCGGCCCGCGTTGCAGCACCTGGCGGCACCATTGCGCGGCGTCGAGCATCCAGCTGCCCACGCGCGCATCCAGCATCGGACGCACCGAGGCGGGAAACACCACCGACGCGAACAGCACCGCCATCGCCGTGCCCAGCACGATCTCTTCGCTGCGCGCCACGACCGTGTCGAAGATGCCCTCCGGTGCCGTCACCGCCGGAAAGCCGATGAAGGCGACGGTGTAGCCGGCCAGCAGGAACGCATAGCCGCGCGGGCCGCGGTCGCGCAGGGCCAGGAACAGGCACGCCGACAGCCACAGCGCCATGGCCGCGCTCAGCAACAGCGGTGTCTGCACCAGGTTGGGCAGCATCACCAGGGTCGCCGCGCCGGCCAGCAAGGTACCGAGTACGCGATACACGCCTTTGGCGCGGGTGGGGCCGAGCAGCGGTTGCGACACGATGTAGACCGTGGCCACGGCCCAGTACGGCCGCGACAGATTGCCGGCCAGTGCGATGTACAACGTCGCGATGGCCGCGGCGAAGGTCTTGACCGAGAACAGCCAGGCCTGACGGTCGCGCAACAAGGCGGTCATGGTGCAGCGGTGGGGGCAATGGTGGCGCCCTCCCACCCCCCGCCCAGGGCCAGGAACAGCTGGACCTGATCCTGCGCGACCTGCGCCTGGATCTGCGCCAGGCTGATCTCGGCTACGGCCAGGCTGCGCTCGGCATCCAGGCTGGACAGATACGGCGCCCGCCCACCCTGATACAGCTGGCGGTTCTGCGCCGCTGCCAGCGCGGCCTGCTGCTGCGCCTGCTGCAGCAGATGCAGGCGATCCAGATCCTGCGCGTAACGCGACAGCGCGGTCTGCACCTCGCGCAACGCCTGCAGTACCGCGCCATCGAACTGCGCCAGTGCGGCATCGGCACCGGCTTCGCTGGCGCGCACGCGCGCATGCGCGCCGCAGGAGGGCAGCGTCCACGCGAGCAGCGGCCCGAACGACCAGGCGCGCGTGGCGGCTTCGCCGATGTCGGCCAATTGGCCGGTGGCCCCGATCGAGCCACCCAGGCGGATCTCCGGGTACAGCTCGGCGGTCGCCACGCCGATGCGCGCGGTGGCCGCGGCCAGACGGCGCTCGGCCTGGCGGACATCCGGGCGACGCGCCAGCAACGCGCGGCCGTCGCCGATGGGAATCGGCTGCTGCGGGCTGGGCGCGTGCGCGCAGCGGTCCACTCCAGGTGGTACTTCACCCGGCGTCTTTCCGAGCAGTGCCGCCAATTGGTAGCCGGCTGCCTGGCGGCGCGCGCGCAATGGCGGCAACGCCGCTTCCAGCGTGGCCACCTGCGCGGTGGCGCGCGCCAGATCCGGCGGCGTTGCGCGGCCGGCGGCGATCATGCGTTGGGCCACCGTGCGGCTGCGCTGCTGCACCTGCAGCGCATGCTCGGCCACCCCCAGTTCATGGTTGGCGTTGCAGATCTCCACATAGCTGGCGGCGACCTGCGCAGCCACGTTGACGCGCGCCAGGTCGATCGCCGCCTGTGCCGCCTCGGTGTCTGCATGCGCGGCTTCGGCGCCGCGCTGCAGCTTGCCGAACAGGTCGAGCTGGTACGACACCCCGAACTTGCCATCGGCGAGGTCGAGCACGGGCAGCTGCTCCCGTTGCAGGAACGCCTGGGCGGAAAGCTGCGCGCGGCTGGCCCCGGCATCGGCCGTGTACTCGACGCCGCCGGCGTCCAGCGCCTGTTCGTACACCGCCGCCGCGCGCCGCAGGTTGGCGCCGGCCACCTTCAGGTCGCTGTTGTCGCGCAGCGCCTGTTCGATCAGGCCATCCAGCAACGGATCCTGGTACAGCGCCCACCAGCGTGCCGGCAGCGGTGCACCGGGCTGCACCCGGTCGTTGCCGGTGTCCACGAAGCCGGCATTGGCGGCCGGGCGCCTGGCGGCGGCGTGGTCGGGCACGGCGTAGTCCGGACCGACCGTGCTGCAGGCGGCAAGGCCGGCGATGACAGCGCTCAGGACAACCGGGCGCAGGCGGTTCACGGCGTCGCCCCGGCCGGCGCATGCCCCGGTGCCGCCACCGGCGCGCCGTGCGCGGCGTCGGGCAGGATCGACACCGTCGCCGTGCGCCCGGCGATCAGACGGACCTGGTCCGGTACCGCGTCCAGTGCGATGCGCACCGGAATGCGTTGCGCCAGGCGCACCCAGTCGAAGGCCGGAGTGACATTGGGCAGCGCACCGGCATCGCCGCTGCGGTAGCGATCCTCGATCCCGGCGGCGATGCTCTGCACGTGGCCGTGCAACGCCGCCGATTCGCCCATCAGGTGCACCTCCACGCGCTGGCCAGGATGCACCCCGCGCAAGCGGGTTTCTTCGAAATAGCCATCCACGCGGAACGCGCCGGTCTCCAGCACCGCCAGCACCGGGCGCCCGGCGCTGACGTAGTCGCCCACGCGCACGGTGCGATCGCTGACATGGCCGTCGGTGGGGCTGCGCACCTGCGTGCGATCGAGGTTGAGCTGGGCCAGCGCGAGCGCCGACTGCGCGGCGGCCACCGCGGCTTCGGCCTTGCGCACCTCGGAGCGGCGCATCTCGGCGTCCTCGGCGGCCACCAGATCCTGCAGGTGGCGATCGCGTGCGCTCTCGCGGCGCAGCTGGGTCAGCGTGGCCTGCCGTTCGGCCAGCGCGGCGCGGGCCTGCTGCAGCGCGATCGCATAGCGCGCGCGGTCGACCACGAACAGTACCTGCCCGCGCGCGATCGGCTGGTTGTCGGCCACTGCCACCGATTCCACCAGCCCCGACACATCCGGCGCCACCTGTACCACATCGGCGGCCACGTGCGCATCGCGCGTCCACGGCGCTTCCATGTAGTAGCGCCATAGCTGCTGCAGCACCCATCCCGCCACCGCCACCATCGCCAGCGTCAGCACGGCCGGCGCGGCGGCCTTGATCCACTTGTTCACCATTGCATCCACCGCATCAGAGAAAACAGGCCACCCAGCAACACCACATACAGCGACAGGTTGAACAGCGCCGGATGCCAGATGTGGCGATACGCACCGGCCCGGGCCAGCAGCGCGCCGATGGCGCTGTTGAGCAGATAGGCCAGCGTCATCAAGGCCAGCAGGGTGGGAACGAACACACCATGGAGATCGAATTCGCCGTACATCGGTGACTTCCTGGAAAAGAAAAACGACGGTGCCGGCCTGCGCAGCGTCCGCCTGGTTCCGCACGCCGCCGGACACGGCGGCGCCTGCCGCCCAGGTCTATTCGGTGCGGCTCAACTGCGCATGCGCCTGCGCGAGCTGTTCCCACAGGCTCAGCACCACCTGGATCTGTTCTTCGCTGAGCGCGCCGAACACCTGCGCACGCAGCGCATCCAGGCGTGCCTCGATGCGCCCGACCAGCGCCTGGCCGGCGTCGGTGAGCCACAGTTGGTTGGCGCGGCGATCGCTGCTGTCGGCCTCGCGCCTGACCAGGCCCATGATCGCCAGCCGGTCCAGCAGCCGCACCAGCGATGGGCTCTCCATGCCCAGGCGCTGCGCCAGTGCGACCTGGCGGATGCCGCCACCGCAGCGGCCGATCATCAGCAGCGGCGTGGTACAGGCGCCGGAGAGGCCGAATTCCTCCAGCGCCTGATCGGCCAGCCGCTGCCACTGCCGCGCGGCGACCAGCAGGCCGGAACTGAGCCGGGAACGGGATTCGGGAAGGCTGCTCGTCATAATAGTTAGGATCCTAACAATTGGAGCATGAATCGATTCGCACCGAACCGGGCGCGGCCGCAGCCATCGGCGCTGGGGCCACCGGCCTGTCCTCGGGTACCATGCTCGCCCCCTTTGGGTGCACTTGCATGAGCCAGTCCGACCAGCCCGATTCCCCCGTCACCCAGGCCCAGGCCGAAGACGCCGTGCGCACCCTGCTGCGCTGGGCCGGCGAGGACCCTGCCCGCGAAGGCCTGCTGGACACGCCGCGCCGGGTCGCCGAGGCCTATGGCGACTGGTTCAGCGGCTACCGCGAGGAACCGCGCGAGTACCTGGAGCGCACCTTCGAGGAAGTGGCCGGCTACGACGAGCTGATCGTGCTGCGCGACATCTCCTACGAAAGCCATTGCGAACACCACATGGCGCCGATCATCGGCAAGGTGCATGTCGGCTACCTGCCGCGCGGCAAGGTCGTGGGCATCAGCAAGCTGGCCCGGGTAGTGGAAAGCTATGCGCGCCGTTTCCAGGTGCAGGAAAAGATGACCGCCCAGATCGCCCAGTGCATCCAGGACGTGCTGCAGCCGCGCGGCGTGGGCGTGGTGGTGGAGGGTGCGCACGAATGCATGACCACCCGCGGCATCCACAAGCGCGGCGTCAGCATGGTGACTTCCAAGATGCTGGGCAGCTTTCGCGAAGACGCGCGCACGCGCGCCGAATTCCTGCAGTTCATCGAAGTGGGCGGGAAGCGTTGAGCGAACGTGGGCATTGATGGCTGGTAGAATGAATCTCCACATGCCGGCGACAGCGCGCCCACGCGACGCGGTGGCCCAGGCATCGGCCGAAGGCGCACCTGCACTCTGCCGTCGGCAGGGCTGGCCGGCCCACTCCGCGCGTCGCAAGCGCAGCCAGGCACGACCGATCGCCGGACGCCCGCACGAGGCGAACGGTTGCTCGCCAGGCTTTCATGCCCTCATCGATGGAGTCCGCCACGTGGCACTCGATCCCGGTTACCGGCTACCTGCATGAAACACCTCGCCCGGATCGCCCGCTATCGCACCTTGCGCGATAGTCCGCTGTGGAAACTTCTGGCGGCCGACCACGCGCCGGAAGTGATCGGTCTGCTGCAGTCGCTGCTGCTGGACGGGGAGCGTCTGCTTCCGGCGGCGGTCCTGCACGAGCGCCTGCAGCGCATGCTCGACGAACTCAATGCCGAACATCTGGCGCGCGACCTGCCGCGTACCGCCCAGGCCTATGTCGCGCACTGGCTGGCGCAAGGTTGGCTGGAACGCCATCTGCCCGAAGGTGCGCAGCAGGAGCAGTTCGAATTGTCGACGCTGGCCACGCAGGCGATCCGCTTCGTCGACGGCCTCGAGCACAGCCGTGGCGCCGCCACCGAAAGCCGGCTGGCGCTGGTGATGCAACAGCTTGCCCAGCTGGCGGCATTGACCGAAACCAACCCGGATGCGCGGCTGTCGGCGCTGCGCGACGAGCGTGACCGCATCGATGCGGAAATCGCCCGCGTCTCGGCCGGCAAGGTGGCCTCGCTGGACGGCAAGCGCGCGCTCGAACGCGCCCGTCAGGTGATCGCCCTGGCCGATGAGCTGACCGAGGATTTCCGTCGCGTGCGCGACGATTTCGAGCAGCTCAACCGGCAGTTCCGCGAACGCATCATCGACGACGAGGGCGAGCGCGGCGACGTGCTGACCCGCCTGTTCGAAGGCGTGGACGTGATCGGCGACAGCGAGGCCGGGCGCAGTTTCCAAGCGTTCTGGGCGCTGCTCAACGACGCCGAACAGAGCGCGCAGTTGGATGCGGCGCTGGAGTCGGTGTTGGGGCGGGCGTTCGCTCGCAAGCTCGACCGGCGCGAACGCAGCTTCCTGCGTGGGCTGACCGGCACCATGCTCGAGCGCGGCGGCCAGGTGCACGATGTGATGCAGCATTTCGCGCGCAGCCTGCGTGGCTTCGTGCAGAGCCGCGGCTATCTGGAACAGCGTCGGCTCAATCGGCTGCTCAAGCAGGCGCAGGCCGATGCGCTCAGCCTGCGCGAGCAGGTGCCGGCACAGCGGCCGATCGGCCGCGATCTGATGCTGACCACCAGCCGTCTGCGCTCGCTGGCGCAATGGCGCCTGCACGACCCGCGCCAGCAGCAGGTCGATGGCGACATCCAGCGCAACGAGGCGGCGGCGATCTCGCTGGACAGCGTGGGCGATCTGGTCGCGCAATCGGAGATCGATTTCCGCAGCCTGCGCCGCGATCTGTTCGAACTGCTCGGCAACCAGCCGCAGGTGTCCATCGCCCAGGCGCTGGCGCAACGTCAGGCCGCCCAGGGCCTGGGCAGCGTGATCGGCTATCTGTCCCTGGGCACGCGCCATGGGGTGGTCGATGCCGGGCAGTACGAACTGGCCCATTGGTGCGGTGGCGATGGCCAATGGCGTCGCGCCCGTATTCCGTTGATCTGGTTCACCCAGGAGAAGCGCCATGAACTGGCCTGAGCACGACCACGCACACGATGCGGACGACAGCGATATCGCTGCCGACAATGGCGGGGCCGCCGACACCGGCCCGACGACAGGCACAGGGCTGTTCCTGGGCGATACCGGGCAGTTGCCGGTCGAGGCGCGGCGCGCGCTGTGCCAGCTGCTCAGCGGCCCCAGCGTGGACGCGCAGCGGCATGGCCGCCTGTGGCCGGCGCTGCTGCGCAGCGAGGCGGGCATCCGCAGTGCGCTGTCGGAGCTGTTCCTGGAGTTGGTGCTCGATCGCGAGGCCGGCATCGCCTTCACCCGCCAGGCCGACACCGGCGAGCTGGAAACCCCGGTCCTGCTGCGCTCCTCGCCGCTGACCTTCATCGACTCGGTGCTGCTGCTGCATCTGCGTCAGCAGCTGGCCGATGCCGACGCGCGCGGCGTACGTGCGGTGGTGGAAGACGCAGAGCTGGGCGATGCGTTGGCCGTGTACGAGAAGAACCTGTCCACCGACCGCGCCGGCTTCCTGCGCCGGGTGGCGACGGCAGTCCAGAAGATGAAGGACAATCATGTGCTGACCCGGTTGCGTGGCGAAGAGACGCGTTATGAAGTCTCGCCCGCGCTCAAGTTGCTGTTCTCGGCCGAAGACGTCGCTGCACTGGGGCAGGTCTATCGCCAGCTGCGCGAGAGTCCGGCCGAAGGCGACGATGCCACGGCGAGCGCGCACGCGTAGCGCGACGGGCACCGCGTCGATACAGCACACCGCTGCGCTTTTCCCGTCTTTCCTGGACCGTCCCGATGACCTCCGCCGCTTCTTCCAACCTGTTCGGCAACGATCTGCCCGACCCGCGTCTGCAGCAGTTCCGCATGCGCCGGTTGCAGGTCCATAACTGGGGCACGTTCTCCGGCCTGACCGAAGTGCCGATCGCCGAGCGCGGCTTCCTGTTCGTGGGCCGTTCCGGCTCGGGCAAATCGACCCTGCTCGATGCGATGTCGGCGTTGCTCACTCCACCGAGCATCGTCGACTTCAATGCCGCCGCACGCGAAGCCGAACGCAGCGGCCGCGATCGCAACCTGGTGTCGTACGTACGCGGCGCCTGGGCCGACCAGCAGGACAGCAGCTCCGGCGAGATCGCCACCCAGTACCTGCGCAAGGGCGCCACCTGGACCGCGTTGGTGCTGGAATACCGCAACGGCGAAGACCGCGTGGTGAGCCTGATCCGGCTGTTCTGGATCGCCGGCAGCAGCACGGCCACAGCCGATGTACGCAAGCACTACATGGTGGCCGAGCGCAGCTTCGACGTGGCCCAGGACCTGGCCGGCTTCGACCTGGATCTGCGCAAGCTCAAGCAGCGCCTGCACGATGTGCATCATTTCGACAGCTTCGCCGGTTACGCCGAGCGCTTTCGCCATCAGCTGGGCATCGGCAACGAGATGGCGCTGCGCCTGCTGCACAAGACCCAGTCGGCCAAGAACCTGGGCGACCTCAACGCCTTCCTGCGCGGCTTCATGCTCGAAGAGCCCAAGACCTTCGACGCCGCCGAGCGGCTGGTCGGCGACTTCGCCGAGCTCGACGGCGCCCACCACGCCGTCGTCACCGCCCGCCGGCAGGTGGAGACCCTGCTGCCGGCACGCGCCCAGCATGCCGAGCTGCTGCAGCTGCGCAGCCAACGCAGCGAGCTGGAAGAACTCAAGCTCGGCATCGACGCCTATCGCGAACAGCGCCGGCTGGCGCTGCTGGACGCGCGCCTGCAGGAGCTGGACGTGCAGGACCGCGGTCTGGCCGGCGAAGAGGGCCAGCGCCGTGCCGCACTGGATAATCACACCCGGCATTTGGAGGACCTGGAAGCGCAACGGCGCGCGCAGGGCGGCGAGCGCATCGATGCGCTGGAGCGCGAACAGCTGCAGCTGCAGGCCGAGCGCGATCGCCGTGCCGCCAAGCGCGCACAGGCCGAACAGGCCTGCCGCGCGCTCGAACAGGCCCTGGCCGGTAGCGCGCAGGGATTCGCCGAACAGCTCGCGCAGGCGCGCGTGGCGCTGGAAGACGGGCAGCGCCTTGCTGCAGAACGCGACGAGGCGATCAGCGCGCGCATCGCTGCCAAGCACGACGACAGCAAGCGCTTCGCCGAGGTGCGTGCCGAGATCGAGTCGCTCACCCGCAATCCCTCCAATATCCCTGCGCCGATGCAGAGCCTGCGCGCACGCCTGAGCGCCGATACCGGCGTACCCGAGGCTGCGCTGCCGTTCGTCGGCGAACTGATCCAGGTGCGTGAGGAGGCAGCGGCCTGGCGTGGCGCCATCGAGCGCGTACTGCACGGGTTTGCGCAATCGCTGCTGGTGGACGAGCGGCATTACGCCGAGGTCGCCGACTGGGTCAACCGCACCCATCTGGGTGCACGACTGGTGTACTACCGCGTGCGCAGCAACGAGTCGGCATTGGGCGGACGCGAACTGGGCGGCGCCTCGCTGCTGCACAAGCTGCAACTGCGCGAACATGCCTTCGCCGGCTGGCTGCGCCGCGAGCTGGGCAAGCGCTTCGACTACGACTGTGTGGACAGCGCCAAGGCCCTGCGCCACGCCGAGCGCGCGATCACCCGCGAAGGCCAGGTCAAGCATCCTGGCGAGCGTTACGAAAAGGACGACCGTCACCCGATCGGCGACCGCCGGCGCTGGCTGCTGGGCTTCGACAACCGCGACAAGCTGGCCTTGTTCGAGCGCGAAGGCCAGGAGCTGGCCCAGCGCATCGCCGCCTGCGATGCCGAGGTGGCGGCTCTGCGCGCCGAGCGCGAGCGCGATGGCGCGCGCCGCCTGGCCCAGAACACGTTGGTGAATCTGAGCTGGGAGGAGATCGACGTGGCTGCCTCGCTGCAGCGGCTGAGCCAGATCGCCGAGACCCTGCAGCAGTTGCGCGAAGGCGATGCCAACCTGCGTGCGCTGGGCGAAGCCATCGACCGCACGCGTGCAGACATCGTCCAGGCCACGCGCACGTACGAGGGCGTGCGCGCAGAGCGCATCGGCCTGGCCACCGAGCGCACGCGGCTGGAGAAGCAGCAGCACGAATGCGCCGACGCACACAGCCGTGTGGTCACCCCGCTGCAGCAGCGGGGCCTGGCCGAGCGCCTGCAGACGCTCGGCGAGCTGAGCCTGGACACGCTGCAGGAACGCTTCCGCCATCTCGAACGCGGGCTGGATGCGCAGCTGGGGCTGAGCAAGGACGAGCTCACCCGTCTGGAGCAATTGCTGCTGGGCTGCTTCCGTCGCTATTGCCAGCAGTGGCCCGAAGACAGCGGCGACTTCACCGTCAGCCTCGGCAGCGCCGACGATTTCCTCGCCCGCCTGCAGCGCCTGGAGCGCGACGGCCTGCCGCAGCACGAAGCGCGGTTCTTCGATCTGCTGCAGAGCCAGAGCAAGAACAACCTGCTGGCCTTGCAGCGCCACACCGCCGAAGCACGCAAGTCCATCGCGCAGCGGCTGGACGAGGTCAATGCCAGTCTGGAACAGGTGCCGTTCAACCACGGCACCTTGCTGACCATCGAACTGAGCGACCGCCGCCTGCCGGAGGTGATCGAGTTCCATCAACGCCTGCGCGATGTCCTGGGCCATCATCAGACCGAACAGCGCGAGGTGGCCGAGCAACAATTCGCGGTGCTGCGCGAGCTGGTGGGCAAACTGGGTTCGCAGGAGGGCGAGGACAAGCGTTGGCGCGAAGTGGTGCTGGACGTCCGCCTGCATGTGGAATTCGTCGGCGTCGAGCTGGACGCGGCCACGCGGCAGCAGGTGGAGATCTACCGCAGCGGCGCCGGCAAGTCCGGTGGTCAACGGCAGAAGCTGGCCACCACGTGTCTGGCGGCCGCCTTGCGTTACCAGCTCGGCGGCGAAGACGGCGAACTGCCGCGCTATGCGGCGGTGGTGCTGGACGAAGCCTTCGACAAGGCCGACAACGAGTTCACCGCACTGGCGATGAACATCTTCGAGAACTTCGGCTTCCAGATGGTGGTGGCCACTCCGCTGAAGTCGGTGATGACGCTGGAGCCCTTCATCGGCGGCGCCTGCTTCGTGGAGATCAGCGGCCGCCACGATTCGGGCGTGCTGTTGATCGAGTACGACGAACAATCGCGTCGTCTCAAGCTGCCCGAGCGCTCCCGCAGCGCCGCGGCGGTGGCCGAGCAGGCCTGAGCCGGTGGCTCGCACGGCCAGCATGCTGCTGCCGTCCATGGCCATCCAGGCGTTGCGCGGGCAGTGGCAACGCCACCGCGGCGAGTGGCTGATCGGTGCCGCAGCGCCGCGGCCGGTTGCCCTGCACCCACCCACCCAGGCCCAGGCCAGCGCGCAATTCGCTGCCTTCGGTGCCTGGCTGCGGGCCTGGCAGCGCGTCGACCTGCCGGGGTGGGTGGAGACCCGCGAGGTGTCCTGGTCGCAATTGGGGCCACAACGGCTGCCGCAGACCTGGGTCTGCGAGACCCCGGAGGACGCGGCCATTGCGCTGCAGGAACACCACCGCTGGCAGCGCGCCAGCTCGCGCTGCGCCAGCCTGCTGGCGCGATGGCCGGAAGCGATCGGCCTGGCCGCGCGCCTGCGCCGCCAGTTCGATCTGTTGGCCGATGGCGAGCAGGCCGAGATCGAGCGGATGGCCGATGTGGTCGATTGGCTGCACCGGCATCGCGACAGCGGCCTGTTCCTGCGCCAGCTCCCCATTGCCGGCATCGACAGCAAATGGGTGTACTCCCGTCGCGGCGTCATCGCCGACTGGCTGGCCGGGTTGCGCGGCCTGGCCGAACCGCGCAGCTTCGACAGCCTGTCCGGCCTGCGCCGGGCGCCGGACCGCGTGCGTCTGCGCCTGCTGGACCCCGCGCTGTGCCGGCACGTCGGCGGCCTGAGCGATCTGACCGTTCCGATCGAGCAGCTCGCCGCGCTGCGCCTGCCGGTCGCGCGCCTGCTGATCGTCGAGAACCTCGACACCGGCCTGGCCTGCGAACCGTTGCCGGGTACTGCGGTGCTGATGGCGCGCGGTTACGCGGTCGATTACCTGCGCTCCATTGCCTGGCTGCGCACGTTGCCGTTGTTCTATTGGGGCGACATCGACACCCATGGCCTGGCGATCCTGCACCGGCTGCGCACGTATGCGCCGCAGACCATCGCCGTCCTGATGGACGAAGCCACCCTGCATGCCACCCCGCGCGTGCTGTGGGGCCACGAGCCGCGGCAGCACCGTGCGCACCGTCTCGGCGCGCTAACCGCGGAAGAGCAGCGCCTCTACGCCGGCTTGCGCAATGGCAGTTTCGGCGCCGCGCCCCGATTGGAGCAGGAGCGTATCGACTGGAGCTACGCCTGGCCACGCGTGCAGGCGGCGCTGGCCCCGCCAACGCCGCCATAGCTGCTGCGCAACCTGCACGATCGCGGCGCATCATCCGTGCGGTGCCGTGTTCAGTGCAGCACATCCCAGCCCATCTTGCCGATCAGCACCACCACCAACACCAGGAACAGTTGCCGGATCAGCGGCGTGCCGCCGCGTAGCGCCATCCGCGTGCCGGCCATTGCACCGGCCACGTTCGCCATTGCCATCGGGATGCCCACCGCCAGCATGACCTGTCCGCTGGGCAGGAAGAACGACAGTGCCGCCAGGTTGGTGGCCAGGTTCACCACCTTGGCCGCCGCCGAAGCGCGCAGGAAGTCCAGCCCGAAGAAGCGGATGAACAGAAAGATCAGAAAGCTGCCGGTGCCCGGGCCGAAGAAGCCGTCGTAGAAGCCGATCGCCGCGCCCATCGCCAGGGCGGTGGCCAGTTCGCGGCGACCGATGTTGCGCGGCCGATGCAGCGCGCCGAAATCCTTCTTGATCAGGGTATAGACCAGCATCGCCACCAGCAGCACCAGGATCACCGGGCGTACCGCCTGCCGGGGCATCAGGCTCACTGCCGTCGCCCCCAGGAACGAACACGTGAATGCCGCCGCGGTTGCGTACAGCACCGGCCGCCATGGGAAGCGCACGTTGCGCGCATAGCGCCATGCCGACGCTGCGGTACCGAACATCGCGCTGAACTTGTTGGTGCCCAGCAGCAGCGATGGCGCCTGCTGCGGCAGGGTCGCAAACAGCCCCGGCAGCTGGATCAGCCCGCCCCCACCAACCGCCGCGTCCACCAATCCCGCCACGAACGCGATGCACAACAACCACGGCAACTCGGTGGGAATCAGGTCCAGCAAGGCAGCGCTCCGCACGACGGGATGGCAGCATAGCCGCTGCCATCCGGCAGTGCGCTTGGTCCCACGCGCGCGCCACGCACGCGTGACGATGGCCGTCGAACGCCGCTGCTTCTGGACGCCCGGATTCCCACTTCCGCCACACGCCCGCACAATGCCGCCATGCCGACGTCCACACTGATCGATCCCTGCCCCTGCGGCCGCCCTGCCGACTACGCGCGCTGCTGCGGGCCCTATCACGCCGGCGCCTTGGCCGCCGATGCCGAGACCTTGATGCGTGCGCGCTATAGCGCCTATGTGCGCCGCGATGTCGCCTACCTGCTGGCCAGCTGGCATCCCTCCACGCGCCCGGCCGAGCTGACGCTGGATGGAGGTGGCCGCACCACCTGGCTCGGTCTGACCGTCCAGCGCGTCCTGGTCACCGCCGACGACCGCGCCGAGGTTGTGTTCCTGGCGCGCTATCGCATCGGCGGCGGCAGCGCGGTACGCATGGTCGAACACAGTCGCTTCGTCCGCGAAGACGGCCGCTGGTACTACCTCGACGCCCGCTGACTTCTCTGCGCGCGAAGCGTGCCTGCTGCGTCCTTGGTCGGGCACGACGGCCTGAAAGAGGGCGCAACACGCGTTTGGACAGCGTCAGCCTGGGGTGTCCCTGGCTGCGCCTTCGGCAGTCCGGAGGCTGGGTGCAGCACTCCTCACCCAAGCTGTCGCCGGCCCGGGCGCCAGCTCGGCGGCCGAGGACGGCAGGCGCACCGGTGCGATGGGTCAACCCGACGGCAACCATCATCTGCAACCGCGGCATGCGGCTTCCAGCGGCAGGTGCCCATCGCCCACCCTGCATCCGACCAACGGCATGGGGGTGGGAGACTTTGTCGACACGGCGTTCGCGGCCGATCCGCGAAGCTTGCCGCGCCGGCGGAGCTCGCCGTGGGGGTGCACACGATCATGGGAATCTTCAATTTCTGGCAGTGGGCGCTTCTGGCCATCGTGGTCTTCGCAATCGTGCTGCCGGCGCTGCTGGCCACCGTGATGGTCCGTTTCGGGCCGCGCCATGACGCACCGCGGCGCAGACGCAGCCTCCGCGCCGCCGATGGCAACGCCTCCGGCCCGGCGCTTTCGCTGCTGACCGGCATCACCGGCGACGGCAACTGACGCGGCAGCGCGGCAACCTCGGCACCCGGCAGGGCGCTCGGTCACCCGGGAAGGGCTGCAGCACGCATTCGTAGCGTCGGCCGCGCGATGCCGGTGCCCGATGGCATCTTCCGTCGATGGGGCAGGCCGTCTTGTGGTGCGGCCGCGCGGCCGCACCGGTCGGTGCGGTGGCAACCGTGCGGATGCCAGGCGCCAGGTTCGGTCATGCCGGTGGCCGCACGCACCCAGCTCCACCACCGCGTCGCAGATGGCTGGCTACGGATCGACCCTGCCGGCTCTCGCCTCGCGCAGGTGCTGGCTGATGTAGGTGCTCAACCCGCGCCCGGAACGCGCCAGGCACTGCATCCTCGCCACCGCGTCCGCGCCAGCGCTGTCCACGGTGTACACATAGGTCTGGCCGCTGCGAAAGCGCACGGCAATGGCGCCATCGGCCAGCGCGTACGCCACCACCCCGGACTGGCCATGGCGATTGCCATAGCGCTGCATGACGAGCGGGCCGTGCGGTGTCATGCGGGCAGGCTAGAACGGCCGTGGTGACGGGGACTTCAACGCAGGCGCCATTGCGTTCGGCAGTGCGAGTCGTCGCAGCTGCCTCGTCGTCCATCACGTGGAGACGGGCGGGCTGCCGTCCATCGCGTCTTGGATGCGGTGTGGCAATCGCCCACAGCGCGTTGCGGACCGTACCGACGCAGCGTCTGCGACCGGCGCCGTTACACTGCACGCATGTCATCCGAATCCCTGATCCTGCTCGGGCTGCTGTGCGCAGTCTTCGTGCTGCAGCTGGCCCTGCTGCTGCGGCGTTCTTCCACTGGCGGGCTGGAGCAGGCGCTGCGTGCCGAGCAGCGCGAGGGCCGCGGCGAACTGCGCGAGCAACTCGAAGGCCTGGCCAGGCAGCAGGACGCGCGCCTGGAAACCTTTGCGCGCAACCTCACCGAGCTGTCCACCCGCACCGACCAACGTCTGGACCTGCTGCGTGAGGCATTGGGCGAAGACGCACGCAAGGCCCGTGAAGAGGGCGGGTTGGCGCAGCAGCGCACCGGCGAGCTGCTGACCGCGCGCCTGACCGAACTGCGAGCCCAGCTGGACGGATTCGGCCAGCAGCAGGAAACCCGCATCCGTGTGTTCGGCCAGCAGTTGACCGACTTGATCGCACGCACCGACACGCACATGGCCGCGCTGCGCGAGGCGCTGGCCGAGGATTCGCGCAAGGGCCGCCAGGAGGCCGGTGAATCGCAACAACGCTTCACTGAAGCGCTGGGCCAGCGTTTGAACGACCTCACCCAGCGCAACGAGCTGCGCCTGGGCGAGCTGCGCGCCACCCTGGAGCAGCAGCTGACCAATCTGCAGAGCGACAACGCCAGCAAGCTGGAGCTGATGCGCGCCACCGTCGACGAAAAACTGCAGACCACCCTCAATACGAGGCTGGATGCATCGTTCAAACTGGTCTCCGAACGGTTGGAGCAGGTGCAGCGCGGCCTGGGCGAAATGCAGCAGCTGGCCACCGGGGTGGGCGACCTCAAACGCGTGCTGACCAACGTCAAGAATCGCGGCGGCTGGGGCGAAGTCCAGCTGGACAACATCCTCGAGCAGACGCTCACTGCCGAACAATATGCACGCAGCGTGCGGGTACGCCCGGACACCAATGAAGCGGTGGATTTCGCGGTGCGCCTGCCTGGGCGCGATCATGCGGACACGCCGGTGTGGCTGCCGATCGATTCCAAGTTCCCGCGCGAAGATTACGAGCGCTTGCTGGACGCGCAGGAAACCGGCGACGGCGAACAGATCCGCCTGCTCGGCAATCAGCTCGAACGCGCCATTCGTATCCAGGCCAGGTCGATCGGCGACAAGTACATCTGCCCGCCGCATACCACCGACTTCGCAGTGATGTTCCTGCCCACCGAAGGGCTGTATGCCGAAACTATCCGCCGGCCCGGCCTGGTCGATGTGTTGCAGCGCGAACACCGGGTGGTGATCGCCGGGCCCACCACGGTCACGGCCCTGCTCAACAGCTTGCAGATGGGATTTCGCACGCTGGCGATCGAAAAGCGTTCCAGCGAGGTATGGGGGCTGCTGGGCGCGGTCAAGAGCGAGTTCGGCAAGTTCGCCGGCATCCTGGAGAAGGCGGAAAAGCAGATCAGCACCGTGGGCCGCAGCCTGGGCGAAGCCAGCCGCAAGACCCGCACCATCGAACGCCGTCTGCGCGGCGTGGAAACCCTGTCCACCGAGCAGTCGCAAGCCCTGCTCGATGACGCCGGCCCCGACGACCCCGGCAGCAGTGACGACCCGGCCGGTGACGAGCAGGAGTAAGGTGCAGGAGTGAGGAGCGCAACGGTGCACTCGCAAAACGCTGGTTCGGCTTCGACAGCCTCCACGACGTCGAACCCGGGGCACGTCAGCGGGTGCCCGACGCAGTGTGTCTCGACACCGCTGCCGGAACACAGCCGGGCGCGACGGGCCTTCCCGGGAAAGCCTCATCGCCCAGCTGCGCCTCCTACGTATCCGCACCGCTTTTTGCGCGCAGCGGCGGTGTTAAGCAGTAGAAGGCATCTCGCTCCTGCCCGCTGGATGACAAGCGCTCCCGGCCGAGGACGCCATGCTGACGCAGCGGCCGCGATGCTTATCGCACCCTTGGTCAGGAGAAGTTCCGCATGTCGAACCGCTGGATGTACGCACTATCGTCTGCACTGCTGCTGGCCGCCTGCAGCAATACGCCAACCACCCAGCCGGCACAGGCGGGGGTTACATCTGCACCATCGACATCGACAGACGCCGCTGCCTGCGCTGCCAAGGGTGGCCAGCTGCGCCCGGTGGGGCGCATGCAGCTGACGCGTTGCGTCGTGCCTTATGCCGATGCCGGCAAGACCTGCAACGACAATGCCGAGTGCGGCGGCGACTGCCTGGCCACCAGCATCGTGCCTGCCGGCGCGGCCACCACCGGCACCTGTCAGCGCGATAGCGATCGCTTCGGCTGCCGTCAGGAAGTGGTCGGCGGCAAGGGTCAGGCGGCGTTGTGCATCGATTGATCGGCTGGCAGGCGCGTGCTGCATCGCTCCGGCGCGCAGGGCGGTTTATGCTCTGGCGCCATGTCCAGTCAGGGCGCACCGATGAGCCAGAGCATCCATGACATTCCCGTGACCCGCATCGATGGCGCCCGCGCCACCCTGGCCGACTACCGCGGCAAGGTGCTGCTGGTGGTCAACGTCGCTTCCAAGTGCGGCCTGACCCCGCAATACGAAGGTCTGGAAGCGCTGTATCGCGATAAACAGGCGCAGGGCCTGGAAGTGCTGGCGTTTCCGGCCAACGACTTCAACGGCCAGGAGCCCGGCAGCGACGCGGAGATCGCGCAGTTCTGCCAGCTGACCTATGACGTCACCTTCCCGATGTTCTCCAAGATCGCCGTCACCGGCGCCGACACGCATCCGCTGTATCAAGCGCTGACCAGCGCCCGCCCGCAGGCCACCGGCGACGGCCCGATGCGCGACAAGCTCGCCGGCTACGGCATCGCACCCAACCCCGCGCCCGGCGTGTTGTGGAACTTCGAAAAGTTCCTGATCGGCCGCGACGGCCAGGTCATCGCGCGCTTCGCCCCGGACGTCCCTGCCGACGATGCACGCCTGCGTAGCGCAGTGGATGCGGCGCTGGCTGTGTAGTCAGTGGCGGAGTCAGTGCCAATGTTGGCGTCACTGCTGCAGTCGCTGACGCCTGGCGAAGTGCGCTTCGTTGCGCAGCGCGATTACGGCCATGATGCAGAGCGGCACTCACAGGCGCTTGCATCCGTGATCGCGCGCGGTGGCAGGTTCGAGCAGGGCGAGGAGTGGTACCCATATGAGGTCGTCGAGTTGGGCGCCCACACCCTTGTGCCGGGCCATGCGCGTGAGTTTGCGATCTGCACGCTATTGGTGATCGCCGCGGTGGCGGACGGATTTGATCTGTCCACCGCACTCGCGGACAAGTTCCAGGACCGTGCTGACGACTATGCAAAGCTGCAGCCGCAGCTACAGCAGGCGATTCTGGCGGCGTACGCCGCCGCGTAATTGCCGGCAGGACGCTAGTTCAGCCGCACTGGCCGCTACCACGGGCCAGTAGGCTCGTAAGAGAGCAGCAACAAAAAAGCCCGGGAGCGATCCCGGGCTTTCTCTTCCTATCTTCAGTCAGACACGCAAACCCGACCGCTTAACGCACCCAGCTCGGGATCGGCATCGCGTTACCCGGCACGGTATTGTCCTTGTCGTCGCGCAGGTATTCCGGCAGCTCGTTGTTCTGTTCGCGATGGCTGCGCAGATCGCGGGTGATCTGGTAGTTGCGCCGCTGCATCCACGCGTCGCGGGTCAGTGCGTATTCGTCCGGCGCCTGGTCGCGCAGCGAGTCCAGCGACATCAGCTGCGAGCGGGTATCCACCAGCTGCAGGCCCTGCAGGGCGAAGCGTGCGCCGCTGTCGTCGAGATGACGGATCCACGACAGCGGGATATCGCCGCCCAGGCCCAGGGTGTCGCGCACGGTACGCGGCCCGAACAGCGGCAGTTCGAAGTAGCGTGAATTGCGCCAGCCCCAGGCGCCCAGGGTCTGACCGAAGTCCTCGCTACGACGCGGAATGCCGGCGGCCGTGGCCGGATCGAACAGGCCACCCACACCCAGGGTGGTGTTCATCACGAAGCGTCCCAGCGACTGCACCGCATAGACCGGGTGGCCCTGCAGCAGCTGGTTGATCATGGTCAGCGGCGTGCCGAGGTTGTCGAAGAAATTGGTCACGCCCAGGCGTGCCGGACCGGGTACCACCTTGGTGTAGGCGGTCGCCAGCGGACGCGCCACGCCACGGTCCACCGCCATGTTGAAGCGGTGCATGCCGCGGTTGTAGCGCTCCCATGGGTCGTAGGCCGGTGCCGCACCCGGTTGCGCGGTCGCGCCGCTGGTTCCGGCCTGTGCGGTGCTCGTGCCGTACAGCGCGGCAAAGTCGTCTTCGGCAGCGGTAGGCGCGCCCGTGGTCGTCGATGTCGCACCGGCATCGGTGCCGGCCTGCTGGTCGGCAGGGGAGGCGCTGACCGTGGCCGGCAAGGTGTCGGGCGCAGCGAAGCCGGCGGCGGCCGGTTGCGCGATCACGCCGGCATCGTCGCGGGCAGGCGCCTGGCTGCTCGCGGCAGGCGCGGCATCGGCCGCCGGGGGCGTGGACTTCGGCGCGTGGCTGGCGCAGGCGCCCAGCAGCAGGCAGGCCAGTAAGGGAACGGAACGGAACTGGGTCATGGGGTGGCGCTCAGGCCTGGAAATCGAGAGTGGGAGACAGGCGATAGGCGGCGCGCAGGTCGTCCAGTGCGGACGTCCCGCCCACCACCGCCACCGCGTCGGTGCCGCGCGCACGCGCAGCCAGTTCGGCCAGCATCGCCACGCCGGCGCTGTCCAGGCGTTGTACACCCGACAGGTCCAGCGTGCGAATGCCGTCCAGCTGCGCCAGCGCCTGCGGCCATATCGCCGTCACCGCTGCGCGGTCGAGCACGCCGGTGAGCACCAGCGCGTCGCCGCTGCGTTGTATGGCGCCGTTACTTGCCATTGGCCGGTGCCGCACCGACCTGCAGGCTGCCGCTGCGCAGGTCTGCGGCGACCTTGGCGATGCCCTTCTCGCGCAGCGGGCCATCGAACTGGCCCTTGAAGGTCTGCACGTAGGAGATGCCTTCGATCATCACGTCGAAGATCTTCCACTGGCCGCCGACATTGCGCATCAGGTAGTCGACCGGGGTCGGGTCGTTGCCGGCACGCAGCAGGTCGGTGGACACCTTGACGCCACGGTTGCCCGGCAGCGCGCTCTCGGACTTGGCGCGGAAGGTCGGCTTGCCTTCGAAATTGAGCAGGGCGGTGCCATAACGCTGCATCAGGTTGTCGGCCATCGCGTCGGCGAACAGCTTGATGTCGGCATCGGAAGCGCCGCGGCCATGCACGCCCAGCACCAGACGCGCGGCGTAATCGCGGTCGAAGGCCTTGTTCAGTTCGCCGTCGATGTACTGGCGCAGCGCCGCCGGGTTGCTGCGGAATTCGGCGCGGCGCTGTTCCAGCGTGCCCAGGATGCGGGTGCTGCTGTCGATGACGGTCTTGGTGGCCGCGCCTTGCGCAGGTGCGCTGGCGGCGGCCGGCTGCGCCAGCACGGTGGCCGGTGCGCACACCAGCAGGGTCGAGGCCAGGACGGCGGAGAGCAGGGTGGTCTTCATTGGTGCGGTTCCGTAGAGGGAGAAGCGGGCTGGGCAGGCGGGGCGGCCTGGCCGTCTGCAGCGGATTTATCACCGCCGCCACTGAACATGTACTTGCCGACCAGCTGCAGCAGATCCACCGCCGGCTGGGTGAAGCCGATTTCTTCGCCCGGCTTGAGCGTTTCCGGATCGCCGCCCGGCTGCAATCCGATATAACTCTCGCCCAGCAGGCCGCTGGTGAAGATCCCGGCCGAGGTGTCGGCAGGCAGGTCCTTGTACTTGGTGTCCAGCGACAGGGTCACCACCGAATCGAACTTGGTCGGATCCAGGCTGATGTCGGACACCTTGCCGATGGTCACGCCACCGATCTTCACCGGCGCCTGCGCGCGCAGCTGGCCGATCTGGCTGAAGCGCGCGATCAGGGTGTACTGGCTGGAGCCGAAGCCCCAGCGCTGGTTGGTCGAGGCCACCGCCAGCACCAGCAGCGAGGCCAGGGTCAGCAGCAAAAAGGCGCCGACAGCGAATTCGAGTCGTGGTCCACGCATGGCCATGGGCTATCTCACCTAAACAACATTGCAGAAAGGACGAAGTTGAACATCAGCACCAGCAGCGAGGCATTCACCACCGCGCGGGTGGTGGCGATCGAGGTGCCCTCGATGGTCGGCTCGGCATGGAACCCCACATAGGCGGCCACCAGCGCGGCGGTGCCCCCGAAGATTGCCGACTTGAGCATCGCCACGCCGAAGTCGTCCCAGAAATCGACGCTGTTGCTCAGCCCCGACCAGAACGTGCCGTTGTCGATGCCCAGCACGTGCACGGCTTCGAAATAGCCGCCGGTGATGGCCAGCGAACAGAACACCCCGGTCAGCAGCGGCACCGTCAGCACCGCCGCCCAGAAGCGCGGCGCCACCGCCTTGGCCACCGGGTCGATGGCCATCAGCTCCAGCGCCTTGATCTGGTCGGTGGCGCGCATCAGGCCGAGCTCGGCGGCAATCGAGCTGCCGGCGCGGCCGATGAACAACAAGGCGGTCAGCACCGGCGCCAGTTCGCGATACAGCGACAGCCCCAGCAGGGTGGACAACGCGTCGGAGGCACCATAGGTGGTGAGCGTGCGGTAGCCCTGCAGGGTCAGCACCAGGCCGACGAAGGCGCCACCCACCGCGATGATCGGCAGCGAGCGCGCGCCGACCTTGTAGATCTCGCGCACCAGTTCGCCCAGGAAGTCGCCGCTGGGCAGCGAGCCGCGCAACACCGTCAGCGAGAACAGGCCGGCGCGGCCGAGGCTGCGGATCGATTCGACGAAGGCCATCAGGCAGCGCTCCGTGCGCGCCGCGGCGCGGCGTCGAAGGCGATCGGGCCGTCCGGCTGTCCGTGCAGGAATTGCCGCACCAGCGGGTCGCCACTGTCCTGCAGCTGCGCCGGCGTGCCGGCGAACACGATCCCGCCGTTGGCGATCACCACCGCCTGATCGCAGATCGGCAGCGTCTCGTGCACATGGTGGCTGACGATGATGCTGGTCAGGCCCAGGCTGTCGTTGAGGCGTTGGATCAGGCTCATGATCACGCCCGAGGCGATCGGGTCCAGCCCGGTCAGCGGCTCGTCGTAGATCATCAGCGGTGGATCCAGCGCCAGCGCACGCGCCAGCGCCACGCGTCGGGCCATGCCGCCGGACAGTTCGCGCGGCCATGCATCGGCTGCGGCCAGCAAACCCACTGCATGCAGCTTCATCTGCACCAGGCGGTCAATCACCGGACGTGGCAGGCGGGTGTGGGTGCGCAGGGGCAGGGCGACGTTCTCGGCCACGCTGAGGTCGGTCAGCAAGCCATTGCCCTGCAACAGCACGCCGACATTGCGGCGCATCTCCAGCAGCGCGCGACTCCCGTGTGGGATGGCATCGCCGAACAAGGTGACGGTACCCGCCACCGGGCGTAGTTCGCCGGTCAACGCGGCCAGCAGTGTGGACTTGCCGCTGCCCGATGGCCCGAGGACGGCGGTGATGCTGCCGCGCGGCACCTGCAGCGAAACGTCGCGCAGGATCGCACGCCCGCCGCGATCGATACGGACATCGGACAATTGCACGACAGGGGAGGCGGACGCCGTCATCGAGGCCTTTAACAGAATTCCAACGCGATAGAGTAGCGGTCACACGGCTGAACATAACCGAACCGCCGCGTGCAGTATTGTCGCATTCGCCGCACCCACGATGTGGGCATCGATGACGCGATCTGCGTAACAGCGTGTCCTGCAACGCAGCAAACCCCGGCCACGCGCGCAACGTACGCTGCAGTAGGGAGCATCGCGTGTCCGTGCGGCGCCTTGGGTCGGTGGCGCGCATGGATGTCGGTGCGCGTGAGCTGTCGCGTGTCGCTCGCTGGTCCGTGCCGATCTGTCGAATGCGTCGCGTTGCCGGTGCCGACATCTTGTCGGACCAGCGACAAGACGCGAGGATTCACGCTACCTCGTCGCTGCAGGAGTGCTCCATGGAGTTGTTGACGCTTGAACATTTCGCCGGCAGCGTCAACGAGACCTTTGCCGCTGCATTGAACGACGGCGAGGTGCCGTTCGTGCTGGTGGAGGCGCGGCCCTTGCAGGCCACGCGCACTTCGCAGCGTGCGCCGTTCTCGTTGCTGTTCCGCAACGGGTCGGCCTTCCTGTTCCCGCAGCAGACCTACCAGATGCGTCACGCGCGGCTGGGCGAGATCGGCATCTTCCTGGTCCCGGTGGCGCGTGAGCGCGACGGGTTTCTGTATCAGGCCGTCTTCAACTGAAGTGCCGTCGACCGAACATGTTCAATCCAGCCGGTGATCGTGCGGATGCCAGTGCATCTGCAGATGGGTCTGGTTGCTGGGCCCGGCGACGAAACCATGGCGGGCATACAGGCGCTGCGCGGCCGGGTTGGCGTGCAGCACGTGCAACGACAGCACGCATCCGGCATCGCGCGCCATCGCCTGCGCATGGCCGATCAGTTGCGAGCCGATGCCCTGGCCACGCCACTGCGGCAGCAGGCTGATATCCACCAGCGTGTGATGCGTGGCAGGGCGGTGCAGGTACAGGCGGCCGATGCGCAGGTCCCCCATCTGCACGATCGAAAAATCGGCACCGGCAAAGTGCTGCCGGTAATGCGCGTGCTGCAGGGCGAACTGCTGCTGCAGGAAGGCGCGCTTGGTCGCCTCTGGCCACGGCACCGGTGCCAGCTCGTCGCTGCGGGTGCTGGCGTACAGATCCTGTAACCAGGCCAGATCGTCGGCCTGCTCCGGCCGCAGCTTGAGATCCGCTGCGGCCGGTGCGTTTGCACAGAGCGGCGACTGAGTTCTGGCCTGCGTCACGCGCCCGGGCATTGGCATTGCTAGTTGAACACCGGGTAGTTGCCCTGCAGCGCGATGCAGAAATTCATCGCCAGGTAGGGTTGCCGGTTCTCGTGCGCCAGGCCGGTGCCGGTGGGCTGCAGCATGGTTGGCGAAAACTGACTGCTGGGCGCGACCGCCAGGAACGGACGTTCGGTGTTCACGCTCAATGTCGACAAGGCGACACCGCTTGCAGGCGTCCCCGTTCTCTTCGTCGCATCGGATTGCGAGGCGGCGTTGATCGTGTGCTGGTGCATCGGGATTTGCGTGCTCAACAGGCTGACATCGGCGGAGCCGAAGTTGCTGCCCAGCGCATGCTGGGTCAGACCTGGGCCCGGACCCTGCTGGCAGCCGGCGCGCGCGGTGAAGTTCGGTAACTGGAACGTGCTGGAGCCATTGCCACCGTAGGCGATGCCGAGCAGCGAATACAGCGTGGTGTTCTGCGTGATCGGCAGGACGGCGCCATTGCACAGTGCCCAGCCATACGGGTTGTAGTCGAAGCCGAACAGCTGGATTTCGCCGATATAGGGTTCGGTCATGAGCGGGTTCCTTCGCTGGAGCGGATGCATGCCGTCGCCAAGTCGGCGCGGCGCAGAAGATCATGCCTGTTGCGGGAAAATGCCGGTGGTGGCGATGCAGTACTGCACCGTCAGTGTCGGCATGAGATTGTCATGCGGTTGGCTGCCACCGGCGAAGGATGTGCTCTGCGCGGACATCGCCAAGGTACTGGCGCCGGTGAGATCGCTTGTGTAGAACAAGCCGCCGTTGACGGCGGCCGGCAGCAGGCCGGTGGGCGCGGCGGCTGTGGCCGGCGCGGTCGTGGCCTGTGCGGTATGTGTGTGCGCCGGCATCTGCAGCTCGGTCAACGTCACCGTTTCGGTGCCGGCACGCTGGGCGAGCACATAGTTGCTGAGTCCTGGTCCCTGTCCTTGGTGGACCGGCAGGCGGCCGCGCAGATCCGGCACCGCGAAGGTGCTGGTGCCGTTGCCGCCGTAGGCGGTGCCCAACAACACGTACAGCGGCTCGTACTCGGCGATCTGCAGCAGCGTGCCGTCGCAGGCCTGCCAGCCGTCGGGCGTGCGGCCGAAGCCGAACATGCGGATTTCGCCGATGAAGGGAGTGCCCATGAGATTCTTCCTGGTCGATGAGGCGCCATCGCGCATCGCTGCGCGTTGCACGCCTGGATGCGGATGCGCCTAGCTGCGCGAGGGGAAGATGCCGGACAGCGCGATGCAGAAATTGATCGCGGTGTACGGCTGCAGGTTCGGATGCGCCTGGCTGCCACCGCTGTCGGCGACGGTGGACTGCGCCAGCGGCACCACCGCGCCGGGCGCGGCATACAGCGCGTGCGCGGTTCCGGTGGTGGCAACGTTGTTGGCGAACAGGCGGCCGGTGGGCAGACGGTTGTCGCCGTTGGCGCTGCTGCACTCCATCAGATGGGTATGCGGGGGCAGGTTATCGGTTACCAACGTCACCGTCTCAGCGCCGGCGGCTTGACCGATGGGCATTGCCGGCGGCTGCCATGCCGGGTCGGCCGAGGGCCCGTAGCCCATCGGCGTGCGCCCACGCAGGTCCGGCAGGGCAAAGTTGGTCCTGCCGTCCCCCCCATAGCGGGTGCTGAGCAGACTGAACAATGCCTGGTTCTGATTGATCGGAAGCAGCTGTCCGTTGCACTGCGCGAAATACTTCGGGGCGAAGGCGAAACCGGTCAGCATGACCTGACCAATGAAGAACTCGCTCATCCAGATCTCCCTGCGTAGGTAACCCACCGACCGTGTGTCGGGGACATTCGTACACATACCTGCCCAGCCTGCATGCGGCAAGCCGCGCTGCATCAGAACTGGAATGAAGTATTAATTTTTTGTTCTTTAACTTGCAGTCAGTTCCTGTTTCAATGCGCTCGCGATGCCAGGGGTGTTCTCCATGGCGGCATTGCCTTCAGGCACGAGGAACGTGCCAGCGCCGGGGTGGCGCTCTCAAGGGGTTGAACGTGAAAAAGTCCTGGACGCGTAGAACGCACGGCGCTGCATCGCTGCGGTGGGTGTTGACGCTGGTGATGTTCGCATGGGCGGTCCTGCTGTCCGGCCAAGCCATGGCTCAGCAGGGGACCTCGGTCTATTGCCCGAGTCCCCTCACGGCAACCATCAATCAAGGCGGGTCGCACACGTTCGATGTCAGCAACTGCGATGGACCTGCCGACATCGGCATGGGCGAAGGCAATGGCACGATCGAACCCGCCAACGGCACCCGGGTCGTCAATCCGCAGTCACCAAGCGGGCAGACGGTGACCTATACGCACAACGGGAACTCCGCCACATCGGACACGTTCCAGTTGAACGATGAGGATGAAAACCTCGTCACCTTCAACATCACCATCAATCCCTCGCGCACCGCCAGCATCGCGGTCACCCCGGCCAGCCGCAACGAGGACAGCGGCGCGTCGTTCGTCTACACGGTGACGCTGAGCCAGACCAACAGCTCGGCCACCACGGTGAACCTGACCCGCAGCGGCACCGCTACCAGCGGCACCGACTACACCGGTGCGATGAGCAGCATCGTGGTGCCGGCCAACGCCACCTCCGCCAGCTTCAGCGTCACGCCGGTCGCCGATACCACGGTGGAGCCGGACGAAACGGTGACCTTCACCGTCGCTTCCGGTACCGGTTATTCACCGGGCAACCCCGGCAATGCCACCGCCACCATCGTCAACGACGATTTCCCGGTCGCCAGCATAGGCGTGTCTCCGGCCAGCGTCAGCGAAGATGGCGCCACCAATCTGGTCTATACCGTCAACCTGAGCCAGGCACCCGTATCGCCCGTGTCGATCGGTTTCAGCGTGGGCGGCACCGCGACCTCGGGCACCGACTACGCGGCGGTCAGCTCGCCGCTGGTGATTCCGGCCGGGCAGACCAGCGGCACGATCACGATCAATCCAACCGCCGACAGCACGGCCGAGCCCGACGAAACCGTGGTGCTGACGCTCGCCGCAGGCAGCGGCTACAGCATCGGCTCGCCGGCCAGCGCCATCGGCACCATCCTCAACGACGACCTGCCTGCGTTGAGCATCGACGATGTGTCGGTGAACGAGGGCAACGCCGGCACCACCAACGCGACCTTCACCGTTTCGCTGAGCAGCCCGGCGCCGGCCGGTGGGGTTAGCTTCGATATCGCCACTGCCAACGGCACCGCCAGCGCGGGGGTGGATTACGTGGCCTCCAGCCAGAGCGGGTTGCTCATCTCCCCTGGCAGCAGCAGCGCGACCTTCACCGTGCTGATCAACGGCGACACGCTCAACGAGCCGGACGAAACCTATTTCGTCAATGTCAGCAATGTCAGCGGCGCCAACGTGGCCGATGCGCAGGGCCTGGGCACCATCGTCAACGACGATGCGGTGCCGGCGCTGTCGGTCGGCGACATCAGCGTGGCCGAAGGCAATAGCGGAACCACCACGGCGACCTTCGCGGTCAGCCTCAGCGCCGCCAGCGGCCAGACGGTCACGGTCAACTACGCCACTGCCGACGGCAGCGCCAGCGCCGGCAGCGACTACGTCGCCGGTTCCGGTACGCTGACTTTCGCTCCCGGAGTCACCGCGCAAAACGTCACGGTCACCGTCAACGGCGACACCACGGTGGAACCGGACGAGACCTTCTCGCTGGGGTTGTCCGGTGCCAGCGGCGCAACCATCGCCCGTGCCACCGGCACGGCGACCATCCTCAACGACGACGCGATGGTCACGGTCGCGCCCGCCTCGCTGCCGGCAGCCACCGCTGGCACGGCGTATAGCCAGAACCTGCTCGCCAGTGGCGGCACCGCCCCGTACAGCTTCGCGATCACCGCTGGTGCGTTGCCGGCAGGGCTGACCCTGAGCAGCACCGGCGTGCTGTCGGGGACGCCGACCGCCAGTGGCGCCTTCAACTTCACCGTGACCGCGACCGACAGTGGCACGCCGACCTCCGGCAGCCGTGCCTACACCTTGACGGTGGCCGGGCCGACCGTGACCCTGCCGGCGACCGCCCTGCCGGCCGGCACCGCAGGCCAGGCCTATGCCAGCGCGATCAATCCGGCCACCGGCGGCATTGCGCCCTACACCTACGCGATCACCGCCGGCGCGCTGCCGGCAGGGATGACGTTCTCGGCCAGCACGGGTGCGCTGAACGGCACGCCGACCATTGTGGGCACCTTCAATTTCAGCGTCACCGCGACCGACAGCACCGGCGGCACACCGTCGCAGGCCACGCGCAGCTATTCGCTGAGCATCGCCGCCCCGCAGGTCGTGATCGCGCCGACCACCGTGCCCGGCGCCACGCGCGGCACCGCCTACAGCCAGGCACTGAGCGCCAGCGGCGGCACGGCGCCGTACACCTATGCGCTCAGCGGCGGCGTGCTGCCGGCTGGCCTGACCCTGGCCAGCACCGGCAACTTGTCCGGCACGGCAACGGTGGAAGGCACCTTCAACTTCACCGTGGAAGCCACCGACGCGAACGGCTTCACCGGGACCCAGGCCTATGCGCTGACGGTGGCCGGGCCGAACCTGGTGCTGCCGGCCTCCACCCTGCCGGCCGGCACCGCCGGGCAGGCCTACACGGCCGCGATCACGCCGGCCAGCGGCGGCACGGCGCCGTACAGCTATGCGCTGAGCGCGGGCGCGCTGCCTGCGGGCGTCACGCTGGATCCGGCCAGCGGCGGGCTGAGCGGCACGCCGACGGTGGCGGGGACCTTCAACTTCACGCTCACCGTGTCCGACAGCACGCCCAGCCCGGCCGCGCAGGCATCGCGCAGCTATTCGCTGAGCATCGCCGCCCCGCAGGTCGTGATCGCGCCGACCACCGTGCCCGGCGCCACGCGCGGCACCGCCTACAGCCAGGCACTGAGCGCCAGCGGCGGCACGGCGCCGTACACCTATGCGCTCAGCGGCGGCGTGCTGCCGGCCGGCCTGACCCTGGCCGGCACCGGCAGCTTGTCCGGCACGGCAACGGTGGAAGGCACCTTCAACTTCACCGTGGAAGCCACCGACGCGAACGGCTTCACCGGGGCGCAGGCCTATGCGCTGACGGTGGCCGGGCCGAACCTGGTGCTGCCGGCCTCCACCCTGCCGGCCGGCACCGCCGGGCAGGCCTACACGGCCGC
>NZ_JAJGQH010000021.1 GCF_020783655.1 Xanthomonas melonis | reverse complement strand
GTCAGCTTCGTCGTTTCCGTCGAAGCGAGCCGCCCATTATAGCGGACTTTTTCTTGCCGTCAACACCTCATTTCGAGGTGGTTGACGCTGCTTCGTGTCGACCCGAAGGTTTTCTGCGAAGCGAGCCGGCCATATTAGCAGGCTTTTCATCCTCGTCAACCCCTCGTGAAGAGGAAGTTGCCGCCGCATCACCTCAATCCGCCGTAGCGTCTTTCCGTGTTGCGAGCCGCCCATCATAGCCGGCTTTTGCGTTTCGTCAACACCTTGTGATGTCTTCGAAACCCCTCGTTCGTTGTTGCGATGCTTCGAGAAGCGCCGCCGTCCTGAGCGAGGCCGCGCAGTTTATCGAGCCTGCGCAGAAGTGCAAGCATTTTTTACATCGTCATGACATCGCAGCAATGATGCGCGCTGATCACGTTGCGTCGTGCACAGCAGATGTGTCCATGTCCGCTGCGCGGAGTCTTGTTCGTTCCGCGCAGCCGCCCCGCGCAAACATGCGTCCGCCGCGGCATACCCCGTGATTAGGGCCGCCCCACAGACGCCTGAGAAAGTGCCAGTGCGCGGGCGCGTCGTTGCGAACCTCGTGACGCCACGCAACAGGGCCGCTGCAGCAGTACCGCCTGCAGAACGGCTCGGCGAGAATGCGGGGCCGAAGAGGGAGTCATTCGATGCCGTCATCCCGCAGCCTGTTGCGCGATCTGTCCCTGTCTGCGATTGCCGCGGGGTTCGTCACCGTGCTGGTCGGTTTTGCCAGCTCTGCCGTCATCGTGTTCGAGGCGGCCAGGCATCTCGGCGCGGATCGGGCGCAGATCGCCTCATGGATGTGGGCGCTCGGAATCGGTATGGGCGTGACCTGTATCGGGCTGTCGCTGCGCTATCGGGTACCGGTGGTGACGGCGTGGTCCACGCCCGGCGCGGCGATGCTGATCGGCAGTGCGGCCGGGGTGCCGTTGCCCGAGGCGATCGGCGCGTTCGTGGTGGCGGCGGTGCTGGGCATGCTGGCCGGTTTCAGCGGTCTGTTCGAACGGACGATCCGCAGGATTCCGATCTCGCTGGCGTCGGGCATGCTGGCCGGTGTGCTGCTGCGCTTCGGGCTGGACCTGTTCGTGGCCATGCAGAGCCAGGTGCTGCTGGCATTGGCGATGTTGGCGACCTATCTGGCGGGACGCCGATGGTTTGCACGCTATGCGGTCATTGCCACCTTGCTGGTTGGCGTTGCGATCGCTGCGAGCCGTGGGCTGATGCACTGGGAAACGCTACAGCTGGAACTGGCGCGTCCGGTGTGGGTGACGCCGGCGCTGTCGTGGCAGGCGCTGTTCGGGCTGGCGCTGCCATTGTTCGTGGTCACCATGGCGTCGCAGAACGTGCCCGGCGTGGCAGTGATCCGTGCCTGCGGCTACACGGTGCCGATGTCGCCGACGATCGGCTGGATCGGGGTCGCCAATACGCTGCTGGCGCCGTTCGGCGGTTATGCATTGAACCTGGCCGCGATCACTGCGGCGATCTGCATGGGCCGCGAGGCGCATGAGGATCCGGCGCGGCGCTATGTCGCCGCCGTGAGCGCGGGCGCGTTCTATGTGGTGATCGGCCTGTTCGGGGCGACGGTGGCGGCTGTGTTGGCGGCGTTTCCGCGCGAACTGGTGATGGCCATTGCCGGGATCGCACTGCTGGGCACGATCGGCAACAGCCTGGCGGCGGCGCTGCGCGAGGACGGCGAACGCGAAGCGGCGTTGATCACTTTTCTGGTCACTGCGTCGGGGCTGACCCTGGGCGGGATCGGCGCAGCATTCTGGGGCCTGATCGCCGGCACGCTCACCTTGCTGGCGCTCAGGCAGCGTATGCCGCAGTAGGGCTGCTGACCCGCAGCGGCAGACAGCTGCCGCCGGTCACTCGGGGTCGCGCAATTGCAGCAGCCAGTGCGCGGTGACGCCACTGGGACTGGGCAGCGGTTCGAGGTGGAACTGCCGATACACCGGCGGTCCGTCGTGGGTGCGCAGTGGCAAGGTGACGTAGGCGGCGCGCCCCAGCCGCAACGCCTCCTCGAGCAGTTCGACCCTGGCCCTGGCGGCATCGTCGGCCAGGAGCGCGAGGATGTCGCAGCCGATCAGCTCGGCGACCTCGGTCTGGCTCAGTTCGGCGAACGCCGGGTTGACGAACATCAGCCGGTGCACATCGCTCTGAACGCCGCGTTCGATGATGGCCACACCGTCGCGCAGACGCGACAACGAGGCTTCGAGCAGGGTGAAGTCCTGCTGGAAGCGCTTGCGCTCCATCAGTTCGATCAACACCCGCAGGCTGCGCGCCGACTCCAGGTGCAGCGGCGACCAGGGACGCGCGCGGCCGCGCACGGTCTGCTGCCACAGGTCGAAGCTCTTGCGCGGCGACAACCGCGAGTTGGGGATGTCCGGCAGCTTGGCCAGCTGCGGGTTGCCGGCCCACTTGATCTGCTGCACCTGCTCGCGGCGGGTCCACAGCAAGGCGCTGCGCGATTGCGGCATCAGCGGCACGAAGATGAAGCCTGCTGCCAGCGGCGCCAGGTCGGCGAGCTCAGGGAACACATCGCCGATCACATCCACATGCAGGGCGCCCACCGCATCCTCGCGCAGGGCATCGTGATGCTTGGATTCGATGTGATCGCGGATGCGGCGCAGCGCATCGACGTCCGGGGCACTGCCGTGGCGGCTGATGTCGCTGCCGTGGAAGATCGCCACGCCGTCGGCATCGACCACATCCATCAGATCCGGCGCCATGTCGGCCAGCATCTCGACGGTCATGTGCTCGGCATCGTTGAAATCGGTGATCAGCTTTTCACGGATGGTGAGCAGCACCGATTCCAGGCGCGCGCGTGCCACCGCCTGCAACGCGCCAATACGTCCGGCCAGCGAGCGGGTGACCGCGTCGGTGGCGTCGCGCATGGCATGGCTGGTGAAATGCGGGCTGTAGTGATGGCAGGAGATCAGCCCCCACAACGCATCGTTGACGACGATCGAGGAGACCAGCGTGGCGCTGACCCCCATGTTGGCCAGGTACTCCAGATGCACTGGCGAGACGCTGCGCAGGCTGACATCGCTCAGATCCACCGGCGTGCCCAGACGCGGATGCAGGGTGGGTTCGATCGGGGATGCGCGATAGCCGACATCGGCGATCTGGCGGACGCGATTGCGCAGGTACAGCGCGCGCGCCTGCGCCGGGATGTCGGTGGCCGGATAATGCAGGCCCAGGTAGGCCTCCAGCTCGGGCTGACGGGCTTCGGCGATGACGTCGCCGTTCCACTCCTCGTCGAAGCGGTACACCATCACCCGGTCGAAGCCGATCATGCTGCGCAAGCCCTTGGCGGCGCGCACAGCGGCTTCGGCGATGCCGGGATCGCGCTCGATGCTGCGTAGCAGGGGCAACGCTTCGCGCAGGGTGACATCCATCAGGCGCGCATCGCGCGGCTCGATTTCGAGCAGCCATTGCTCCGGGTACAGATGCCAGGCGGCCACCCAGGCGTGGTCGGGCGGCGTGGCGCGCGCAGGAAAGCGTGCCTCGACGTGCAGCAGGTGCTGCGCCTGCTCGTCCACGGCAAACGGCTGCGCGTCGGGTATCTCCAGGACCTGGGTGTAGGACATGCCAAGCAGCGCATCCATCGGCACGCCGAGCAGGTCGGCGGCGGTGCGGCTGGCCTGCACGATGCGCCCGTCGGCCGGTTCGATCACCAGCAACACGCCGTAGGGCTGGATCAGCCCGGGGATGTGGATCGGCTCACGCGCGCATACATCCATATCCAGGGGTTCGATGGTCTGGGTCACGCGTGCGGCTCCGCTGCAAGGCAGGTGTGGAAGTGAGCGAACATGGCCTGCGCGCCGGCGATGGCGGCATCGCGCGCGCGCGGGGAGTCCAGGCAGTGATCGAGCACGGCCTGGAAACGGCGCCAGCCGGCCGGGTCTTCGTCGGCCAGTTCGAAGTACTGCAAGGCATCGGCTAGTGCAGGCCGATGACGGCGCAGGCTGCGCGCGATCACCCGGCCGCCCAGCTGCGATCCTTCGATCACATACAGCATGCCCCAGCGCGCGGCTTCGTCGCTGCCGGCTGGGGGCGGAAGCGGCGCGTCCGGCGCCTGCGCGAGCATGCGCAGATCCGCGCGCAGCGCCGGCACCCGGCGGCGGTAATGCCAGCCGCTGCCGACCAGGGTGCTCAACCAATCGCCCATGCGGTCTTCGAACCCGGCCAGCAAGGCATGGTGGCGGCGCAGAACCGTGGCATAGCCATCGCGATCGATCTGCCCCTGCCCGAGCGCCTGCATCAGCGGCACCGCTTCGACCAGGCGATGCGTGTCCTGGGTGGCATGGCGCAACGCGCGCGCGGCCGATGATGGGGCGGCCAGGGTGTCGGAACGCATTGGGAAGTCGAGACGGTGCCGGGGCACGGAAGGCACCAGCCTAGCAGGCGGAGGCAAATCGGAAAAAGCGGACGCAAGCGCTGAATGAATGCGTTGCCATCACTCACGCCCGTCATGGACCAGCCCACTGGCGCGCCCTGCCCGCGCCCATGCCATTGCCCACCCGGCAGCCAGCAGCATGCCGGCCAGCAGCCAGGGCGCACCGGGCAGATGCACAGGCGCCCGCTGACCGATGAACCAGGCGAACACATTGGCGAACAGCAGGGGCCCTGCAATCCCGGCCAGGCTGATCAGGCTGGTCAGCGCGCCCTGCACGCGGCCTTGCGCATCGGCGCCAACCTCACGGGTGATCAGCGCCTGCGCCGCAGGCGCGGCGATCGCCCACAACGCGCTGATCGGCACCCCGATCAGGAACATGCCGCCGCTGTCGGCACATCCGTAGATGACAAAGCCGACCACACCGCAGCCCAGGCCCAGCAGCAGGGCATGGCGTTCGCCCAGCCAGCGGACCAGCCGGCCGACCAGCAAGGCGTTGACGATGATGCTGCACACGCCCACCCCGGCCAGTACCCAGCTCACTTCGCGCGGTCCCCACTGATACTGATAACCGGCGAACAGCACGAAAATGCTGGGGTAGACGTAATGCGCCAGATTGGCCAGGAACACCACCGAGGCCAGGCCGAATACCTGCGGATACCGGCGCAGCAATCTGAGCGCGCCCAGGGGGTTGGCGTGCGACCAGTCCAGCCGCACGCTGCGGCGGTCGGCGGGGAGCGATTCGGGCAGCACGAAGAAGCCGTACAGGACATTCAGCAGGGACAGCCCGGCAGCGAACCAGAACGGCCAGCGCAGGCCGATGCCGCCCAACCAGCCGCCGATCAGCGGGCCGGCGACGAATCCGATACCGAACGCGGCACCGAGCATGCCGAAGGCGCCGGCGCGCTTGTCGGCCGGCGTCACGTCGGCGATGTAGGCGTTGGCGGTGGAGAAACTGGCCGAGCAGATGCCGGAGATCACCCGCGCCAGCAGCAGCATCGGCAGGCTGTGGGCGATAGCCATCAGGATGAAATCCAGACCCAGCCCCAGGCACGACAGCAGGATCACCGGGCGGCGGCCGAAACGGTCCGAGAGCGCGCCCTGCAGCGGCGAGCAGACGAACTGGATGGCGGCGAACAGAAAGCCGAACCAGCCGATCCAGCCCGCAGCCACTGCGTAGTCGCCACCGGTGAAGTGGCGTACCAGATCCGGCAGGACCGGGATGATCACGCCGAAGGACAGCACGTCGATCAGTACGGTGATGAAGATGAAGATCAACGCGGCACGGCGGCGACCCGGGGCAGAAGCGGAATCGGCTGGGAGGGACATCGCGCGGCCCGGGTGAATGAAGCCGGCAGTGTAGCTGCGGATCGAATACGGCTGCCTGGGTGCGGGCCCTCATCCGCCCTTCGGGCACCTTCTCCCGCAGGCGGGAGAAGGAGGTATTGGACGCCTGCTCCCGCGGGCGGGAGAAGGAGGTATCGGACGCCTGCTCCCGCGGGCGGGAGAAGGAGGTATCGGACACCTGCTCGCGGGCGGGAGAAGGAGGCATCGGACACCTGCTCCCGCGGGTGGGAGAGGGGCGCACCTGCCTGTCGGTGGGTCTGCCTGTCGGCGGGAGACGGGTCAGACTGCCGGATAGCCGGTCACTCGACGCTGATGGTCTGACCCAGGGTGTGGGTGGCGCCGGGGGCCAGGTCGATCACGTCCGGACCGGCGTTGGCCGCTTCCAGGCAGACGTAATCGCGCCAGCCCTCGCCCACATCGGCCATCTGCTTGCCGGCCTCTTCGCCCGGATTCCAGGCCACCAGCGAGCGGCTGCCTTCGGTGGCGATGACGATGCGACGGCCGAGCACCGGGTCGGTGAGCGTGTAGCGGCCGCCGGCGTCGACGTAGATGCGGTCGCTGCGACCGGGATCGCGCGGGTCGCGCAGGCTCCAGTCGCCTTGCTGGCGATGCGCGGTGGCGTAGTTCTCGTACTTGTCCAGGTAGTCCAGGCCGTCCAGACCCTGCACGCTGACCTTCAGCGCATCGCCGACACGGAAATAATTGTGCAGCGCCTGGGTGAAGCGCACCGGCGCGGGACTGGTGTTCTCGGTGATCAGGCGCTGTTCGAGGGTGCGACCGATCCGCAAGGTCATGCGCAGCCGCAGGGCCAGGTCGTCGAAGCTGGGCGGGGTCAGCGTCAGCACCACGGTACCGTCGTCTTCGCGGCGGCTCTCGGTCAGTTGCCACGGTACGGTGCGCACGAAGCCATGCGCGGGAACCTCGCCGGTCTGATCCTGGCGGCCGAAATACGGCCAGCACACCGGGGCGCCGCCGCGGATCGGGGTGGGTGGCTGCTTGGCGAGCGGTGACAGCCACATCACGTCCTGCCCGCCCTTGGGCACGAAGGAGAGCAGCTGGCCACCGAACAGACTGATGGCGGCGGTGGAGAACGGCGTGTCGATCAGCAGCGACGGGAAACCGTGGAAGTCGCCTGTGCTCAGGCCAGTGGTGTCGGACATGGGGGATGCCTTATGAACGATGGGAGAGTGGACGAAGGCGGGATAGGCGGCCGGCAGTTTGAACGCGGTGCCGCGCACGGCCGCCATGCCGGTGAGCGGCGGGGCAGCGCGCAGGGCGGTGAGGATGCGCTGGCCGGGACGGCCGTCGGCCGGCTGTAGAGCCAGGCGGGTCTGTTCGACCTGGATGGCGCGACGGGTGGCGCTGCCGACCATGCCGTCGGCCTCGCCGATCTGGTGGCCGCGGGCAAGCAGCAATTGCTGCAGTTCGCGCCGTTCGGGCCGGCCCAGGCCGGGGTCGTCGGTGGGCCAGGCCGCACCCAGGCCGGGGCCGCCACGCAGGCGATCGGCGAGCAGGGCGATGGACAGCGCGTAACTTTCGGCGGCGTTGTAGGCGTAGATCGCGTCGTAGTTGCGGAACACCAGGAACGCCGGACCGCTGGCGCCGGCTGGCAGCAGCAGCGCGGCGGGCGTCTCGGCCGGCAGTCCGGCCAGGGCCAGCGGCCTGCCGTCGGTGCCGAGCAGCCCGGCGGCCTGCCAGGCTTGCACGGGTTGCCGGCGGGTGCGCCCGGCCTTGCTCGCGTCGAAACCGGGCGGCAGCCGCACCTCCGTGCCCCAGGGGCGGGCGCGCTCCCAGCCCGCCTTGACCAGGTAGTTGGCGGTGGAGGCCAACGCATCCGGGATGCTGGCGACCAGATCGCGGCGGCCGTCGCCGTCGCCATCGACCGCGATGCGTGCGTAGGTCGAGGGCATGAACTGGGTCTGCCCGAACGCACCGGCCCAGGAACCGGTGAGGCCATCGGGGGACAGATCGCCTTGCTGCAGCAGGCCGAGCAAGGCGAGGAACTCACCGCGGAAGAACGGCTGGCGGCGGCCTGCGCACGACAGCGTGGCCAGCGACACCAGCAGCGGACGCTTGCCGGTGACGCGGCCGTAATCGCTCTCCACGCCCCACACCGCCACGATGGTGGCCGGGTCCACGCCGGTCTGCTCGGACAGGCGGGTCAGCAGCTGGCGGTGGGTGACCAGCATGGCCTGGCCATCGCTCACCCGCTGGCTGTCGACCAGGCTGGCGAGATAGTCCCAGATGGGCGTGGTGAACTCCGGTTGCGCGTCCAGCAGCGGCAGCACGCTGGGATCAGGCGCCAGGCCGGCGGTGAACCGCTGGAAACTTGCGGCATCCACGCCCTTGGCGGCGGCCTGGGTCTGCAGTCCGGCCAGGCAGCGGTCGAACGCCGGATCGGCCCAGGCCATGGCCGGCAGCAGGGCGATCACGAGCGGCAACGCGCGCGGTGTCGGCATCATGGCCCGGTGGCCGGAAGGTGGACGGACGGCATGCGGTAGGGCGCTCCTGTCGCGGCAAGTCGATCGGCGAGGATAGCCAACCTGGCCAGGTCCAGGCGTGCAGAGTGGGGAAGCCGGCGCGCTGCGTACCGTCTGCTGCGCAAGCGACAGGTGGTGACGCCTTGCGCTGCAGGGGGTCGAGCGCCCACCCTGCACGGCAGCCGTTGCCGGCACACGGCTCGCCATGCCGAAGGCGGCGGATCGATGGACGCGAACCGTCGTCACGCGGCCATCGTCGCCATCACCCTCCATTGCGCTGCGCTGACAACCCTGCCGCCGACGCTGTCAGGCGATCGCTGCAACGGCCGGGCGCTTGCCGCCGGCACGAGGGTTGGCGGTGGGGTGGCGCCGCGGACTGCGTTTCGCTTCGCCACGGCGCGGCGCATCGGGTGACATGACGCCTGGGTGCGCATTGACCTGCACATGACTTGCGCATCGGTAGGGTGAGGCTCTGTTCCCGTCAGGCGTGTCGATGACCACCGCAAAGAATCAAACCCGTCTGCTGGCCCTGGGCCTGTTCGTTTTTCTGGGGACGTTCGCGGCGATCGTCTGGTCCCTGATGCGGCCCTACGGCACAGCGTATTTTTTCCCGGTGCATTTCTTGATCGGTGCGGGACTGCCGTTCCTGATCTATGCCATCGGCGCGACGCGCCTGTGGTTCTGGCTGGGCATGGTGGTCACTGCCGGCGTGCTGCTGTGGTTCAACCTCTGGGGCCACGACCTCGACGGGGCGGCGCCGCGTTTGCTGGACTGGAGCCACTTCGCAGCGGGGGTGGTGGGCCTGGCCGGGGCATTCGCGGTGCAGTTGCTGTACCGCCGTGCGCGACCGCCGCACCGCCCGTCGATCGGCTGAGCACCGGCGCGTGGGTCGCGCCGGTCGCGTCAGGCGAGAGGTGCGCGGCGCGCTGCCTGCCCTGCCGTAAGCGCCTGGGCCGATAGCTTTGCTGCGCCGCGTTCGGCGACACTCGGGGATTCTTTTTGGTACTCCGAGGTCCACATGTCGTCTTGGCTACGACGCAAATCCATCGACCAGGTCACCGTGCATGAGGCCGGTCGGCAACTGGTCCGCAGCCTGAGTTGGCCGCATCTGATCGCGCTGGGCATCGGCGCCATCGTCGGCACCGGCATCTACACCCTGATTGGCGTGGGTGCCGACAAAGCGGGCCCGGCCGTGCTGCTGTCGTTCGTGGCCGCCGGCATCGTCTGCGCCTGCGCGGCGCTGGCGTATGCGGAAATGGCCACGATGATGCCGGCTGCCGGCAGCGCCTACACCTACAGCTATACCGCGCTGGGCGAGAGCATCGCCTGGGTGGTGGGTTGGAGCCTGGTGCTGGAGTACTCCCTGGTGGTCAGCACGGTGGCGGTGGGCTGGTCGGGCTATTTCGTCGGCTTCCTGCAGTGGCTGGGGGTGGAGCTACCGCAGGCCTTGATTGCCGGGCCGCATGCCGGCGGCATCGTGAACCTGCCAGCGGTGGTGATCACCTTCCTGGTGGCCGGCCTGTTGATGGCCGGCACCAAGGAAAGCGCCACGCTCAACGCGGTCCTGGTGGTGCTGAAGATCGTGGCATTGGCGGTGTTCGTGGCCATCGCGCTGCCGGCGTTCAACAGCGCCAACCTGCAACCGTTCATGCCATACGGCTTTTCCAAGACGATGGGCCCCGACGGCGTGGAGCGCGGGGTGATGGCGGCGGCGGCGATCATCTTCTTCGCCTTCTATGGCTTCGATGCGATTTCCACCGCGGCCGAGGAAACCAAGAACCCCGGGCGCGACCTGTCGATCGGCATCGTCGGTTCGATGGTCGGCTGCACGCTGATCTACGTGCTGGTGGCGCTGGCCGCGGTCGGCGCGATGAGCTTCACCGTGTTCGGCAAGAGCCCCGAGCCGTTGGCGCTGATCCTGCGCGAACTCGGCCAGGGCAAGGCGGCGTTGGTGATCGGTGCGGTGGCGATCATCGCGCTGCCGACCGTGCTGCTGGCGTTCCTGTACGGACAGAGCCGCATCTTCTTCGTGATGTCGCGTGATGGCTTGCTGCCGCGCGGCTTGTCCAGGGTCAATGCGCGTACCGGTACGCCGGTAGCGATCACGCTGTTCACCGCGGTGCTGGTGGCGGCGTTGGCAGGCGTGGCACGGCTGGACGAGATCGCCGCGCTGGCCAATGCCGGCACGCTGGCGGCGTTCACCGCAGTGGCGGCCTGCCTGCTGGTGTTGCGCGTGCGCGAGCCGACACGCGTGCGCGCTTTCCGCACGCCGCTGGCCTGGGTGGTAGGACCGGTGGCGATCGGCGGCTGCCTGTATCTGTTCTGGAGCCTGCCGAGCAGAACGCAGGGCTGGTTCCTGCTGTGGAATGCGCTGGGCGTGGTGGTGTACCTGGCGTATGGGCGGCGGAATAGCCGGTTGAATGGGGCGAGCTGAGCGTCCTTCTCCCTGCGGGAGAAGGTGCCCCGCAGGGGCGGATGAGGGTCCGTGCGTAGCCTCATAGCGCTTGCGCTCACTGCGCTGCTGCAGGTGTGGCGCAGAACGAGGTTGGTAACGCGTCCGCCTGCGTGCCCCAACCTTGGGTCGGCGCCTGCCTGGTGAGCGCAAACGACAACGTGCCGCCCTGCTGCAGTTGCGCCCAGTCCAGGAATACCTGCGGCTGCTGCTTGCCGTTCCAACGGACGCCCTCCACGTATTGCAGCGCGCGCCCATCGGCGCCGGGGGCGTCGATGCGCAGGCGCTTGCCGTTGCCCAGGTCCAGCGTGGCGCGTTCGAAGCGTGGCGCGTGCAACAGGAACTCGCCACTGCCCGGCACCGCCGGATACAGTCCCAGCGCGCTGAACAGATACCAGGCCGACATGGTGCCGAGATCGTCGTTGCCGGTGACGCCGTTGGGCGCGTTGGTGAACAGCTGCTGCGCGGCACGGACCACGGCGGCGGTCTTCCACGGTTGCCCGATCAGCGTGTACATCCACGGTGCGTGCAGATCCGGTTCGTTGTTGGGGTTGTAGCGGTACTGGTTGTAATAGCTGTACGGGCCGACCACCCAGTGCGAGCGCGCGCCGTCGAGCGGGTCCTTCAACAGCTCGTCGTAGGCGAAGAAGGCGTCCAGCCGCTTGCCCGCCTGTTCGCGCCCGTGCATGGCCTGCAGCATGCCGGGGATGTCCTGCTGCACCAGCCACTGGTATTGCCAGGCGGTGCCTTCGTGGAAGCCGTGCTGCGAGCGTGGGCTGTAGCGGTCATTGGACGGCGCGTACCAACTGCCGTCTTCCAGCCGCGGACGCGGGAAGCCGGCGAAGCCGGTATCGGCATCGCGCACGTCCGCGTCCCAGACGCGGTGCCAGTTGCCGCCGCGCGCACGCAACTGCGCGCTGTCCTCGCTATGGCCGAGCGCCTGCGCCATCTGCGCGAGCGCGCAGTCGGCCAGGGCATATTCCAGCGTGGCCGAGCCGCCGTGGTGCGGGTCCACGTCCATGCCCTTGGAGGGAAACGCACGGTCGTACTGCACGAAGCCATTGGCCAGGTAGCTGGCATTGCCCGAACGCCCGGCATGGCGTGAATTGATCGGCGGTTGCCCGAAGGCGTTCTGGCGTAGTGCCGCGTACGCTTCGGCTTCATTGCCCTGCAGCGCGCCGAAACGCCACAGATCGACCAGGAACGGGGTGACCGGATCGCCGGTCATGATGTTGGTGTCGAAGCTGGCGTAGCCCCAGCGCGGCAGCCAACCGCCCTGCTGATGGATCGCCAGCAACGAGCGGCCGATATCGCGTGCACGTTGCGGGCGCAGCAGCGCCAGCAGCTGATTCTGCGAGCGATAGGTGTCCCACAGCGAAAAGTATTCGTAATAGGTCCAGCCATCGGCGCGGTGGATGGCGTCGTCGTAGCCGCGATAGCGGCCATCGGCATCGCTGCCGGTGAGC
The DNA here is from genome assembly GCF_020783655.1 of Xanthomonas melonis. Taxonomy (GTDB): domain Bacteria; phylum Pseudomonadota; class Gammaproteobacteria; order Xanthomonadales; family Xanthomonadaceae; genus Xanthomonas; species Xanthomonas melonis. The sequence continues at coordinate 65,217 of NZ_JAJGQH010000021.1, read as the reverse complement.
GGCTGCAGCAGGGCGTGGTAGAGCGCGGTATAGGCCACGCGGCGGTCGTCGTTGCTGGCGCCTTCCAGCTGCAGGCTGGCTAGCTCGCGGCGCCAGACCTGCTGCGCGCGCTGGCGTATCTGCTCCAGGCCCAGCAGTTTGCCGCCGAGCATGCCATCGGCACGCAGGTTGGTGCGGGCGCCTTCGGCATCCACGTGCGAGATGGCGCTGACCACGGTGACCGCGCGCGCGCGCTTGTCCTTGCCCAGCGGAAAGCTGAGCCAGGCGCCATTGGGTTTGAGTTCGCCACCCATGCCGTGGCGCGCGCCCGGCACGCCGCCGTCTTCGCCCCAGATGCCATGCGCGGTGAACGGGCGATCGAATTCCAATCGAAACCAGGTGGTGTATTCGTGGCCGCCGCAGAAACTCTGCGTCACCAGCTTGCCTTCCACGACGCGGTCGCCGATCACCTGCACCTGGCTGCCGATCACCACATGGCGATCGTTGGCCTGGGCCACGTTGACCAGCACATGGCCGGTGTCAGCGCCCGGCGCGAAGGTGTAACGCTCGGCGGCGGCGCGGGTGAGCGCGCTGGCTTCGGCATCGATGCCGCCGTAGTCGGTGAGCCGCACCTTGTAGTAGCCGGCCTGCCCCACTTCGCCGTCATGCGTGTAACGCGCGGCGTAGCGTTTCTGGTCGAAGGCCTTGGCATCACCGGTGTCGAAGTCGCCGCCAGGACCGATGCGGCCGGTCACCGGCAACACCGAGACCTGCCCACCCTGCTCCCAGCAGCCGGCGCCGGACAGGAACGAATGGCCGAAGCCGCGGATGCTGGGATCGTCGTAGCGCCAGCCGGCATAGTGCGTGCCGATCGGGCTGACCTGGATCAGGCCGAACGGTGCCGAGGCGCCGGGGAAGGTATTGCCCTCGTCCTTGCTGCCGATGAAGGTGTTGACCTGCGCCGGGTCCTGCGCGGCCAGCGGTGGCGCGATCGCCATGCCAAGCAGACACAGGCTGGCCGCGGCGCGGCGCCATAGCGGCAATGATGAAAGACGCAACGGTGAGCGATGGGGGGCAACAACACAGAGCATGCAGGACACCTCGGAGGAGAGAGCGACCGAGGCCGCAGGTGGAATGACGCAGGCTGACGCGCTGCCAGGCGCGTGGATCAGCATGCCACGCGTGCGCCCGCAGCATGCGATGACATCCCGCCGGCGCATCGCCCACGGAAGGGCCTGGTCGTTGGGGGGGCCAGCGGTACTCGAAGACACTGGCGCCCGCGCTAGTCAGTGCCTGCCTTCGAAGGGTTGAGGTTGAGGCTGGTGCTGCCCTCGCCGTGTCCGGATGACCGGCGTCGCTGGCGCTTTCGCCCGCGCGCAGGGCCGGGGGATGCCCCGCGGGTTACCGAACGTCAGCGGTGGTCGTTGATGCCGGTACCGCGCCGCGCGCGCCGGATCGCGTACAGCGAATGGTCGGCCCGGTCGACCACCGCGGTCAGTGCCTCGCCCGGCTGGCGCAAGGCGGTGCCCAGGGTGAACAGGATCGGCGCCTCGTCGCTGGCCGCCATGTAGGTGGCTACCAGCTCCTCCAGCTGCGGCTCGCTGGCCTCATGCAGCAGCACCAGAAATTCGTCGCCGCCCAGCCGCACCAGATGGTCCTGGCGACGCAGCGGGTGGTTGAGGAACCAGGCCATCTGCACCAGCACTTCATCGCCACGCTGGTGGCCGTAGGTGTCGTTGACCAGTTTGAACTTGTCCAGATCCACCACCACGCAGCCCCAGCGCACGCTGGCATCGCGCTTGTCCAGGTCATCCAGGAAGCGGCGGTTGAAGCAATTGGTCAGCGGGTCGGTGAACGACCATTCCAGCAGCTGTTTCTCCTGCTGATGCTGGCTGGTGATGTCCTGAGCATGCGCCAGCACCATGGTGGCATCGGCCTCCACGTCCAGCACGTTGTGGTATTTCCAGTGGCGCAGGCTGCCATCGCGCGCGACCAGTTCGATCACGCCCGAATCCTGGCCATCGAGCACCATGCGCGAGAGGTAGCCGCGCAGGCCGTCATGCCGCTCCGGGCGAATCAGCTCGAACAGCGAGCTGCCCTCCATCTCCTCCACGCTGCGGCCCAGCGAGCGTGCCGCCGCCGGGTTCACGCTGACCAGCCGGCCATCCATGTCGTGCGTGCAGATCAGGCCCAGGCTGTACTGGAACATCTTGCGGAACTTGCGCTCGCTGGCGGCCAGCGCATCCACTGCACGGTGGCGGTCGGTGACGTCCTGAATCGCGCCGATCAGGCGCATGCGGCCATCCACATGTTCCACTGCGCCGGTGCTGTGCACCCACAGGTGGCGACCGGTGCTGCTGATCAACGGCAGTTCCAGGTCCCAGGGAATGCCTTCGTTGACGCAGGTGTCCACCGCCTCGGTGATCACCGCACGCGCTTCCAGCGGATAGAACGCGATGGCTTCGGCGAGGGTGGGCTGATAGCCCGGCGGCAGGTCGTGCATCCGGCAGGTTTCGTCCGACCAGGTCAGCGTGCCGGTGCCCACATCCACCTCCCAGCCGCCCACACCGGCCACCCGCCCGGTACGCTCCAGGAAGGCCTCGCTCTCGCGCAGCCGTTGTTGAAGCCGGGTATTGGTGTCGGCGCGCTCGAGCATCATCCGGCGCTGTTCCAGCCCTTGGGCGGCCAGCCTGGCCAGTTGCTGCAGGGCCTCCAGCTGGGCCGGCTGCAGCTGGCGTGGGCGCTGGTCGATCACGCACACCGTACCCATGCGCAGGCCGTCCGGCAGCACGATCGGTGCGCCGGCGTAGTAACGGATGCCGGGCGCGTCGGTGACCAGCGCGTTGTCATGGAAACGCGGATCGGCCGGCGCGTCGGGCACCTCCATCACCGCATCGTCCTGGATGGCATGGGCGCAGAAGGCCAGTTCGCGCGGGGTTTCGGACACGCCCGGCAAGCCGATGTTGGCCTTCCACCATTGCCGATGTTCGTCCACCAGCGACACCAGCGCGATGGGCGTGCCGGCAATGGCCTGCGCGGCGGCGGCCAGCGCATCGAAGAACGGTTCGGACTCGGTATCGAGCACCTGCAACAACGCCAGGCGGGCCAGGCGCTCGGCTTCGCCGGGGAGAACGGACGACGCGGCGTCGAGCGGGTTCAATGGAAAGCTGGCTCGGCGAAAGTCATCGGCGCAGTCTAGCCGAGCTGGCTCAGTCCGCCGCTATTGGCAGGCGCAGGCCGGCGTGGCCGCTTGCCTGGGTGCCCCCGGAAACGGATGAGGGCGCTACAAGCCGCATGCCCACCTGCAACGCGGAGGCCGCATTGCGGGCGGCGATGCGCACGTTGCCGGCCGCCTCGGCCAGGGCCTGCTCCAGCGTACAGGCGCCATGCACGGTGGCGAACATCGCATCGATGCCGTGCGCGTGCAGCCGCCCGGCGCCATCGCCCAGGCAACCGGCGATGGCGATCACCGGCCTGGCATGCCGCCGCGCGAGCTGTGCCACCCCCAACGGGGTCTTGCCGTGCAGGCTCTGGCTGTCCAGGCGGCCTTCGCCGGTGATCACCAGGTCGGCATTGGCGATGAGCGCCTCCAGCCCGAGCGCCTGCATCACGATCTCCACGCCGGGCCGCAACTGCGCACCCAGGAACGCCACCAGGCCAGCGCCCAGGCCACCGGCCGCGCCCCCGCCGGGCAGGTCGTGCAGGCGCAGACCGAGAGTGCGCTCCAGCAGATCGGCATAGTGCCGCAGGTTGGCATCGAGCTGCCGCATCATGGTCGGGGTGGCGCCTTTCTGCGGTCCGAACACCGCCGAGGCGCCGGCCGGGCCGATCAGCGGGTTGTCCACGTCGCAGGCCACCTCGAACTGGCAGTCCTGCAGGCGCACGTCCAGCCCATCGGCCTCGATCCGCGCCAGTGCCGCCAGACCGCCGCCACCCGGGCCGATCGGCTCGCCGCGCGCATCCAGCAGGCGCGCGCCCAGCGCCTGCGCCATGCCGGCACCGCCGTCGTTGGTGGCGCTGCCGCCGATGCCGATGATGAAACGCCGCGCACCGGCATCCAGCGCGGCCAGGATCAACGCGCCCACGCCGGCGGTGCTGGTGTGCAGCGGGTCGCGATCGGCCGGCGGCACCAGCGCCAGGCCACTGGCGGCGGCCATTTCGATCACCGCCGTCCGGCCGTCGCCGGTCAACCCGAAGAACGCCGGCACCGGCGTGCCCAGGGGTCCGCCGACGGTGCAGTCCAGCACCCGGCCACCGGTGGCCGTGACCAGCGCCTCAACCGTGCCCTCGCCGCCATCGGCGACCGGCACCTTGGTGTAGCGCCAGTCGGGGAACACCGCGCGGAAGCCCGCCTCGATCTGGGTGGCCACCTCCAGCGCAGACAGGCTTTCCTTGTAGGAATCGGGTGCGATGACGACGTTCAAGGCGGAACTCGCTTCAGTGCAGACCATGGGGAATCACCGGTTCGACGTCGACCCGGTCCAGGTGATCGAACAGGCAACACACGAACAGGAACGGGATCAGCCGCCACAGGATCCTGCGGTAGGTGGGGTCCAGGCTGTCGGGAGGCGGCAAAGGCCGGGTGGCTTGGGTCATCGCACGCTCCAGCAGTCGGTCGGCGCCGGACGCGAGGCGCCGCAGCGCCCGCACCGCAACGGGGATGGAGGCATTCTAGTTGGCGCTTTCCCCCGACATCTTCGGCAGAGCGTTGGCGATCGAAGGCCGACGGCCGCCACTTCTCGTGCAATGTCCCAACCGGATGGCGGTTCGGCCACTGGCATCGGACCGCGCCCAACGGACCGTCGCCCGTGCATCGCCGCCGCCGCGCCGGCGGCGTGATCTGCATAGGACCGGAGCGGTGGAGCTTGGACGGTGCGACTCGAGGTGGTGAGCGCCCGACACCTGCCGGCCTCGCGTGCCAGGCGCACAAGTTCCACCCGCGCCACATCGCGAGCGGCTAGTTCGTTGCAGTTCTGAAAAATACATATACAGATCAATTGCACCGCGTTCGCCGCTGCGCACACTTGCGCGGCCGCCGCATCCCGCGATCGGCGTTCCCCTCACGAGCTCAACAGCGTCGCGCGTTCGGCAGGCGTTGCAAGCCTGTGCACCTCACCTTTTCCGCGAGAACCACCCATGTCCACCCCATCGCGCGCGCTGCCCCGGCGCCTGTTGCGTCTTGCCCTGATCGCCGCCGGCCTGGGCGCCGCGTCCACCGCCAGCGCGGCCTGCACGGCAGGCAACTGGGTTGCCCGCAGCAACGAAGCCGGCATGCCACCGGTGCGCTACGAAACCGCGCACTTCGCCTTCCGCTGGAATGGCGACGGCGTGGCCAGCGCCGATGTGCGCGCTGCCGGCGAGCATCTGGAAATGGTCTGGGACACCTTCATCAACCGTCTGCAATTCCCTGAGCCCTCCTGCAACAGCGCCACCAAGTACAAGGCCAGCCTGCATCTGGATCCAGGCTTCGGCCTGAGTGGCGGCGTGACCGGCAGCGGCGGCATGGGCATGTGGATGGCACCGGGCGGCCTGCGCGACCACTGGGGGCTGGCGCACGAACTCACCCACGCCCTGCAGGGCCAGACCCAGGGCATGCTCGATTCCGAGTACAGCGGCTGGATCTGGGAATCGCACGCCAACTGGATGACCCACCAACTGCCGGAGTTCCATTCCAGCGATGTGCATTGCTCGAGCATGTTGGTGAATTACCCGCACCTGTATCTGGGTTCCACCCGCGATCGCTACTGCAACTGGCAGTTCATGGAATACCTGAAGAACCGTTTTGGCTACGCCATCATCAACGACCTGTGGGCCAAGGCGCCCAAGCCGGGCGAGGCCGGCCAGCGCACCGCCGATCCGTTCTCGGTGATCAAGACCAACATGGGCTGGAGCCAGTCGCAGATGAACGATGTGTTCGGCGACTGGGCCATGCGCAACGTCAACTGGGACTACACCAACCCCGACGGCAGCGACCAGGGCGCGCTGTACCGCGCGCGCTATGGCAGCAATCTGGCGTTCAATCCGCAGCGCCCGCAGGACTGGGACAACCGCGACCGCGCGCTGCGCATGACCGTGCTCGATCCGGTGGCCGGGCAGGCCAATCGCTACCGGGTGCCGTTCGAGTGGGCGCCGCAGCGCTGGGGCTACAACCTGGTGCAGCTGATTCCCGCCAGCGGCGCCAGCAGCCTCAAGGTCGCCTTCGAAGGCCAGGTACAGAGCGCGCCGGCCGTCACCACCCTGCCCGGCCTGGCCACCGACCCGCCGAGCATTCCGCTGCCGGATTCGGACTGGCGCTGGGGCGTGGTGACCATCGACAGTGCCGGCAAGGCGCGCTACAGCGCACTGCAGCGTGGCGCCAGGGCCACGCTCACCGTGGCGTTGAACAGCGGCGACCGCGCGGTGTACCTGATGGTGATGGGCGCGCCCGGCAGCATGCAGAAGATCAAGTGGGATCAGTCCTACTACGCCATCTACCGCTACCCATGGAGCGTCACGCTGACCAACGCCGCGCCAGCCGGCAGCCAGCCCAACGCGCCCACCCCGACCCCGGTGGGACGCCGCCACGCCAATGGCGGCGGCTGGGTCGCCAATACCGCCAATGTCGCCTCCACCGCCTATGTGGGCCCGTACGCACGCGTGTTGGCCGGCAATGTGCTGGGCAATGCCCGTATCGACGGGCATGCCACGGTGATGGGCGGCACCGTGCAGGGCAATGCGGTCCTGGGCGGGCTCACCGTCTGGCACCCCGGCGCCACTATCGGCGCCAGTGCGCAGGCCAACACCGTGTTCATGGGCCCGGGCGCCTTCGGCGCGGTCAACGTGGCCGGCACCACCCAGGTGCGCGGGGATCTGGAACTGCGCGAAGGCACCACGCCCAGCCAGGGGGTGTTCTACGGCTATGCCGACGGCGCAACCATGCGCAATCCCGAATTCGGTGCGGACCTGCGCCAGCCAGTGCCGGAGATCACTGCCCGCCCGGCCGGCTGGTGAGGGCGGCACGGCAGGCGGTCTTCGCCTGCCTGCCTACGTGCGCCCGAGCGCCAGGGATGGCCACGTCGGCGCAGGTATCGGAGCGGTTGCGCCAGCTACCTGGCGCAGGCTGCGGTCGCTGACCTCGGTGATGACGGACGCGTGGCGCGTCGGTGCAGGACCGGCAGCATGCGCGGCACCGCCTGGATCATCGCGGCGTATGCCGGCCGCACCGCGCATCGGGGGCGCAGCGTCAGCGCTCGCCCAGTTCGGCCAGCCGCGCGCGCACGCTGTCCACATCGATGTGTTCGCGCACATGCGGCCACTGCCGTGCCCACACCGCGCGGAACACCACCCAGGCACCGAACACGCCCAGGCAGGTCGAGCCCAGCGCCAGCAGCAGCGGATGCAGCGGCGAGCCGTCGCCGGTCTGGAACAGGTACATGAAAGCGCCGGAGAACAGCAGCCACACGCCGAACACCGGCCAGTTGCTGGCCAGCAGGCTGGCATGCGGCCGTTCGATCTCGCGCAGCAGCCGGCGCAGGGCCTTGCGTTCGTCTTCGTCGCTGGAGGTCATCGGCTGCCGGCTCCTGATGGATGTCTGCATTGATCCGTATTCGCCGGCGATGACGCTGCCAGGCGACATCGCGGCCTGCATACGGCAGACCGCGTCTGCTGCCTGGCGCAGCTACATCACGCGGCAGAACACCGCCTTCAGATAGCGCGATTCCTGCACGTGCGCCATGAACGGATGATCCGGGCCGGCGCCGGCCACCTTCAGGATCTGGATGGTGCGCCCGGAGAAGTACGAGGCGCGCCGCAGCATGTCCAGGAACTCCTGCTCGGCCACCAGCCCGGTGCACGAGAAGGTGGCGAACAGGCCGCCCGGCTTGACCACGCCCAGCGCCAGCTTGTTCATGTCCAGATACTTCTTCAGCGCTGGGATCACCTGATCGCGGTCGCGCGTCATCTTGGCCGGATCCAGGATCACCACGTCGTACTGCTCGCCGCGGTTGGCCGCATCGCGCAGCCACGGGAAGATGTCGGCCTGCACGAACTTCGGCCGCACGTTGTTGAGCTTGGCATTGCCCTTGGCGATGGCGATGACGTCTTCATCGATGTCCACGCCCAGCACCTCGGCCGCACCACGCGCGGCCGCATACACCGCAAAGCCGCCGGTGTTGCAGCACAGGTCCAGCACGCTCTTGCCTTCCACCTGCTGGCTCAGCCACTGGCGATTGTCGCGCTGATCGGCGAAGAAGCCGGTCTTGTGCGCACCGGCCGGGTCGGCGCGGAACCTGACGCCGTGCTCGGTGATCACCGCCGCTTCGGTGGTGGTATTGCCGTGGAAATCGAAGCTTTCCTGCTTCTGCACGTGTTCGTCGGCGAAGCTGTGGAAGCGGCAACCCGGGAACTGTTCGCGCAGCGCCTCGTAGATCCACTCGCGGTGGCGGAACATGCCGGCGGCGAAGAATTCCACCACCACCAGGTCGCCGTAGCGGTCCACCACCAGGCCCGACAGGCCGTCGCCTTCGCTATGCACCACGCGCCAGGCGTCGGACACGCCATCGAGCTTGAGCCAGTCGCGGCGCAGGCTCACCGCCGCGGCGATCTTGCGCGAGAACCAGCCCGCATCCACCGGCACCGAGGGGTCGGTTTCCAGGATGCGCACGGCAATGCGCGAATGGCCGTTGTAGAAGCCGCGGCCGACCCACTCCCCGTCCACGCCGACCACATCGACGATGGTGCCGGGTTTGGGCTTGGCGGCGGGCTTTTCCACCAGCTTCTGGAAGATCCACGGGTGGCTGGAGCGCCACGCATTCTTGAGACGGACGACGGGGGCAGGAATATTCATCCGCGCATTGTATCCGGCTGGATTGACGTGCCTGACGCCGGCCCGCAGAATCGGACCCCAGAAGGGGAGTAGCTCCCAGCGTTGTCGCCGTCATTACGAGCCCGCCATGTGCAGCGCTCCGGTGCAACGGCAACCGGCCCGCCCGGTTGCGAGCGAGACCTTCGCCGCGCAGGCGAAGGTCCGTCACCCGGAATCCACGATTTCCGTGTCACAAGACCTCAGCCCACGCGGCTGGTCCAGGTCGTTTCATTTTCGGGATTTCTCATGCAAACCATTGGCAATGTCTGGTTATGGGGTGGCTTCGCGGTCGTGGTGATCGCGGCGCTGCTGGTCGATCTGGTGCTGATGCGCCATGGCGGTGCGCACAAGGTGACCTTCAAGGAAGCCACCTGGTGGAGCATCGGCTGGGTGCTGCTGGCGCTGGCCTTCAACGCCGGCCTGTGGTGGTACCTGCAGGGCAGCATGGGCGATGTGGCGGCGGACCGGATCGGGCTGGAGTTCCTCACCGGCTACCTGGTGGAGAAATCGCTGGCGGTCGACAACATCTTCGTGTTCCTGATGGTGATGACCTACTTCGGCGTGCCCGAGGAACAGCGCCAACGCGTGTTGATCATCGGTGTGCTGGGCGCGATCGTGCTGCGCGCGATCATGATCTTCGCCGGCTCGATGCTGCTGGCCAAGTTCCACTGGCTGCTCTACGTGTTCGGCGCATTCCTGCTGCTCACCGGCATCAAGATGTGGTTCTCCGCCGGCAAGGAGCCGGACCTGGAGGCCAATCCCGTGCTGCGCTGGATGCGCGGGCACCTGCGTCTGAGCCCGCAGTACCACGGCAACCAGCTCAGCGTGATCAAGGACGGCAAGCGCTGGTTCACGCCGCTGTTCGTGGTGTTGATCCTGATCGCGGTGATCGACGTGATCTTCGCGGTGGACAGCATCCCGGCGATCTTCGCCATCACCACCGACCCGTTCATCGTGCTGACCTCGAACGTGTTCGCGGTGCTGGGCCTGCGCGCGATGTTCTTCCTGCTGGCCGGCATGGCCGACCGCTTCCACCTGCTGCCTTACGGGCTGGCAGTGATCCTGGTGTTCATCGGCATCAAGATGATGATCATCGATCTGTACAAGATCCCGGTACTGGTCTCGCTGGGCGTGGTGGTGGCGATCCTGATCGCGACCATCGTACTGAGCCTGCTGCGCCCGCCAAAGCCGGCCGGGCACTGAGGAGCCGGGATTGGGGAATCGGAAATCGTGGCGCAGCCTCCGCTGCTGGCAACCATGCACACCGACCATCTCGACTGGTCCTTGCCCGCCCACCGTCGCGGGACCTTACGCGGCATGGATGCTGCGTAAGAGCTTACAAGGACGTACTTGCAGCGTGTCCCGCGATGGTGGGCGGGCAAGAGCCCTGCTGCCAAGCCGCAGATCGTCCGTGATAACGCGCAGGCCGAGCCGCCACAGATCCGCGCCGGGGCTGGATTATCCCGTCGCCGGGTCTGCTTATCCCACGTTCGTTGGGCTTGTAAAAAACCTGCACGCCGCCATCCGTGAGTGCATGACAACGCATTCGCTCGCCCCCGATCCCGCCACCCAGAGCCGCCTGGACCGCTCGCGGGTGCTGCGTGCCTTCAACTTCAGCCTGGCGGCCGTGCTGCTGCTGGTGGCGGTGTTCACTGCCCAGGGAATGTTCGACTGGCGCGCCTGGGCGGTGGCGCCGCTGCAGGGCGACGGCCTGCTCGGCATCCTCACCGCACCGCTGCTGCATGGCTCGCTCGCGCACCTGGGCGCCAACGCGGCGGCGCTGCTGATCCTGGGCACACTGGCCGGCAGCGTGTATCCGCGTGCCACCGCCATGGCGCTGCCGTTGCTGTGGCTGGGCTCGGGGTTGGGCGCGTGGCTACTGGGCGAGCCCGGCAGCCGTCACCTGGGCGCCAGCGGGATCACCCACGGGCTGATGTTCCTGGTGTTCGTGCTGGGCCTGCTGCGCCGCGACCGCCCCGCGATCGCCACCAGCATGATCGCCTTCCTGTTCTACGGCGGCATGCTGATCACGATCCTGCCGCACGAGGCCGGTGTGTCCTGGCAATCGCATCTGGGCGGTGCGGTCGCCGGCCTGATCGCCGCGCTGCTGCTGCGCCTGCGCGATCCGCAACAGGCCAGGGCGCGCTACAGCTGGGAAGACGAAGACGAGGACGCCAGCTGGGAAGTGAGCCATCCCGACCACGCCATGCTGGAGCCGCCTCCGCCGCGGCAGGTGCCGGTGCTGTGGCAACGCCAGGACGATGGCTCGCAGAGCGTGGTACTGCATTTCCCCCCGCGCGAACGGCCGCCGGGTGCCTGAGCTTTTTCTCAGTCGATCGATCGTGTTGCCCTGCCCTGCGTAGATGCAGAGCCGATCCACGATACAAGCTCGAGGCTCAAGGAGCACATGGGCTTTTTGCATCTGCTCCGATGATCAGTCTGGAAGACATACCGCCGTTAGGCGGCCATGTCCAGAGACAAGGAGCGCGCCCGGGTGCGCTTCTACACGTGCTGCCTAACGCGATGCTGGTGCGCTCAATGCGCGCCGCGCCAGGCCGGGGTCGTCGGCGAACAACGCATCGATGCCGGTATCCAGATAACGTCGCAACTCCGCCAGCGCGCCGGCCTCGTTGCGTTCGGTTGGCGCACCGCCATCACGGTTATCGGCGGCCAGGAAGTAATTTTCCGGTCGAAAGGTGTACGGCTGCACCTGCAATCCAGCCGCATGCGCATCGCGCACCAGAGTGGTCGGTCGAGCCAGGCGCTGCTGCGCATCCAGCGGAATGATGCTGCGCGTGTCCGGCCCGATCGCGTCGGCGTAGCCGGCAATCTGCTTCAGCCCTTCCGGCGTGATCATCTGGCCATAGGTCTGCGGCGCGGCGCCCACACCTGCATCAGGCAAGGGTGTCTGCGCGCCACCCAGCAACTGCAGCAGACCGATGTTGCTGCTGCGCCCGATCTTGCTGCGCAGATAGCGCAGGTTGTTGGTCTCGAACGACTGGATGATCACCGGCGCGGTCCGGGTATAGGTATGCGCATGCACGGTGGCCAGCACCTTGTCTTCCATCGGCAGGCCGAGCGCCCTGAAATAGCTAGGATGCTTGATCTCCGGAATCAGACCGATACTGCGTCCGGTCGCTGCAGATTGCGCCGCGACAAAATCGATGATCTCGTCGAGGGTGACGATCTGGAAGTGCCCATCCCAGCGCGTACCGCGCAGTTGCGGCAGCCGCTCGCGCGCACGCAGGGTCTTCAACTCGGCCAGGCTGAAGTCTTCGGTAAACCAGCCTTCCATCGATTGGCCATCGATGCGCTTGCGGGTCTTGCGTGCGGCAAACTCCGGGTGATTCGCCACATCCGTGGTGCCGCCGATTTCGTTCTCGTGGCGCGCGATCAGCACGCCGTCCTTGGTCGACACCAGATCCGGCTCGACGAAATCGGCGCCATCGACAATGGCCTTGGCGTACGCCGCCAGCGTGTGTTCCGGGCGCAATGCGCTGGCGCCACGGTGCGCAAAGATCTGCACCGTCTTCGCCAGCGGTGCTTCGGCCACCACCGGGCCGCTCATGCCAACCATGATCGCGCCCACCAGCCAAAGACAATCGAATCGCATCATGCATGTCTCCACGAAAGCAGGTACCAGATCAACGGGTGATCGCAAGCCATGCCTTGCCGATGAGCGGTGCCGAATGACGACTGTACACTCCGCACCGCTCATCATCTGCACCGCCCGACACTCACGTGTGAGGTCTTATCACCCGCTGTGAAAATCGTCTACGTCGAAAGACGGTCCGAGATTCGCGCAACCGCGGCACCCGCTTTTGCGAATCCCGAATCCCATCCTCAGAACCTTGCATCCAGCGTCAAGAACACCTGCCGCGGCGCACTGGCGTGGAAGGCCAGCTGACGCCCATTGGGGTCGCTGTTGGCAAAGGCGGTGAGGTTGGAGGCGTAACGCTTGTCGGTCAGATTGGTGACGTTGAGCGAAAGCTTGAGCGCCTGCAACACGCCGACCTGCCCGAACGCGTAGCCGGCGCCGGCATCGAACGCGGTGTAGCCTCCGAAGCCCTGATCGTTGGTATAGGTGTAGAAGCGCTCACCGGTGTACTTGCCGCGCAGGTTGAGATTCCACGGCCCGTAATTGAAGGCCAGCTCGCTGGCGAACATGCGCTTGGGCGTGTCCACCGTGTATTTGCCGGCTGTGGGAATCACCACGCCGTTCTGCACGTAGTTGTCGTCGTAGGTGGAGCGGTTGATCGACGCCGAGTTGTACCACTGCAGATGGCTGGTCGGTTTCCAGATCACCGTCAGTTCGCCGCCACGGCTGCTGACCGAGCCTACGTTGAAGAAGCGCGTGGTGCAGGCCGGGCTGGTTCCTTGCTGGATGCTGGGACAGGGATTGAGCGACAGCAGGCGGTTGTCGAAGGTGACGTCGTAGCCGACCAGCGAGGCTTCGAAACGGTCACCCACGAAGCGGTAACCGGCTTCCAGGGTGCGCGATTTCTCCGGCTCCAGCGCGCCTACGCTGGCATTGAACGAGGCCTGGGTCACCAGCAACGGTCCGCCGGCGCCACCACCCTGGAACGCGGCGATGTTCTCGGCGTAGGAAGCGAACACCTCCTGGCCATCGGCGATCTTGAAGCCCAACCCGACCTGCGGCAGCACCGACTCGCTGGCCTTGAGCGAGCCTGTCGCCACCGGCGCTTCCACCGCAAGCCCCGGCGTGGCGCGCGCGGTCATCTCGGTGCTCGGGCTCTTGATGCCCAGGTCCAGGCTCAGGCGCTCGTCGAGGAATCTGAAGTTGCCCTGCGCGTAGACCTGGCGCGTGGTGATGATGTAGTTCTGCGAGAACAAACGTCGGTTGGGATTCTGAAGGAACTTGTCATCGCTCACCGGACCATCGATCCAGTAGAAATTGCGCTCCACATCGTGGTGGTTGCGCTCGTACCACAGCCCGGCTTCCAGATGGTGCGGGCCCAACTCCCAGCCCAGCGAGGCGATGCCGCCGGTGCGGTTGATCCAGTAATTGGTACTGCGGATGGAGATCGGCAACGCCTGCGGCGTACCCGGATTGGACGCCTGGCCCGGCGACCACCAATGGCCCTGGCCCTTGTTCTCGTGGTGATAGACCTGCGTGTGCAGGCTGATCGCATCGTTGGGCTGGAAGTCGCCGGCCACGTAGAACAGATCATCGTCGCGCAGGGCGCGGCTCTGGTAGTACGCATCGTCGATATTGTCCACACCGCCGCTGAAGCTGCAGCGAGACGGGTTGCGCGTGGCCGGTGCGCAGTACGCCGCCGCCAGGGCGCGGTTCCAGTCGGGCGCGTAGAGATTCCAGTCCCATCCCAGGCCGCGCGCCATGCCGCTCTTGGACAGGTACGCATAGTCCGCCTGCGAGGTGCGCGAGGTATCGGCGAAGGCGGTCAGCTTGCCGCCGTCGAACTGGTACACACCCTTGGCGTTGAACTGGCGCGTGTTGGTCGGCGATTCCGGGCGCGCCCACATGTCGGCCTCTGCATTGATGCCGGACAGATATGCCGAGAACCCGTTGTAATCGCCGGTGTCTACGCGCAGGAAGGTGCGGCGGTTGGCATCCGAACCCACGGTCTGCGCCACCTGCGCGCCGAACACGCTGGACGGATCGGCCGAGTAGTACTGGATGGTGCCGCCCAGGTTGCTGGTGGACGCGGTACCGAGCGCACCGATACCCGAGGCCAGCTCCACACCACCGAAGTTCTCTGCAATCAGCGCGCGGCTGATGTTGAGGCCGTTGTAGTTGCCATAGGCGTTGTCGCCTAACGGCAGGCCGTCCAGGGTGTAGCCCAGGCGCGTGCCGTTGAAGCCGCGCAGGCTGATCGTCTGCGACTCTTCGTTGGCGCCGAAGGCATCGTTGGATTGCACGTTCACGCCCGGCATGCGGTTGAGCAGCTTCTGGATGCTGGTGCCCGGCGGCAACACCGGGATGTCCTGCGCGGTGATGCGCTGCACCTGCCGCGTCTCGCCCTGCCCGATCACCGACACCGCATCGAGCTGCTGCACGGTTCCCGTGGCAGCGGAGGCATCGGCCGCGACATCGGCAGATGGACCGGCGGCCCTGACGACCGGCGACAACAGGAGCGCGGTGAGCACGGCGGCACTGAGTAGATGGGTCTTGGGCATGGGTGACGTGGGGGAGGAGTCAAAAGATGGCGGCAAGCGTGCGACAGCTGTCTTGCGTCGATACGACGGCCAGATGACAGTGCCGCGACACGCGATGCGCCTGCCGCGCCGCCGCTGCGTTGCGCTGGCATGCAGGTGTCATCTGTCCGTCGTAATCTGCGCGCTCTTCTGGTCGTGCTCTGTCGAGGATTTGCCCATGTCCCACCGTATCGCTCGCCACCGGCAACCGACGCTGGCAGGCGTCGCCATCGCCGCGTTGGTGCTGGGCAGCGGCTTGGCAGCTGCGCGGCAACCGGCAGCGCCGGCAGGCACGGTGCTTGCCACCGATGCCCGCGGCTATCTGGACAGGGAACAGATCCCCGACAGCCTGCAGCTGGTTCCGCCACCACCAGCGGACGACAGTGCCGCGCTCGCCAACGACGAGTCCATCGCCAAGGCCATGCTCGCCCTGCGCGACACACCGCGCTGGAAGCTGGCCACACAGGATGCGGTGCTGCGCTTTCCTGCTGCCGCCGGCGCCTTCAGCTGCGCGCTCGGCGTGCAGATCGACCAGGCCGGCACACCGCACCTGCTGCGCCTGCTCGAACGCAGCATGCGCGATGCCAGTACCAGCACCAGCGCCGCCAAGGCACGCTACCAACGCCCGCGCCCGTTCATGCGCAACGCACAACCGATGTGCACGCCCGCCGACGAACCCGGGCTGCGCAAGAACGGCTCCTACCCGTCCGGTCACACCGCCATCGGCTGGACGTGGGGTCTGATTCTCGCCGAGATCGCCCCCGCCCGGCGCGATGCGCTGCTGGCACGCGGCCGCGCCTTCGGCGACAGCCGCCTGGTGTGCAACGTGCACTGGCAGAGCGATGTCCTCCAGGGCCGCATCATGGGCGCCGCCACCGTCGCCGCCTTGCATGGCAATACCGAGTTTCAGAAGGATCTGGCTGCAGCACGCGGCGAGATCGACAAGGCGCGTGCGACGCGGGCCGGGTCACCGGCATCCCAGGCCTGTGATGCCGAAAACGCTGCCCTGCAGACCGTGTTGCCTGGTGTGATGTAAGCGGCAGCACACCCTCGACGCACTGAGCCGTTGCTTGCACGCGCAGTGACAACGACCTGACGGACACGCCTTCGACGCTGCAGGTGTGGGCCGAGCGCGCTGCCTCGGCCCACACCATTCGTTGCTGGGGGCGTCCACACCGCTCTGCCGTGCCCCTTGGCAATCAGCCAGCGCGGCGTCATGCCTGATCGCACTTGACTGCCGTTGTCACCTGGATCGCTCGCTTGCGCGTGCGATCCGCCTGTGCGTCTTCCCGCGTCTGATCACGCGTACCCGCGCCTGTCCCGTGGCACCTGCCCCAGGCTCGCTCAGGCAGTCGATCCAGCAGAAGAATCCCGGGTGCCGGCCACCACAGCCTCGGCCACAGAACCGACGGCGGGGTCAGCAGGCGCAATCGTTCGCTACACGGATGTGCTTGCCGATACCCGGCCCAAAAGCGCTCCCAGGCAAAAGTTCCCCGCTGATGACACGCTCGTAAATCCTGGGTTAATCTTCAGGCGGCCTTCAGAAAGATGACAGTGATTCAGCTTGCTGTGACTTGAAGCGCACCTCCCCCTCAGTTGCTGCAAGGCAGCTGGGTTCCACAGTCGAAGTCGTTGTGAGCGTAGTTCATCAGGAGAGAGAGGAATGACGCGTCCAGGAGTTCGTGGTTCGTTGTCCAGAAGTGTCGCGCGCAGTGCCTTGAGCCTTGCCTTGGGCATGTGCGTGGCAGGTGGCGTGCAGGCGCAGAGTGCGGTGGGTTCCATCTTCGGTAGCGGGCAGCCGGGCGGCACCGTTGCCATCCAGAGCCCGCAGACCGGCATCACCCGCTCGGTGACCGCCGCAGCCGACGGCAGATTCAGCTTCAGCCAGCTGCCGCCGGGCAAGTACGTGGTGACCGCCGGCGGTGTGACGCGGGAAGTCGAGGTCAAGGTCGGTAGCGGCTCGCAGGTCGTGTTCGGAAGCAATGCGACGACCCTCGACAGGGTCAACGTGATAGGCACCGGCGCGCTCAATCCCATCGACGTGTCGTCTGTGGAATCCACCACGGTATTCACCGCCGAACAGCTGATCTCGCTGCCGGTGGCCAGCGATGTCTCCTCGGTCGCCCTGCTCGCACCTGGTGCGACCAGAGGCGATAGCGGGCTGGGTGACGATGGTCTGGGCAACGGTAATCTTGCGTCGTTCGGAGGCTCGTCGGTCGCGGAGAATGGCTATTACATCAACGGCTTCGACGTGACGAACATGCGCACGTTCCTGTCGTTTGCGAGTGTGCCGTTCCAGGGCATCGGGCAGTTGCAGGTCAAGACCGGTGGCTATGGCGCCGAGTATGGGCGCTCGTTGGGCGGCATCGTCAGCATCGTGACCAAATCCGGTTCCAACGACTGGCACTACGGCGGCAGCGTTGAGTGGGCGCCTGACTGGGGTGCGGCAAGAGGGAAAGATGTACGCGACCGCGATCCCGATGCTGCGGATCCGCTCTACCAGTATCGCAGCGACAATCAATTCGACAGTACCATCTACTCTGCTTATGCCAGTGGGCCGATCGTCAAGGACAAGCTGTTCTTCTTTGTCATGGCCGAAGGCCGCGACGAAACAATCGATATCTTCAGAGCGCTCAACAGCGAACGTCGGCGCGATACCACGCCGCAAGGTCTGGTCAAACTCGATTGGTACATCAACGACAGCAATCTGGTCGAATTCACCGGCATCTACAACCAGGCCAAGACCAAGTACGCCACATACGAATACAACCTGGATGCCAACGGCGAGAATCGCTACAACGTCGGGCGCCACGAAGCGCCGATCGAACGCTATGAGATGGAAAACGGCGGCAAGGTCGGCATCCTCAAGTACACCGGCTACTTCACCGACAATTTCACCCTGTCGGCGCAATACGGCTATCTGAGCAATCTGATCAACTCACGTCTGCCGGCCAATCCCGCCGGTGGCGACTGCCCCTGGGCCTACAGTTTCGGCCTGACCACCAGCGTGGTTGATCGGTATATCGGCTGCAATCCGGGCACCATTTCCACCATTGCCGACCGCAATGCCGAACCGGACGAAGACATCCGCAAGGCGTTCCGCGTCGACGGCGAGTGGGTATTGGGCGATCACCGGCTGCGCTTCGGTGTGGACCAGGAGGAGTACGAATCCAGCCACCGCGGGCAGACCTATGCCGGCGGCATCAACTGGGCGTACTACAGGGTCCCCGGCAATTCCGTGGCCACCGGCGCATTCGCCGGCCAGCCCGGACGCACCGTCAACGGTCAACTGGTGCCGCGTGGAGCGCTCTATGCGCGTTCGCGCGTGTTCCAGAGCAGCAGCTCCACCTACGAGAACACCAATAACGCGTTCTACCTGGAAGACAATTGGCAGGTCACCGAAAACTTCCTCGCCGTGCTCGGTCTGCGCGGGGAGAAGTTCGAGAACAAGAACGGCGATGGCATTGCCTGGATCGAGTCCGATTACAAGATGGCGCCACGCCTGGGCTTTTCCTGGGACGTCCTGGGCGATTCCAGCCTGAAACTGTTCGGTACCGCTGGCCGCTACTACATCCCGGTGGCGAGCAACTCCAGTATCCGCGCCACCGGCGCCGAATCGACGGTGTCCAACTGGTACTTCGTCAATGGCTGGAGCGAGGCCGACGGGACACCGGTGGGCCAGGGCGCGCAGATCGGCCAGACCCAGACCAATGGCTCAATGGTCGCCCCCAACCCCGCTTCAGTGGCTTCCACCAATCTTTCTCCGATGTACCAGGACGAAGTGATCCTGGGTGGCCAGCTGCAGCTGACCGAACACTGGATGGCGGGCGCCCGCATGATCCGCCGCGAAGTGAAGTCCGGTATGGACGACACCTGCACGACCAATCCCTGGATCGACTGGGCGACAGACAACGGCTATCCGGATTTCGATCCCGGCTCGGTACCGAGCTGCTACTTCCTGAATCCAGGCAGCGATGTGACCATCAACGTCGATTTGAACGGCGATGGCGAACTGGAACTGGCAACCCTGCCGGCCTCGTATCTTGGCTTGCCGGAGTATCGCCGCCTGCATACCGCACTGGAATTCTTCTGGGAGCGCACTGGCGAGAAGTTCAACTTCCAGGGCTCGTATACGTTCGCCAGAACACGCGGCAACGTCGAAGGCTACGTCAATTCAACGCTGGAGCAGGAAGACGCAGGCCTGACCCAGGACTTCGACCACCGTTTGTTCACCGATGGCACCTACGGGCCGACACCGAACGATCGGCAGCACACGCTCAAGCTGTTCGGTGCCTACACCATCACACCGGAATGGCAGCTCGGTGGAAACCTGGTGTTGCAATCGGGGCGCCCGATCAACTGCCAGGGCTATATCCCGCTGGACGACATCCCGCAGCCTGACCAGGGCACGCTGACAAACTACAGCGGCTCAAGTTTCTATTGCCTCAATGCCCAGGGCGACCGCGTGCTACGCCAACGTGGCGACGAAGGCCGCACACCGTGGACCTGGACGTTCGACCTGGCGGCGGTGTACATGCCGAACTGGGCGGATAACAAACTGCGCATCAAACTCGACGTCTTCAACCTGTTCAACAACGACCGCGTCACCGAGTACAACGAGTTCAGTGAAGCATCGCGCGATGTGATCAGCCCGAACTACCTGAACGATCAGAACTATCAGACGCCCCGTTCGTTCCGTCTGACCGCTCGCTACGATTTCTAAATCGCTTCATGCGTCATCGACAGATCCGGCCTCGAACGAGGCCGGATCTGTTTTACGCCCGACCGACAGAGGAAGAGTGATGCCAGCGATTGTGCTTGGCGCATCACTTGCCGATACAGAAGCGGCGCTTCCTCTGCATGCCATTGATTTTCAATAGAGTTTTGGAAACCCCTCAACGCGCTTGGACCTATTCTTGGACCCAAGTACCAAGTGTGTCCCTTGGTAGCGGTGGATGGCCCATCTTGGACGCTCCCTGCACTCTCGTCGCCGGTACAGCACGCCAGCAAGCGGTCTGATCAAGGACGGTGAACATGGCCACCGGCGTTCAGCAACGTCCAATGACTGTAGCGGAGGCTCGTTTTCCCACCTCCTGACTCGGAACACCAAGGATGTTGCGCCCTGCTTCGGCCCGAAAAAATGGGAGGCGCGCAGTTCGGATTGATGGCTGCGGCAGCGGTGATGCCGGGGTGAGATGACGGCTCCTTTGGCCAGTTGGCCGATACCGATGGGAGCCTCGCCATGTCACACCCAACCTCAGACATCATCACCCCCAAAGCCCTGTTGCTCGACGAGCGGTTGACGCCACTGGAGCGTAACGCCTGGCTGACTTTTCGCTCGCTGGCCGGCAGCGACGGCACCGTGGTCCTCAGCTACGACGCGCTGCGTGGATACCTGCCCAGCGCGCCGGGCAGCAAGCGGGCGGCCCTTGAAACCGTGTCCAGGGCCGTGCTGTGCCTGCGGCTGTCCACGTGGATTGCGCTGGTCGAGTACCGCCGCAACCCGATGACCGGCTTCTCGATGGCCAGCCGCTACGCGGTGCGGAATCAGCCCCTCGCGTTCGACGACGCCTGCATGGAGGACGAGGACTACCTGCCCCTGCTGGAACGGGCGCTCGGCCATGCCAGTGCGACGATTCGCCAACTGGCACAGTCCATTCTCGATGAGGCCATGCGCCATCCGGACAGGTTGGAAAAGCTGCCTGCAACGACGCAAGAGCGGATGAGGCGCTTGCAACACCGTGGCGATGACCATGATCCGGGTAGTCCTGGTGGTTCAACTCCGCGCGATGCCCTTGTGCCCGAAGCCGGCGGCGACATTCCGAAACCCGTTCCGGCATCTGCGACAGCAGTACGTACTGTAGAAAAAGAAGTATTAAAAGAAGTACGTACGTACCGCTCACCACCCGAAGTGCAGGGGTCGGGGCCGGATGTGCCAGCCCGCTTCCGGCAACTGCCACAGGATCAGCAACGGGTTCTCACGGCACGTCTCAGGGGCTTGCCGCCGGAGCAACGCCTGGCGGTGCTGGCCGAGTGGGACGTGCGCTGCGAATCAGGTGGCGTGCACAACGCCATCGCCTACCTTTACGGGTTGATCAAGAAGGCCGTGGAAGGCGTCTTCAAGCTCTGGGCGGCACGCAAATCCACTCCGCAGCAGGCGCCCCCGCACGCCATCAACAACAGCCCACATGGCTCGCCACCTGCCCCTTCTCCATCGTCCAGCAGCCAAGCCGCAAAGCCTGCGTCGCGCGAGGTGGCGCAACGGCATCTGGATCAGATCCGGCGCATGCTGAAGACGTCATCGCTGCCCATCGGGCACATCATCGAGTGCATGACTGACAGCGGAATGCAGCCAACAGCCCCAGGAAACGCGCCCGCTGCTGTAAGGCTGGGGCCACTGGGGGCTACGTGAGACCGATGGGGCCGTCACTCCCCGCCGCAGTGACGGCCCGGCAAATTGCAGCAGCAATGCGGGTTGGCGCAGCATCGCATTGATGGCTGCGCACATGACGATGCCCCGGCACACTGGCCCAGCAACGACCTGCCGGTGGGTATGAACACCGGACCCCTGGCGCAGGTTCCTGCAAGCGCCACCCCGGTTCACCGGGCGGAACCACCCCAGGCACACCCAGGCTCGCTCCGTGTGCCGCCCTACCCATGGGCAGAGCCTTCCTCATCTTCGGCGTGGTTCGCCCTGCCATCGTCGCAACACACATCCGCCGCTCTAGGCACTCGTCACGGGTCGCCCGGCCTCACGCGGTCTGCCAACTCGTTTCCACCACTCCACTGGAGGTACCTATCCCAGCACATCGTGTTGTTGTCCCTTGCAACTCTTCCGCCCGGCCTTCCCACAGGAAGCAAGGCGGACGCCTCATTCGAGGCCACAGGTGAACTGAGCACCTGGCCCTTGCCCTTCGGGGATCTCGCCTTGGCGAGTTGGCAAAAACACTGACCGTTTGCTTCTCAGCCCCGAAAACCGATGGAACAGCACCGCGATGGATGACCTGACCTTTACCCTGCGCCAGCTCTGCCTGCGCAACCGCGACGGCAGCCATGCCACCCAGGCTGACCGGCAACGGTCACTGAATCTGGCCGCCCGCCAACTGCGCGAAGCGGGTTTCCGTCAGATGCAAGCCACCTCGCTCAAGGGCAAGCATGTCGAAGCCTTGTTGCAGCGCTGGCAAGCCGAAGGCCTGTCGGTTGGCACACTGAAAAATCGCATGGCACACCTGCGCTGGTGGGCCGAGAAGGTTGGCAAGGCAGGCATCCTGCCAGCGGACAACACCAAGTTGGGTATTCCTGAACGGCGCTATGTGACCAACGAAAGCAGGGCCAAGGAATTGGGCAACAGGCTGGATAGGATCACCGATCCTTACGTTCGCATGAGCCTGCGCTTGCAGTCAGCATTTGGCCTGCGGCGGGAGGAGTCCATCAAGTTCCAGCCCCGCTATGCCGACCGTGGCAACCACATCGCCATCAAGGGGTCATGGGCGAAAGGCGGGCGTGACCGGATGGTGCCGATCACCACGCCAGAGCAGCGGACGGTGTTGGAAGATGCCCACCGGCTGGCCGGTCTGGGCTCGTTGATCCCGGCGCACAAGACCTACATCCAGCAGCGGCATGTTTATGACGGCCAGTGCAAGGCGGCGGGGCTGAGCAACATGCACGGTCTGCGGCATCAGTACGCGCAGATGCGGTATGAGGCGCTGACGGGGTGGAAGGCACCGGTGGCGGGTGGCCTCAGTACGGTGCAATTGGATTCGTCCCAACGCCTGCTGGATCAGCAAGCCCGGCAACAGCTCAGCCGAGAGCTGGGACATGAGCGTGCGACAATAACAGCGATCTACCTGGGAACATGAGATTCCAATCAGACCACCTCTTGCAACACCAGCTATTCCCAGCAATTTGACGGATCAATCTTGCGAATCACCCCTGGCGAGCACAAACAGATGCCGTTTGGCGCGTGTTGCCGCAACGTGCAGTAGACAACGTTCGGAAACCTCCGTGTCGTCTGTGACACCGACATCTTCATCATGGCTGAACTGCTCGGCATACTGCCTGGCGCCGCGATAGCCAGCCAGGATGACGATGTCAAATTCCAGTCCTTTGACGCGATGCATGGTGGCCAGTCGGATACCCGTTTCCGCAGGATCATCCGTCGTGCCGTGATCCAGCCTGAGACAAGCCATACCGCGTTGCCGCAAGGCCTGTGCCAATGCATCCAGATCTTCATTGGTGCGGGCCGTGACGCAGATGCGCCGGGCCTCGATGTCGTCGGCTTTGCCATGCTCAACTATGGACAGGATGTGCTCCACGTCCTGTTGCAATGAAGCGGAGGGAAGGACTTCCGGCAAGTCGCCGTGGGTCAATGAGCGATAGCCGCGCAAGCTGTCGATGCTTCCATCCAGGTCGTCGATCTCGATACCTTCCAATTGTGCGCAGGCCCAACGTCGAATCTCATCGGTAGTCCGGTAGTTGACCTTGAGGGTACGGCTGCGACCTCTTACCTCAATCCCCACCTGTCCAAGCGTCACTTTGTGACGATAGATGCGCTGGTGGGCATCGCCGACGATGAACAAATCATTCTCGGCCTTGGGCACGGCCGCGCGAATCAGGGTATAGGCAGCGGCGCTGATGTCCTGCGCCTCATCCACCACCATGGCGCGAATGCCCAGTTGCGGCTTTTCCTGCAGTATCAGTTGGCAGGCTTCCCGGAAGGCTTCTTCCGACTCGCGAAGGTTGGCCGCGTGCAATTGCGCCCGGTATTCGGCAAACACCGGCCACAAGGCCTTGCGCTGCAAACGGCCCAATTGCCCGCCACGTCCGATGCGACGGGCACGCATGTAATCCTCCGCCGTTTCGCAACCTTGGGGCAGGATCACGCGCTCGTACTCCGCCCTCAGGAAAGCGGCGCTGTAGGCAGCGCCTGCGGGCAGCGCGGACAAGGCGGCTTGCCAGAAGCCACGTCGCTGTTTCTCGTCATAGAGCAGCGCGTAGGGATAGCCGAAGCGGCGCAGAAGGCCTGACGCCCATTGATCCAAGTTGACCACCTGAATCTTGGCCAATTCTTGCGGTGAGCACAGCAGAGACAGGTTGTGACGGATGTCTTCGGCTAGTGTGCGAGTAAACGTGGTGAAGATAATCGGGCGCCCCGGAAGGTCTGCGTATTGCTTGGCCAACCACCTTGCCCTATGCATGGCCACCACCGTCTTGCCGGTGCCGGCGCCGCCGGTGACCTTGACGGGGCCACTCTTGTTGCCTTCCACCAGTTTGCGCTGGCTCGGATGCAGGAACACGCGCCAGCGCTCCAGTGGGGCGGCCAGCAGAGCCTCCAGGTCACTGTCATCGGTGAGCACCACGAAGTGACGGCGCGTGCTGTCGCGCGCCAAAGCGGCGTCGAAATCTTCGGGGTCGACTGCTTCGGCAGGTGCCCGTTCGGCCAATATCTTGTCCAGCGGCTCGCCGGCGGCAAACAGATACAGGGCCTCGAAGGCTTCATCCGGCAACTGCGTTTCGAGGGCCTCCAGGTCGGCTTCCGATACAGCCGCTCGCACGGCTGCCAGCCGTTCTTCCGGCACCCCCAGGTTGCGGATCTCCCGGTCACGCAAATCCGCAAACAAGCCCTCGCTCGAGGAGGCTTCGGTCTGGGCTACCTCATTATTGGTCAGGGATTGCGTTTCCTGTACCGCATAGACTTGCAGGCTGCCCACGTCCGGGTGAATCGCGACGCGGTGGCGCCTGGCCCACTGATAGGCATCGTCGTGACGATCCACCCACAACAGGCAATACACATCGCCTGTTTCCGGTTTGAGGATGATGCCGCGCAGGTTGTCGTTGATGCGCACCGAGCGCATGTTGGCATCAGCAGCATCATTGATGCGCTCGTAGTTGATACCACTGGCCAGCGGATTCTGGCGGAACTTGGCGACGAAGGTCAGCACCGCCTGTTGGTTCTGGCGCGGAATCCGGGCGAACGATTTCAGAAAGTCGTCCGACATGGCAATCTTGGGTGAAAGGGCCATTTCAATGCTCCTTCAAGCTATCCAGAAGCGCCTGGGCTGGCGCGTCATCGGTTGCAATATGGACTGTCCAACCCTGTGTCTCGAAACGGGGCGTATCGTCCTGGTAATCAAGCAGTAATACAGCGATTTTCAGGCTAGGCCAGGCCAGTTCCGCTTCCGCCAGTACCCGCCCGCGTTCGTCGATCAGTTCGAAACCGACCTCTGGCAGAGGCGTTCCCGCATGCGCCAGCGCAAGCAGCCACGCCTGCATGTCCGGGCTGGCCAACTCCAGTACTGTTTGCCAATGACTGTCGAGCGTCTGTTCTGCCTGACGTAAAGCAGGACTGGCCTGAAAACCAGGCAGGCCGATCATTTCGTCATGGCCTGCCCAAAGATGGCGCAAGGGCAACAGTAGGTTCAGGCACTGCCAGAGATGGCGCCAGCGCAGTTGCAGATCGGCCTCCGGTATGTCGTCTGGTTGCCACTGCACCAGTACGACAGGCTCTGCGGATGCAGCAGCCTGGCCGGTCATCCATTGCTGCAACTGTTCCTGCGACAGGCCTGCCAGCCATTGCACGGCAGCGCTCCAGGTGCGATGGCCCCAGCGGTGCTTACTGGTGTCGGGCAATAAGCCATAGTCGTCGAGCCGCCGGCGGAAGGCGCCTTGCTTGAAGCCTTGCAAGGCGGCGTCATCGCCAGGTGGCACCGACATGGCCGCACCCAGTACGCCGGCGAGGCGGTGCAAGGCATCATGCCGCCCCTCCGCCAGCCGCCGATGCAGTTGGAGGAAAGGTGACAAACGGTGGAAGGCGGCCAGCGAGGCTATCCCCTGGGCCTCGCATAGACGTGTGACCACCTGATCGGCAGGCCTGAGCAGCAATTTTTCCCAGGCCGTGGAATCCGGGGTCGCGTCGGGACGCAAGGCCGCGTCAACGTCGTCCCAAGTCAGCGTCCACGCAGCGAACCGCCCACTCTTGGCTACCGCCATGCGCTTGGCCAAGTCTTCGGCCACGATGTGCTTGTGGTACTGCCAGCCATCAGTGAATACCGCGACCGGCATATCGTCCACGCCGTCGTCGGGCCAGAAAACGAAGTCCGGTTTGCATGGTGCGACGACTCCGTCGCGTTCTCCCAGCGTCACCTGCAGTTCCAGACGCCAGCGGCGACTTCCTGCCTGGACCAGGTATCCATGCTTGCCGCCGATGAGTTTGTCCTTGAGTGTGAAAGTCACGGCAGCATGCTCGCGCCGCAGTGCCTCAAGGAATCGTTTCTCCAGTGTGCTTTCCAGCAGGCTGTTGTCCGTTCGCTGGGAAAGGTTGCTGACGGGCTTTAGCTCTGTACGATGCTCCAGGATCTGTGCCAACAGCTTCTGTGCCACCGTGCGCGAGATGGCTTGGCGTTCATGGCTGTTGCGATAGCGGTACATGCACCGATAGCAGCCATCGGCGGTGTCGTCCTGGTTGCAGCTGCAGGTGTTCAATGCGGTTGCCGCCTGACTGAATACTTCGAACAGCGGGGCTGGGTCGCGCATCAGTTCCTTCAAATATCCGGTACCGCCGGGCACGCTGTCGTAGATCACCAGATAGGTCCGCGCCGACTCCGAGTCTGCCGCCATCCGTACGTCGGTAGCGATGCGCAGGTGCGCCACCGCCCCCTTGAAGCGTTTACTCAGCCCCAGTTCCAGCGCGGAGATGAAGCTCAGCAAGGCTTCCTTGGATTCGGCAAAGCCGACTTCGGGCAGGAACAGCCGGATACCTTCGCTGGCGAATTCCCGGTACAGGAAGATGCATTGCTGGGCGCTGGCCTCGGGTGTTTTACGGCGTGAGCACCAGGGGGCATGGTTACGATACAGCTCTTCTGCCTTGCGGCGACGCTGTAGCGTGCCGCATTCAGGGCAAATGGCGAAGCCCGGCCGGCTGAGTTCTTCGCCCGCGATGGTCATCGGCGTGGCATCCACCGTCTGCTCGCCGAAGTTCACCTCGCGGAATGTCACCCGGTCGAGAAATTCGAACCCGAACGGGAAACTCGGGTTGTCGATGGCGAACGCCTGGCGCACCGCTTCCGGCGGGCTGTCCACCAATGCCTGGCGCACGTAGAAACCACGTGTGCGCTCGTCGGAGTCGTCAGCGATCCGGCTTTCGCGGTCCAGCGTGCGTGCGAACACGGTGGTCAGGCGCAGCATTTCATGGACCCGCCCGGTATCGCGCCACTGGCCGTCGCCGCAACGTGGGCACTGGTGGTGTCGGTCGCCCGCCGACAAGGGCTCGGCATAGGAGCACTGGCGACACAGGCGCCAGGCTTCCGGTTTGACGCGGGAAACATCCACCTGATTGATGACCACCCGGCGACCTTCGGCATAGAAGGTGTTGTTGGGCGCCAGTTCGGTGATGGCGGTTGCGCCGGGGCGCTCGTATTCAAAGGTTAGTGGCTCGGCAGGCGGTCCTTCCCGGCGGGTGTCGCGCACGATGATCGAGCGCAGCAGCACGCCTTGTTCGGGGAATGCATAGTTGGGCAGCAGGCCTTCGTCGGTGAAAACGTTCAGGGTGGCCTTGCCCTCAATGCCACCGATCAGGCGCGCCAATGCCGCACGTTCCTGGCGCAGGGTTTTCAGTTCTTCTTCCTGTTCCTCGCCGCGCACTGGAAGCTGTTCCAGCTTCTCCACTTCCTTGGCGGTCTTCTCGCGCAGACGCTTGATCTGCGCCACGTCACGGGCGATACCCTGCAGCTTGCTGATGATCTTGAAGGTCAGGGAGCTTTCCTCGTCCTGCCTACCATTGACGAAACGTGCCAGCCACTGCCGGGTGGCTTCGGTCAGTATCTGCCCGCCGCCTCGCTGGAACAGCGTCAGGAAGCGATCCAGCAAGCTAGCCGGGTTTGCCTCCACATACTCCAGCCAAGGAAAGGGAAAACGCGTCGTCGCACCATTGTCCACCGCGCTGAGCACCATGCGGATCTCCTGGGGAATCGACGCGCTCCGACCCCGTTCGCGCACCCAGCAATCCAGCGTGAACGCCGTCAACTGGCGCTCCAGCACCGCCGAGGCATTGAGGAACACGCCCGGAGCCGGCACGCTGCCGGCGATCATTTCCTTGGGATCGGCCCAGAAATACAGGTCGTGTGGTTTGCTGGCAGCCATGGTCAGCAACAAGGCATTGCCGGTGCTGCGTCCCGCGCGTCCCGCGCGCTGGATGTAGTTCGCCTGCTGCGGCGGCACGGAACATTGCAGCACTGCCGACAGGTCGCCGATGTCGATCCCCATCTCCAGCGTCGGCGTGGCTGAGAGCACATTGATGCTGCCAGGAGCCTGGCTATCGGACTTGAAGCTGTGCTCCACTCGCTCACGTGTGCCGCGTGGCAGCAGGCCGGTGTGTTCGTGAGCGACCACGCGCTGGATGTCCGCACGCAGGTACAGGCTGCGGTAATAGTCGGCATCGCCTTCCGCCAGCGCTTCCAGATGCCCTCGGCAGCCGGGATGCCGGCAAGGCTGCCCGGCAAGCGAAACGTCAGTCCCGGTGCGCCACTCGCTGCGGCAGGTGTCGCAACGCCAGGCGCGACTGCCCAAGGAAACCAGAAAAGCGCCAGGCTCCAGCCCCCACACGCGAATCTCCGGCTTGCCGTCTGCCTGTTCAGCGCCGAGCAAACCCACCCCGGCCAGCGCCTCGAATGCCAGCTGGTACAGCGCCGGCAGCAAACTGTCAGCGCCCAGAGCCAACGCATGCAGCGGCGTCAGTGCCTTGAAGGCCCATGCGCGATACCACTTAGCATGGCTGCCCAACACACCGACGCAGCGCTGGTAATCGACCAGGCTTACGAAGCGTGGCGGACGCGGGCCGGACAGCATTTGGAACTGTACCGGATTGCGCTTGTAGACCCACGGCCGATTGCCGACCTGTGCATAGAAATGCAGTCCAGCGTCGCGCCAGGCCCCCAGTCGCTGCATGGATTGCACGATGCCTTGCAGGAATACCAGCAGGGCATCCGCCGGCACATCTGCCAGCGGTTCCAGCGTGGCCAGCAGGCGTGGCAACATCCACTGCACGGCCGATGTCAGTGCCTGCGGTGGCGGTTCCACGCTGGCGGTCCCGGTAACGGTCAGGCTGCGGCCGATATGGGCGTCCTGGCCAAACTCGGCATTCAGCACCCACGGCAGGATGCGACGCAAATCCTGCGGCAACTCGCTATTGGCTGGCAGCGACCCTTCGCTCATCAGCGTTTCAAAATCCCGCAGCCAGTGCAGTTGCGGCGGCAGGAAGTTGGCCAGGTAATGGCCCTGGCCCATTGCGGGCAGCCAGTGGCGTTCGAAGGCCTGCGGCAGTTGCGCCAACGTCAGCGGTTCCCCGGCCTGCTGCGCCGCGGCGATGACCTGGGCCACTGCCGGGCGCAAGTTCAAGCGCCAGGTCCGGGCCGCCAGGAACCCCGCACGGTGTGCCGCGTCCTGCACCGAATCGGAAAACGCGATCAGCTTCTTGTCCGGGTTGAAACGTGAGCCGAACAGTTGCGCCAGCATCACCGCCGCCAAGCTGGCCGCTTGCGAACCGACGATGGACAGCGTCTTGTGCCCGCCGCAGTACGGGCAGTCGTGATGGGAACGTGTATAGCGGGCACCGTTGCGCGTGCCTTCGCGCAGGTTGGCGGTCACATCGACATCCACCAGCGCGACCGGGTCCTCGGCACAGCCGCAGTGCGTTTGCCCCAGCGCATGCAGGGTACCGCAGCGCGGGCAGACCTTCTTGTGCTCGAACACCTTCGGATCCGCGCTTTCGCCATGGGGGAACAGAAAGCGGGTGCTGACATCCTCGGCGAAGAAGGCGCTGTAGAACTGCTGGATGTCCTGGTTGAACTGGTTCGGGCTGGTCCTGGGCAAAGTCGCACCCCAGCCGGTGGCGTGGCAGTCGCGGCAGTGGATCACCGGCAACCAGACCTGTGTCTGCTCGGCCTTGCCCAGATCGTCGTGATGGGTCAGTCGAGGCGGGTTGCCCAACGAAGCCACCATGCGGCGCAGCTCGCGCAGCCAGAGCTCCACCTTGACCTGCAGGAAAAAGGCCGTGTCCTGTTCGCCGCGCACCGCGTAGAGTGACACACCGCGAGGCTGGCGCGCGTGCGCCACCAGCGCCAGCAGGCTGCCCAGCCACAGCAGCGGATAACGGGCGTCGGCATGGGGTGGCAGGCGGCGCGCCAGTACCGCCAGCAGATCGTCCAACGCCACGGCGCGTGGCCCCAGGCGCTCCATATCGCGCAACAGGTTCTGGAAGGCGAAATGGCTTTTCAGCATCCCGCCCAAGCGACAGCGCCAGCCCGCATCGACTACTTTTTCGGCGCTGCATGGGGTGCCGAACCACAGTGGCACCTGGGCCGCCAGCCAGGACGGCAAGCCGTCATGGCCTGCCGGATCCAGCACCGATGTGGCGTCCGGCGGTGGAGACTGGGTGAACTCCACCACGGCATCCGCCAGATAGTCCGCCACCGGCTCGCGATCTTCGGCGATCACGGCGTGGTCATCCAGCGTCTCGCCGAAAATCTGGCCGGCAAACGCCAGTAAATCCTGTTCGCCATCACTGCCCAGCGTGGCCGAGGTGCCCATGCACACCAGTTGCCCCGGCGGGGTCTCCAGCCGGCCCTTGAGGCGGCGAATCAGGCAGGCCAGGTCCGTACCCTGGGCACCGTCGAAGGTATGCAGCTCATCGACCACCAGATAGCGCAGCGTATCCGGCTGTTGTCGCGCCCACAGTGGCGCATCGGCGGCACGGATCAGCAGGAAATCCAGCATCTTGTAGTTAGTCAGCAGAATATCCGGCGGGTTTTCGCGCAGGGCGTTTCGGTCGGTGATGATCGAGAAGCTGCCATCGGCCAGTTGCTGCACGCGGGAGGATTCCTCGGCCGGGGCCTCGCCCACGTACAGGCCCGCGCGGATACCGGCCAAGGCTGGTGTGCGCAGGATCTCCTTGGCCAAGCGGCTGGCCTGGTCCGAGGCCAGCGCGTTCATCGGGTACAGGATGATGGCCTTGATGCCCGACCGGCCCAGTTCCCGTTGTTCGCGGCAATGCTCCAGGATTGGATAGAGGAAGCACTCGGTCTTGCCCGAGCCGGTGCCGGTGGCCACCAGGGTCGATCGAGCCTGCTCTCCGGTCAGGCGTGCGAACGCCCGGCCCTGGTGGGCATGGGGGATGAAGCCCGGCGGCAGCCAGCCGAACGTGGGCTGGCCTCTATCGGCCTGCTTGCGGAACGGCAGCGGCAAGGTTAGGTACGGCCCCTTGAACACCCGGTCGCGGTCGGCCAGGAAGCGCTGGATCAGGCCGTCGAAGCCCGGCGTGGTGGCCGGGAAGGCCGCGCGCAGAAAGTCGGCGACGCCTTGGGTGATCTGTTGAGAGACGATCAGGGGTTGCATGCGGTGTCCGCTTTTCTCAGGCCGGTTTCATTCATCACCGGACTCCACTACACGCTCAACCGTGGCATAGGCCTGATGCGGGTGCTTCTCGGTTTCGGGGTACTTCAGGGCAAGCCGCCCTTCATCTCGCAAGGGACGCAGATAAGTACGGCGCAATTCCTTGGTGTCGCGGCGTCCAAGCACCTGGCACAACTCGGCCACGGTGTAGGGGCGCAGAGCACACAGCGTCAGGATCAGCTCACGAACCTCAGCCTGGCGAGGTTTCGGGCCGGCAGCCGTGATCCTTGCTTGTAGCTCGGGGGGAACGTCGGCGAGAACATGGGGGGATTCCAAAAATCCCCCCATGCGTGGCGGTAAATCCCCCCCTCCTCCGTCCGTCGATCCCACGGGGATTCCCAGCGGCAGCTCTGCCTGGCTAGCATCCCCAGCCGTCTGCCGCTCGACATCGGCCAATATGTAATAAGTGCGGCTGCCAGCTCCTTGCTTCTCCAACAGTCCCCGGTCGCGCAGCCGGCGCAGCACCAAGCTGGCCGCCAGCGTATCCAGCCCGCAGAAATCCCGGCAGGCCGTGTTGTCCACTGCACCTGTGGCGCGAACGTAGATCAATACCTTGGCCTCGTCGGCACTGACCGCCGGGCCGGCGAACCCCCGCAGCCAGGCGTGGTCGTCCTCGGTCAGCAGGTTGTGCAGGAACAGCGTGAGCCGGAACTCGTTGGCCTGCCGGTCGGAGTGGAATTCCGGCAAGGGCAAGCCTGCCTCGGCGGCCAGGCGGCGCATGGCGCGGATTCCGGTGCCCTTGGCTTCGGCCAGGTGCAGGTCGTGCAGCACGGCGGCAATGGCCGGGTTGCGCAGGCGCGACCCCGGCGTACCCAACTGCGCGGGTTCCTTGAGCGAATAGCCGACGTTGCGGATTTCGATGCGGTTGCTGTAGCGGATGATCTGGGTCGGGCTGTGCACGGTGTAGCTGCGGTGCATGGCGGCATTGGCCAGCGCCTCGCGGATCACCTTGCGCGGCAAAATCGGCTCCTGCACGCTGTGCAACTGTCCTTCGGGCAGACGAAAGCCCTTGGGCAACTCATCGATGATGCTGGCTTCGGCCTGAGGCAGCGCCAGCAGCAGCGGCTTGCGGATGTCGATGGACTGGAAGCGGTTTTCAGGGTCTTCCACCCATTCGTTGCCTGGTACGCGGATGTAATCGATGCGCACCATAGGCAACAATCGGCGCAGCGCCAGGGGTTTGCCGAACAGCACCATGCCGGCAAGCGTCGGCTGCAATCGACCGTCCACGCGGCGCAACGCGCCCAGGGCTTCGAGCAGGTCCTCGTCGCCGTAATCCAGCTCCTCAGCCTGGGGGTTGATGCGGGCACGTTCGCGCCGATAGGCGGCCACGGCGGCGGGGTCGAAGTCATCCACCCGGGCATCGGGCAGGATGCTGGAATCCGGCCCGTGCAACGGCTGGCTTTCGCCGCGCAGCACCCACAGGTCTTCATCCACGCAATGCTGGTCGCTGGAACCGATGCGGCGGTAGGCTCCGCGCGGCAGGCCGGTGGCCTTGAGGTAGACCGGCTTTTGCGTGACGTCGGCTTCGGGCACGTACACCACCAGCACCGTCTTGCCATCCACGGTCTCAGTCTGCATCTCCGGCCGCAAGGCGACATTGAGCATGGACGCGCACTGGCTGGCCAGGTCGCGCTGCACCTTGTCGGGGTCAGGCAGGCCGGCAGCCCGGTACACCGTATCGCCCTTGTCGTTGACGAACCAGTCCGCGCCCAGCAGCAGATAGCCGCCCTCCAGCCCAGGCTCATTGGCGAAGGCGATGACCGTCTGCATCACAGATTTGCCCAGTTCGCTGGCGCGCTTGGCCTCGATGCGGGTGGACTCATCGACCGAGTTGAGTTCCTCGAAGAGGTCGGTGGCATTACGCATGCTTCTTTTTTCTCGCATAGGTATTACTCATCATCGCCAGCACGAAGCGCCGCCAACAGATCCTTGGCTGAATCCGCGACTCGCCGGTCTGCCATATCCACCAGGGATTCCAAGCGGACCTTTACCTGCTCGACATCCATGAACCTGGAAAGGGAAGACATCTTCAGGGGATACGAAACAACGCCATTCGTCGCTTGCCAGCTACGCATGCCCTGCAAAAGATTCAGGAACCCTGAATCACCCTCACATATCTCTTCAACCTTCTTCTTTATTTCATCAATGGAATCTGGCGAATACTGTTTCCACGAATAAAGAACGTGCGCCACTTTCGGCAGGTGCGGAAGATCTTTGGCAGCCAGCTCCCGGTAACGCTGCAATAGCTGTTGCGCCACGACATCAAGCTCATCACGGGAAAACGTCCGTTCGTTCTCTGGCTTGGCTTCACTGCCATAGATCCCGTGGCCAAATATCTCGCTACGGAAAAGTCCCGTTAGCCATCCGATGGCACGCCTGTCTCCGAAGAGTTGCCTCAGTAGGGCGTTGCGATCGCTTTCAGACAGGCTCTCCCTCAGCCTGCCCCACAAGCCTTCGAATACCTTGTCCGCATCTCGCCATATCCAGTATTCGCCCCAATCCCCCCTGCCTGTTTTGAGAGCGGCAACGTCCATGCCCTCGGCAAGAGACGCCAATATTCCCGGAATCGCCTCATCAGGAACATCGTTGATGGCATCGCCTTTCAGGCGGTCCAACAACGCTTGAACGGATGATTTCCCCTGGGGATTCAATGATGCGGCAATTTCTGAAAATTGACGGACAGCAACTTCCGGGCAATCGCGGGCATTTTCGATGAACGCGGCGTATTCGCGGTCATGGATCGCACCTTGCGGTGCCGTCAGAGAAAAGTAGTAGCGGAAATGCTGAGGGCTACCCAGCCTTTTTCCTCGAATCTGCAAACTCACATCTTCGCGGCCATACAGGCTCAATACCATCTTGACATTCTGCTGGCCAGCCTGCCGTTCAAAGTCGAATTCGATCCCGGGCAGCTCCGTCAGGGCCAGCATTCTCGACTCACGGTTCGAGTCAATGCCAGGCAGGCCGTCGAGGATCGAATCGAGCTGTTGAAGCTCGGCTTTCTTTCCTTCGTCGCTGATTATTGCTCCTGCCTGTTTCGCAGCAAAGCCGATCAGGTATCCCTCAACCCATTCGTAGAGTCTTTCGGATTGCAGGCGGATCAGTTGCAGCCAAACCATGTCTGGAACGTCGATGTTCTCCAGTACAGGCGTGGCGTGGAAGCGCAATGCATTGACTGCCCTGACGACATGTCGCGGCGTCAGCAGTGCCCGTCCACCTTCGGTGTCGATGACTTGAGCAAGCCGCTCCATCAAGGCCTGTGAATGTGCTCCGTCCCCCTCCAGCAACTCCGGATACAGCAGTTGCAGATCATGGCGGAACATGCGGCGCAGATCGAAAGCTTCCGGGCGCGGCACAGAAAAGCTCACCTGGACGATCTTCTCAAGGAATTCTTCGCCCTTCTCGATATGCAATGCTGTCGACAGGTTCTTGGCGATGATGTCCCGGGAGTAACACAACACGTAGATCACGTTCGGGAAGTCCACGACAGCCCGCACCAGACGAAGGACTTCCACCACTTCATTCGGCTCCAAGCGGTCGAGATCGTCGACGAAGACCACGATCTTCCGCTCCAGCCGGCGAAGCTCTTCCTGTATCTGCGCCTTTTCCTTTTCAAGCGAGGTGTTGCCCAACCATTCTTCGGCTGCACGTTTTCCCGCCTCCATGGCGGTTCCCGCCCCTGGCAGCCCAAGGAGCTCGGCCAGCTTTCCGACTTGCACCAAGCGCGATGAGAACCGCGAGAAGAGTCCTTTTATCTTCCTCTTTCGAAGTGCCTGCGCCGAGTAACGGCTTGGCCAGATATGACCGCGGAGCTTTTTCCATCCATGAACCTGCACGTTCCCGGCATCGATGCGAAGCGCGGCCTTGGTGATCTCCGTGAAAAGCTCCTTGAGCAAGCCTTCGCGTGAGCTGATCAGCCAGGGAAGGAAGCGGACAATTTCCGGCGCACGCCCTGGTTTACGCAGCGCATCCGATACCAGGTTGATGAAGCTCGACTTGCCCGACCCCCACTCTCCCTCGATCCCAATCACGAAGCCGTCAGGTGACGCCATCTTGTGAATTGCTTCGGCGACATGACCGGCCGCCGGTCCAAAACCCAATCGATCTTCAGATGGCGCTTCGATGGGACGGTCGCCGTGGAAGGATTGCTCGCCCGCTGTCATAGTGTCCTCCCACCTTCAAAGTACATCCACGCCACGCGGTAATCCGTCTCCCTATCAGCCAGGGTGAAGGGTGCGACGTAGCGGATGGTGCGGTCGATGGGGCCGCCGGGTTGGGTGGTGTCGGTGATGGGGCGTTCGATCACCGTGCCGTCGGGGACTTGGGGGTGCAGGGTGCCGTCGGGCATTAGCTTGGGCTGGATGTCTTCCCAGCCGGGACGGCGCGGTTTGCGGATGCCGTCGGGGGTGACGACGGTGCATTCGGCGTCCTTGCGGTTTGCCTTGCGGGGCAGGCCGACGCCGACCAGGCCTTTGCTGGCGGTGAAGACGATGCGGCCGGTGGCTTCGTACCAGGTGTCGAGTTCGTACTGGCGCATGACGGGGAACTGCACGCGGTAGATGGTCAGCAGTTCGTCGAGCGTCAGGCCCAGGGCTTGGGCGGCGAGGACGTCGATTTCCACCAGCGCCTGGCGGCGAGCGTAGTCGCTGCGCAGGGCGTTGTGGCGCTGCCAGTCGGGGGTGAGATTGGCGAAGAAGTCCTGCGGCAGGCGCGGGTCGGTACTGGCCCAGCGGTCTTGACGGAATTCGGGTTGCCAGCAGGCTTGCCAGAGGTCGGCGTAATGGGTGGTAAGGCAGTTGAGGGCGAGCGCGCGCAAGCAAAGGTTGGAGCCCAGCGAGGAGTCAAGGGGCAGCAAGGGCAACTGACTTATTAGAGTCGTATTCGCGTGCCCCATGCCGGTGCTTTTGACGCGATAGTCAACGGGCACTGACAAGCAGAGGGCGTGATAACCAATCAACTCCTTCTTATTTCTGAAGACACTGGCAAGTACGGTGTTGATGTGCCCCTCCCCGGCTGGAATCAAGGCAGGAATCAACGACCGTTCCGCCGAAGGGCTGATCATCTCCCGATTGACGTGGCGGTAATACGCCGTCACCGGTTTCGCCTCGGTTTCTCCTTCCCCCACCCAACTGACGCGCGGCACGCGGCGGGCGTATTCGGTGGCGCTGCACGCGGGGCGGTAGTTGCTGCGCGGCAGGTAGTGGTCGGGCAGGTGTTCGAGGTCGAGCTGGTCGTAGGCCTTGTTGGAGTCGCAAACGACGCGTGGGGTCTTGTTGAACGGGTTGCCGACGTAGAAGTGTGGGCCGGAGAGCACGAAGTCGGCAGGCGAGGCGACGAAGCCCGTTTCGCGGCGGATAGTTCCGTCCGTCTGTGCAGTGGATTCGTTCCAATGCTGCGTGCAGTAGATGTCGTTCCCCAGATCGCCCAACCGGCGCGGTACGTCAGCGAACTTTTCCAGCACCGAGACCAGTTCACGACTGTGGACGGCGGGAAGCCGGGCTTGCAAGGGCGGCGTGCCGGGGGTGTCGTAGAGCTTGGCGAAGGTGGCGAGCAGGGCTTCATCCACCACAATGATGCGGTGGGCGTGGCCCGCCAGCTCCCACTTCCCTTGCTCGGTTTTCATGCCTGGCATCAAATCAGCGCCGGTGTGTTCTAGGCTGCGAGAAAGCGTAGATGGATCAAGCAAACTGGCAACCGTTACAAATTGCAGTGTTGGGCGGTTTGAACCATAAACATTGATGCTGTATCGCGTGTGGTTATCTACCTCTGCGAAGAGCAAGCGTTCGTTTGCGAATTGGTAATGCGCCTTCAATCGCGGATACAGCGCCATCCGTAATTCACCGCCCTTGGGATCGTCATACGGCCCTTCCGGATGCAACAGTGCCTGTACGCCACTGCCCACGCGCCACACCAGCGGCAAAAAGCATTTGTACAGGTTGGCCTTCTGCCCCGCGAGCAGCGGGTAGTTCTGCATCGCATTGAGAAACTCGCCCATGCCTTCCGTTGCCACGCATTCGGCCAGGTAGTCGGCACGCGCCTTCGGCATGGCGGCGAACACCGCCTCGCGCTGATCGGCGGTCTGCTTGGCGCTGAGCTTGCGGATGGCAAAGCGCGGATCGAAGTCCGACAGCAGGCTTTGCTCGTTCCATTCCACCTTGATCCACGGCGGGTTGCCCAGCACCACGTCGAAACCGCCGCGCTGCTGGAAGATGTCGGCAAATTCCAGCTCCCAGTGCAGGAAGCGCTGCTGCCGGACAACGGCTTGCGCCACTTGCAGTTGCGGCAGGGCGCCGATCAGCGCTTCGATATCCACATGGCCGTAGCGGTCGCGCTCGGGGGTGAGGTTCAGCGCGATCTGCGGCACGGTATCCGGGAACAGATCGGCGCCACCAGCGGGGGCGGCCAACGCAGCATTGCCGAGCAGCACGGTTTCCAGCACAAACCACCATTCCTCGCGGCTGGGCAGGTCGTCAGCCTTGTCCAACGGCCAGAACCAGAGCGCGCACCAATAGTCCATCACCAGCTTGAGGCGGCGGTAAGGGCTGGCGTTCTTCTGCGCCTCGCTGAGCATTTCGCGCTGGAAGGTGGCGTCCTTCTGCGCGGTGGTGGTGGGCGCACGGTTGGCGTCGGTACTGGGCCAGACGTGCAGTTCGTCGCTGGTGGCGCGGCGCACGCGGGCCAGTTCCTGGGCGTGCTGCTGCCAGAGCGCTTCGGCGGCCTGGGCGATGGCCTGCACGCGGGTGATTTCGCTGCGTTCCAGCGGGGCGGTGAAGGCCTTGCGCCATTGCTTGAAGCGTTCGAAGGCGGCGGGTTCCAGTGCCTTGACCACCTTGTCGGTGACGGCGCCCATGCCATCGGCGGGCAGCAGGAAGTGGAAGATATCGGTGGCGGCAGGTGTCTCCGAGAGCGCGAGGGCACGCGGCACGGCGCAGCGCCAGTCACGCTCGGGCATATCCTTCTCGCCCCGGCCGGGCGACAGTTGCGCGGTGCTGAAGACGTCGCGCCGCACGCCGACCAGGGAATTGCCGGCCGCCAGTTGCAGGCCGAACCAGGGCACATGGCCGCCCTTGAAGATGGCGTTGAGCCAGAGCGAGACTTCGGCCAGTTCCACGGCCACAGGGTTGAGATCGACACCGAACACATTGGTATCGGCGATGTACATCTTGACCCGCTGTTTTTCCGCCGCGTAGTCGTCGTGGGGAATGCTCTGGCCCAGTTCCTTCTGTTTGGCCTGTAAATAGGCTTCGGCAAGCTGGCTGACGGCTTCGTTCAGGAAGGCCGCGCTGCCCATGGCGGGTTCGCAGACGGTGAGGCGCAGGATGTCGTCGGCGGATTTGCCGGGCAGGATTTCACGCAGGGCGTGTTCCACCAGGCAACGGGTGAGGATTTCCGGGGTGTAGTAGCTGGCGGATTTCTCGCGGGCGCGGCCAGCCAGGCGGTAGATGAAGCGGCCCTTGGGATACAGACGCGGTTCGCCGCCGAACAGGCGTTCGGCGTCGCTGTACTGGCCGATGGCGCTGACAGGCACGAAGTAGGCGGCTTCCAGCGGGTCGAGTTCGGCGTCCTTGCGTTTTTCGCGGGCGCTGGCGGGCGGGGTGTCGTCGTCATCCGTGGCGTCGCTGTCATCGGTGCCGTTGTCACTGGTGGCGGCTTCGTCGTCTTCGATGCTGCTGGCCTTTTTGGCCTTGGGGTCGCGGCGCACTTCGTACAGGTCTTCTTCGGCGAAGAAGCCTCGGAAGGAAAGCAGCGCCTCGTACACGGCGCCAAGCTGGTTGATGCCAAGAGTGGCGTAGCTGATGCGGCCACGGCGACCGTTCTTGCCGCTGCCGCCGCGCGAGAGGGACATCAGCTCGATGACGCGTTGCAAGACGTGGTTGCGTAGCTTGACGCTGTTCAGCAGCCGGGTGCGTTCCGGGTCGAACAGATGGCCTTGCAGAGGGGCGATGGTGAAGCCACTGCCTTGCGCGATATCGCCCTGTGCAAGCTCAAGATCGCTGCCCAGTTCTTGCTGCCCGCTGCCGGCATCGCGGCGCGGGAAGCCCTGCCAGATCAGGCCGAAAAGTTGTTGCAGGCTGTTATGAAAGTAGAAGCCATTGCGGGCTTCGTCGGTGGTGAGTGGGGTCTGTTCCAGCTCGCGCAGGTGTTCGACGCTGTAGCCCTTCAGATAGGCTTCGGCCTGGATCGGGGCGTAGCCCAGTTCTGGGCGGGCCTCGATGTAGAACAAGAACAGAAGCCGGTACATGTAGCGCAGGCTTTCGCGGCTGAGCTGGTCGGCCAGGTCGGTATCGGTGCGCTCAAAGAGCTTTTCCTTGCTGACTTCGCGCTTGTAGCGGATGGCCTCGTTGGCGATCAGTTCGATGCACTCGCGCAGGGCGTACTTGAGGTCGGTGGAAACCTCGAAGGCGTGCTTGTGGGAGCTGTCGTCCAGGCTGTCGAGCAGGGCCGCGCCGCCTTCCGCCGGCATGACGGACTGTTTGCCCAGCAGGGCGCAGAAGGCGCGCAGGCTGTGTTCGTCGCGCGGGCCGAACAGTTCCGGCAGGTCGAAGCGCAGCAGGGCCTTGCGGCCCCATTTGCTGCGTTCGATCAACAGCCATTGTTCGTGGTGGACCAGCAGCACCCAGCGTGGCGGGGTGTCGTCGGCGAACAGGCGGCGAGAAAGGGTTTCTTCCCAGTCCGCCTGGTGACGGCCGGTCTTGGCGCCTTTGCCGTCACGCGGGGGCAGTTGCAGCGGCGCGGTGTCTTCGTCGCCTGGCAGGACCAGCGCTGTGGCGATGGCCAGCAATGGGTGGCCCTTGGCGTCACGGTACAGCGCCAGCAAGGGCAATTCGCCTTCGCGGCCGGCGTCGGCCAGGGCCAAGGTTTGCGGCTGCAATTCGTAGTCGAGCGCGGCCAGCAGCGGCTGGGCCAGTTCATGCAGCAGGCGTGCGCGCGCCTCGGGGCGTTTTTCACCCAGGAAGCGCTCGCGGTCGCGGAAATAACCGTTGGCACCGCTGGCGCTTCTGAGGCGGGCGACGGGGCTGTTGCTGCCCTGCTCCTTCCACTGCTCGAACAGCGGCTTGAGGTCCTTGACCAGGATGTCGTCCAGGTAGTGCTGGCTGTAGAACTCGTTGGCGTTGCTCAGGCCGTTGATGGTGAAGCTCATTGGGCCGCTCCTTGCGCCACGTCCTGTCGTGCTGCGTCCTGTTGGGAAACCAGGGCGGCAACGACGGTGAATTGGGCGCGGTCGTCCAGTTGCAGCGTGTCGCGCACCCATTGCTGGTATTGGCCGAACAAGTCGGCGGTGGCGCTTTCACGTTGCTGGCGCTGGGCGGCGCGGACTTGTTCGATGCCGCCCTGGGCCAGTTCCAGTTCCATCTGCGCGAGGTGCTTGTCACGCAGGGTGGCCAGCTTGGCCAGCTCCCGGTCCAGACGCTGGCGGCAGTCGGCATCGAATGCCTGCTTGATGGGGCGCAGATGCGCTTCGGCGGCGCGGATGGCGGCGGGCAGGGCTTGCTGCCAGAGGCGGCTGTCGGGGGCATGGCCATCGTTGGCCGGAGCCGGGTTCTGGCCGCCGTCTAGCCCGGTGCGATGCAGGGTATCGGGCAGGCCCAGCACGGCCTGCACCTTGCCCCGCGCATCGAGTTGCACGCTCAGCCATTCGGCCAGCATGGCCTGGCCACGCCGGTTGGGCACCTGGGCCAACACAAGGACGATGGCTTCACCCGCTTGCAGGCCTTGCGGCACGCGCAGCAGCGGAGCTCGCTGGCGGCCGAAGGCGGCCATCAGCTTGTAGTCCAGCCACTGGGCGATGGGGTGCAGCGGCCACAGGTAGTGCAGTTGCGGCCAGTCGCTGCCGTCGCGGGACTGGGTGATGGCGGCTTCGACCGTGCGCTTGTCGGCGCAGAGGGCAAACGTATTGTCGGTGGGCCACATTTCCGGGGCGAGGTCGCGCTCCAGAATCTGCGTCAGGTCACGCCCGGGCTGGAAGCTGAGGGTGTGGGTGGCATCGTCGGCTTGCACGGCAGGTTGTTGCTCGGGCTGGTGCTGGCGCAGCCAGCGCAGGCCGTCGCGGGCGTAGTGGTAATGGCCGGCGAATAGGCTGGGCAGTGTGGCGGTGGGGGATGGCGCGGTGGAGGGCGCAGGTTCGCTCACAGGTGGCGTCGCGCTGTTGGCGGCGTCGCCCCAGAGCAGTTCGAAGGGATCGATGTCGCCGCCCGCCAGTTGCTGGGCGAAAGCTTCGGCAGTGGTGTTGCCTTCGATGGCCTTGGCCACTTCCAAAGTTTCGGCGTCTTCGTCGTACAGGCCCATGAAGGCAGAGGGGTCGCCAATGTTCTTCGCGGCCTGCTCGTCCTTTTCGATAAGGATTTTCAGGTAGCGCAGGTCGCCACGGACACGCTCGTTGCGGGGCTGGGTGTAGAGATAGCCGATCTTGGGCGGCTGCGTCTGGCCATAGCGGTCCACACGGCCGTTGCGCTGCTGGAACACCATCAGCGACCAGGGGATGTCGAAGTGGATCAGCCGGTGCGACTGGTAGTGCAGGTTCAGACCTTCGGAGGCCACGTCGGAGGCGATGAGCAGGCGCAGCGGCGAATGGCTGCGGCCGAAATCCTCGACCGTCTGCTGGATGTCCTGGTCGGGTAACTGGCCGTGCAGGATGGCGACGGCGTCTGCTTTCAGGCCCAGTGTGGCAGGCAGGTGCTGCTGCAGGAATTTCAGGGTTTCGATGCGCTCGGTGAAGAGCACCACGCGGTCATCGGCGGCACGGCCGTCCCAGCGCCAATGTGGATCGTCCTTGAGCTGGGCGATGAGATGTTGCAGCTTGCTGAACTGCGCGGGTTCGATCTGCTGCACAAGGGTCTGTAAATCACGCAGCGGAGCCAGATCGGGATGCGCTGCATCGCGGGCTTCCAGGCGGCGGATGCGCTCCTTGAGCGTTTGCAGGCAGGCGGCGGGCGAGGAGAACAGGGCCTTTTCCAGCACGGTGCGAAACAGCATGGCGCCGTCGCGCGCGCCGCTGCCATCGCTGGCAAGCTTGAGTTCGGCCAGGGTATCGAAGGCGAGGTTCTCGGCGGCGCTGGCCTGGGCGGCCAGCCTGAAGACCTGACGCTCGGGAAAATCATGCTTCATCTGTTCACGCACGTCGCTCTTGAAGCGGCGGATGAACAGGTGCTCCACGTCGCTGCGGGTGTAGTCGGTCCTGGGCGGCAGCACGGTGGGGTCAAGCATGCGCACTAGGCTGGCGAAGCTTTCCTTCTTGCCGTTGTGCGGTGTGGCGGTGAGCAGGATGAGCGCGTCGGAGCGTTGGGCCAGCAGGTCGGCCAGACGGTTGCTCTGGGTGCGATTGCCCTTGTAGGAGACGTTGTGGGCCTCGTCGATGATGATGAGATCCCACCACGCGCTTTCCAGGTAGTGGCGGTATTCGCTGTCGCGTTTGAGCGTATCGACAGAGATGATGGTGCGGTCGTAGTAGCTGAAAGGGTTGTGGTTGGCCGGTATCTGGCGGCGGATGCGCTGGATGCCCGTCGAATCCAGGCGCGTCAGGGCGATGGTGAAGCGGTTCCAGAACTCCTGCTGGAACTGGCGCATCATGCTTTTGGTGGTGACCACGAGGATGCGCCGGGCACGGCCGCGGCGGATCAGCTCTGCGCTGAGGATGCCCGCTTCAAGGGTCTTGCCCAGGCCGACGGTATCGGCAATGAGCAGGCGTGGCCGCAGTTGCTGCAGCACATGGTGGGCCGGGTCGAGCTGGAAAGGCAAGGTGTCCATCACGGCCTGTTGCCCCAGCACCAGGGCATTGCCCTGGACGGCGGATTGGCGCAGACGGGCTTCGATCGCCAGTCGTGCGGCCATGAAGCCGGGAGAGTCGTCGAACACCAGCTCGGTCTGTGCCGGGTCGATCAGGGTGACGTCATCGAGTGCCGTCAGGAACAGGGCGTGGCGATTGCGCACGGTTTCCGACACACCGATGCAAGACAGTTGCCAACCACCCTGGGCGCATTGAT
The DNA here is from genome assembly GCF_020783655.1 of Xanthomonas melonis. GTDB lineage: Bacteria > Pseudomonadota > Gammaproteobacteria > Xanthomonadales > Xanthomonadaceae > Xanthomonas > Xanthomonas melonis. Next base: position 21,795 of record NZ_JAJGQH010000021.1, on the reverse strand, counting down.
CGGCATGCTGGACGAGCCATTCTTCGTCGCGGATCAAGGCACGGGAACCGGGGGCGGGAGGCTGGGAAAGAGGCATGAAATTTCTACGCTACGCTCGGGTGGATGGACGGGGCACAGGGAAGCAAGCCAACGAACACGCCATCACGCCGACGACTCCGAGGGTCGTCCATCCTGCGCAGGTACCTGCAGCCCGTGCTTGCGTGCGTATTCGATCACCAGCACCTCCACCATCGAGGCCACGGAGCGGTGTTCACGTTCCGCTGCGGCCCGCAACAGTTGCTTGACGTTTGGCGACGTCCGAATGGAGAGCGTTTCAACCTTCAAGCGCGTCATTGCAAGACCTTTGGACAAGTCATATTTACTTGCAAATGTACTGCGCTTTGCATGGCACGAAAAGCGCATGTGTTAAACGCATGCGGATCGACGGCTTGGCAACTTCTATTACGAAAGGCAAGGGCAATAAGCCGAAGGGGAATGGCGCCAAGGGTCAACGGCCCTATCCAGAAAAGGAAAAGGTTGCCTCGGCCCCGGACGGACTCACACCACCAAATTGGCCGATGGTGCCAGCCTGTCGATGTAATCCGCCCACGCCTGAAGCATCTCCCGCCGCTGTTCGGCATACTCGGCCCGGTTGTAGACCCCGCGCACCCCGCCAATAGTGTGGTTCAGCGCCTTCTCCACCACATCCGAAGGCCAGCCCTGCTCGTGCAGCAACGTCGATGCGGTGCGCCGCAGGTCGTGGATGGTGAAGGCCGGGATCTCCTGCCCCTGCAATGACACCTTCAGCGCCTGGTTCAGCGCGTTGTTGGCGAAGGGTTTGGCCAAAGTGCCACGGCCTGGCAACACCCAGATACTACTGCTGGCCAGCGGCTTGAGTTCCTTGAACAGCGTCTGCGCCTGGGTGGACAGGTAGACGATATGCGGCTTGCCGGTCTTGGAGTTTTCCACCGGGATGTGCCATTCGCCTTCGTCCAGATGCACGTCCTTCCACTGCGCCAGCATCAGTTCGGACTTGCGCACCAGGGTCATCAGGATCAACTGGAAGGCGATCTTGAACTGGCGGCGGATGTTGGAGCTCTGCATGGCGCGCAGAAACTGCCGGATTTCGTCCGGCGTCAACGCCCGGTCGCGGGCGGCAGCGCGGTAGACGTGGCGCATTGGCAGAGCCATGACCGGGTTGGCCTGGATCAGGCCGCAGGTCAGTGCGTAGTCGAACATGCGCTTGAGCAGACCGCGCACCTGACCAGCAGCGGCGTCGAAGCCTTGTTCCTTCTTGCGCCAGATGACGCCGCGCACGTCCTCTGCGGTGATATCCCTGACCGGCTTGTTGCCGATGTGCGGCAGGATGTCCTTTTCCAGGTAGCGGCGCGGCATGGTCACGTCCTTGCGGTCGCGTGACTGGATGTCCTTGAAGAAGCGCTCGGCGAAGTCGGCCACGGTAGCGCCTTCTGCTCCAGCTACTTTCTCCTGCTGCTTCTTCTTTGCCGGCGACTCTCCCATCGCCACTTGCTGGGCTGCCTCATCCCGCTTCAGGCGAGCGTTCTTCAACGTCAGCGCGGGATACTTGCCCAGCGTCAGTTTCTCGTACTTGCCATTCAGCCGGTAGCGGTAGCGCCAGACGATGCCCCCGGTCGGGAACACTTCCACATGAAGCCCCCGATCGTCGCTGACCGTGTAGGACTTGTCCCTGGGCTTGAGCGCCTTGAGTGCGGTGTCGGTCAGCGCCATCTCATCCTCCGTATGTCCAAGTAGAAGGAAGAAAGCAATCATCCAGCTACTTGGAACTAAACTTGGACATAAAAGTGAGCGGCTCTGACTGTATCACCGAATCCGTTAGTAGACAAAAATCCCTTTGTTTCCGCGGCCTAAAGCCACATCAGAAGACTTCAGTGGACGTTTCTGGATCCCACATCACTTCCCGATACAGAAGCTTGAAAAGATCTTCCCGAGGAGATCATCGGCGCTCAGCTTGCCGGTGATCTCACCAAGCGCGTCCTGCGCCAGGCGCAATTCTTCGGCGGCCAGTTCGAGCTGTTCGAAACGCAACTCCAGATCGGCGGCATCGGCGTGCTGTTCGGCGCGGCGTAGCGCATCCACGTGGCGAGTGCGAGCGGAAAACTCGCCGTCCACGCCTTCGCCTGCATCTCCAAGTGCCAGTTCACGAAGCCGGGTGTGCAGCTGCTTCAGCCCTTGCCCGGTGATCGCCGAGACCGCGATCGCATCGTCGTCCAGCGGTACGTCACCGCTCAGTAGATCGCATTTGTTGTGGATCCACAGCTGGCGCGGTACCGCAGCGAGCGCATCGCCAATGGCCTCGCGTGCCGCCTGCGGATCGCGTGCATCCAGCACCACCAGCGCCAGATCGGCGCGCTCGAGTTCTGCGCGTGCGCGGCGCATGCCTTCACGCTCGATCGCGTCGCCACCCTCGCGCAGGCCGGCGGTATCGACCAGGGTCAGCTCGAAGCCATCGAGCCGAATCGCTTCGTGCAAGGTATCGCGGGTGGTACCGGCCACATCGGTGACGATGGCACGGTCGCTGCCGGCCAGGGCATTGAGCAGCGAGCTCTTGCCGGCATTGGGCGGGCCGATCAGCACGGCATGCAGGCCATCGCGCAGCTTGCGGCCGCGCTCGGCATCGCGCAGCAACCGGGCCAGCAAGGCGCGGGCCTGCTCCAACCCTGCGCGCACCTGCGCTCCACCCAGGGTATCGAGCGGCTCGTCGGCGAAATCGATCGCTGCTTCCACGTGCACGCGCAAGCGCGTCAGGTGCTCGCTCACCGCCTCGATACGGCGCGAGAACACGCCGTCCAGCGAGCGCCGTGCGGCACGTGCGGCGCGCACATCGCCAGCGGCGATCAGATCGGCGATCGCCTCGGCCTGCGCCAGATCGAGTTTGCCATTGAGAAAGGCGCGCTCGCTGAACTCGCCCGCGCGTGCCTGCCGCGCGCCCAGCGCAACGCAGCGCGCGACCAACTGCCGCAACACGACCGGGCTGCCGTGGCCCTGCAGCTCCACCACATCCTCGCCGGTGAAGCTGCGCGGCGCCTTGAACCACAGCGCGATGCCATCGTCGATGACCTCGCCCTGCGCGTCACGAAAGCGCGCGTACTGCGCCTGCCGTGGCTCCAGTTGCGCAACGCCCAACCCGGTAGCGATCTGCATCGCACGCGGCCCGGACAGGCGCACGATACCGACGCCACCGGCTCCGGCGGCACTGGCGATGGCAACGATGGTGGAGGTGGAAGACGACATGGGCACTGCTCTGACGTGGATTGAAGAAGACCGGCGCGGCGACGCATCGACCGCGCGGCCGGCGGTGGCATCCAGCCGGTGCCCGTCCTTGGCGTATCACGCCTCCATCCCGGGGCGCGCTCTGCTGACAGGCTTCGCTGCAACGCGTCAGCCGTATGGAATCACAGCGACTGCAGCTGGGTACGCGCCTGCTCTGCACCGCTGCCTTGCGGTTGCAGTTCCAGATAGGTGGAGTACGCCTTGCGCGCCTTTTCGCGATCACCGGCCTTGGCATAGGCGTCGCCGAGATTGAGATAGGCCACTGCACGCGAGGGGTCGATCTTCAAGGTGTTTTCCAGCCAACGCGCCGCTTCGGCATAACGTTGCTGACGGTAATACACAAAGCCCAGGTTGTTGGCAGCCAGCGCGAAGTCCGGACGCAGCTTCAATGCTTCGGCAAATTGTTCGGCGGCGTCGGCATAGCGCTTTTCCTTGTACAGCTGCAGGCCACGTTCGTTGGCCAGCTGTGCGCGTTGGCGGTCGCTGCTCTTCACCGCCGTCGGCAGTACCAGCTTGGCTTCGCCGCCTTGCAGCGTCTTCACCGTGACCGGCGCCGCGGTGGCAGCGGTACCGGCCGGGGCCGGCGCGGGACGTGCAGCATCCACGCGCCCGTTGAGCGCGATGGCATCGGCCGACAGCTGCGCGGTATCGGCAGTGAGGAATTCCTCACCGCTAGGCACCTGAAACACGAATTCGCCGCCCTGCGATCCGGGCAGGCTGCCGAACGCCGGCGTCTGCGCCGAGACAGCCGACACCGCCGGTGCCACATACGCGGCCAGCTCGGTGCCGGTGATCAGGCCATCGCCATTGAGATCGCCCTTGCCGGCCAGCGCCTGCAACAGCACCCAGGTGAACACCGAATGCCCATTCGGCCCGCTGTCGGCCACCTGCTGATCGGCTCCACCGGCGGTGAGCATCTGGCGCGCGATGCGGCGCGCGTTTTCGCGCAGATAGGCAGTGGAGGTCGGCCCGCTGCGCGTCAGGCCCAGCCCGCTGTAACACGCATCCATCACGAACAACACGTGCTTGGCCTGCAGACTCTCGGCGATGTTCTGCAGATCGCTCATTGCGATCGCGTCGCTGGCCAGATGCTGCGGATCCGAATCGACCGGAATGATGTAGCCAAGGTCGCGCCCAGATGCGAGCCGACGGGTAGCGCCATGCCCGGCGAAGAACACGAACACGCGATCGTTGGTCTGCGCGCGGCCTTCGCCGAGCCGATCATGGAACGCGGCAAGGATGTTGTTGCGCGTGGCCTGTGCGTTCTTGAGCACGATCACCTGCGAGGACGGAAATCCCAGCGGCCCGGTCAAGGTACTGGCAATCGCTTGCGCATCGTTGGCCGCGTATTCCAGCTTGGGCCAATGCGCGTAATCGTCGATGCCGATCACGATCGCCCAGGATTTCGCGTAGCCGGTGGTCACCGTGGCATCGGCCACCGCGCTGGGCGCACGCGCCACCGAGAACTCGCGGCCATTCCAGCCGGCGAACTGGTAGCCGTCGGCGATCAGTCGATCCAGAATCTGCGGCAAGGCCTTGACTGCGCGGTCGTGGATGTCATGGAACAACACGATGCCGCGCTGTTCCCTGTTCACCTGGTCCAGCACGCGTTGCACGATCGATTCCGGTACCGGATCGGCCCAGTCCAGCGAGTCGATGTTCCACATGATCGACTTGAGCCCGGCCTCTCCCAGCAGCTGCAAACCTTCGGCGTTGCGCGCGCCATACGGGAACCGGAACAGCGGCGCGCGCTTGTCGTCCACTGCGCGCAGCAAGGTATCGGCATCCAGCACCTGGCTGCGCAGCGCAGCGCCGGTGGTCTTGGACAGCTGCGCATGGGTCAGGCTGTGATTGCCCACCGCATAGCCTTCTTCCATCAGCGTGTGGCTGATCCTGGACAACGGCGCGAGTTGCGGCTTGCCGTTGGCATCCAGGCTACCGAGGTTGCGTCCCACTTCGAAGAACACGCCGGGCACGTCGTAGCGCTTGAGGATCGCCACGATCTGTTCGGTGTAGGCCTTGTGCGGGCCATCGTCGAAGGTGAGCACCACGGTCTTGGGCGGCAGGTCGCGGCCGAACACTTCGCTGTCGCTGTCGCGCGCGGAGAACGGATACGGCTCCACCACGCCGTGGTCGCGCAGGATGGTCTCGCGCGTGTACAGCGTGCGCAGGTGCGCCACGTAGTCGTCCCACTTCTCACGCTTGGGCACGATCGCGCGGCTGCGGTCGAAACGGCTGAAGATCTGGGTCAACTCGGCGTTGTAGCTGCGCTCGATCTCCTCCAGTGCGTCGAGATCCTCGCCGATACGCTGGTGCAGCTTGACCGCCGGCAGTGCCGAGTCCTTGCCGATACGCGCATGCAGATCGCGCAGTACTTCAGCAAATGCCAGGCGGTCGGCATCGTAAAGGTCAGGCGCGGATTCCACCTCGTCCAGTACCGTGGCGATGGTGGCGAGCCGGGTCGGGGCCCTGGACGCCAGCACCGTATCGAAGGCTGCGGCAATGCGTTCACGCTGCTGCAGATTCTCATGGAACAACTGCTGCCCTACGCTGCTGGAGGTGGCGCGATCGCGCGGGCTTTGTCTGGCTTCATCGGCCAGCAACACGATGATGCGGCGATGGCGATCCAGCTGGTCGCGCAGCTGTGCAATCAGCGCTCGCGCGTCGGCGCCGTCGCCTTGCACCGGTGTGCTCGCCGCGCCGTCGGTCGCTGGCGTTGCCGCGGCAGGGTCGCTGGTGTGCTGCGTGCCGCAGCCAGCCAAAGCCAGCAGACCGGCGCAGCTTGCGCGCAGCAGCAGGCGATGCAAAGGCGGTGAGGTCACGGCAGCGTCCTTGGCGATGACGAAGGCAGGGCGGATCGTATGCAGAAGGCCCGCCTTGCGGCGGGCCTTCTCGAACTTACTTGGTGTTGGCCTGGATGATCTTGCTCGGCTGCTCGCCATGCTGGCGGATCATCCACCACTGGATCAGCAGACCCAGGCCGCCGTTGACCACCCAGTACAGCACCAGGCCGGCCGGCATGAAGGCCATCATGACGCCGAATACCAGCGGCATGAACTGCATCATCTTGGCCTGCATCGGGTCCATGCCCGGGGTCGGGGTCAGCTTCTGCGTCGCCCACATGATGGCGATGTTGAGCACCGGCAGGATGAAGTACGGGTCGCGCGCGGTCAGGTCCTGGATCCAGCCCAGCCACGGCGCCTGGCGCAGTTCCACCGATTCCACCAGCACCCAATACAGCGCGAAGAAGATCGGCATCTGGATCAGCAACGGCAGACAGCCGCCCATCGGGTTGATCTTTTCCTTCTTGAACAGCTCCATCGTCGCCTGCTGGTACTTGACGCGATCGTCGCCGTAGCGCTCCTTCAGCTGGGCAAGGCGCGGCTGGAAGCGGCGCATCTTGGCACCGGACTTGTACTGCGCGGCCGACAGCGGATACAGCGCCAGACGCAGCAGCACCACCAGGCCGATGATGGCCCAGCCCCAGTTGTGCAGGAAGCTGTGCAGATGGCTCAGCACCCAGAACAGCCCCTGGCCAATGATGGCCATCAGCGAAAAGCGGCTGTAATCGACCACGCGGTCCAGGCCTTTGACGTCTTCCTTGGCGATCTGGCTGACCAGCTTGGGACCGACCCACAGGCGCGCTTCGGTGGTCGCGGTCTGGCCCGGCGCCACGGTGAAGGCCGGCCCACGCAGCTCGGCCACATCGCGCGGACCGTCCTGGGCCAGCACATACAGCGAGGCCTGGTCCTTCTGCGGGATCCACGCGGTAAAGAAGTGGTGCTGCAGCAGGGCGACCCAACCACCGGTGATCTGGCGATTCAGGCCGCCGTCGTCCATGTAGTCCTTGAACGCACGGCGCTCGTAGCCTTCCTGCGGGCTGTACCAGGTGGCCCCATTGAAGCTGAAGGAATCCGGATTGGTCATGCCGCGGCTGAGGATGGTCGGCACCCGGCTCAGCTTGCGGAACACATAGCCATTCCAGGGCGCGCCGCTCTTGTTGATCACCTCGTCCTTGATCGCGATGGCATAGCGGCCGCGTTCCAGGGTGAAGGTGCGGCGAATCGAGACGCCGTTGGGGCCATTCCAGACGAACGGCACCACCAGCATCTTCTGGCCGTCGGCCAGCTCGAAGCGCGTCCCCGGTTGCTCGGCGCGGAAGCCACCGACGCCCGGCACCGGCGACTGTTCGCTGGCCCAGCCGCTGACCGCGCTATAGGGATGGGCCGGATCTTCGGTCAGCAGACTGACCGGTGCGGTGCCGTCCTTGGTCTGCGGGAACTGCAACAGCTCGGCATCCAGCACGCTGCGTCCGTCCAGCTTCAGGCGCAACACGTCAGAAGTCACGGTCAACACCGGTGCGGCGCCCGCGGTGGCCGGCGTGGTGGTGGAGCTGCCGGTTGCCGGCACTGCGCCCGGAGCGCCTGCCTGCGGAATCGCCTGTGCGTTGGGCACAGTGACAGGTGTGGCTGCCGCATCCGGATCCCGCGCGGCCGGCACGGCCTGGGTCGTGACGGACGCCGGCGCGTTGGCGGCCGCCTTGTCCTTGCCCCACTCCATCCACAGCAGCGCCGCGACCATCAGCCAGGCAAAGATCAGAAAAACACGGGTCTGGTTCATCGGGCAGCAACTCGCTCAGTCGGAACTAGCGTTCCGGCTCGGTCGGGGAAAGGGACGATGGGCACACCGTCGTGGCGGGCGGCATTGTGCCGGGCGCGGCAGGCAGGGGCAATGCGCCGGCGCGGCGTAACAGCCGCACGAAAGCGTCGCGGATCTGTGGATTGGTTGCCTTGGCGGCTGCCGAACGCGCCACGATCACATAGTCGCCGCCCGCCAGCTCGGGCAGCAGGTGGCGCATCGCATCGCGCAGCACGCGCTTGATGCGATTGCGACCCACCGCGCGCGTATCGACCTTGCGCGATACCGCCATGCCCAGACGCGGCGGCGTATCGCCAGTGCGCCAATGCAGGCTCAGCAGCGGGTCGGAGGTACAGCGCGCGGTGTCGAAGACAACGGTGTATTGCGCACGCGTACGAACCCGCGCAGAACGAGGAAATCGCCTGCACGGGTTCGATGCGTTCACGTTAGGGACTGCCTCGGCCGCAGGGAGCGGCGCGGCAATCAAGCGCTCAGGCGCTTGCGGCCCTTGGCGCGGCGGCGAGCCAGGATCTTGCGGCCGTCGGCGGTCGCCATACGTGCGCGGAAGCCATGGTCGCGTGCTCGCTTCAGGTTGCTGGGTTGGAAAGTACGCTTGGTGGCCATGGGGCCCTCTGCATGAATGGAAACGGTGAACCGGCAATTTTATAGGTTCGTTCCATGCCAGGTCAACTCCTTGTGAGTTTCGCGCCGTGCCCGACGCTCGCGCCCTGTGGATGGCCCTGTGAATAAGTCTGGGAAAAGCCGGCCTGCGATGCTAGTCTGGCCCATCCTCTTTTCACTTCCGGGCTGCGTGCACGGCGCCCTGCTGCGCGCCGCAGCCAGCAACAGATGATCACACTTTGATGGATGCTTGGCCCCGCTGTCTGGAACGTCTCGAAGCCGAATTCCCGCCCGAGGACGTCCACACCTGGTTGAAACCCCTGCAAGCCGAGGATCGCGGCGACAGCATCGTGCTGTATGCGCCCAATGCGTTCATCGTCGATCAGGTCCGCGAACGCTACCTGCCGCGTATCCGCGAGTTGTTGTCGTATTTCGCCGGCAATGGCGAGGTGGCACTGGCCGTCGGCTCGCGCCCACGTGCGCCGGAGCCGGCGCCTGCACCGACCGCCGCGCCCAGCGCGCCGGTCGCCACCGCCCCGATCGTGCCGTTCGCCGGCAACCTGGATTCGCACTACACCTTCGCCAACTTCGTCGAGGGCCGCAGCAACCAGCTCGGTCTGGCCGCCGCGATCCAGGCCGCGCAGAAGCCCGGCGACCGGGCGCACAACCCCTTGTTGCTGTACGGCAGCACCGGCCTGGGCAAGACCCACCTGATGTTCGCGGCCGGCAACGCGCTGCGTCAGGCCAATCCGGCCGCCAAGGTGATGTACCTGCGGTCGGAACAGTTCTTCAGCGCCATGATCCGCGCATTGCAGGACAAGGCGATGGATCAGTTCAAGCGCCAGTTCCAGCAGATCGATGCGCTGCTGATCGACGACATCCAGTTCTTTGCCGGCAAGGATCGCACCCAGGAAGAGTTTTTCCACACCTTCAACGCGCTGTTCGATGGCCGCCAGCAGATCATCCTGACCTGCGACCGCTATCCGCGCGAGGTGGAGGGCCTGGAGCCGCGGCTCAAGTCGCGCCTGGCCTGGGGCCTGTCGGTGGCGATCGATCCACCGGATTTCGAAACCCGTGCGGCCATCGTGCTGGCCAAGGCGCGCGAACGTGGCGCCGAGATTCCGGACGACGTGGCGTTCCTGATCGCCAAGAAGATGCGCTCGAACGTGCGCGACCTGGAGGGTGCGCTCAACACGCTGGTGGCGCGCGCCAACTTCACCGGGCGCTCGATCACGGTGGAGTTTGCCCAGGAGACGCTGCGCGACCTGTTGCGTGCCCAGCAGCAGGCCATCGGCATCCCCAACATCCAGAAGACCGTGGCCGACTACTACGGGCTGCAGATGAAGGATCTGCTGTCCAAGCGCCGCACCCGCTCGCTGGCGCGTCCGCGCCAGGTGGCGATGGCGCTGGCCAAGGAGCTCACCGAACACAGCCTGCCCGAGATCGGCGACGCCTTTGCCGGTCGCGACCACACCACCGTGCTGCACGCCTGTCGGCAGATTCGCACCTTGATGGAGGCCGATGGCAAGCTGCGCGAGGACTGGGAAAAGCTGATTCGCAAGCTCAGCGAGTGATGCGGCGCGCCAATGTTTGTCGGGCTTGGAAAAAAGCGTGGATGAGTTGGTGCCAAATGCGGGAGAATCTGTGGATAAATACGGCTGCAGTGGCGGGCGGAAAACTATCCACAGGTTTTCCCACCGCTCCAGGCAGACTAGTCCAACGACTTTTCCGGCTAGAAAAACGATTTGAAACAATGGCTTAGAGTGGTTGTCCGCTGAAAACAGCCCTACCATCACCACCAAGCTTTTGATTTATTCCACATCTTTAAAGCATAGGGGCACGGAACCACATGCGTTTCACACTGCAACGCGAAGCCTTCCTCAAGCCGTTGGCCCAGGTGGTCAATGTGGTCGAACGGCGTCAGACATTGCCGGTGCTGGCGAATTTGCTGGTGCAGGTAAACAACGGGCAACTGTCGCTGACGGGTACTGACCTGGAAGTGGAGATGATTTCCCGCACCCAGGTCGAAGATGCGCAGGACGGAGAGACCACGATTCCGGCCCGCAAGCTGTTCGACATCCTGCGTGCCCTTCCCGACGGCAGCCGTGTCACCGTGTCCCGGAGCGGGGATAAGGTCACCGTGCAGGCCGGGCGTAGCCGGTTCACCCTGGCGACCTTGCCTGCCAACGACTTCCCGTCCGTCGACGAAGTGGAGGCCACCGAGCGTGTGGCGGTGCCCGAGGCCGGCTTGAAGGAACTGATCGAGCGCACGGCGTTCGCGATGGCCCAGCAGGACGTGCGTTATTACCTCAACGGGCTGCTGTTCGACCTCCGCGAGGGCTTGCTGCGCTGCGTGGCGACCGATGGCCACCGTCTGGCGCTGTGCGAAACGGAGCTGGAGAAGGCCGGCGGTGCCAAGCGCCAGATCATTGTGCCGCGCAAGGGCGTGACCGAGTTGCAGCGCCTGTTGGAAGGTGCGGATCGTGAGGTCGAGCTCGAGGTGGGGCGCAGCCATATCCGCGTCAAGCGTGGCGATGTCACGTTCACGTCCAAGCTGATCGACGGCCGTTTCCCGGATTACGAAGCGGTCATCCCGATCGGTGCGGACCGCGAGGTCAAGGTCGATCGCGAGGCCCTGCGTGCGTCGCTGCAGCGTGCAGCCATCCTGTCCAACGAGAAGTATCGCGGTGTGCGCGTGGAAGTGTCGCCGGGTCAGCTGAAGATCAGTGCACACAACCCGGAGCAGGAAGAAGCCCAGGAAGAGATCGAGGCAGACACCAAGGTCGACGATCTGGCCATTGGCTTCAATGTGAATTACCTGCTGGATGCATTGTCCGCGCTGCGCGATGAGCACGTCGTCATCCAGCTGCGCGATGCAAATTCGTCGGCATTGGTGCGTGAGGCCAGCAGCGAGAAGTCGCGACATGTGGTGATGCCGCTGCGTCTCTGACGTTGCGTTCCACGTGGAACACGGAAGCCCGGCGAGAGCCGGGCTTTTTTGTGCGCGGGGACAAGACCTGGACACTTGCAGACGAAGCCGAGCTCGGGCAGGGGAAGAGGTCCAGCGATCGATTGGGTCTGCAGCACACATCGATGCGCTCAAGGCATCCGCAATTGGAGGTTTGGGGCTTAGCAGGGGGTGCGCCCATTGATCGATGAGCACTTCCGACTCGCTATGGCGTCGACAGACAGCACACGGTTGGTCTCGCCATGGCTGTTGCAGGACGCCCTTGGCTGCTGTGCGAGATATCGCTGTCGCGGTATGCAATGACGAGACGCGTCAGCCGTGGAGACCCGGTTTCCCGGAGAAGTGACCGAGATTCAATTCGTTGGAAGAGTGAAGCTGCCTGTTAGCGCCGAATTCGATCGCATTAGACATGGCCAATCTACAAGCAAAGGCGACATAAGAGAGACCAGGTCTCAGATATTTACTTGCGGTGTCAAATGGGCTGCCAACATAAATGACGGGTGTCGAAGTGGATCGAGGTCAACCAAGTCTCAGAAGCGAAAGAGACAAAACTGTCGCGTCCGTCCTCAGTGTTCCCTCGGACATTGGGTTGAAGATCCCGCCCGCCGCCTTGCGCTTGGCCGTCCCGAGAATTTGCCGGTTTTGACTTATGCACATCTGCTTTTGCTTTTAAATCTATAAATAACTTAAGAGCTTTGTGGTGATGGTAGGGGCAGATTTCGCCGAAAAGTAGGTCAAGTAACTGTTTTAATTGTGATTTTTGGTATCGAAACCCTGTGTTTTGAGGCGGGTTTTTGGCCTGATAGCTTGTAGATAAGTGCTGAGAGGGTTTGCAGCTGCTTTTTTGTCCCCAAGTTATCCCCAGGCCATCCTCTGGCGATCGCCGGCGCCGGCTGCGCGTAAACTGTCCAATCACGTATCCTCCGCTGCGACCGGGAGCGCCGGATCACAGCCCGGAGTACACCGATCGATGCACGTAGTGCGGTTGTCCATCCATCGACTTCGTCGATTCGAGACGGTCGAGCTCTACCCTGCCTGCTCGCTGAACCTGCTGACCGGCGACAACGGTGCAGGCAAGACCAGCGTGCTCGAGGCACTTCACCTGATGGCCTACGGCCGTAGCTTCCGTGGCCGGGTGCGCGATGGATTGATCCAGCAGGGCGCTGGTGATCTGGAGGTCTTCGTCGAATGGCGGGAGGGCAGCGGCACGACGCAGGCCCGCACGCGGCGTGCGGGCCTGCGCCATAGCGGACAGGAATGGACCGGGCGACTCGATGGGGAGGATGTCGCCCAGCTGGGCACCCTCTGCGCGGCGCTTGCGGTGGTGACGTTCGAGCCAGGAAGCCACGTTCTGATCAGTGGGGGCGGCGAACCGCGTCGGCGCTTTCTGGATTGGGGCTTGTTCCACGTGGAACCTGACTTCCTGGCGCTATGGCGCCGCTATGCGCGTGCACTCAAACAGCGCAACGCCCTGCTCAAACAGGGAGCGCTGCCTCGGATGCTGGACGCTTGGGACCATGAACTTGCCGAGTCGGGAGAATCCCTCACCTCCAGGCGACTGCACTACCTCGAACGACTGCAGGAGCGCCTGATTCCGGTCGTCACTGCCATCGCCCCGTCCCTCGGCCTGTCTGCGCTGAGCTTCTCCCCGGGCTGGAAACGTCACGAGGTGTCGCTTGCAGATGCCTTGCTGCTGGCACGCGAGCGCGATCGTCAGAACGGCTATACCTCGCAAGGGCCGCATCGCGCCGACTGGGCGCCGCAATTCGATGTGCTTCCCGGCAAGGATGCGTTGTCGCGAGGTCAGGCCAAGCTCACCGCCCTGGCCTGCCTGCTCGCTCAGGCGGAAGACTTTGCCCACGAACGCGGCGAATGGCCAGTGATCGCGTTGGACGATCTGGGGTCGGAACTGGATCGACACCACCAGGCCAGCGTGCTGCGGCGTCTGGCGCAGGCGCCCGCGCAGGTGCTGATCACCGCGACCGAGACTCCGCCAGGACTGGCCGAAGCGGGCGGGTTGTTGCACCGGTTCCACGTGGAACACGGCGCGCTCATCCAGCAGGCGGCGCTGTCGTGACCCAACGGCCCATGCGGGCCGACTGGTATAATTCGCACGCTATCCCCCTTTTCCCACGGTGCGAAGCGGCTCCCGCCGCCTACGCCCGTGTTGTGGAGCCAACGGCACGCGCATGACCGACGAACAAAACACCCCGACGCCCCCCAACGGCACCTACGACTCCAGCAAGATCACCGTGCTGCGTGGCCTGGAAGCCGTCCGCAAGCGCCCCGGCATGTATATCGGCGACGTCCACGACGGCACCGGCCTGCATCACATGGTGTTCGAGGTCGTCGACAACTCCGTCGACGAGGCGCTCGCTGGCCACGCCGACGATATCGTGGTCAAGATTCTGGTCGACGGTTCGGTGTCGGTGTCCGATAACGGGCGCGGCGTTCCGGTGGACATCCACAAGGAAGAAGGCGTCTCTGCGGCCGAGGTCATCCTCACCGTGCTGCATGCCGGCGGCAAGTTCGACGACAACAGCTACAAGGTATCCGGCGGCCTGCACGGCGTGGGTGTGTCGGTAGTCAACGCGCTGTCCGAGCAGCTCTGGCTGGATATCTGGCGCGACGGTTTTCACTACCAGCAGGAATATGCGCTGGGCGAGCCGCAGTACCCGCTCAAGCAGCTGGAAGCCTCGACCAAGCGCGGAACCACCTTGCGCTTCAAGCCCGCGGTGGAGATCTTCAGCGACGTCGAGTTCCACTATGACATCCTGGCCCGCCGTTTGCGCGAACTGTCCTTCCTCAATTCCGGCGTCAGGATCACCCTGATCGACGAACGCGGCGACGGGCGTCGCGACGATTTCCACTACGAAGGCGGTATCCGTAGCTTCGTGGAGCATCTGGCCCAGCTCAAGACCCCGCTGCACCAGAACGTGATTTCGGTGACCGGCGAGCACAACGGCATCGTGGTGGACGTCGCCCTGCAGTGGACCGACGCCTATCAGGAAACCATGTATTGCTTCACCAACAACATTCCGCAGAAGGATGGCGGCACCCATCTGGCCGGTTTCCGCGGTGCGCTGACCCGGGTGTTGAGCAGCTACATCGAGCAGAACGGCATCGCCAAGCAGGCCAAGGTCTCGCTGACCGGCGACGATATGCGCGAAGGCATGATTGCCGTTCTGTCGGTCAAGGTGCCCGACCCCAGCTTCTCCTCGCAGACCAAGGAAAAGCTGGTCAGTTCCGACGTGCGCCCCGCGGTGGAGAATGCGTTCGGAGCACGCCTGCAGGAGTTCCTGCAGGAGAATCCGAACGAAGCCAAGGCCATCACCGGCAAGATCGTCGATGCCGCGCGTGCGCGCGAAGCCGCCCGCAAGGCACGCGACCTCACCCGCCGCAAGGGCGCGCTGGATATCGCCGGCTTGCCCGGCAAGCTGGCCGACTGCCAGGAAAAGGATCCGGCGCTGTCGGAACTGTTCATCGTCGAGGGTGACTCGGCAGGCGGTTCGGCCAAGCAGGGGCGTAACCGCAAGAACCAGGCCGTGCTGCCGTTGCGCGGCAAGATCCTCAATGTCGAACGCGCGCGCTTCGATCGCATGCTCTCCTCCGACCAGGTGGGCACGCTGATCACCGCGCTCGGCACCGGCATCGGCCGCGACGAATACAATCCGGACAAGCTGCGTTACCACCGCATCATCCTGATGACCGACGCCGACGTGGACGGTTCGCACATCCGCACCCTGCTGCTGACCTTCTTCTACCGGCAGATGCCGGAGCTGATCGAGCGCGGCCACATCTACATCGGCCTGCCGCCGTTGTACAAGCTCAAGCAGGGCAAGAGCGAGCTGTATCTGAAGGACGACGCGGCGCTCAACGCCTACCTGGCCAGCAATGCGGTCGACGGCGCGGCACTGATTCCGGCCACCGACGAGCCGCCGATCACCGGCGAAGCGCTGGAGAAATTGTTGATGCTGTTCACCAGCGCCAACGAAGCAATTGCGCGCAACGCACACCGCTACGACCCGGCCCTGCTCACTGCGCTGATCGACCTGCCGCCACTGGATGTGGACAAACTGCAGGCCGAAGGCGACCAGCACCCGACCCTGGATGCGCTGCAGGCAGTGCTCAACCGCGGCACACTGGGTACCGCGCGCTATCAGTTGCGCTTCGACCCGGGGAGCGACAACGCGCCTGCCACGCTGGTGGCCATCCGCCGCCATATGGGCGAAGAGTTCACCCAGGTGCTGCCGATGGGGGCCTTCGAAAGCGGCGAACTGCGTCCGCTACGTGAGGTCTCGCTGGCCTTGCATGACCTGGTGCGCGAAGGCGCGCAGATCGTACGCGGCAACAAGAGCCACCCGATCACCAGCTTCGCGCAGGCCCACGCCTGGTTGCTGGACGAGGCCAAGAAGGGCCGCCAGGTGCAGCGCTTCAAGGGCCTGGGCGAAATGAACGCCGAGCAGTTGTGGGAAACCACGGTCAACCCCGACACGCGCCGTCTGTTGCAGGTGCGCATCGAGGATGCGGTGGCCGCCGACCAGATCTTCAGCACCTTGATGGGCGATGTGGTGGAACCGCGTCGCGACTTCATCGAAGACAACGCGCTGAAGGTGTCCAACCTGGATATCTGAGCCGCCGTTGTCGCTGCGGCGGGGCACTGCGGTGCGACGCCGCAGCCCCGGTGCTGGCAGGACGACGATGAGCACACAACCTTCTCCCTTGCCGGCGCCGCCCGGCGTTGCCGGCAAGCGGCCGCTGGCCCCGGTATTGCTCGGCTTTGGCGTCGATGTGCTGATCGCCATCGGGCTGTTGCTGACCCTGAGCGTGGCCGGCTTCGCGCTATGGGGCGCACTGCGCGGGATCGCGCATGTGCAGGCCGCCAAGGCGCAGGGGCTGACGCCCTCGCCCGCCGAGGTCATGGCCGCAATCGGCCAGCCCGGGGTCATGGTGCAACTGCTCGTCGCGCTGGTCAGCACCGCCACACCGGCGCTGGTGCTGTACTACTGGCGCAGACGCGCCACCCCCGCCGAGCAGGCCGCCTCGCGCAACGCCGCATGGCGCGTCTCCACCTGGGCCTGGACCGGGCTGATTGCCGCTGCCGTGTTCCTGTTCAGCAATCTGGTCAGCGCCGTGGCCTCGGCGCTGGGAATCAAACCGGTGCCGACCAATCTTCCGTTGATGGAGGAAGCCATCCAGCAATGGCCATGGGCGCTGGCCGTGTTTGCGGTGCTGATCGCTCCGGCGTACGAAGAGCTGCTGTTTCGGCGGGTATTGTTCGGCCGGCTGTTGGCCGCCGGGCGTCCATGGTTGGGCATCGTGCTGAGCGGTGCGATCTTCGCATTGATACATGAAGTGCCCGGCATCAGCGGCAACGGCCCGGCCGCCATCGTCCAGCTGTGGCTGGTGTACGGCAGCATGGGCGCGGCCTTCGCCTGGCTGTACTGGCGAACCGGCACGCTATGGGCTCCGATCGCCGCCCATGGCATCAACAACGCCACCGCCCTGGTCGCGCTGTACTTCTTCGGCGGCGCCTGAAGCCCCCCGCCCGCCGGCAGTTATCCGTTGCACGGCGCCACCCCTGCGCTCACGGGAGCGGTCCAGGCGGTGCACACTGACCATTGCCAATCGCTCGTCCGGGATTTCGCGCAGGTTCGGCCCGTTTGACGAAAAGTTAAGACGGGCCTGCCAAAATAGCGAACGGGTAGAGGGGGATCTGATGAAATCCAGGCTGTTGATCGTTGTCGCTGTCCTCGCACTGACGGCATGTGCCACCACCACTTCGCCAACCGGCCGCCGACAGGTGGTGGGCGGCGTGTCGCAGGAACAGTTGGACCAGCTCGGCGCGCAGTCGTTCGCGCAGACCAAGGCCAAGGAAAAAGTCAGTACCGACAGCAAACAGAACGCCTACGTGCAATGCGTGGTCAACGCGCTGGTCGCGCAGTTGCCACCGCAGTGGCGCGAAACCAACTGGGAAACCGCGCTATTCGTTGACAGCGAGGCCAATGCGTTCGCCCTGCCCGGCGGCAAGGTCGGGGTGAACACGGGCATCTTTACCGTCGCCAAGAACCAGGATCAACTCGCTGCCGTCCTCGGGCACGAAATCGGCCACGTGATTTCGCGCCACCACGAAGAACGCATCACCCGGCAGTTGGGCACACAGACCGGTCTGGGCATCATCGGCGCCCTGGCCGGTGCGGCCTACGGCGAAGGCGCGGCCAGCGCCGTGAACCAGGTCGGTGGAATGACCGCTCAGACAGTGTTCCTGTTGCCCGGCTCGCGTACTCAGGAAAGCGAGGCCGATGTGGTCGGTCAGCGCCTGATGGCGCAGGCCGGGTTCGATCCTGCGCAGGCGGTGGCCTTGTGGCAGAACATGATGGCCGCCAGCGGCAACCGCCAGCCGCAGTGGCTGTCCACCCACCCCGATCCCGCCAACCGTATCCGCGAGCTGGAGGCCGACGTCGGCCAGCTTCAGCCGGTGTACCAGCAGGCACGCCTGGCAGGACGGCAACCCAGGTGCGGCTAGGTCCCGCGCCGGGCGGCGCTGCGGTCACCGATTCGGCCCAGGTCAGCCCCGGCGAACCGAGACGTGGACCGGTTCTGCCCGGATCACCTCGCACGCGCCGACCCCAAGCCGGCGACCGTTAGTCCTGCTCCACAACTGTCCGCGGCTCGATTGTCGCACCACAACATGGAAACCGTTTTCGGGAACTGGGACTTTCTGCTAAGTTTGCCGGCTCAGATTTTTCGTACAGCTTCCATTCCGCTTTTCGTACCGCCAGACGGCGGCTCGTCCGAGGTGAATCATGAAACTGCTCAACCGCAAGCAAGCCTTGTTGTCCCTGTTCATTGCCGCGTCGCTGGGTGGGGCTGTCGTCGCCGATGCGGTGGCGCAGTCGGATCGTTCCTCCGAGCGCGCCAGCCGCAAGTCCAAGAACAGCGGCAAGGCTGAGGAACTGTATCCGCAGTCGACCCGCCAGGCGCCCACGGTCAAGCCGTCCTCCAAGCTGAGCAGCAAGCTGCAGAAGCTGATCGAGACCTTCAACAAGGGCGAGGATTACGCGGCGGTACGCACGCAGGCCGACGAGATCCTGGCCAACAGCGCGGCTAACGAGGCCGACAAGGCGCTGGCCGGCCAGCTGGCTGCGCAAGCGGCCTACAACCTGGACGACACTGCCGCTGCCAAGACCTATCTGCAGCAGGCCATCGCCCTGAACGCACTGGACAACAACGGCCAGTTCCAGTCGATGCTGATGCTGGCCCAGCTGCAGATGCAGGACGACCAGCAGGCCGAGGGCCTGGCCACGCTGGACAAGTATCTGGAAGAGAGCAAGTCGCAGCGTCCGGAAGACCTGATCCTCAAGGGCCAGGCGCTGTATCAGGCAGAACGCTACAAGGAAGCGATTCCGGTGCTGAAGCAGGCCATCGCCGCGTCGCCCGAACCCAAGGACACCTGGAACCAGTTGTTGATGGCGTCCTACGCCGAAGCCGGTCAGACCGGCGAAGCGGTGGCTGCGGCCGAAGCGCTGGCAGCCAAGACGCCGAACGACAAGAAGGCCCAGCTCAATCTGGCCAGCATGTACATGCAGGCCGATCAGATGGACAAGGCGGCCGGCGTCATGGACAAGCTGCGTGCATCGGGGCAGTTGACCGAAGAGAAGGAATACAAGCAGCTGTACTCGATCTACGCCAATACCGAGAACAAGGAAAAGGACGTCATCGCGGTCATCAACGAGGGTATGCAAAAAGGCATCCTCAAGCCCGATTATCAGACATACCTCGCTCTGGCGCAGTCGTATTACTACAGCGAGGACGTGCCCAAGGCGATCGAGAACTGGCAGAAGGCCGCTCCGCTGTCCAAGGACGGCGAGACCTATCTGAATCTGGCCAAGGTGCTGCATTCGGAAGGGCGCATTCCGGAGGCCAAGCAGGCCGCGCAGCAGGCAATCGCCAAAGGTGTCAAGAAGCCCGAAGACGCCAAGAAGATCATCAACCTGAAGTAAAAAGAAAAATAAACCCCCGAAATCCCTGTGTTTTTAGTGGTTACAGGACTCGGGATTGGTATAAGCTTGGGAGTTCCTGCGGTGTCAAAGCCGTCCGAAAACCTGGGGATCATCACAGTGATCCGGGCCCCCACTGAAAGAGCCATTGGCGCATGACGGAACAACTCGTTATCCACAGGCATGACTATGATGCCGGGAACCAGGGTCTGAGCTGGGCCCGCATTATCGGTATTGCTTTTGTAATTGCCCTGCACCTCACTGCACTGATGATGTTGCTGATCCCTGCAGTGGCGCCGAAGGCTCCGGCAGAGAAGGAGCGCACCACCATGGTCACCCTGGTGGATGCACCGCCTCCTCCCCCGCCACCGCCGCCGCCGCCGCCGCCGGAAGACAAGCCGCCACCGCCGGTCAAGAATCTGTCGCCGCCGAAGCCGTCACCGGTTCCGCCGCCGCCGGAAGCGCCGGTCGTCGATGTTCCCGAACCGCGTCCGAGCGATATCGTCACGCCGCCGAGCCCGCCGGCTCCGCCGCAACCGCCGAGTGACATCGGCGCCAGTGTCGATATCTCGTCCAAGAACATGAACCCGCCGAAGTACCCGCCGGCTGCATTCCGTGCCGGTATCCAGGGCGAGGTCATCCTGATCGTGGATGTGGATGCCAACGGCAACGTGACCAACGTGTCGGTCGAAAAGTCCAGCCGCAACCGCGACCTTGACCGTGCCGCGATGGACGCAGCACGCAAGTGGAAGTTCAACGCGTCCACCGTCAACGGGCAGAAAGCCGCCGGCCGCGTCCGCGTCCCGGTCAACTTTGCTCTGAACTGATCCCACGGGCCGGCCACGGCCGGCCCAGGATCCTGTCTTCCTTTCGCTCCACCCTTCATCACCACACACAACAAAGGTAAGCGTCATGCTGCAGGAATTCTTTATCGCCGCCGCTGCAGGGGGCTCCAATCCGTCGGCCGCTCTGTCGCAGATGGGCTTCGAGCACTTGATCACCGAAATGACCTCCAGCCCCGGCGACTTCGCCGTGTCCTGGGTCGTGTTGATCACCCTGGTCGCCATGTCCGCTGCCTCCTGGTACTGGACCGTCATCAACATCTTCCGCGCCACCCGTCTGAAGAGCGCGGCTGACCGCGTGACCACCGCGTTCTGGGAAGCCCCGAATGCACAGGACGCCATCCGCGCCATGGAAGAGCAGCCGGCTTCGGAGCCGTTCTCCAAGATCGCACTGGACGCTGCGCAGGCTGCTGCTCACCACCAGCGTGCCGAAGGCAATACCGGTGGCCTGGGCGAGAGCCTGAGCCGTTCGGAGTTCGTCGACCGCGCCCTGCGTCAGGCCGTGACCCGCGAAAGCACCAAGCTGCAGTCGGGCATGACCCTGCTGGCCACCGTCGGTGCGACCGCGCCGTTCGTCGGTCTGCTCGGTACCGTGTGGGGCATCTACGGCGCGCTGATCAAGATCGGTGCGACCGGTTCGGCCTCCATCGACGCCGTTGCCGGCCCGGTGGGTGAAGCGCTGATCATGACCGCGATCGGTCTGTTCGTCGCCATCCCGGCCGTGTTCGCGTTCAACTTCTTCTCCAAGGTCAACAGCTCGGTGATCGCCAAGTTCGACACCTTCGCTCACGACCTGCACGACTTCTTCGCCACCGGTTCGCGCGTTCGCTAATCCGGTCGCCAAGAACGCCTTCGCAACGATTTAGACGGAGCCCGTTATGGCCTTCAGTAGTGGAAACAGCGGCGGCCCGATGGCCGACATCAACGTGACGCCCCTGGTGGACGTGATGTTGGTGCTGCTGATCATCTTCATCATTACGGCACCGCTGATGTCCCACAAGGTCAAGGTGGAGCTGCCCGAGGCCAACCTCATCCAGAATCCGGATGAGGCCGAGAAGCGTTCTGCGCCGATCACCCTTGCCGTCAAGGAAGACGGGTCGCTGTACTGGAACGACGAGCCGATTTCCAAGGAAGCCCTGGAGTCGCGCCTGTCCACCGCTGCACAGCAGACCCCGCAGCCGCCGCTCAACCTGCGCGGCGACCGCACGACCAAGATGCGTACGATCAACGAGATCACCAAGATCGCGCAGGGTCAGGGCATGCTGGACGTCGGCTTCGTTGCAACCAAAGAGAAGGGGCAGTAAGCCATGGCATTCAGTACCGGTGGAAACCGCGGCCCAATGGCCGACATCAATGTCACGCCCCTGGTGGACGTGATGTTGGTGCTGCTGATCATCTTCATCGTGACCGCGCCGATCATGACCTACCCGATCGC
>NZ_JAJGQH010000020.1 GCF_020783655.1 Xanthomonas melonis | reverse complement strand
GAAGCGTGGGTCTGGTTGACCGAAGCGAGGTTGCTGCTTCGCCGGTTAGTAACTTGATTATGTAAACACCCTCTTAGAGCGTCTAACAAAACTACTGCGCAGCCGCCAGGCGGGCGCGGCCGGTGCTCGGAATCCTCATGTACCACATGTACACTGCGGTTCCTCCGCGCCGTCCACACCCACCTGACGACCGCTCGCGACGTTCTGTTAGCCGCTCTTAGACGCAGCGGGATGCCGGCTGGACGGTGGCGTTGGCTCCCGCATGTGCCGAACCATCGGCGCCCAGCCTCCAACCGGCAGGCCAGCCACAGGAGCGTGCCCGCGCGCGACGAGGCAGTCCCGGTGGCAATCGGCGTCCAGGCGCTGCATGTCGATAACCGCGATCACTGATGCCCGGCGCCGCGATCACTCTGCGCGCCGTGCACCCACTACAGCGGCGCGTACTGCACCGACACCACCACGAAGGTGTGCCTGCCTGCCGGCAATAGCGCCTCGAACTCGTCGTCCACACGCTTTTTCAGCAGTGCGCGCGCCAGCGGCGAATCGATGCTGATCCAGCCGCGCGCGGCATCGGTTTCGTCTGGGCCGACGATGCGGTAGCGCAGCAGTTCGCCGCTGTCGGCATCCTCCAGCTCCACCTGCGCGCCGAAGAACACCGCCTGCGGGTCGGTGGGCGCGGTGTCCACCACCCGCAGTGCTTCCAGGCGCTTGCTCAGGTAACGCACCCGGCGATCGATCTCGCCGAGCTGCTTCTTGCGATAGGTGTACTCGGCATTTTCCGAGCGGTCGCCCTCGGCGGCGGCCGCGGCCAGGGCGCGGACCACCTCCGGCCGACGCACGCGCCACAGCTCTTCCAGCTCGGCCTTCAGGCGGGCATGCCCATCGGGCGTGATCAGCGCAGTGCTCTTTTCGGCGGGTGGGCGCCAGCGGCTCATGGACGGACCTGGGGGCGAAGGGTGGGGCGCGATGCTAGCGCGCACGACCTACTTGCGCATCTGTGGCCGCACGGCGAAGCTTTGCGCCATTCTTGGGACACGGACGTCGTCATGTTGATCATGCCGCTGCACAAACCCTGGTCGCGCCACAACATCCCGTGGGTCACGCTGCTGCTGGTGCTGATCAACGTCATCGTCTACGTCGGTTACCAGCGCAAGGACGACGACCTGGTCGAAAACGCCGTGCATTACTACGTCGAGTCCGGGCTGGGCAGGCTGGAAGCGCAGGCGCATGCGCGCTATCTGGAGCGCACCGCCGACGCCAGGCTGCGTACCGCGCGCAAGGCCAGGCTGGAAGCGGTGCCTGCACCGCAGCGCATCGCCTATCTGGCCCACCTGACGCTGCACGATGTCGCCTTCGGGCAGGCACTGCGCGAAGGCACGCTGTTCAAGGACGACGCGCAGCGGCGCGAGTGGCGCGGTCTGCGTGCGCCCTACGACGCGCGCCTGGCGCGGGTGTTCACCCTGCGCCATCTGCAACGCAGTTCGGAGTGGTCGCCGCAGCGGATGCTCACGGCCACCTTCCTGCACGCCAATGCCGACCACCTGCTGGGCAACATGGTGTTCCTGCTGGCCCTGGGCACCTTGCTGGAAGGCGCGATCGGCAGCGGCTGGTTCCTGCTGCTGTACCTGCTGGGCGGCTTCGGCGCCAGCACGGCCAGCCTGTGGTGGCGCTGGGGCGAGCCCGGCGGCGGGCTGGGGGCGTCCGGCGCGATCGCCGCCCTGATGGGCGCGTTCTGCGTGGTGTGGGGGCGGCGCCGGGTGCGGTTTTTCTACTGGTTCTTCGTGGTGTTCAACTATGTGCGGGGGCCGGCGATCCTGCTACTGCCGCTGTGGTTGGGCTGGGAGCTGTACAGCTTGCTGGGCAGCGGCAACGAGGGGGTCGCATTCGAAGCGCATGCCGGCGGTCTGATCAGCGGCGCACTGCTCGGCGCATTGCTGGTGGCCGTAAGGCAGACCCGGCCGGACTTCATGGACGAGCAGGATGCCGCACAGCGCGACGACCGTTGGGAGCGCGCGCAACGGCACCTGGGGCGGATGGAAAACCAGGAGGCCGAACGCCTGCTGGCGGAGCTGGCAACCGAGACGCCGCAGAGCCTGGAGATCGCGCTGGCCCGCTATCGCGTCGCGCGGAACGCTGGCCGTCGAC
Organism: Xanthomonas melonis; assembly: GCF_020783655.1. GTDB lineage: Bacteria > Pseudomonadota > Gammaproteobacteria > Xanthomonadales > Xanthomonadaceae > Xanthomonas > Xanthomonas melonis. The sequence goes on along the minus strand of NZ_JAJGQH010000020.1, from coordinate 80,697 downwards.
AGGAGGCCGTGCGACACGCGCATACGCTGGTGTGCCTGCCCACGCACAATGCCGAGCAGACCCGCCTGCAACTGGGTGTGGCTGCGGAGCTCGGCAAGGACCGCGCCGCGCTGGAGTTGCCGGCGCGGCTGGCCCTGGTGGATGCCTGCCTGCGCACCGGCTTGCTGGCCGATGCCGAGCGCCTGCTGAAGGAATGCGACAGCACCGCGCCGCGTGCCGAGCTTGCCCAGCGCTGGTTCGTGCTGGCGCTGCGCCATGGTGAATTGCAGGCCGGCGAACAGCGCGCACGCCTGCTTAGGCTGGTGCTGGAGCAGTTTCCCGAGCAGGGGCAGGCGAGCAAGGCGCGCTTTCTGCTGGAGCACGATTAACCTGCGTGCGCATTCCGGTGGATGCAGACTGCCGGTCGTAGGGCTATGCCGGTCACGACGTAGACCGCAGCAACTGCACGCCCGACAGCGCTGCAGCTGCTGTGTGGCGAGGACGTCGGTCCGAGCTCGATGATCGAAAGTGGGGCGCGTGCATCGCTGGTGTCGGCATGCGTGCCGCGCCCCCGGGCCGCTTGCTCCGATCGACGCTGGTCGCGCTGCGAATGGCCGCTCAGGCTGGTTGGATCGTCACTGCGCGCAATGCGGTTTCCAACTTGGCGCGCCGGGCATCGTCATCGCACTGTTCCAGTGCCTGCTGCAGCACCGCGCGTGCCTGCTCATCGCGGCCGAATCGCTCTGCCAGCATCAGGCCGGCATCCAGCGACCAGGCGGGCAGCATCCGGTCGCGCGGCCAGGCCGCGATGGCGGCGAGCAGGCCGTCGGTCGCGAGCTGGAACTGGCCGGCCATCTTGGCGCGCTCTGCCAGCACAGTGGCCTGCTCGGGTGTCAACGGAGTGAACGCCGCATCCAGATCCAGCGCCTCGCGTTGCAGCGCCAGCGCACGGCGTTCCTGTTTTTCCTGTAGCAGGCGGTTGATGTACTGGCGGGTGTGTTCGCGCAGCTCGTCGTTGCGGTGATGCTGGCGGAGCAGGCGCTGATACAGCTCGTGCACCGCCAGGCTCACCGCGCGCGAACGTACCGCGCCGCGCAAGGCCTGGAAGGCCGCGTCGGCATGACCGTCGCGCAGGTACTGGTCCGCCTCGTCGAGCAGGCGCTGATCGGGATCGCTGCGCTCGTGCGCAGTCCCGCCGCTGGGGACGTAGCCCAACTCCTCGTGGTACTGGTACACCAGATACCCCAGCAGGTGGAAGCTGGCGAACAGGCTCCAGATCGAGGTCATCATCACCGTCGCCTCGCGCACGAGCGGCGGCAGGTACTTCAATGCGAAGAACACCGCGGCCGTGCCGCTGCCCTGGATCACGTAGAGCAAGCCGTAGGCAGCCAGATACGGCCAGCCGATCCGTAGCGCCATGTCGATCGAGACGGCGGGGTTGAGCGCGCGGCGGAGGCTGCCGTCGATGGCCAGCGAGATCAGCATGCCGGGCAGCAGCAACATGCTGCCGAGGTAGGCCAGGGTCAGCCCGAACGGGCCGGCAATCGCGGCGGCCACGCCGATCACGATGCCCAGCGCCACCGCCAGCAGGATCAGGCGCAGCACTGCGCTGTCGAAGCTGTCATAGCCGAGCCGGGGTGCATCGGGTTGGCCATCGGCGGTGTGACGCAGGATGTCGAAGGCATAAGTGTAGGTCGCCATGCCGAGCACGCCGGCAATCACCAGTTTCAGGATCCCCGGCAGCACCAGCAGCGCGCTGCACAGCGTCAGCGCGATCAACGCGTAGAGCGCCGAGCCACGCAGCGGGTAGGTGGCAATGGACGGAATGCGGGTCCAGAACGCTGCGGGCGCAGCCTGCGCGGCAACCTTGCGCGCGCGAAAACGATCTTCCATGACGCTCCCCAAGCGTGTGATGTGAAGGGATTGTGCAGGCGCGCAGGCCGCTGCGCAATTGGGGCGGCCGGCTGCTCGTTGGCTGCATCGCGCCTGCAGGGCAGCGCTCGACGTCTGGCGGACACGCGATCGCCCCGGTGAGCGCAGACGTGCTCGCGGAGGCAAGTGGAGGCTTGCCCCTGCAGCGCCAGTACGACCTGCAAAACATGAGGCGACAGAGCAACCAACCCGCTGATTCAAGACCCGCTGTCATTGGCAGCTGTCCTTCGCGCAGGTAAGGGCGTGCAGCTATCGGGGTGCCCGCCCAAGCACCTTGCTGTCGTTTTTCATGACCGGTCTCACCGCTTCCCGCCAAAGATACTGCCGAAAATCCCGCGCACGATCTGCTGCCCGATCTTGCTGCCTATCGTGCGCGAGGTCTGCTTGGCCATGGTTTCGAGCATCCCCTGGCGACGTCCGGTGCCGAATACGGCGTCCTTGACCGCCTTGCCGAAGCCGCTGTCCTGCGCGTCCTCTTCCTGGCGGGTGCGTGCGGGCGGGGCGGCGGTCTGCTCAGCGACCTGTTCGACGCGGCGTGCCAGCCGTTCGGCCGCCGATTCGCGGTTGATGGCCGTGTCGTAGCGCGTGCCGACCGAACTGGCCGCGCGCAGCTGCGCACGTTCGGGCGCGCTGAGGGCACCCATGCGACAACGCGGCGGGGCGATCAGGGTCTGCTGCACCGGCGCCGGCACGCCCTTGCCCTGCAGGGGCGAGACCAGGGCTTCGCCGGTGCCCAGGCTGGAAATGGCGCTCGCCACATCGAGCTTGGGATTGGCCACGAAGGTCTGCGCCGCGGTCCTGACCGCCTTCTGGTCGCGCGGGGTGTAGGCGCGCAAGGCATGCTGCACGCGATTGCCGAGCTGGCCGAGGATGGTGTCCGGGATGTCGTCGGGAAACTGCGAGCAGAAATAGATGCCCACGCCCTTGGAACGGATCAGCCGCACCACCTGTTCGATCCGCTGCACCAGCGCGGCCGGCGCATCGTCGAACAGCAGGTGCGCCTCGTCGAACACGAATACCAGCTTGGGCTGTTCCAGGTCGCCCACTTCCGGCAAGCCTTCGAACAGCTCGGACAGCAGCCACAGCAGAAACGTGGAATACAGCTTCGGCTTGAGCACGAGTTGGTTGGCCGCCAGGATGCCGATCACGCCGCGCCCGTCCGGTGCCACGCGCATCAGTTCGGCAAGTTCCAGTGCCGGTTCGCCGAAGAATTGCTCGCCGCCATCCTGCGCAAGCCGCAGTAGCGCGCGCTGGATCGCTGCCACCGACTGCGCCGATACCAGCCCGTAGCTGGTGGACAGTTCCTTGCGTTCTTCCACCACCAGCGCCAGCAGCGCGCGCAGATCGTCCAGATCCAGCAGCAATAGCCCACGGTCGTCGGCGAGCTTGAACACGATGTCCAGCACGCCTGCCTGGGTATCGTTGAGTTCCAGGATGCGTGCCAGCAGGGTGGGACCCATTTCGCTCACCGTAGTGCGCACCGGGTGGCCGAGCTGGCCGTACAGATCCCAGAACACCACCGGGCTGGCGGCCGGCGCGTAGTCGGGAATGCCCACATCCTTGGCGCGCTGCAGCACGCCGGGTGCGCCGTCGCCGGCCATGGCCAGCCCCGCCACATCGCCCTTCACGTCTGCCAGGAACACCGGCACCCCCAGCTGCGAGAAGCCCTCGGCCAGGGTCATCAGGGTCACCGTCTTGCCGGTGCCGGTAGCGCCTGCGACCAGGCCGTGGCGGTTGCCGAAGCGGCCTTCGAGCATGACCGGGATATCGTCGGTGACGCCTTTGCCGAGCAGGAACGAGGCCATTGCACAGATCCGGTGGGAAAGCCTGATTCTAGCGGGCAACCCGGGCCGGCCAACGTGGCCGCGTCGAAGGGAGCCGCCGATCCGGTGCCACTGGAACAGCTGCGTGGCGCGCCGCCGGATCGTGCGATCGGTCGCTCAGTGCCGCGACCGGCCTGATCGCCAAGCTAACGGCCCACTGACCCTGGCGGGCGCGCCGCCTTGCCCCGGTGTCGCCCCGGCGGCTACCCTGCCTGCCTTTCCGCTGTACTGCCGACGATGCCGCTCGCTCATTCTGGTTTGCGCCCATGGCCTGTGCTGGCCGTGCTGGCGCTGTTGTCCCTCGCTCCCACCGCCCAGGCCCTGTCCAGGCGCGATACCGAAAAGGTCGCCGCGCTGGATGCGCGGATGGCCGCCGCCGAGAAGCGCTACCGCGACGCCCTGGTGCTGGTCAACAACTCCGATCCCAAGGGCACTGCCGAAGGCGACGCCGCGCTGGAAGACATGGAGGACGTGATCGATGCCTGCATCAAGCAGCGCGGTTGCCTGGTCTCCAATCAGCTGGCGACCTACAAGCGCCTGCTCAAGGCACGTGCCGATGCCGAAGCGCCGGCAGCGGAAGATCCGGAAGACGACGACACCCTGCTGCAGGCCGATCCGGACCATCTCGGCCCGGCTGCCAACGGGGTGCCCGAAGCTGCGCGCGCCGCCTCGCTGCTCAACGACCGGCGCCACGAGTTCGACCGGATGGTGCAGTACAACCCGGCGGTGCAGGCCGGTATCCGTCGCTGGCTGACCGACATGCGGCCGGCGCTGATGACCAGCTACGAGAACTACAGCAACCTGCGCGGGGTGATGTGGCCGGAATGGCAGAAGCGCGGCCTGCCCGAGGCGCTACTGTTCGGCATCATGGCCAAGGAGTCCAACGGAAAGGTGCACGCCAACTCGCGCGCCGGTGCCGCCGGGCTGATGCAGTTCATGCCGGCCACCGGTCGGCGTTTCGGGCTGGGCCCGGACGGCACCGGTTTCGACACGCGTTTCGATGCGCGCAGCGCCGCCGAGGCCAGCGCCGCCTACCTCAACGAACGCATGGCCGGGCTCAATCGCAGCATCGAGCTGGCGCTGGCGGCCTACAACGGTGGCGAAGGCCGCGCGGCGCGTGTGTTCGCGCAATCCGGTGGGCGCGGGTTCTGGGAACAGGACGTCTACAACCAGTTCCCGGCCGAAACCAAGGATTACGTGCCGATGGTGATCGCCGCGGCATGGATCTTCCTGCACCCGCGCCAGTACGGCGTGGACTTCGCCAAGCTCGACGCGCAGCCGGCCACGATCAAGCTGGCCAAGTCGACCACCATCTATGAGCTCACCATCTGCCTGGGCAGCATGGGCACGCGCGATGGCTACATGCGCGCGCTGCGCAATCTCAACCCGCGCTACGAGCCCGATGGATGGATGCCCGCCGGTACCGTCATCAATGCCACCAACCGCATCGCCAGCCTGTACACGCGCTACTGCGTGAGCGGCCCGCGCGCGGATCTGGCGCGCACTTTGATCACCGCCGACCTCAATAGCGCGATTGTCCGTAGCAGCAGCGCTATCGAATACACGCCCAGCGTGGCGGTGGGTGACGTGAGTCCGATGGCCGGCGTACCGACGACCGTGGCCACCGGCGAGCCGGCGGTCGCCAAGCCCAAGGCCAAGCAGGCGCGCAGCTACACCATCGCCAAGGGCGACACGCTGGGCCGCGTGGCGCAGAAGTACCAGTGCGAGATCAAGCAGCTGGCCAAGGCCAATGGCCTGAAGGCGCCGGCGTACGCGCTCAAGCCGGGGCAAAGCATCAAGCTGGCCGGTTGCGATCGCTGAACCGTGCGCCGGCGGTGCCATGCTGGTGGAGTCCTGTGACGACGGCCGCGCGCGAATGCACGACGCCGACTGCGCGCCGGGATGTACGACGCATCGTCGGCAATGCCTGGTCGCGGCCGGGGGGCGCTGCCAGCGAGGACTTCGCTAGACGCGTTGCCGGCGTGCAAGTGCCTGGCCAAGGCGGACGGCCGTTTCGGCGGCGAGTCCGGCATCGAGCGTGGCGACACCTGGCGGCAGCAGCACAATGACCGTGGAGCCGTAGTTGAAACGTGCCATCTCCGCAAACTTCTCCAGCACGATGCCCTTGCCGCGGTAATCCTTGCGCGTGATGCGATCGCCATAGCGCGGAATCTCCTCGCCGCTCCACACCGTCTCCACACCCGAGACCAGCAGCGCGCCGACCATCACCGAGGCCATCGGGCCGAAATCGGTGTCGAAATGGCAGACCAGGCGCTCGTTGCGCGCGAACAGGCGTGGCACCTTGCGCACCGCATCCGGGCCCACGCTGAACAGGCGGCCGGGCACATGCACGGTCTCGCGCAGGGTGCCGGTCCACGGCATGTGCACGCGGTGGTAGTCCTTGGGCGACAGGTACACGGTGGCGAACGAGCCGTCACGGAACGGCGCTGCCGCGGTTTCGTCGCCGAGCAATTCGGCGGCAGTGAACGACTGCCCCTTGGCCTGGAAAATGCGGCCGTTCTCGATCGGCCCGAGCTGGCTGATACGGCCGTCCGCAGGCATCAGCAACGCGGCCGGGTCGGCGTCGGGCACGCGTGCGCCGGGCTTCAGGGCGCGGGTGAAAAACGCGTTGAAGGTGGGGTAGGCGCGCGGGTCCGGCTCCTGCGCTTCGCTCAGATCCACGCCGAACTTGCGCGTGACCGTGTCGATCAACCACTGCTTGGTGGAGGGCCTATCGGAATAGGCCAGCGCGCGCGCCAGCGAGGACAGCAACCGGTGCGGCAGCACGTAGGTCAGGGAAGTGACAAGACTCACGGAGCGGTTACCTTGGTCAGCTGTTGGAGGTCGGCGGCAATCGCCTTGGGGTCCAGCGGGGGGCGGATCAGGCCGGCCAGGCGGCCCTGCGGGTCGAGTACGGCGATGCCGGCCGAGTGATCCATGCTGTAGTCGTTGGGGTTCTGATCGAAGTTCTTGCCCGGCACCTTCTGGAACACGAAGCCCAATGCGGTGGCGAAGCGCTCCAGCGCCGGTGCGTCGGCGGTGGCGGCCAGGGTGTCCTTGTGGAAGGCGTGCGCGTATTCGCCCAGTCGCTTCGGTGGGTCGCGCTGCGGATCCACCGAAACGAACAGCACACGCGGGCGCAAGCCATCGGGAATGCTTTGCCACTGCTGTTGTGCCACGGCCAGATCGGTCAGGGTGGTCGGGCAGACATCCGGGCAGAAGGTGAAGCCCAGGAACACCAGGGTCCAGTGGCCCTTCAGTTCGCCGGGAACGAGCTGGGTGCCATCGGACTGGCGCAGGCTGAATTGCGGTAGCGGGCGCGGCTGCGGATAAAAGGTGATGGTCTTGGTAGGCGGCCACGGCGAACTGGGGGTCCCACCGAGGAACTTCTGCCCCAGCAACAGCCCCAGGCCGGCGGCCAGCGCCACCAGCAGCACGATGCCGGTATTGCGATTGAACATGGCGGTTTCCAGTGCAACGGACGCTCATGATACCGATCCGGCCTCTATAATCGGGGGCCGATTCCTCTTTAGTTGTTGCCATGACTGCCGCCGCGGCCGACGAACTGCACACCATCATCGACCTGATCCGCTACGGCACCAGCCGTTTCAACGAAGCCGGTCTGACCTTCGGCCACAGCTACGACAATGCGCTGGACGAGGCCACCCAACTGGTGCTGCACAGCCTGCACCTGCCGCACGATCTGGGCCCGGCATATGGCCAGGCACGGTTGCTGCGGGCGGAAAAGGAGCGGGTGTTGGGCTTGTTCGAGCGCCGTATCACCGAGCGCGTGCCGGCGGCCTATCTCACCGGCGAGGCCTGGTTCGCCGGCCTGAGTTTCAAGAGCGATGCGCGCGCGCTGGTGCCGCGCTCGCCGATCGCCGAGCTGATCGAAGCCGGCTTCGAGCCGTGGCTGGGCGGGCGCGAGGTGACCCGCGCGCTGGACCTGTGCACCGGCTCGGGTTGCATCGCCATTGCAATGGGCCACTACAACCCGCACTGGGACGTGGACGGTGTGGACATCAGCGACGATGCGCTGGCGCTGGCCGCCGAGAACAAGGCGCGCCTGCATGCCGACAACGTCACCCTGCTCAAGTCGGATCTGTTCACCGGCCTGGCTGGCCGCCAGTACGACCTGATCGTGACCAACCCGCCGTACGTCACCAACGACGAAACCGATGCGCTGCCGCAGGAATACTCCTACGAGCCCGAACTCGGCCTGCGTGCCGGCGACGATGGTCTGGATCTGGTGCTGAAGATCCTGCGCGATGCGCCGCAGCACCTGAGCGAAGACGGCCTGTTGATCTGCGAGGTCGGCGAATCCGAACAGCATCTGATCAAGCTGCTGCCGGAAGTGGATCTGGCCTGGGTCGAGTTCAAGGTCGGGCAGATGGGGATCTTCGCGGTGGAATGCCGTGAGCTGATCGCCCACCATGCGCGCATCAGCGAGCTGGCTGCGCAGCGATGAGTCTGCGCGCATGAGTGCCAATTCGTTCGGCAAGCTGTTCACCGTCACCACCTTCGGCGAGTCGCACGGGCCGGCGATCGGCTGTGTGGTCGATGGCTGCCCCCCGGGCCTGGAGCTGGCGCCGGAAGAATTCGCCCACGATCTGCAGCGGCGTGCCACTGGCAGGAGCCGGCATACCTCCGCCCGCCGCGAAGCGGACGAGATCGAGATCCTCTCCGGCGTCTATGAAGGCCGCACCACCGGCACGCCGATCGGGCTGCTGATCCGCAATACCGACCAGCGCAGCAAGGACTACACCAACATCGCCCAGCAGTTCCGCCCCGGCCATGCGGACTACAGCTACTGGCAGAAATACGGCATTCGCGATCCGCGCGGCGGCGGGCGCTCGTCGGCACGCGAGACCACCATGCGCGTGGCTGCCGGCGTCATCGCCAAGAAGTGGCTCCGGCAGCGTTACGGCGTGCTGGTGCGCGGCTTCCTGTCGCAGCTGGGCGAGATCCGTCCGACCGGTTTCGACTGGGGCGCGGTGGAGGACAACCCGTTCTTCTGGCCGCATGCCGCGCAGGTGCCTGAGCTGGAAAGTTACATGGACGCACTGCGCAAGTCCGGCGACTCGGTGGGCGCGCGCGTGGACGTGGTGGCCGGCGGCGTGCCGCCGGGCTGGGGCGAGCCGATCTACGGCAAGCTCGATGCCGAACTGGCCGCCGCCCTGATGAGTATCAATGCGGTCAAGGGCGTGGAGATCGGCGACGGTTTCGCCAGTGCCGCGCAAAAGGGCACCGAACACCGGGATCTGATCACGCCGGAAGGCTTTCTGAGCAACCATGCCGGCGGCATCCTCGGCGGTATCTCCACCGGCCAGGCGATCACCGCCTCGATGGTGCTCAAGCCGACCTCCAGCCTGCGCCTGCCCGGCGCCACGGTGGATGCCGATGGCCGTATGGTCGATGTGATCACCACCGGCCGACACGATCCCTGCGTCGGAATTCGCGCCACCCCGATCGCTGAGGCGATGATGGCGCTGGTACTGATGGATCAGGCATTGCGGCACCGCGCGCAATGCGGCGACGTCGGCGAGGTGGCGCCGCGCATTCCCGGTCAGGTCGATGTCTGACGCGCAGCGCGCCAAAGTGTGGGTCAGCCAGCCGCTGTTCGACGATGTCGTCGCGCAGCTGGGCGAACATTTCGAGCTGACCACCACCGAGCGCGTCAGCGCGTATTCGCCGGCCGAGCTGGCCGCGCAACTGGCACCGCTGGACGGCGCCCTGGTCACGCTCAACGAACGCATCGGCACGGCCGAAATCGCGGCGGCGCCGCAGCTGCGCGCCATCGCCAATGTCGGCGTGGGCTACAACAATCTCGATATCGACGCCTTGAGCGCGGCCGGCATCCTGGCCAGCAACACGCCCGACGTGCTTACCGAAACCACGGCCGATCTCGGCTTCGCGCTGCTGATGGCCACCGCCCGCCGCATCACCGAATCCGAGCGCTGGTTGCGCGACAGGCAGTGGGGGCAGTGGTCGTTCAAGACCATGCTCGGCGCCGACATCCACGGCAGCACGCTCGGCATCCTGGGCATGGGCCGGATCGGGCAGGGCATCGCGCGGCGCGGCGCACACGGCTTTGGCATGCGCGTGCTCTATCACAACCGCAGCCAGTTACCGGCCGCCACCGAACAGGCGCTGGGCGCGCAGTACGTGGATTTCGAGACCTTGCTGGCGCAGTCCGATCATCTGGTGCTGGTGCTGCCGTATACGAAGGAGTCGCACCACATCATCGACGCGGCCGCGTTGGGCAAGATGCGCGCCACCGCCACGCTGGTGAACATCGCCCGTGGCGGTCTGGTCGACGAGGGCGCGCTGGCCGATGCGTTGGCCAACGGGCGCCTGGCCGGTGCCGGCCTGGACGTCTACGAGGGTGAGCCCGCCGTGCGTCCGGAACTGCTGGCGCTGCGCAACGTGGTGCTCACTCCGCATATCGGCAGCGCCAGCCTGGCCACGCGCCGCGCGATGGTGCAGCTGGCCGTGGACAACCTGATGGCCGCGTTGGGCAAAGGCCCCAATGCCGGCCATCCACCGAGCGCGCTCAATGCCGATGCGATTGCAGCTGCCAAACGCGGCGGCGCGAGCGTGGGCGCGAGCAAAACCGACTCGACCAAACGATAGGGAACCTCCGCGGCCAGTGTTGGAGGTTCCCCGAACCCAGCCCGCAGTGCTCCTTCTCTTTCCTTCTTCAATAAAGACAATCTCATGAGCAACGAAAACCGTCGTTTCAACGTCGCGGTCGTGGGCGCCACCGGCGCTGTCGGCGAGACCATGCTGAGCATCCTGGCCGAGCGCAACTTCCCGGTCGCCACCCTGTACGCGCTGGCGTCCTCGCGCTCGGCGGGCGGGCAGGTCGACTTCAACGGCGGCAAGGTCGATGTGCTGGATCTGGCCGAGTTCGACCCCAGTGGCGTGGACATCGCGCTGTTCTCTGCCGGCGGCAGCGTGTCCAAGGAATACGGCCCCAAGTTCGCCGCGGCCGGCGCGGTGGTGATCGACAACTCCTCGGCCTTCCGTTACGACGACGACGTGCCGCTGGTGGTGTCCGAAGTCAACCCGGAAGCGCTCAAGCAGCGCCCGCGCGGCATCGTCGCCAACCCCAATTGCTCGACCATGCAGATGCTGGTGGCACTGGGCCCGATCCACCGCCAATACGGCATCGAGCGCATCAACGTAGCGACCTACCAGTCGGTGTCCGGCGGTGGGCGTTCGGCGATGGAAGAACTGGGCAAGCAGACCAGCGAGCTGTTGAGCTTCCAGGACATCGACCCGCAGCGCTTCCCGGTGCAGATCGCCTTCAACCTGATCCCGCATATCGACGACTTCCAGGACAACGGCTACACCAAGGAAGAGATGAAGCTGGTGTGGGAAACCCGCAAGATCCTCGGCGACGACAGCATTCAGGTGAACCCCACCGCGGTGCGCGTGCCGGTGTTCTACGGTCACTCCGAAGCCGTGGCGATCGAGACCCGCGACAAGATCACCGTGGAAGCGGCACGCGCGCTGCTGGAAGCATCGCCGGGCGTGGAAGTGGTGGACGAGCGCAAGCCTGGCGGCTACCCGACGCCGGTCACGCATGCCTCCGGCAAGGACGCGGTGTTCGTCGGCCGCATCCGCGAAGACTTCTCGCATCCGCGCGGCCTGAACCTGTGGATCGTGGCCGACAACATCCGCAAGGGCGCTGCGCTCAACGCGGTGCAATTGGCCGAACTGGTTGCGCAGGAGGGCTAGGCCCTCGGTCAGGCGGGACCGGCCTGCGCGATGTGGCCTCTCCTTCGAGGCCGCATCGCGCCTCCCCACGCAAGCTGCGGCACATGCCAGGTCGAGCCCTCGGGCATCGGATGCCTGAGTTCCAAGGCCGCGCGCATGGCCACTCGCGCGCGTGCATTCGCGCTGCCCATAGCACCATGGCGATGGCGCGCTCGAGGTCCGGCGCCGCCGACGCGTTGTCGTTCGAGCCGCCCGGAGGGCCCGTGCGTGTGCATGGATGCCACATTGCGACACGGTCAGCACAGTCACGCCTGGTGACGAACGACTTTCGCTCATTCAGCGGCTATATTGATGCCCATGAAACAGAGGGGCAGGGGCGCGATGCGTCCGACACAAGCACTGGGCGCGTTGCTGCTGCTGGCCTGCAGCGGCGCAGCCATGGCATTGGGGCTGGGCGATATCCGGGTGCTGTCCCGACCCGGGCAGCCGTTGGTGGCCGAGATCCCGGTCATCTCCAACGAGCCGGGCGAACTCGACAACGCGCGCGTGGCCCTGGCTTCGGCCACCACGTTCGCGCGCGTCGGTCTGGAACGGCCGCAAGGCCTGGTGAGCAACCTGCAGTTCCAGTTCGCGCAGGATGTACGCGGGCGCGCGGTGATCCGCGTGACCAGCAGCCAGCCGGTGGAGCAGCCGGCGATCAACTTCCTGATCGAGGTGGAATGGAATCAGGGCCGGCTGGTGCGCGAGTACTCCGCGTTGGTCGATGCACCCAACACCGCGGCCGCCATTGCCGAGCCGGCCATCGACGCGCCGCGCGCCGGCGCCAGCAACACGATTACACGAGAACCCGCCGCTGCGCCCGCAGGTGCGCGTGAGGGGCGGGGTTCGGGCACGGCCGCGCCGTCCGGCCGTTCGGCTGCCGGCGCAGCGGCGGCCACGCAAGCCGGCGACGCGCTGCCGGCGGTGCGCGCGGGGCAGACCTTGTCGGAGATCGCAGCGACGGTCGCGCGCTCCAGCGGGCATTCGCTGGATCAGACCATGCTGGCCCTGCTGCGCACCAATCCGGATGCCTTCATCAACGGCAACATCAACCGCCTCAAGCAGGGCGCGGTATTGCGCACCCCGCAGGAGGACGCGCTGGCCCAGGTGGGTGCCGCCGAAGCGGCAGTGATGGTGCGCGAGCAGGCGGCCCAATGGCGGCAGGCGCGGTCGGCGATTCCGCAGCCGGCCGAGGCTGGTGCCGCGGCAGCGGTGCCTGCGCCTGCCACACCGGCAGCCGCCGCGGCCGGCAGCGGTGCGCGGCTCGAAATCGCCCCGGCAGTGGCGAGTCAGACCAATCAGGCCGGCGCCACGTCCGGCACCAGTGCCGAAGGCGAGGGCGAGATGGCGGCCAACCAACAGTTGCAACAGGCCAAGGAAGACATCGCCACCCGCGATGCCGAATTGCAGGATCTGCGCGCACGCGTCGCCGATCTGGAAAAGCTCAAGCAGCAACAGCAAGCCTTGATCGCCATGAAGGACACCGACCTGGCCGCCGCGCAGAAGCGCCTGGCCGCCGCGCCGCAAGCCGCTGCGCAGGGTGGCGGTGTTCCGATGTGGCTGATCGGCGGGCTGGTGCTGATCGTGGCGGCGGTCGTCGCGTGGCTGGCCGCGCGGCGGCGCAAGCCTTCGCCGTTGCCGCCGCTGCCGCGTCGCCAGTTCGACTTCATGCCTCCCGTTGCTCCTGCCGGCACGGGTGCCGCACCGGATGACGGCCAGGCCACCGTGCCCAGCGAACGCGACGTGGTGCACGAGACCGAGTTCGAACAGGCCGATCTGCGCGAAGACGAGCGCGCGCACGAGGCGCAGCCTGCGCTGTCGGACGTGTTGCGCCGCGAGCCGCAGGCGGCCGACCCGCTTGCTGCACCGGTCACGGTGAACAGCGACGAGTGGCGTGCGTTGCGTGCCACTCCGACGGCCCCTCCGATCGCATCCGAGCCTGCAGGCCATCGGGCCGCTGTGCATCCGGCGCAGCCCGACGCTGCGCATCCCGGCATCGCCGAACCCGGGGCCACGCCCGTCGTGTCGGGCGACCAACAGCAGCGCATGGATCCGGAGCCACTCCCGCAGGCACAGGCCCCGGAGGAGCGGCTGGAGATCGAATCGGCGCCTGCCGTTGCGGTCGCCGCGCCGAACCCTGCCGCGGATCGGCACTTCGCCTCTGCCGGCCGCGATCGCCTGGAACTGGCCGTGGCCTATATGGACCTGGGCGACAGGGACACCGCACGCGGCCTGCTGCTGGAAGTGGCCGCCACCGGCGACGACGCCACCCGCGCCGAAGCGGCGCAATTGCTGGAGCGCCTGGCATGAGCCCGGCCATGGACAGCCTGGCCACGCGCGAACGCCGGATCGACTACGTGGAATTCGCCTCCATCGACCCGGACGCCAGCCGCGCCTTCTTCGAACGCGTCTTCGGCTGGCAGTTCCAGGCGTATGGTCCGGACTATCTGGCGTTCAACGACGGCCGCCTGGACGGCGGGTTCTACCGCGCCGCGGGCCCGGCGACGGGCGAAGGCGGCCCGCTGGTGGTGCTGTATGCCGACGATCTGGCACCGATGCTCGAGCGCGTGCGTGCGGCCGGCGGCGAGATCGTCAAACCGGTGTTCGGTTTCCCTGGCGGCAGCCGGTTTCATTTCCGCGAGCCGGGCGGCAGCGTGCTGGCCGTCTGGTCCGAGCGCCCGGCCGCCTAGGCGTGCATCGTGGGAGCGTTCGGCCGGCATGCGCCACCTCGGGCATCGCCGCAGGACGCACTCCGGTGCGCTCGGCGCGGAACGCGCCAACGCTGTGAACCTGTACAGCCTGCGCGCCGTACTGCCGCACCTGCAGCGGTTCCATCGATTCAACCAACAGGCAGATACCGATGCGTTACGCGCTGGGCGTGGAGTATGACGGCAGCGAATTCCAGGGCTGGCAACAGCTGGGCGAGCATGGCGGGCCCAGCGTGCAGGCCAGCCTGCAGGCAGCGCTGTCGTCGGTGGCGGCTGCGCCGATCCAGGTGGTCTGCGCCGGCCGCACCGATGCCGGCGTGCATGGGCAATGCCAGGTGGTGCACTTCGACAGCGATGCGCGGCGCGAGCCGCGTGGCTGGATGCTGGGCACCACTGCGCGGCTACCCGCATCGATCGCGGTGCGCTGGTGCGTGCCGGCCGCCGACGATTTCCATGCGCGGTTTTCCGCGCGCGCGCGGCGTTACCGCTACCGTCTGCTGAATCGTCAGATCCGTCCGGCCCTGCATCGGCAGACCCTGAGTTGGGAGCGTCGTCCACTCGATGCCGAGGTCATGCATGTGGCCGCGCAGGCATTGCTGGGCGAGAACGACTTCAGCGCGTTCCGCAGCGTGCAATGCCAGGCGTTGCATGCGCGCCGCAATCTGCAGGCGATCAGCGTGCGGCGCGATGGCGAGGTGGTGGAAGTGCAGGTCCAGGCCAATGCATTCCTTCATCACATGGTGCGGAATATTGTGGGTTCGCTGATCCTGGTCGGGTCCGGCGAGCAGCCACCCGACTGGATCGCGACGTTGCTCGCCGGACGCGACCGCACGGTGGCCGGGCCGACGGCGCCGCCACAAGGTCTGGTGTTTATCGGGCCTCTGTATCCTGCAGAGTGGCATCTGCCTGCCGAGGTGACCCAATGAATCGATCGCTGTACCGCACCCGTATCAAGTTTTGTGGCATGACCCGCGCGGGCGATATCCGACTGGCCGGGGAGCTGGGTGTGGACGCGGTAGGTTTCATCTTCGCGCATGGCAGTCCGCGTCGCGTGGCGCCGGCCGAGGCAAGGGCGATGCGCCAGGCCACTGCGCCGATGGTCGATGTGGTGGCCTTGTTTCGCAATAATTCCAAGGAAGAAGTCCGCGAGGTGGTGCGCACCGTGCGTCCCACCCTGCTGCAATTCCACGGCGAAGAAGACGATGCGTTCTGCCGGAGTTTCAACCTGCCATATCTCAAGGCGGTGCCGATGGGCGGCGGCGTGAACGGCGAAGACGCCAATGCGCGCACCTTGCAGCTGGCCTATCCCAACACCGCCGGTTTCCTGTTCGACAGCCATGCGCCCGGCGCCGGCGGCGGCACCGGCAAGACCTTCGATTGGTCGCGTTTGCCGACCGGTTTGCACCGGCCGTTTCTGTTGGCCGGCGGTATCAATGCCGACAATGTGTTCGATGCCATCATCGCCACCTTGCCGTGGGGTGTGGACGTGTCCAGCGGCGTGGAACTGGCGCCCGGCATCAAGGATGGGCACAAGATGCGTAAGTTCGTCGAGGAAGTGCGCCGCGCCGACTGTCACGAGTTGGGGTGAGTGGGACTCGGGACTCGGGAATCGCAAGGCGTTGGACGCCGTTGGCTGATGACGTCGACGGCCCCTCAGGTTCCCGGTGATGTGTGCTGATCCTCGGCGAGTGCGTTACGTAGCCAGTCGGCCAGTCGCGCGATGCGCGGGTCCGGATTGCGTCTTGCGGCACAGAGCACCCAACGCCCCTTGGTCGGGGTGAATCCCCACGGAGCCAGCAGGCGCCCGGCCGCCAGATCCGCGGCCACCAGCGGCTGTGGTGCGATCGCCACACCCAGGCCGGCGGCGGCGGCTTCCAGCAGATAGACCAGGTGCTCGAATTCGGTGCCCAGGCGTAATGCCTGTGGCGCCATGCCGTGTGCCTGCGCCCACTCCGGCCACGCCTGCGGGCGCGAGCGGGTGTGCAGGACCGCGTGGTCGCGCAAGGCGGTGGGAGCGCCGCCATCCAGCTGCAGGGCCGCTGCCAGCTGCGGGCTCAGCACTGGGCCGATCCACTCCGCGCCGAGTTCGTACACCTGCCATTCGCCCGGCCATGGCGGCGATTCCAGCAGCAGGGCGACATCCAGGCCGTGCAGATCCGGGCCGGGCGGTTGCTCGCTGGCCGACAGGTGCAGGCGCAGCTCCGGCAGATCGTGCTGCAGCCGACCCAGGCGTGGGATGACCCAGCGCGCCAGCAGGCTGCCCGAGCATCCCAACACCAGTGGTGTTTCGCTGGCCGGGCGTCGCAGCGCCGCCCAGGTGTCGCCGATCAGGGCGAAGCCTTCGCCGGTGGCGTCGCGCAGGCGTGCCCCGGCGACGGTGAGCACCAGGCCACGGCCCTGGCGCGCGAACAAGGCCGTGCCCAGCGCCTGTTCCAGCGAACGCACATGGCGGCTGATGGCGCCATGGGTCACGTGCAACTCCTGTGCGGCCCGGCTGACGCTCTGCAGGCGGGCCGCCGCCTCGAACGCGCGCAGTGCAGCCAACGGCGGAAGCGAGAGGGTCATGTGTGAGTCCATATCACAGGTCGCAGCAATCTTATCGATTTATCGCCTGGCCATCGTGCGATACAGTGACAGCCTCGCATACGTCGCATCGCTGCAGAGGATTCCCATGTCGGCCCAGCCCATCAGTGACTTTTACGCCTATCCGGACGCTGCCGGCCATTTCGGCAAGTTCGGCGGCCGTTTCGTCGCCGAGACCCTGATCGGTCCGTTGCAGGAACTGGCCGCGGCCTACGACCAGGCACGCCAGGATCCGGCGTTCATCGCCGCGTACGACAAGGATCTCAAGCATTACGTGGGCCGCCCCAGCCCGATCTATCACGCCGAGCGGCTCAGCCGCGAGGTGGGTGGCGCGCAGATCCTGCTCAAGCGCGAGGACCTGAACCATACCGGCGCGCACAAGATCAACAACACCATCGGCCAGGCGCTGCTGGCCAGCCGCATGGGCAAGACCCGCATCATCGCCGAGACCGGCGCCGGCCAGCATGGAGTCGCCAGTGCCACGGTGGCCGCGCGGCTGGGGCTGGAGTGCGTGGTCTACATGGGCGCCACCGACATCGAGCGGCAGAAGATCAACGTCTACCGCATGAAGCTGCTGGGCGCGACGGTAATCCCGGTGACGTCCGGTTCGGCCACGCTCAAGGACGCGCTCAACGAGGCCATGCGCGACTGGGTCACCAATGTACACAACACCTTCTACATCATCGGCACCGTTGCCGGCCCGGACCCGTATCCGCGCATGGTGCGCGATTTCAATGCCATCGTCGGCCGCGAAGCGCGCGAACAGATGCTGCAGGACTACGGCCGGCTACCGGATGCGATCAGCGCCTGCGTGGGTGGTGGCAGCAATGCCATCGGCCTGTTCCATGCCTTTCTCAATGATCCGGGCGTCAAGATCTACGGCGCCGAGGCGGCGGGCGACGGTATCGCCACCGGTCGCCATGCGGCATCGATTGCGGCAGGGCGACCCGGCGTGCTGCACGGCAACCGGACCTACGTGATCTGCGACGACGACGGCCAGATCATCGAAACCCACTCGATCTCCGCCGGCCTGGATTACCCCGGCGTGGGCCCGGAGCACTCCTTCCTGTCCGACAGCGGTCGCGCGGTGTACCAAGGCATTACCGACGACGAAGCGATGGCCGCCTTCCATCTGCTGGCGCATACCGAGGGCATCCTGGCCGCGCTCGAATCCAGCCACGCAGTGGCGCAGTCGATCAAGCTGGCGCGCGAGCTGCCCAAGGATGCGCTGGTGTTGTGCAACCTGTCCGGCCGTGGTGACAAGGATGTGCACACCATTGCCGCGCGCGAGGGTATCGCTCTTTAAGGTGCTTGTGGTTATCGCTTTGTTTGGACGACAGGGACGCAGCGATGCTCGAAGGGATTGTCCAGTTGGTGGCCGAGGTGCTGCTGCAGGCCCTGGCCGAACTGCTGATCGAACTTGGTCTGCACTCGGTCGCCGAATCGTTCGAGCGCAGGCCATCGCCAGCGCTGGCGGCGGTCGGCTATGCGGTCCTGGGTGCGCTGCTTGGCGGCGTCAGTCTCTGGTTGCTGCCGCAGCACCTCACCGCCACCCACGGTGCGCGACTGGCAGCGGTGGTGATCGCGCCGTTGGTCGCCGGTGGGCTGATGGCTGTGCTTGGGGCATGGCGTGCGCGTCGTGGCGACCCGGTGTTCCGCATCGATCGCTTCTCCTACGGCTACCTGTTTGCACTGTGTTTTGCGCTGATGCGTTACTTCTTTGCCACCTGAGATTGCGTGGCGGCTTTCCTCCCTTGTTCGGGTGATTTCATGCGTCGTATCGATTCCCGCTTCGCCGAGCTGCGCGACAACGGTCGCAAGGCACTGATTCCCTTCATCACCGCCGGCGATCCCTCGCTGGAGGCCACCGTGCCGGTGATGCACGCGCTGGTGCGTGCCGGTGCCGACGTCATCGAGCTGGGTGTGCCGTTCTCCGATCCCATGGCCGACGGTCCCACCATCCAGCGCAGCTCCGAGCGCGCTCTGGGCCGCGGCGCCGGCCTGGCTTACGTGCTGGAGGCGGTACACGAGTTCCGTCGCGAGGATGCCGACACCCCGGTGGTATTGATGGGCTACCTCAATCCGATCGAAATCCACGGCACCCGGCGCTTCGCGGAGGCTGCGATCGCCGCTGGCGTGGACGGCGTGCTGCTGGTCGATCTGCCGCCGGAAGAGGCCGACGAGACCCGTGCCATCTTCGGTGAGGTCGGCCTGGCGCTGATCGCACTGGCATCGCCCACCACCAGCGAGCCGCGCCTGGACATGCTGTGCAGTACCGCGCAGGGCTACCTGTACTACGTGAGTTTCGCCGGCGTCACCGGCGCTTCGGACCGGCTCGACACCCAGGCCGCCAGCGACCGCCTGCGCCAGCTGCGCCAGCGCGCCGGAGCTCCGGTGGTCGCCGGCTTCGGCATCAACGACGCCGCCAGCGCAGCCGCGATGGCGGTCGATGCCGACGGCGTGGTGGTCGGCAGCGCGCTGGTCGCCGCATTGGCCGAGGCGGGCGATGTGCGCAGCACCCGCGAACGTGCGGAGGCCTTCCTGGCGCCGCTGCGCCAGGCGCTGGATCACTGATACGCTGTGATCAATACGTCATGCTGCAGGTTGAGCAAGCGGTGGCATTGCATACCTTGACGCCAAAATTGGACTCAGCCTTGCAACTTCCGCCGCTAGTGCAACTGCATTTCACTGCCGCAGAAGGCACCTGAATGGATTGGCCTGCCAGCAAGCCCAGTGCCATATTCTCGGTTGCAGAGCCAGTCATAGGCATCTGATAGCCATCGGGGACATCCATCGGTGCGACATAACCATATAGACGGATCCACACCGCATCGCGCCCCGTAGCGTCCACCGGAATGCCTAGGGTCTTTTTGAATGCAAGTAGATCCTTTCTGACATCGGGGACTGACAGTAGGCGTGCATCGATCCGCGGCAAGCGTTTGACTTCATCAGCGCTGGCGAAGGTTGCACCGACTTGATCTTCCGGGACCGGGTACATCGCGGTGCTTCCGCTGCGATTGCATTGCGTGCAGTCTGAACTCATTGCGCAGAAAGTCTGCCCGTTGGGAAGCAGTGTGGGACTACATCCCGACCCTCCAGGACATGCGCAGGTCAGCACGGCGGTCGGACTGATTGCCCACACACCCTTTTCCTGGGTAAACATGAACCAACCAGCAGGAACACTTATTGTCATCGAGCCATCCGGATTGATGTGCGAGGTCGTCCTGCTCGGAAGCGGTGGGCTGCTCTCGCCTCCGCACATCTTTACTTCGGCTTGGCTGCTACCGATAACGGAGACCAGGAACAGAACAGCCGCGATGCGTGCCGGTGATTTCATGGCCGATCCTTGTTCGTTCGTGTTTTTGGGGAGTTGTTGCATTTTTGGTCAGGCGTGTTCGAGCGGGCGGGTGACCGCAGGGGCGTGGTGAACACTGCCTTGATTTGCTCGTAGCATAGTCGTATCGTTTATAAAATCTTTTTCCGACGGGCGGCCGTCCTGTCAACTCCCTTGCTAGTGTTCAGGGGCCTGGGGGCACGAAGCCGTGAGGTGTCCGGCTGGTTTACACTCCGTCTTCTGATGCCCCAAAGGGGTGCTTTTACGGAATCGAATGAGCTGGCTCAGCAAATTGATGCCCTCCGGCATCCGCACCGAAAATACCCCGGCCAAGAAGCGCAGCGTCCCCGAGGGCCTGTGGGAGAAGTGCAGCAACTGCGGCAGCGCCCTGTACGGGCCGGAACTCGAGGAGAACCTCGAGGTGTGTCCGAAATGCGACCACCACATGGCCATTCGCGCCCGTGCGCGTCTGAACGCGCTGTTCGACGTCGATGCGCCGATGACCGAGATCGCCGCCCAGCTCGGCCCGGTCGATGTGCTCAAGTTCAAGGACCAGAAGCGCTACGGCGAGCGCATCAAGGCCACCCAGAAGGCCAGCGGCGAATACGACGCGCTGATCGCCATGCGTGGCACCCTCAAGGGCAATCCACTGGTCGCAGCCGCGTTCGACTTCGCCTTCATGGGCGGCTCGATGGGTTCGGTGGTCGGCGAACGCTTTGCGCGTGCGGCCGAAGTGGCACTGGAAGTGGGCTGCCCGTTCGTGTGCTTTTCCGCCAGCGGCGGCGCGCGCATGCAGGAAGGCCTGTTCTCGCTGATGCAGATGGCCAAGACCTCCGCAGCGCTTGGCCGCCTCCGCGAAGCCGGCCTGCCGTACATCTCGGTGCTGACCCATCCCACCACCGGCGGCGTTTCCGCGTCCTTCGCCATGCTGGGCGATATCAACATCGCCGAGCCGCATGCGCTGATCGGCTTTGCCGGCCCGCGCGTGATCGAGCAGACCGTGCGTGAGACCTTGCCGGAAGGCTTCCAGCGCTCGGAGTTCCTGCTGGAGCACGGCGCCATCGATCAGATCTGCGACCGTCGCGACATGCGCGATCGCCTGGCCGAGCTGACCGCGATGATGATGCGTCAGCCGCGTCCGCAGGAGGCGGTGGCGTGAGGGGGCTGGCGGGACCCGGGACCCGGGATCGGGGACCCGGGACCCGGGATCGGGGACCCGGGAAAAGCGTGGTCTGCTGCCTGTGGACGTCCGATGGCTGCTCCTCGCGGATCACCGGTCCCGGGTCCCGGGTCCCGGCTCCATGAGCGCGCGCAAGTACTTCGGCACCGACGGCATCCGCGGCCGCGTTGGCCAGGGCGTGATCTCGGCCGATTTCGTGTTGCGCCTGGGCAATGCGCTGGGCCGTGTGCTCACCCAGGGCCGCAGCAAGCGACCGCTGGTGCTGATTGGCAAGGACACGCGCATTTCCGGCTACATGTTCGAAGCGGCGCTTGAAGCCGGGTTGGTCGCGGCCGGCGCCGACGTGCAGATGATCGGGCCGATGCCGACCCCGGCGATCGCGTTCCTGACCACCACCCTGCGCGCCGATGCCGGCGTGGTGATCAGCGCCTCGCACAACCCGCATTACGACAACGGCATCAAGTTCTTCTCCGCAGATGGCGAGAAACTCGACGATGCCACCGAAGCGGCGATCGAAGCGGCGCTGGACGCACCGTTCCAT
This sequence comes from Xanthomonas melonis, assembly GCF_020783655.1. GTDB lineage: Bacteria > Pseudomonadota > Gammaproteobacteria > Xanthomonadales > Xanthomonadaceae > Xanthomonas > Xanthomonas melonis. The sequence continues at coordinate 58,856 of NZ_JAJGQH010000020.1, read as the reverse complement.
ACCGTGGAATCCGAGCGTCTGGGCAAGGCGATCCGTACCCGCGACGCAATCGGCCGCTATATCGAGTTCTGCAAGGCCAGTGTGCCGCGCGGCTTCACCCTGCATGGGCTGAAGATGGTGCTGGACTGCGCGCATGGCGCCACCTATCACATCGCACCGATGCTGTTCCGCGAGTTGGGTGCCGAGGTGGTGGTGATCGGTGCCGCACCGGATGGTCTCAATATCAACGATGGCGTCGGCTCGACGCATATCGACAATCTCGCCGCCAAGGTGCGCGAGAGCGGGGCGCACCTGGGCATCGCCTTCGACGGCGACGGCGATCGCGTACTCATGGCAGACGATCAGGGCAATCCGGTGGACGGCGACGATCTGCTGTACGTGCTGGCGCGTTCGTGGCATGCCAGCGGGCGGCTTACCGGCACGGTGGTCGGCACCTTGATGACCAACTACGGGCTGGAGCCGGCGCTGGCCCGGCTGCAGATCCCGTTCCAGCGCGCCAAGGTCGGCGACCGCTATGTCCATCAGGCACTGGTCGAAAGCGGCGGCACGCTGGGCGGGGAAACATCCGGCCACCTGCTGTGCCTGGACCGCGCCAGTACCGGCGACGGCATCGTCAGTGCGCTGCAGGTGCTCGAAGCCCTGGCGCGCGACGGCCGTAGCCTGCGCGAGGCCTTGAGCGGCCTGACCAAGGTGCCGCAGAAGACCGTGAACGTGCGGCTGGACGGCGGCGCGGCCAAGGCCATCGTGGAAGCGCCCGGCGTGCAGCAGGCCTTGCAGCAGGCGCAGGCGGCGGTGCAGGGGCGCGGCCGCGCCTTCCTGCGTCCTTCCGGGACCGAGCCGGTGGTGCGGGTGACCGTGGAAGCGGACGATGCGGCGCTGATGCAGGACACGCTCGACCGACTTTCGGGCGCGGTGCGTGACGCGGCGTGAGTCGCTGATCATCGGCGTGTGCGTGGTCCTGGCCAAGGCCGCGACGTTCTACCTGTTGTATCGCCTGCTGTCCTGAGCGGCAGGCGCCTTTCCCATCGACTTCGACTGCAGACATCCGTATGAGCGCGCGCATCCCGACCCTGGACATCACCCGTTTCGACAGCGACCGCGAGGCGTTCGTCGCCGAGCTCGGTGCGGCCTACCGGCAGTGGGGCTTTGCCGGCATTCGCAACCACGGCATCGCGCAGGCCGACATCGATGCGGCCTACGAGGTGTTCAAGGCGTTCTTTGCGCTGCCTGAAGAGGTCAAGCGCCGCTATCACGTGCCCGGCAGCGGCGGCGCACGCGGCTACACCGCTTTCGGGGTGGAAACCGCCAAGGACTCCAAACATTTCGATCTGAAGGAGTTCTGGCACATCGGCCGCGAGATTCCCGACGATTCGCCGTATCGCGAGGTGATGGCTCCGAATCTGTGGCCGGAAGAAGTGCCCGGCTTCCGCGAACGCGGCTACCGGCTGTACCAGCAGCTGGACCAGCTCGGCTCCCGCGTGCTCTCGGCACTGGCCCTGCACATCGGTCTGCCGCAGGACTATTTCGTGGACAAGACCAACAACGGCAACTCGATCCTGCGCCCGATCCACTACCCGCCGATCACCAGTGACGATATTCCCAACGTGCGTGCCGGCGCGCATGGCGATATCAACTTCATCACCCTGCTGGTCGGTGCCAGCGCTGCCGGGCTGGAGGTGCGCTCCAACGATGGCGAGTGGGTGCCGTTCACCGCCGATGCCGACACCATCGTGGTCAACATCGGCGACATGCTGCAGCGGCTCACCAACCACGTATACCCGTCGACGATCCACCGCGTGGTCAACCCCCCGGGCGAAGCCGCGCGCAAGCCGCGCTACTCGGTGCCGTTTTTCCTGCACCCCAACCCGGATTTCCTGATCGACGTGCTGCCATCGTGCACCAGCGTCGACAACCCCAGCCGTTACCCCGAGGCCATCACCGCGCATGGCTTCCTGGAAGAGCGCTTGCGCGAAATCAAGCTGAAGTGACCGCTTGGTGGGGCGTGCCTGCGAGCCCCGCCGCCAGCTGGTTCCAACCATGCGGCAGGCGTGTGCGATCGGCGGTCGCGCCTGCACCCCAGGCATGACCGCTGGCACAATTTCGCGCACGCACGCGTGCTTGCGTTTGGTTAAAGCTTGCGTTCACTCAGGCCGATAACCCAGTCTGATCGCTAGCGCGACGTCGGACTCGCCTGGCGCCCGCTACCGAATCGCACGAGGTGGGCGCATGCGGATACGGTGGTTCATACAGTCACGTTCGGCCTGGCTGCTCGCGTTCTGCGTTGCGACGGCCCCGGCGCCGGCAGCCGCTGCATCGGTGGCTGTCAGTGTGAGCGACGCCAATGGCGTGCTGATCGATGCGGTAGTGAGCCTGGAGCCGGCACGTCCTGCCGCCGCCAGCGCTGGCAGGACCGTGCAGATGGACCAGGTCAATTCGCAGTTCGTGCCTGCGGTGCTGGCGGTACGCACCGGCACGTCGGTGCGCTTTCCCAACAACGATCAGATCCGCCATCAGGTCTATTCGTTCTCTCCCGCCAAACGCTTCGAGCTGCCGCTGTTCCAGGGCAGCACCGCCGCGCCGGTACGCTTCGATCAAGCCGGTCTGGTGACGGTGGGCTGCAATATCCACGACTGGATGCTGGGCTACATCGTGGTGCTGGATACGCCGTACTTCGGCAAGACCGGCAGCGATGGCCGCGTGCAGATCGACGCGCCGGCAGGCAGCTATACCTTGCGGGTATGGCATCCACGCATCAAGGGAGTGGCGACCAGTGAAACCCTGGTGGTCGGTCGCGATCCGCTGCAGCAGCGGGTAGTGTTGCAGACCACCGGGCCCGCACCGGCGGCAGCGCCGCCGGATGCGCGCGTGCGCGCGCTGCAGGACAAGTTCCGCAACGCCGCCGATCCCAAGAAGGCGCGCCCATGAGGGCGATGCGTCTGCATACCCGAATCGCCGCCCTGGTCGTGCTGGTGGTGCTCGGTACCCAGGCACTGACTTTCGTGGCGGTGCAGATGGCGACCGAGCGCAGCGTCAAGGCGCAGCTGGGCGAAGAACTGCTGATCGGCGAACGGGTCTGGCAGCGCGTCAATCTGCGTCGCGACGAACAATTGCTGCAATCGGCCTCGGTACTGGCCGACGATTTCGGTTTTCGCGCTGCGGTGGCCAGCGGCGATGTCCCCACCATGCAATCGGCGCTGCGTAACCACGCCGCGCGCATGGATGCACCGACGGCCTTGCTGCTGGCGCCCGATGGCCAGTTCCTGACCGGGCTGGAAGATCTGCCGCAGGCCGAGCAGCTGCGGGCGGTACAGACCCTGCTGCAGCAGGCGCAACGCGATGGGCGCGCGGTGGGCCTGGTGGCATTGGACAGACGGGTGGTACGGCTGGCGGTGGTACAGGTGCTGGCGCCCAACCCGGTGGGCTGGATCGCCATCGGCAACGAATCCGGCGAGGTCATCGTGCAGGACTTCCGCACCATCACCGGCCTGGATGCCACCTTCATCAACGACGCATCGCCGCCGCGCGTGCTGGCCTCGACAATGGAGCCGGCAGTGCGCCGCGATTTCGCCCAGCAACTGCGCAGCATCGAGATCGCCCCGGACCTCGCCATGCCGCTGACGCTGGAGCGGTCGCGTTATCTGCTGAAGCTGCAGCCGGTGCAGGGAGACCGCCATGTGCAGGTGGTCCTGCAGGCGTCGCTGGACCGCGCCATGGCACCCTATCAGGCGCTCAAACTGCGGATCCTGCTGTTGGCGGGGCTGGCCACCGCCGCCGCGCTGGGCGTGGCGGTGTTTCTGGCGCGCAGTGTCAGCAAACCGGTGGCGCAACTGGTGCAAGCCGCCCGGCGCATCCAGCAAGGCGACTACCAGACCGCCGTGCAGGTGCCGGCCGGTCGCGAACTCGGCGAACTGGCGCATAGCTTCGGGAGCATGCAGCAGCAGATCGCCAGCCGCGAACAGCGCATTTTGCACCAGGCGCGACACGACGCGCTGACCGGTCTGCCCAACCGGCTGTGGCTATTGGAACAGCTGCGGCAGGTGGTCGATCAGACCGTGGCCTCCGACGGCACTGCAGCGGTGTTGATCCTGGATCTGGAGCGTTTCAAGGAGCTCAACGACAGCCTGGGCCACGACTTCGCCGACCAGGTGCTGGTCGAAGTGGGGCACCGCCTGGCCGAGGTCGTGCAGTCGCCCAACGTTGTGGGCCGTCTGGGCAGCGACGAATTCATGGTGGTGGTGGCGCAGGCCGACGCCTCCACCGTGCAGCAGGACGCGCAGCGCCTGCTGCTGCAACTGCGCCGCCCCCTGGCGTTGCCGCAGGCGCGCATCCAGCTCGAAGCCAGCATCGGCATCGCCCTGATTCCCGAGCATGGCGAGGACCCGGATACCTTGTTGCGGCGCGCCGACATCGCGCGACGCCAGATCGACAACACCGCCGCCGTCGGCGCCAGCGTGTATCGCATGGGCCAGGACGAACAGCATCTGCGCCGCTTGCGGCTCACCGGCGATCTGCGCCAGGCCATCGGCGACAACGAGCTGACCTTGCGCTTCCAGCCCAAGATCTGCCTGCGTACCGATCGGGTCGAGCAGGTCGAAGTCCTGGTGCGCTGGCACCATCCCGGGCTGGGCCCGATCGGCCCGGACGAGTTCATCCCGCTGGCCGAGCACTCCGGGGTGATCCACCCGCTGACCCGTTTCGTACTGGATCACGCGTTGCGCTGCCAGGCGCAGTGGCGCGCGCAGGGGCTGGAACTGGGCATGGCGATCAACCTGTCCGCGCTGGACCTGTCCGATCCGGGGCTGCCCGATTATGTACGCGCGCGCCTGGAGCAATACGCGGTTCCGGCGCAGTCGGTCACGCTGGAACTGACCGAAAGCGCGTTGATGCGTGATGTGGAATCGGCGCTGCACATGCTGCATCAACTGCGCAGTGTGGGGGTACGCCTGTCCATCGACGATTTCGGTACCGGCTATTCCTCGTTGGCCCAACTCAAGCGCATGCCGGTGAACGAATTGAAGATCGACAAGAGCTTCGTCATGCAACTGGCCGAAGGCACCGACGATGCCTTCATCGTGCGCAGCACGATCGATCTGGGGCACAAACTCGGCTTGAGCGTGATCGCCGAAGGCGTGGAGAACGACGCCGCACTGACGCTGTTGCGCGGTTACGGCTGCGATATGGTGCAGGGTTATCTGTATGCGCCGCCGCTGGAGCAGGCCGCGCTGGTGGCCTGGTGCCTGCGCCAGCTCGGGACATCGGCATCGGCGCAGGTGGGAGCGGGGCGATGAGCCAGGTCGCATGTCGCTTGATCATGGCCGCTGCGCTCGGTGTTGCGCTGATGCCGGGGCAGGCCTGCGCCGGGAATGGGCGCCTGCTCGCCACCGGCGGCGTGTCCACCATCGAGGGCAGCGGCGGAGGCGGCATCGTGCCGTGGGCAACCTTGTCCGGCTACGGCACCCGCGACGAGCTCGGTGCGGTGGCGTTCGCAACGCATGTCGACAGCGGGGACTACCGGCTCGACGTGCAGGGAGCGGCGTTGACGGTCGGCAACCGCCTGGAACTGTCGCTCGCGCGCCAGCGCCTGGACCTGGGCACTTTGCAGGAGCGCCTGGCGTTGCCGTGGAATGCGCTCGGGCAGGACGTGTTCGGCGCCAAGCTGCGCGTGTACGGCGATCTGGTGTATGGCCGGGGGCCGCAGGTCAGCGTCGGCGTGCAATACAAGCGCCTGCGCGATGGCGCGTTGCCGCTGGCGATCGGAGCCCGCGACGACCACGGCACCGACGTCTACCTCAGCGCCAGCCGCTTGCTGCTGCAGGGCGCCGGCGGCTATCAATTGCTGCTCAATGGCACCTTGCGCGCGACGCGCGCCAATCAGGGTGGCCTGCTCGGCTTCGGCGGCGATCGCCGTGACAGTTATCGGCTGGTCGCCGAGGCCAGCGCCGCGGTGGTGCTGTCGCCATCGTGGGTGGTCGGCGTGGAGTACCGCGACAAGCCGGACAACCTGGCGTTCGCGCGCGAGCAGGCCTGGGCAGACGCCTTCGTCGCCTGGTTTCCGAACAAGCACCTTTCGTTGACCGCCGCGTGGGCCGATCTTGGCGACATCGCCACGCTCGCCGACCAGCGCGGCCCGTATCTCTCCTTGCAGGTGGCGTTCTGATGAATCGACGGCTGCGCTGGTCTCTGCTCTGCATGCTCGGCCTGCTCAACGCCTGCGCCACCACGCAGGCGCCGCCCACGCTCTACGACGAACTGGGCGGCCAGGCCGGTATCGAGGCGCTGGTGGAAACCATGCTGTCGCGCATCGCCGACGACGAACGCATCGTCGACAAGTTCGCCCGCGTCAACATCGTCATGCTCAACGCGCGCCTGGTGCAGAAGTTCTGTCATGTCGCCGACGGCCCTTGCCCGGATACCGCCAAATCGATGAAGCAGGCGCATGCGCACCTGGCCATCCGCGAGGGCGACTTCAATGCCCTGGTCGAGGATCTCAACTGGGCGATGGATCAACGCAAGATTCCCCGCCGCACGCAGAATCGTCTGCTCGCGCGGCTGGCGGCGATGCATGGCGAGATCGTCAATCATTAGGTGGGCGCACGCCGCATACCGGTGAGGCGGCAGAACGGCAGCGGAGATCGCACTGCGTTGCGTGCCGGTCTGTCGCAGGCTCAGTCCAACGGGCGCACCCGGTGCGAGCCTCGTGCCATCAAGCGCAGGGCCACCGCGTGCGGCAGAATGCGCAGGGCCGCATTGACCAGCCGATAGCGCCAACCTGGGACCGCCAGCACCTGCCCGCGCTCCAGTGCGGCGATTCCGTACTCGGCCACGGCATCGGCCTGTAGCCAGGCCCAGGCGGGCAGGGTGGACATCGCCTCGCGGGTGCCGGTGACATCGTGGAACTCCGACCACGCAAATCCCGGGCATAGCGCGCAGACCTTGACTCGGCAGTCGGCATTCTCCAGTGCCAGCGATTCGCTGAAACGCAGCATGAAACTCTTGCTGGCCGCATAGAGTGTCTGTCCATCGGCGCTGGGTGCGAGTGCGGCGAATGAGGCGACGTTGAGAATGCGTCCCTGGCCGCTGGCGCGAATCATCGGCAGCAGCCGCCAGGTGAGCTCGCATACCGCGCCCACCATCACTTGCAGAAAACGCGCATGCGTGGCCCAGTCGTTGCTCAGATAACGGCCCGGCACGCCGTAACCGGCATTGTTGACCAGGGTGCCTACCGTCCAGCCTTCGCGCTGGATCCGCGCAACCAGCGCCTGTACGGCATCGGGGTCGGCCAGATTGGCCGGCAGGACTTCCACTCGCACCTGTGCGCCCAGCTCGGAAGCCAATGCCTGCAGCCGATCCACCCGCCGCGCGGTCAGAATCAACGGTACGCCCCGCCTGGCGTATGCCCGCGCGATCTCGCGGCCGATGCCGCTGGAGGCGCCGGTGACCAGTGCGAAGACAGGCGAATCGGACATGGTGGGTTCCTGTTGGAAAGGGTATAGGACATCTGTCGGACACAAGTGTGCGGGTTGCCGACAGGGCTTGGGCTATTCTGTCGCCGGTCTTCAACTCAGGAACCTGCGCCTGATGCGTCGTAAAATCGTTGCTGGAAACTGGAAGCTGCATGGCAGCCGCACCTTTGCCACCGAGCTGGTGGGCGAGGTCGCCGCGCACATGCCCCTTGATGGTGTCGATGTCGTCATCCTGCCTCCATTGCCCTACCTCGGTGACCTGATCGAGGATTTCGAGGCACGCCATCTGTCCTTCGGGGCACAGGACGTCAGCTGTAACGAGAAGGGGGCCTACACCGGCGAGGTCTCGGCCACCATGCTGGTGGACGTCGGTGCCGAGTATGGTCTGGTCGGCCATTCCGAGCGTCGCCAGTACCATCAGGAGAGCAGCGAGTTGATCGCGCGCAAGTTCGCTGCCGCCCTCCACGCCGGATTGATCCCGGTGCTGTGCGTGGGCGAATCGCTGCAGCAGCGCGAGGCCGGCCAGACCGAGGCAGTCCTGCGCGCCCAACTCGAGCCGGTGCTTGCCCTGGTCGGCAGCGAAGGTTTCGCGCGGGCCGTGCTCGCTTATGAGCCGATCTGGGCGATCGGCACCGGGCGGACCGCCAGTCCGGCCCAGGCCCAGGCCGTGCACGCCTTCCTGCGTGGCGAACTCGCGAAGGCCGATGCTAGAATCGCCGATTCCCTGCCCATTCTGTATGGGGGCAGTGTCAAGCCCGACAATGCGGCCGAGCTGTTCGCGCAGCCCGACGTCGATGGCGGGCTGATCGGTGGTGCCTCGTTGGTCGCCGCCGACTTCCTGGCCATTGCGCGTGCGGCGGCCGCTCGTTAACCCATTAAGTTTTGTCCGGGGACGGATTTCGAAATGCTGATGTTGATCCTCAATGTGGTCTACGTACTGGTCGCGCTGGCGATGATTGCGCTGATCCTGATGCAGCGTGGCGCAGGTGCCGCGGCCGGGTCCGGCTTTGGCGCAGGTGCCTCCGGCACGGTCTTTGGGTCCCAGGGGTCGTCGAACTTCCTGTCCAAGTCGACCAAGTGGCTGGCTGTGGTGTTCTTCAGCATCAGCCTGTTCATGGCCTGGTACGCCACCCATGGCGCCCGTCCCACCGACCAGAACCTGGGCGTCATGTCGCAGTCGGCAACCCCGGCGCCGGCGGCTGCCGGAGAGCTGACCCAGCCCTTGCCGCAGGCTCCGGCCGCAGGCGCGGTACCGACCGCACCGGCGCAGCCGGCGGCTGACGCCGCGCCCGTGACGGCTCCTACACAGCCCGCGCCGACGCAGCAGGCGCCGGCGTCGAACGAAGAAAACGCTTCAGAGCCAGCACAAAAACGCTGAAGCCGGTTACAATACGCTGCGCACTGGGATGCCCAGCGGCGCAACGTATGCCCAGGTGGCGGAATTGGTAGACGCACTACCTTGAGGTGGTAGCGACTTAGGTCGTAGGGGTTCGAGTCCCCTCTTGGGCACCATTGTTTGGCTGCAGTTCCTGCGCATTGCGGTTTGCCGCGCGCGGGGTCTGCCTATACCCCATGCCGGCACGCGGCGCGTGCGGGCAGAGGCAAGAGAGAATCGCTGTGCTGGCCGAATATTTGCCGAGTCTGCTGTTTCTGGTTGTCGCCACTGGCATCGGCATCGTGTTGATGCTGATTGGCCGGTTCCTCGCTCCGCGTAGCCCGGACGCGCGCAAGCTCTCCCCGTACGAGTGTGGCTTCGAAGCATTCGAAGACGCGCGCATGAAGTTCGATGTGCGCTACTACCTCATCGCGATCCAGTTCATCGTGTTCGACCTGGAAATCATTTTTATCGTGCCCTGGACGCAGGTGTTCATGGAGATCGGCGCGCGTTCGCTGGTCACCATGGGGCTGTTCGTCGGCATGTTGTTCCTCGGCTTTATCTACGTGTGGAAGAAGGGAGCGCTGGAATGGGAGTGATTCAGACCCTGGATCGTCTGATGACCAACCCGATGCCGGAAGGCCGGGTGGAAGACATCCTGCGCCCGGAAGGCGAAAACCCGCTGCTGGAGAAGGGCTATGTGACCACCAGCGTCGATGCGCTGCTGAACTGGGCGCGTACCGGTTCGATGTGGCCGATGACCTTCGGTCTGGCCTGCTGCGCGGTCGAGATGATGCACGCTGGCGCTGCGCGTCTGGATCTTGACCGGTATGGCGTGGTGTTCCGCCCGTCGCCGCGTCAGTCCGACGTGATGATCGTCGCCGGCACCCTGGTCAACAAGATGGCCCCGGCGCTGCGCAAGGTCTACGACCAGATGCCGGATCCGAAGTGGGTCATCTCGATGGGCAGCTGCGCCAATGGCGGCGGCTACTATCACTATTCGTATTCGGTGGTGCGCGGTTGCGATCGCATCGTGCCGGTGGACATCTACGTCCCGGGCTGCCCGCCGACCGCCGAGGCGCTGGTCTACGGCATCCTGCAGCTGCAGAAGAAGATCTGGCGAACCCAGACCATCGCACGCTGACACCCGTCTTCTCCTACCGAGAGCAGCCAAGCCCCCATGGCAGAGCAAGCATCCTCCTTCACTGACCGACTCGCGGCACGCTTCGCCGGCGCGCAGATCGCCGTGGCACTGCCGCGCGGCGAAGTGACGCTGGAAGTCGCTGCAGCCGATTGGCACGCGACCTGTCTTGCGTTGCGCGACGAGCTCGGTTTCGAGCAGCTCAGCGACCTGTGCGGCGTCGACTACCTGGGATATGGCAGCGACGAGTGGGACACTGCCGATGTGTCCTCGCAGGGTTTCAGCCGCGGCGTCGAGGGCAAGGCCGTCGGCCGTTTCGCCTGGGGCGAGTTCCCCAGCCAAGAAAGTTCCGATGGCGCCCAGCCGCAGCAACTGCCCAAGCAGCGCTTCGCGGTGGTCGCGCAGCTGATTTCCTACCAGCACAACCAGCGTCTGCGTGTGCGTTGCTATGCGCCGGACGAGCAAGTGCCGGTCGTGGCGTCGGTGACCGACATCTGGCCTGGCGTGAACTGGTTCGAGCGCGAAGCCTTCGACCTGTTCGGCATCGTGTTCGCTGGTCACCCGGACCTGCGCCGCATCCTGACCGACTATGGATTCGTCGGTCATCCGTTCCGCAAGGATTTCCCGCTGATCGGCAACGTCGAAGTGCGTTACGACGAAGAACGCAAGCGCGTGGTGTACGAGCCGGTGACATCGGTCGAGCCGCGCGTCGGTGTGCCGCGCGTGATCCGCGACGACGCCCGTTATGAGACTGCCGCCGGTGAAGTGGGCAAGTCGGAGACTGCCAAGTGAGTGAGTTCCGCCAGGCAACCGATGCCTTCGCGAGCAATCCTGTGGAAAGCAAACAGGAAATCCGCAATTACACGATGAACTTCGGCCCGCAGCATCCTGCGGCGCACGGCGTGTTGCGCCTGATCCTGGAAATGGATGGCGAAACCGTGGTGCGTGCCGATCCGCATATCGGCCTGCTGCACCGTGGCACCGAGAAGCTGGCCGAGTCCAAGCCGTTCAACCAGTCGGTGCCGTACATGGACCGTCTGGATTACGTGTCTATGATGTGCAACGAGCACGCCTATGTGCGCGCGATCGAGTCCCTGATGGGAATCGAAGCGCCCGAGCGTGCGCAGTACATCCGCACCATGTTCGACGAGATCACCCGCATCAAGAACCACCTGATGTGGGTGGGCTCCAATGCGCTCGATCTCGGTGCGATGGCGGTGATGCTGTATGCATTCCGCGAGCGCGAAGAATTGATGGACGTGTACGAGGCAGTCAGCGGCGCGCGCATGCACGCGGCGTACTACCGTCCGGGCGGCGTCTACCGCGATCTGCCCGATCGCATGCCGCAGTACAAGGAATCGCGCTGGCACAAGGGCGGGGCGCTGAAGAAGCGCAACGCCGGTCGCGAAGGCAGCATGCTGGACTTCCTGGAGGAGTTCACCAACACCTTCCCGGCCCGCGTGGACGAATACGAAACCCTGCTGACCGACAACCGCATCTGGAAGCAGCGCACCGTCGATGTCGGCATCATCAGCCCGGATCTGGCGCGTGCCTGGGGCATGACCGGCCCCATGCTGCGTGGCTCGGGCATCGAATGGGATCTGCGCAAGAAGCAGCCGTACGCCAAGTACGATGCGGTGGACTTCGATGTCCCGGTCGGCACCAATGGCGACTGCTACGACCGCTACCTGGTGCGCGTGGCCGAGATGCGCGAATCCAACCGCATCATCAAGCAGTGCGTGAAGTGGCTCAAGGCCAACCCAGGCCCGGTCATGGTCACCAATTTCAAGGTCGCTCCGCCCAGCCGCGAAGGCATGAAGGACGACATGGAAGCACTGATCCATCACTTCAAGCTGTTCAGTGAAGGCTACTGCGTACCAGCCGGCGAAACCTATAGCGCGGTCGAAGCGCCCAAGGGCGAGTTCGGCTGCTACCTGATGTCCGACGGCGCCAACAAGCCGTTCCGCGTGCACCTGCGCGCGCCGGGTTTCGCGCATCTGTCGTCGATGGATGCGGTGGTGCGTGGCTATCTGCTGGCCGACGTCGTGGCGATGATCGGTACTTACGATTTGGTTTTCGGTGAGGTTGACCGATGAAGGCGACGGGTAATTTCGAAGCGGCGCGCGACGTCGATCCGCAGGTGGTGCTGAGCGACAAGACGCGCGCGCACATCGATCATTGGCTGACCAAGTTCCCGCCCGACCGCAAGCGGTCGGCCGTGCTGCAGGGTCTGCATGCCGCGCAGGAACAGAACCAGGGCTGGCTGACCGACGAATTGATCGTGGGCGTCGCTAAGTACCTGGAGCTGCCGCCGGTCTGGGCCTATGAGGTCGCCAGCTTCTATTCGATGTTCGAGACCGAAAAGGTCGGCCGCCACAATGTGGCGTTCTGCACAAACATCAGCTGCTGGCTCAACGGCGCCGAAGATCTGCTGGCCCACGCGGAGAAGAAGTTGGGTTGCAAGCTGGGTCAGTCGACGGCCGATGGCCGCGTCTATCTCAAGCGCGAAGAAGAGTGCCTGGCGGCCTGCTCCGCAGCGCCGATGATGGTCATCAACGGCCACTACCACGAGCACTTGACGAAAGAGAAGGTCGACGCGCTGCTGGACGGGCTGGAGTAAGACATGGCACATCATCACGCACCCACAGGCCCGGTCGGTCCGGCGCCGTTGCCGCATCAGGTCGTCTACACGACCCTGCACTATGACACTCCGTGGTCGTACGAGAACTATCTCAAGACCGGTGGCTACGCGGCGCTGCGCAAGATTCTCGAAGAAAAGATCCCGCCGGCCGACGTCATCGAGATGGTCAAGGCATCGAACCTGCGCGGCCGTGGCGGCGCGGGCTTTCCGACCGGTCTGAAGTGGTCGTTCATGCCCAAGGGCACGATGCAGAAGTACATCCTGTGCAATTCGGACGAATCCGAGCCGGGCACCTGCAAGGACCGCGACATCCTGCGCTACAACCCGCATTCGGTGGTGGAGGGCATGGCGATCGCCTGCTACGCCACCGGCTCGACCGTGGGCTACAACTACCTGCGCGGCGAGTTCCACCACGAGCCATTCGAAAACTTCGAGCTGGCACTGGCCGATGCGTACGCCAATGGCTGGCTGGGCAAGAATATTCTCGGCAGCGGCGTGGATATCGACATCTACGGCGCGCTGGGTGCCGGCGCCTACATCTGCGGCGAAGAAACCGCATTGATGGAATCGCTGGAAGGCAAGAAGGGGCAGCCGCGCTACAAGCCGCCGTTCCCGGCCAACTTCGGCCTGTACGGCAAGCCCACCACCATCAACAACACCGAGACCTATGCGTCGGTGCCGGCGATCATTCGCAACGGCCCGGAGTGGTTCCTGGGCCTGAGCAAGACCAAGAACGGCGGCCCGAAGATTTTCTCGGTGTCCGGTTGCGTGCAGAAGGGCGGGAATTTCGAAGTGCCGCTCGGCACCACCTTCGACGAACTGCTGGAAATGGCCGGTGGTCTGCGCCCGGGTCGCAAGCTCAAGGGCGTGGTGCCCGGCGGTGTGTCGATGCCGGTGCTCAAGGCCGATCAGGTCGCCGGTCTGCAGATGGACTACGACACCCTGCGTGCGCTGGGCACTGGCCTGGGTTCGGGCGCCATCGTGGTGCTGGACGACAGCGTCTGCTGCGTGCGTTTCGCCTGCCGCATCTCGCAGTTCTTCCACAAGGAATCCTGCGGCCAGTGCACCCCGTGCCGCGAGGGCACCGGCTGGATGCACCGCGTGTTGGAGCGCATCGTCGCCGGCAAGGCCACGATGGAGGACCTGCATCAGCTGCGCACCGTCGCCGGCCAGATCGAAGGTCACACCATCTGCGCCTTCGGCGAAGCGGCGGCTTGGCCGATTCAAGGCTTCCTGCGCCAGTTCTGGGACGAGTTCGAGTACTACATCGTCAACGGTCGTTCGATCGTCGATACGCAAGTCGGAGTGGCTGCATGAGCGCCCAACCAGTGAACTCGAACGTGCCACCGGACCATGTCACCGTCGAGATCGACGGACAGTCCCTGGTGGTGCCGAAGGGCTCGATGATCATCCAGGCGGCCGACAAGGCCGGCATCCCGATTCCGCGTTTCTGCTACCACGAGAAGCTGCCGATCGCGGCCAATTGCCGTATGTGCCTGGTCGACGTCGAAAAGTCGCCGAAGCCGTCGCCCGCCTGCGCCACGCCGGTGATGGACGGCATGAAGGTCACCACGCGCAGCGAAAAGGCGCTGAAGTACCAGCGCAGCGTGATGGAATTCCTGCTGATCAACCATCCGCTGGACTGCCCGATCTGCGATCAGGGCGGCGAGTGCGAGCTGCAGGACGTGTCGCTCGGCTACGGCCGCTCGGTAAGCCGGTTCAACGAGCGCAAGCGCGTGGTGCCGGATGAGGACATCGGCCCGCTGGTCGCCACCGAGATGACGCGCTGCATTCAGTGCACGCGCTGCGTGCGCTTCACCGCAGATATCGCCGGCACCTACGAGCTCGGCGGCATGTATCGCGGCGAGAACCTGCAGATCGGAACCTATGACGGCAAGCCGCTGACCACCGAGATTTCCGGCAACGTCATCGACGTGTGTCCGGTGGGTGCGCTGACCAACAAGGTGTTCCAGTTCCGTGCGCGTCCATGGGAGCTGACCGCGCGTGAATCGCTGGGTTACCACGATGCGATGGGCTCTAACCTGTTCCTGCACGTGCGTCGCGGCGAAGTGCTGCGCAGCGTGCCGCGCGAGAACGAGGCAGTCAACGAATGCTGGCTGTCCGATCGCGACCGTTACTCGCACCAGGGCCTGTACGCCGAAGACCGCGCGGTCAAGCCGCTCAAGAAGGTCAATGGCGCATGGACTGAAGTGAGCTGGACCGAAGGCCTGGCTGCCGCGACGCAGATCCTGCGCGAGAACGCCGGCGATGCGCTGGGCGTGCTGGTGCATCCGTCCACCTCGAACGAAGAGGGCGCCTTGCTGGCGCGGCTGGCCGAAGGCCTGGGCAGCGGCAACCTGGATCACCGCCTGCTCAATCGCGATTTCTCCGATGCTGCCGTGGCGCAGGCCTTTGCCACGCCACTGGCCGAGATCGAACAGGCCGATGTGGTGGTCTTGTTCGGTACCAACGTGCGACACGAGCTGCCGCTGCTGCATGCGCGGCTGCGTAAGGCGCACATCCAGAACGGTACGCGGATCCACTCGGTCAATCCGGTCGATTTCGATTTCGCCTTCACCCAGGCCAGTCGCGCCGTGGTCGCGCCCTCGCAGCTGGCCGGCGCCCTGGACGACGTCACGCTGCGCGATGCAGTCAAGGGCGCAAGCCGCGCCGTGATCGTGGTTGGCGCGCTGGTCGAGAACCATCCGCAGGCGGCAACGCTACGCGCTGCGGCGCGTGACTTCGCGTCGGCGACCGGCGCTTCGCTGTGCCGTATTCCGCAGGGTGCCAACGCGGTGGGTCTGGTGTCGCAAGGTGTGCTGCCGAGCGCACGCGATGTCGCCGGCATGCTGGCGCAGCCGCGCCAGGCGTATGTGCTGTACGGCATCGAGCCAGGGCTGGATTTTGCCGATGCCGCCGCTGCGCGCAGCGCGCTGGCCGGCGCCAAGGTCGTTGCCTTCAGCCAGTTCGCCTGTGCGTCCACGCGCGATGTGGCCGACGTGATCCTGCCGATCGGCGCACTGCCGGAAATCGACGCCTCGCTGACCAACCTCGATGGTCGCGTGCAGACCGCACGTGCCGCAGGCCGCCTGCCGGTCGAAGCGCGCGAAGGCTGGCGGGTGCTGCGAGCACTCGGCGGCGAGCTGGGCCTGCCCGGTTTCGAGTTCATCGACCTGGTCGGCCTGCGTGCCGGTATGCATAACCGTTCGGTGACTCCGGCCGGTTCGCCGCAGCCGGTCGCTGCGAACGAAGGCCTGGAAGTGGCAGCGACCGCTGCGATCTACCGCACCGATGCCGTGGTGCGTCGTGCCGCCGCGCTGCAATCGCACCCGCTCAACATTGCCCCGTGCGTGGCGATGCATCCGGAGCAGGCCGCGCAGTTGCAGGTCGCCGAAGGGCAGATGGTCAAGGTCGGTACCGACGCCGGTAGGGCGACGTTGCCGGTGTTGCTGGACAAGCGCGTCGCACCGGGCACGGTGTGGATCGAATCCGGCCACGGCGCAACCGCGCCGCTCGGTGCCGGTCGTGTAACGGTGGTGGGTGCATGAACGAATTGCTGTTGAACGTGGTCGATCCCCTCCACCAGTGGTTTCTCGGACTGGGTGACGGCGGCGTGGTCCTGTGGACCGTGCTGAAGATCCTGCTGATCGCCGTGCCGGTGATCGTGGCAGTGGCCTTCTATGTGGTCTGGGAACGCAAGCTGATCGGCTGGATGCATGTTCGCCACGGGCCCATGTACGTGGGCATGGGCATCTTCCAGGCCTTCGCCGACGTCTTCAAGCTGCTGTTCAAGGAAATCCTGCAGCCGGCCAGCTCGCACAAGGCGATGTTCGTCATCGCGCCGCTGCTGACGCTGGCCCCGGCATTCGCCGCCTGGTCGGTGGTGCCGTTCGATGCGCAGCTGGTGTTGTCCAATGCCAACGTGGGTTTGCTGTACCTGCTGGCCATGACCTCGCTGGGCGTGTACGGCATCATCCTGGCGGGTTGGGCGTCCAACTCCAAGTACGCGTTCCTCGGCGCCATGCGTTCGGCTGCGCAGGTGGTCAGCTACGAAATCGCGATGGGCTTCGCGCTGGTCGGCGTGATGATCGCCGCCGGTAGCGTCAATCTCAGCCAGATCGTGTTCGCGCAGGCAGGCAACTCCGGATTCTTCGATTGGTTCCTGCTCCCCCTGTTCCCGTTGTTCATCGTGTACTGGGTGTCCGGTGTCGCCGAGACCAACCGCGCACCGTTCGACGTGGTGGAAGGCGAGTCGGAAATCGTCGCCGGGCACATGGTGGAGTACTCGGGCGGCGCATTCGCGCTGTTCTTCCTGGCCGAATACGCCAACATGATTCTGGTCAGCTTCCTGATCTCGATCTTCTTCCTCGGCGGCTGGCTGAGCCCGATCCAGGGTTGGGTCAGCGCAGACACCTCGCCGTGGATCGATTGGGTATGGAAGGGTGGTTGGCCGTGGCTGCTGATGAAGGTGTTCTTCTTCGCCAGCGCCTACATCTGGTTCCGTGCCAGCTTCCCGCGTTACCGCTACGACCAGATCATGCGTCTGGGCTGGAAGGTCTTCATTCCGCTCACGATCGTATGGATCGCAGTGACGGCGTTGATGGTGTTTTACGGTGTGATCCAGAAGGGCGTGTAATCGATGAACAAGATCACCCATTATTTCAAGAGCCTGCTGCTGCTCGAATTGCTCGGTGGCCTGTGGTTGACGTTGAAATACACGTTCAAGCCCAAGTACACCGTGCTGTACCCGATGGAGAAGTTCCCGCAGTCGCCGCGTTTCCGTGGCCTGCATGCACTGCGGCGCTATCCCAACGGCGAAGAACGCTGCATCGCCTGCAAGCTGTGCGAGGCGGTGTGCCCGGCGCTGGCGATCACCATCGACTCGGCCAAGCGCGAGGACGGCACCCGCCGCACCACGCGTTACGACATCGATCTGTTCAAGTGCATCTTCTGTGGCTTCTGCGAAGAAAGCTGCCCGGTGGACTCGATCGTCGAGACGCACATCCTCGAGTACCACTTCGAGAAGCGTGGCGAGAACATTGTCAACAAGCCGCAGCTGCTGGCGATCGGAGACCGGCTGGAAGCCGAGATCGCCGAGCGTCGCGCTGCCGATGCCGCCTTCCGTTGAGGTCATGATGGACTGGGTCTCTATTGCTTTCTACGCCTTCTCCGCCATCGCGGTCGTCTCTGCCGGTGCGGTGATCAGTGTGCGCAACCCGGTGTATGCGGTGCTGTGCCTGATCCTCACCTTCTTCTCGATGGCCTGCATCTGGCTGCTGGTCGGTGCGGAGTTCCTCGGCGTCACGCTGGTGCTGGTCTACGTCGGTGCGGTGATGGTGTTGTTCCTGTTCGTGGTGATGATGCTGGACATCGATACCAGCCGCCTGCGCGAGGGCTGGGTCAAGTACCTGCCGGTCGGTGTCATCGTGGCAGTGGCGATGCTGGTGCAGATGGTCACCCTGATCGGCGTCAAGGCACGCAGCGCCGCGCCGTTCCCGGCCGATAACGCCGCAGCGACGGCCGCCGACAGCTCGAATCTGACCTGGTTGGCCAAGAGCCTGTACACCGAATTCCTGCTGCCGTTCGAATTCGCCGCGGTGATCCTGACCGTGGCGGTGGTGGCCGCCGTGATGCTGACCTTGCGCAAGCGCACCGGCGTCAAGATGCAGAACGCATCCGAGCAGTCGCGGGTCAAGGCTGGCGATCGTTTGCGCATGGTCAAAATGGCGGTCGAAAAGCCGGTGCGGGTCGCGCCGCAGTCGGATGCGATCGACGGACAGGAGGCGAAGTCTTGATTACCTTGGGCCACCTGCTTGGACTGGGCGCGGTGCTGTTCTGCATCTCCCTGGCCGGCATTTTCCTCAATCGCAAGAACGTCATCGTGTTGCTGATGTCGATCGAGCTGATGCTGTTGTCGGTCAACGTCAACTTCATCGCGTTCTCGCGCGAACTCGGCGACACCGCCGGTCAGTTGTTCGTGTTCTTCATCCTGACCGTCGCCGCCGCGGAGGCCGCCATCGGTCTTGCGATCCTGGTGACTCTGTTCCGTACGCGCCGCACGATCAATGTGGCCGAAGTCGACACGTTGAAGGGCTGACCCGTAGATGGAAATCACTCTCTCCAAGAGTCTGCTGATCGCAGTGGTGCTAGCACCGCTGGTCGGCAGCATCATCGCCGGCCTGTTCGGTCGCCAGGTGGGGCGCAAGGGCGCGCAGTACGTCACCATCCTCGGCGTGGCAGTCAGCTGCGTGTTGTCGTGCATGACGCTGTACCAACTGGTGGAGCAGGGCGCCAGCCCGTTCAACCAGAACCTCTATACGTTCTTCGATGTCGGTAACTACTCCGCGCACGTCGGCTTCATGGTCGATCGCCTGACCGCGATGATGATGGTGGTGGTGACCTTCGTGTCGCTGCTGGTGCATATCTACACCATCGGCTACATGGAAGAAGACCCGGGCTACCAGCGCTTCTTCAGCTACATTTCGTTGTTCACCTTCTCCATGCTCACCCTGGTGATGAGCAACAACTTCCTGCAGCTGTTCTTCGGCTGGGAAGCGGTGGGCCTGGTGTCCTACCTGCTGATCGGTTTCTGGTTCAAGCGCCCGACTGCAGTGTTCGCCAACATGAAGGCGTTCCTGGTCAATCGCGTCGGCGACTTCGGCTTCATTCTCGGTATCGCCGGCGTGCTGCTGTGGTTCGGCTCGCTGGATTACTCCACCGTGTTCGCCAACGCGACCACCATGGCCGGTGCCAAGGTGCAGCTGTTCGCCGGTCACGAGTGGAGCGTGATGACGATGATCTGCATCTGCCTGTTCATCGGTGCGATGGGCAAGTCGGCGCAGGTGCCGTTGCATGTGTGGTTGCCCGACTCGATGGAAGGCCCGACTCCGATCTCGGCGCTGATCCACGCAGCGACCATGGTCACTGCCGGCATCTTCATGGTGGCGCGCATGTCGCCGCTGTTCGAATTGTCGGAGACTGCGCTGAACTTCATTCTGTTCATCGGTGCGACCACGGCCTTCTTCACCGGCCTGATCGGCATCGTGCAGAACGACATCAAGCGCGTGGTTGCGTATTCCACGCTGTCGCAGCTGGGTTACATGACCGTGGCGCTGGGCGTATCCGCGTATTCGGCAGCCGTGTTCCACCTGATGACGCACGCGTTCTTCAAGGCGCTGCTGTTCCTCGCTGCTGGTTCGGTCATCATCGGCATGCACCACGAGCAGGACATGCGCAAGATGGGCGGCCTGCGCAAGTACATGAAGGTGACCTACTGGACCAGCGTGATCGGTACGCTGGCGTTGGTAGGTACGCCGTTCTTCTCGGGCTTCTACTCGAAGGACACCATCATCGAGGCCGCCGCGCACCATGCGCATGAGTCGCACAGCTGGATCGCGACCTACGGCTACTGGGCGGTGCTGGGTGGCGTGCTGGTCACCAGCTTCTACAGCTTCCGTCTGCTGTTCCTGACCTTCCACGGCAAGGAGCGTTTCCGCGATGCCCATGCGCACGACGCGCATGCCCATCACGACAGCGCGCATGCCGACGCCGAGGCGCAGGTTCACTCGCACGATGCGCACGCCCACGACACGCACGGCCACGACGATCACGGACATGGGCACCATGGCGCCCACGAACCGCACGAGTCCAAGTGGGTGGTGACGTTGCCGTTGATCCTGCTGGCGATCCCGTCGATCGCAGTCGGCTTCTTCACCATCGGTCCGATGTTGTTCGGTACCGACTGGCAAGGCCACCATGCCGCGCACGCGCTCAAGGGCCAGGCAGTCTCGTTTTTCACCGGTATCGTCGATTTCTACGATCCGGCACGCGATACCGTGGGTGCGCTGGCCGAAGAGTTCCATGGTCCTGTCGCATTCGCGCTGCACGGCATGACCGCCGCGCCGTTCTTCCTGACCGTTGCCGGCCTGCTGCTTGCCGCGCTGTTCTACTTGTGGAAGCCGGAGCTGGCGACCAAGTCGCGCAAGGCGTTCGCGCCGCTCGTGTGGTTGCTGGAGAACAAGTACGGTTTCGACAAGCTGTGGATCAATGGCTTCGCCGGCGGTGGCGTTGTCCTTGGCAAGGCGTCACGTGCAGTCGACACCCACATGGTCGACGGTGCGGTCGTCAATGGTTCGGCCCGACTGATCGACCTGGCGGCACATCTGCTGCGTCGCACGCAATCCGGTTTCCTCTATCACTACGCCTTCGCAATGATCATCGGTTTGATCGCCTTGTTGGCGGTACTGATGCATTTCTGGCGTTGACCTGTACGGAATAAGAAAACGTGTCGAACTGGCCTTTACTGTCTATCCTGATCTGGCTGCCGATTATCGGTGGCGCCCTGATCCTTGCGTTGCGCAACGCCGAGACTGCCCGCTGGGCATCGCTGGCGGTGGCGGTGGCGACCTTCGTGCTGAGTCTGCCGCTGCTGGGCTACGACACGGCAAACGACGCCCTGCAGTTTGTCGAACTGCACGCCTGGATCCCGGCCTACAACATCGGCTACAACCTGGGCGTAGACGGCATTGCGGTCGCGCTGGTCGTGCTGACCACGTTGGTGACGGTGCTGTCCCTGATCGGCGCCTGGCGCTCGATCGACAAGCGCGTCAACCAGTACGTAGCAGCCTTCCTGATCCTGGAAGGCGTCACCGTCGGCATCTTCGCCGCCACCGACGCGATGCTGTTCTACGTGTTCTTCGAGGCCATGCTGATCCCGATGTTCCTGATCATCGGTGTCTGGGGCGGTCCGCGGCGCATCTACGCGGCAATGAAGTTCTTCCTGTACACCTTCCTCGGCTCGGTGCTGATGCTGGTGGGCCTGGTCTACCTGTACCTGAAGGGCGGCAGCTTCCAGCTCGCCGACCTGTATGCGATGCAGTTGAGCGCCAAGGAACAGACCTGGATCTTCTTCGCCTTCCTGATCGCGTTTGCGGTCAAAGTGCCGATGTTCCCGGTACACACCTGGCTGCCGGACGCGCACGTCGAGGCACCGACCGCCGGTTCGGTGATCCTGGCGGCGATCGCGCTGAAGATCGGCGGCTACGGCTTCCTGCGCTTCAACCTGCCGATCGTGCCGGATGCCAGCCATGAGTTCGCCTGGCTGGTGATCGCGCTGTCGCTGATCGCCGTGATCTACGTCGGCCTGGTGGCATTGGTACAGGAAGACATGAAGAAGCTGGTGGCGTACTCGTCCATCGCACACATGGGCTTCGTCACCCTGGGCACCTTCATCGCGTTCACCCTGGTGCGCGAATACGGCAGCACCGACGCCGCCCGTCTGGGCCTGCAGGGCGCGATGGTGCAGATGATTTCGCATGGTTTCGTGTCCGGTGCGATGTTCTCCTGCATCGGCGTGTTGTACGACCGCATGCACACCCGCCGCATCGCCGACTACGGCGGCGTGGTCAATGTGATGCCTTGGTTTGCGACCTTTGCAATGCTGTTCTTCATGGCCAACGCGGGTCTGCCGGGTACCAGCGGCTTCGTGGGCGAATTCATGGTGATCCTGGCCAGCTTCCAGAAGCATCCGCTGATTGCCCTGGCTGCTGCGACCACCCTGGTGATCACTGCCGCCTATACGTTGTGGCTGTACAAGCGCGTGTTCTTCGGCGAAGTGGCCAACGCGCACGTGGCCGAGCTGAAGGACATCAATGGCCGCGAGGCGTTCGTGCTGGGGGTGTTCGCCGCCGGCGTGCTGGCCCTGGGCATATACCCGAAGCCGCTGACCGATCTGATGGAACCGTCGATCGCCAAGCTGGCGACCCAGATTGCAACGACCAAGCTCTGACAGCTTGCCGTCCGTACCGATTTTCAGGATTTGATGATGACCACGCCAACGCTCGCGCCGTTGACCACCGCCGACCTGGCTCCGCTCGTACCGGAGCTGGCGCTGATCGGCGGCGCCTTCGCTCTGCTGATGCTCGACCTGTTCGTGAGCCAGCGGAACAAGGTCTGGACCCACCTGTTCTCCGTCGCCGTCCTGGCCGTAGTCCTCGTGCTGCTGGCGACCGGAACGGGCGGGCAGGGCGAGATCTTCAGCGGCATGTTCGTGCGCGACACCGCCGCCGACGTGATGAAGACCGTGATCGTGCTCGTCAGCGGCCTGAGCCTGGTGTACGGCTGGACCTACCTGCGCGAACGCAACCTCTACCAGGGCGAGATTCCGGTGCTGGTGTTGTTTGCCACTGCCGGCATGATGTTGCTCGCCTCGGCCGGCAGCCTGCTGATGGTCTACCTGGGTCTGGAACTGCTGGCGCTGTGTTCGTACGCGCTGGTCGCCTCCAACCGCGACAACGGCCTGGCCACCGAAGCGGCGATGAAGTACTTCGTGCTGGGTTCGCTGGCGTCTGGCCTGTTGCTGTACGGCATGTCGCTGGTCTACGGTGCCACCGGCACGCTGAGCCTGGCCGGCATCCACGAGGCCATCGACGGTTCCGGCGAGCGTACCCTGCTGCTGACCGGCACCATCTTCATGATCGCCGGTGTTGCCTTCAAGCTGGGCGCCGCGCCGTTCCACATGTGGCTGCCTGACGTCTACCAGGGCGCGCCTGCACCGATCGCGCTGTTCATCAGTTCGGCGCCCAAGCTGGCGGCCTTCGGCATGGCCTACCGCCTGCTGGAGGTAGGGATGGGGCCGCTGTCGCCGCAATGGCACCTGTTGATCGGGGGGCTGTCGGCGGTGTCGCTGGTGATCGGCAACCTGATGGCCATTGCGCAGAGCAATCTCAAGCGCATGCTCGCCTACTCGACGGTGTCGCATATCGGCTTCCTGCTGATGGGCGTGGCCGGTGGCGGCGAGGAGGGCTATGCAGCCGCGATGTTCTACGCGGTGAGCTACACCATCATGTCGACCGCCTCGTTCGGCGCCATCATCGCGCTGTCGCGCAATGGCTTCGAAGCCGAGAACATCGATGACTTCAAGGGCCTCAATGCGCGTAATCCGTGGATGGCCGGTCTGGTGCTGTGCATCATGGCGTCGCTGGCGGGCATTCCACCGTTCCTCGGCTTCTGGACCAAGCTGGCCGTGCTCGGCGCGGCGGTGAAGGGCGACATGTTGTGGCTGGCGCTGGTCGGCGTGATCTGCGCGGTGATCGGCGCGTATTACTACCTGCGTGTCATCAAGGTCATGTACTTCGACGAGCCGGTGGGCGAGCCGCTGCCAGCCAACAACGATCGCGTGCTGGGAACCGTGCTGGGCGTGAACGCGTTGGCCCTGCTGGCGCTTGGCCTGGCGTGGAGCCCGATCATGGCGTGGTGCCAGCGCGCGTTCGCCGGTCTGGCCTGAGGCAGGCGTGCGTCGCGCTCCATGCCGGCCGTTTGGCGGCATGGAGAGCGAATAGGGATCGTAGCTGTTTCGTTTTTGTTGCATTGCGGGTATCATTCGCCGCGACGTTGAACAGCCGCCACGCTGTTCAACAGATGAAAAACTAGGGCTTGCAATTATCGCTCCAGTTCTTCATAATTCCGCTTCTGCTGCGGGGTGGAGCAGTCTGGCAGCTCGTCGGGCTCATAACCCGAAGGTCGCAGGTTCAAATCCTGCCCCCGCTACCAAGTTTCGAATTGTTGCTTCATCGCAGTGATTCAGCTTCTTGGATCGTAAGGACGCTTGTTCCCGTCTTTACGCCGACCCGGAGAGGTCGGGCTTTTTTTACGCAAGGGGCCCATCGGGCCCCTTGTTTTTTCCGGAACCGGAAAGTTTGCTGCCGGTTGCCGGGGTCCTACTGGCAATCATCTGATCAGGGCAGTCTGTGAGCGAAAAGGCGACCGAAATCGCGAATCTGCTGAGTCCAACGGTGGAGTCCTTGGGGCTCGAGCTGTTGGGGGTGGAATATCTTCCCGCTCCGGGCGGCGCGACGTTGCGTTTGTACATCGATGTGCCGTTGGTCGAGCAGCCCGAGCGCATGGTCAATGTCGACGATTGCGAGCGCGTGAGTCGTGAAGTCTCGGCCCAGCTCGACGTCGAGGATCCGATCAGCGGTAACTACACGCTGGAAGTGTCTTCGCCGGGTGTCGATCGTCCCTTGTTCACCCTCGATCAGTTTGCGCGCCACACTGGCGAGTCGGCCAAGATCGTGTTGAAGCTGGCGCAGGAGGGGCGGCGCCGCTTCCAGGGACAGATCGTGCGGATCGAGCCGGAGGCCGACGCGGTGGTGTTTGCCGTCGACGGCAAGGATGTGCAGATCGGGTTCGACAATATCGACAAGGCGCGCATCGTGCCGGATTGGGTCGCGCTGGGTCTGGCACCGCAGAAACCGAACAAGCCCGGCCCGAAAAAGCCCGGGCACGACAAGAAGAAACCATCCAACGAGTCGGCGGCCGGCAAGCCGCGCGCGGAGTGACGAAATGAGCAAGGAACTTTTGCTGGTAGTGGATGCGGTCGCCAACGAAAAAGGCGTGCCGCGCGAAGTGATCTTCGAGGCGATCGAGGCCGCGCTGGCGTCCGCAGCGAAGAAGCGTTATCCCGACCAGGACGTGCTGACGCGCGTGACCATCGATCACAAGGACGGTAACTACGAGACCTTCCGCCGTTGGGAAGTGGTTGCCGACGATGTGGTGATGGAATCGCCGGATCGCCAGGTGCGTCTGATGGATGCCGTCGACGAGGCCGATGGCGTCGAGGTCGGCGATTACATCGAAGAGCAGATCGAGAACCCGGATTTCGGACGCATCGCCGCGCAGGCAGCCAAACAGGTGATCGTGCAGCGTGTGCGCGAGGCCGAGCGGCAGCAGGTGGTCGATGCCTGGAAGGATCGCGTCGGCGAGCTGATCACCGGCGTGGTCAAGCGCGCCGAGCGCGGCAACATCTTCGTCGATCTGGGTGGCAACGCCGAAGCCTTCATTCCCAAGGACAAGGGCATTCCGCGCGATGTGCTGCGCCCGGGCGATCGGGTCCGCGGCTATCTGGCGGAAGTGCGCTCCGAGCCGCGCGGGCCGCAGCTGTTCATCAGCCGTGCCGCACCGGAATTCATGATCGAGTTGTTCAAGCTGGAAGTGCCGGAAGTGGGCCAGGGCCTGGTCGAGATCAAGGCCTGCGCACGCGATCCGGGCGATCGCGCCAAGATCGCCGTGATCGCGCACGACACCCGTACCGACCCCATCGGCGCCTGCATCGGCATGCGCGGTTCGCGCGTGCAGGCGGTGTCCAACGAGCTCAACGGCGAGCGTGTGGACATCGTGTTATGGAACGAGAATCCCGCCAACTTCGTGATCAACGCCATGGCGCCTGCCGAAGTGCAGTCGATCATCGTCGATGAAGAGAAGCATGCGATGGACCTGGCCGTGGCCGAAGACCGCCTGGCCCAGGCGATCGGCAAGGGCGGCCAGAACGTTCGGCTCGCCAGCCGCCTGACCGGTTGGCAGCTCAATGTGATGACTGCCGACCAGGTGGCTGCGAAGTCGGAGGCCGAGCAGGCATCGGCGCGCCAGCTGTTCATGGACCGCCTGGAAGTGGACGAGGAAATCGCCGCCATCCTGGTGTCCGAAGGCTTCAACACGGTCGAGGAAATCGCCTACGTGCCGGTCGGCGAGCTGCTGGCGGTGGAGGGCTTTGACGAAGACATCGTCGAGGAACTGCGTGCCCGCGCGCGCGATGCGCTGCTCAATGCCGCGCTGGCCGAGGAAGAAGGCCTGGAAGGAACTCAGCCCACCGAGGACCTGCTGGCGCTGGAGGGGATGGACGAGGAGACGGCGTTTGCGCTGGCCGAGCACGGCGTGCGTACCAGCGAGGACTTGTCCGACCTGGCGGCGGACGAGATCGTCGACTTCGGCATCGAGGGCATGACCCAGGAGCGCGCCGCAGCGCTGATCCTGGCCGCCCGCGCCGAGGAGATCGCCCGTTTGGAGCGCGGCGAATGAGCCGGCAATGAACCGCGCCCTGACCCCATCAGGGCTTAGAATCAGCGTATCCCTTGCTCTGGGCGAGGGGGCGCCAACCAGATCATAGGATCCGAATGTCGCAGCAAACCACCATCCGCAAGCTTGCCGAACTGGTCAACACGCCGGTCGATAAACTGCTGGTTCAACTGGCCGAGGCCGGAATGAAGTTCAGCGGTCCCGACCAGGTCGTGACCAGCACCGAGAAGATGAAACTGCTTGGCTTCCTGCGCCGCACGCACGGCAAGGCCGACACGCCCGCCGACGCGGCGAGCGAAGCAGCCAAGAAGATCACGCTCAACCGGCGCAAGCTGCAGGAAGTCACGGTCAACGCCGGCCGCACCAAGACCACGGTCAACGTGGAGGTGCGGCAGAAGCGCACGTACGTGAAATCCGAGAACGAAGGCAACGGCCGCCCTGCGGCGATGACGCCGGACGAAGAGCGCGCCGACATCCTGCGCAAGCTCGAGGAGTCGCGTAAGCGCAATCTGGACGAGCAGCAGCGGCTTGCCGAAAGCGACCGCGTGCGCGACGAGGCGATTCAACGCAAGCGCGAAGAAGAGCAGGCCGCAAAGGACCGTGCCGAAGCCGAGCGCAAGGCTGCCGAGGAAGCTGCTGCGGCTGCCAGCGCGCCGCCGCCGGCCGCCGCCGAGCCGGCCGCGTCTGCCGCACCGTCCGCACGTGCGCCATCCGCACCGTCCTCCGCGCCCCGTACGGCACGTCCCGCGGGTAGCGCATCGCCGGCCTCGCGTCCGGCTGCGCCGGCACGTGCGGACGACCGCAACAACGCGGCCAAGCACAAGACGCGCGGTTCGCACGTCATGGTGGCAGGCGTCGAAGACGACGATGCGACCAAGCGGTTTGCTGGTCAATTGCATCTGTCGGCGGCCGATCGTGCGCGCCGTTCGAACGTGCGCGGCAAGCCGGCCGGCCGGCCGGGCTCGTCGTCGTCGCGTCGCGGCAACGACGGTGGCCGGGGTGGCAGCCAGGGTAATAGCGGTCCGCACGGTTTCGAACGTCCCACCGCACCGGTGGTGCGCGAAGTGGCGATCGGCGACACCATCACCGTGGCCGATCTGGCGCAGAAGCTCGCGCTCAAGGGCGGCGACGTGGTCAAGGCGCTGTTCAAGATGGGCGTCATGGCGACCATCACCCAGACGATCGACCACGACACCGCGGCGCTGGTGACCGAAGAACTCGGCCACAAGGCCGTGCGTGCCGACAATGCCGACTTCGAGGATGCGCTGCTGGCGCACGCCGAAGACGCGCAGGGCGAAGCTGCGCCGCGTCCGCCGGTGGTGACCATCATGGGCCACGTCGATCACGGCAAGACCTCGCTGCTGGATTACATCCGTCGTACCAAGATCGCCTCCGGCGAAGCGGGCGGCATTACCCAGCACATCGGTGCGTACCACGTGGAAACCGACCGTGGCGTCATCAGCTTCCTGGATACGCCCGGCCACGCCGCGTTTACCTCGATGCGCGCGCGCGGTGCCAAGATCACCGACATCGTGGTGCTGGTGGTCGCGGCCGACGATGGCGTGATGCCGCAGACCAAGGAAGCGGTGGCGCATGCCAAGGCGGCGGGCGTTCCGTTGATCGTGGCGGTGAACAAGATCGACAAGGCTGGCGCCGATCCGTTGCGGGTCAAGAACGAATTGCTGGCCGAAGACGTGGTGGCCGAAGAGTTCGGCGGCGACACCCAGTTCATCGAGGTGTCGGCCAAGATCGGCACCGGCGTCGACACGCTGCTGGACGCGATCTCGCTGCAGGCCGAAGTGCTGGAACTCAAGGCGGTGGCCGAAGGCCGCGCCAGCGGTACCGTGATCGAATCGTCGCTGGACAAGGGCCGCGGCCCGGTCGCCACGGTGCTGGTGCAGCAGGGCGCGCTCAAGCGAGGCGACTACTTGGTGTGCGGTATCCAGTACGGCCGTGTGCGTGCGCTGTTCGACGAAACCGGCCATCAGCCGGCCTCGGCGGGTCCCTCGATTCCGGTGCAGGTGCTGGGCCTGTCCGGCGTGCCGGAGGCCGGTGACGACTTCGTGGTCGTCGACGACGAGCGTCTGGCCAAGGACGTGGCGCAGCAGCGCGAAACCAAGCGCCGCGAATCGCGTCTGGTGGCCTCGGCCACCAACCGCATGGAAGACATCCTGGCCCAGATGGGCAAGGGCGAAGGCCAGCAGGTGTTGAACCTGGTGATCAAGGCCGACGTGCAGGGTTCGGTGGAAGCGCTCAAGCAGTCGCTGGTGGCCTTGTCCAACGAAGACATCCGCATCAACGTGATCCACTCCGGCGTGGGCGGCATCACCGAATCGGATGCCAATTCGGCAGCGGCCTCCAAGGCGACGGTGATCGGCTTCAACGTGCGTGCGGATGCGTCGGCACGCAAGATCGTCGAGTCCAACGGCATCGACCTGCGCTACTTCTCGATCATCTATGACGTGATCGATCAGGTGAAGCAGGTGGCGTCCGGTCTGCTCGGCGTGGAGATCCGCGAAGAGATCATCGGCATCGCGCAGGTGCGCGACGTGTTCCGCAGCTCGAAGTTCGGCGCGGTGGCCGGCTGCATGGTCGTCGAAGGCGTGGTCAAGCGCAGCAAGCCGATCCGTGTGTTGCGCGACAGTGTCGTGGTGTTCGAAGGCGAGCTGGAATCGCTGCGCCGCTTCAAGGAAAACGTCGAGGAAGTGCGCAACGGCACCGAATGCGGTATCGGCGTGAAGGCCTACAACGACGTCAAGGCGGGCGATCAGATCGAGTGCTTCGAGCGTATCGAAGTGGCGCGCACGCTGTAACGAAGACGGGACCCGGGACTCCGGGCCGGAGACCCGGAAGAAGCGGAAGCCACGGCTCTTGCTCTTCCGGGTCCCCGGTCCCGGGTCCCGGGTCCCGAACCAAAGGTTCCGACCATGCCAACCAAATCCTTCCACCGCACCGACCGCGTTTCCGCGCAGGTGCGTCGTGATCTCGGCACCATCGTGCACGCCGCCGTGCGCGATCACGGCCTGCCGTCGGTCAGCGTGTCCGATGTCGAGATCAGCCGCGACCTGGCGCATGCCAAGGTCTTCGTCACCGCGCTGCAACAGGAACGCTCGGCCGAAGCGGTCAAGGGGCTCAAGGAAATCGCCGGGCAGCTGCGCACGCAGCTGGCGCGCGCGATGAAGCTGCGCCACGTGCCTGAGCTGCATTTTCATTACGACGATTCCGTCGATCGCGGCGAGCACATCGACAAGTTGCTGCGCGACCTGGACGATGTCGGTCCCGATGCCGCCTTCGGCGACGACGAGGACGACCGGCGCTGAGCGCCGTGTGAGTAGGGCACCCTTGCAGGAGCCCTGGTTTTCTGCGGCTGCCTGCACGCCCGATTCGAGTCCGATCTTTTGAAATCCCGCATCGTCTATCGCCCGCTGCACGGCCTCCTGTTGCTGGACAAGCCGGCCGGGCTCAGTTCCAACAACGCCTTGCAGGCCGCGCGCCGCTTGCTGCGCGCGCAGAAGGGTGGCCACACGGGCAGCCTGGATCCGCTGGCCACCGGCCTGCTGCCGTTGTGCCTGGGTGAGGCCACCAAGATCGCCGGCCTGTTGCTGGGTGCGGCCAAAGCCTACGACGCCGAGGTGGTGCTGGGCGTCACCACCGATACCGATGATGCCGATGGCGTGACGCTGCGCGAACGCGCGGTGCCCGAGCTCAGCGACGAAGCGCTACGCGAGGCGCTGCTGCCGTTCATCGGCTGCATCCGACAGCAAGCGCCGATCTATTCGGCGCTCAAGCAAGGCGGCGAGCCGCTCTACGCCAAGGCGCGCCGCGGCGAGACGATCGAGGCGCCCGTGCGCGATGTCGAGGTGCATGCCATCGAGGTCCTCGGCTATCGGGCGCCCCGCCTGCAACTGCGGGTGACCTGCGGCTCGGGGACGTACATCCGCAGTCTCGCCCGCGATCTGGGCGAGGCGCTGGGCTGCGGCGCGCATATCGCCGCACTGCGGCGGCTGTGGGTCGAGCCGTTCCGGGCACCAAAAATGATCACCCTGGAGGCCCTGGCCCTTGCGATGGACGCCGGCACGCCAGCCGAGCAACTGCTGCTGCCGATCGCCGCCGGATTGGCCGACTTCGCGCAGATCACGCTCGACCAGGCCCACGTCACCCGGTTCCGGATGGGCCAGCGTCTGCGCGACGAGGCCTTCCCGCCGGGTCAGGTCGCGGTGTTCGAACCGGACGGAACGCCCGCCGGACTGGGCCTGGTGGATGCCCAGGGGCGGCTATCGCCGCAACGCCTGTTCAACGGGCTGAACGATCGTTCGGGTTGTTAAGGTTTA
This sequence comes from Xanthomonas melonis, assembly GCF_020783655.1. GTDB lineage: Bacteria > Pseudomonadota > Gammaproteobacteria > Xanthomonadales > Xanthomonadaceae > Xanthomonas > Xanthomonas melonis. The sequence continues at coordinate 28,054 of NZ_JAJGQH010000020.1, read as the reverse complement.
GTCAACTTGTTCCCCGGGCCGCACGACGTTACACTTTCGCGGCCCCGATCGGGGCACTTCTGCGCCAAGCGCGCTCATCCCAAGCAAACGGCGAGTCCGACGGTGCGTCATGCACGTTCCTGTCGACCACGCATCTATCGAGAAATCACCATGTCCGTCGATACCCAGAAAGTCATTGAAGATAACAAGCGCAGCGCCCAGGACACCGGTTCGCCGGAAGTGCAGGTCGCGCTGCTGACCGCGCGCATCGAGCTGCTGACCGGCCACTTCAAGACCCACAAGAAGGATCACCACAGCCGTCGCGGCCTGCTGCAGATGGTCAACCGTCGCCGCAGCCTGCTCGACTACCTGAAGAAGAAGGACAACGAGCGTTACAAGTCGTTGATCGAGAAGCTCGGCCTGCGCCGCTGATCGAGTCCTACCGCCGCGGCGCAGCGATGCGCCGCGGTTTTGTTTTGGCCTTTCGCAACGCACTACCAAGTACATGGGCCGGAGCCTCCCGGCCGCCCGTTCTCGGCATGGGTCGACGACGGTCCAACGCAGACAGTTTCAGCTAAGGAAAAAACCCTCGTGGCAAAAATCACCAAAACCTTCCAGTACGGCAAGCACACCGTCACCCTGGAGACGGGCGAAGTCGCTCGCCAGGCGAGCGGTGCCGTCATCGTCAAGATGGACGACACCGTACTGCTGGTCACCGCCGTCGCCGCAAAATCCGCGCGCGAAGGGCAGGACTTCTTCCCCCTGACGGTCGATTATCAGGAGAAGTTCTACGCCGGCGGCCGCATCCCGGGCGGCTTCTTCAAGCGCGAAGGACGTGCGACCGAGAAGGAGACGTTGATCTCGCGCCTGATCGACCGTCCGATCCGTCCGTTGTTCCCCGAGGACTACAAGAACGAAGTGCAGATCATCGCCACCGTGATGTCGATGAATCCGGACATCGATGGCGACATCGCCGCGCTGATCGGCGCGTCGGCTGCGCTGTCGCTGGCGGGCACTCCGTTCAACGGCCCGATCGGCGCCGCCAAGGTGGGCTACAAGAACGGTGAGTACATCCTCAACCCGACCGTCACCGACCTGAAGGACTCGCAGCTGGAACTGGTGGTCGCCGGTACCGCCAATGCCGTGTTGATGGTGGAATCCGAAGCGGCGCTGTTGTCCGAGGAAGTGATGCTGGGTGCGGTCACCTTCGGTCATCGCGAAATGCAGAAGGTCATCAACGCGATCAACGAACTGACCGTCGAAGCCGGCACCAAGCCCAGCTCCTGGGTTGCGCCTGCCAAGAACACCGCGCTGATCAACGCGCTGAAGGAAGCGGTCGGCACCCAGCTGGCCGGCGCCTTCCAGGTGCGCGACAAGCTGCAGCGTCGCGACGCCATCTCCGCCATCAAGAAGGACGTGCTGGAGTCGCTGGCCGGCCGCGTCGCTTCCGAGGGCTGGAACGCTGCCGAGCTGGCCAAGGAATTCGGCGAGCTGGAGTACCGCACCATGCGCGACTCGGTGCTGGACACCAAGGTGCGTATCGATGGCCGTGCACTGGATACCGTGCGCCCGATTTCGGTGCAGGCCGGCGTGCTGCCGCGTACCCACGGCTCGGCCCTGTTCACCCGCGGTGAGACGCAGGCGATCGTGGTCACCACGCTGGGCACCGCCCGCGACGGCCAGGTGATCGACGCGGTCAGTGGCGAGTACAAGGAAAACTTCCTGTTCCATTACAACTTCCCTCCGTATTCGGTGGGCGAGTGCGGCCGTTTCGGTGCGCCGAAGCGTCGCGAGATCGGTCACGGCCGTCTGGCCAAGCGCGGCGTGCTCGCCGTGATGCCGAGCCTGGAAGAGTTCCCGTACACCATTCGTGTTGTCTCGGAAATCACCGAGTCCAACGGTTCCTCGTCGATGGCCTCGGTGTGCGGCTCCTCGCTGGCACTGATGGACGCCGGTGTGCCGGTCAAGGCACCGGTGGCGGGTATCGCCATGGGCCTGGTGAAGGAAGACGACCGCTTCGTGGTGCTGTCGGACATCCTGGGTGACGAAGATCATCTGGGCGACATGGACTTCAAGGTGGCCGGTACTGCCGAAGGCGTGTCCGCGCTGCAGATGGACATCAAGATCGAAGGCATCACCGAAGAGATCATGAAGCAGGCACTGCAGCAGGCCAAGGCTGGCCGTCTGCACATCCTGGGCGAGATGTCCAAGGCGCTGACCACCCCGCGTCAGGAGCTGAGCGATTACGCGCCGCGCCTGCTGACCATCAAGATCCACCCGGACAAGATCCGCGAAGTGATCGGCAAGGGCGGCTCGACCATCCAGGCGATCACCAAGGAGACCGGTACGCAGATCGACATCCAGGACGACGGCACGATCATCATTGCCTCGGTCAATGCCATCGCTGCGCAAGCCGCGAAGTCGCGCATCGAGCAGATCACCTCGGACGTGGAACCGGGCCGCATCTATGAAGGCAAGGTCGCCAAGATCATGGACTTCGGTGCGTTCGTTACCATCCTGCCGGGCAAGGACGGTCTGGTGCACGTCTCGCAGATTTCCAGCGAGCGTGTGGAGCGGGTCGGCGACAAGCTGAAGGAAGGCGATGTGGTCCGCGTCAAGGTACTGGAAGTGGACAAGCAGGGCCGTATCCGTCTGTCGATCAAGGCAGTGGAAGAAGGCGAAGGCGTGCAGGCATCGGCCGAGTAATCGCCACTGGCTGACGCGTCAAAAGAAGCGGGCTTCGGCCCGCTTTTCTTTTGTGCACTTGATTTCTTCTCCCACCGGGAGAAGGTGGCGCGGAGCGCCGGATGAGGGTGCGTGCAAGGCCGCACGGGGTGAGAGCGAACACGCGCTTCGCACCGGACACCCTCACCCCAACCCCTCTCCCGCGGGAGAGGGGCTTTGAATCCGTCTTTACTCAGGTTGCTGTTGTTGCGTCGGCGCAGGCTGCGTTTCCGGGCGCGGCGGCACCACGCGTGGAAAGCCTGGTGGCATCGTTTGATCAGTAGGCGCTGTGCCCGGCGACGGCAGTGGAGCCGCCGGCGGCGGCGCAACCACCGCCGCATCCGGGCGCAGTTTCAGCAGCGCGGCCCAGTCGCGCCGGTTGAAATCGCACAACTCTTCGTTGGCCGGCGTGCATTCGCTGGCGATTCCCAGGCTGTCTTCGTTCTGATCCTGGCTGTTGTCGGACTGCGGTGTCGGCAACACGACGCGCCCGGCCCGGTCCAGCGGCATCTTGCGCATCATCACCGTATTGAAGACATTGCCGCCGATCAGGTAGAGCGTGCGATCGCCGCCCACGTTGGCAGCCACCACTACATCGCAATGCGATTGCCACGGCATCGGCGCGCTGCCACCGAGCGCCGCCTTCAGGCCCGCGTAGCCGAGCGCCACGCTGCGGCCACGCAGCAGGCAGAGCATGTCACCGGGCGCGGGCTTTTCCACGGCAGGATCGGTGAACCGATAAGGCCCTGTCGCGCCGTCGTGGTAGGCGCTGCGGATGTAGTCCAGATGGCGGGCGGAACGATGGAAGCCGTTCAGTCCGGCCTGCGTCATCACCCACGAAATGAAGGCGGCCGACCACGGGTTGTCGATCAGGAATGCGCGGCAATCGCTGGCGGTGTAGCGCGTGCCGTCCAGCGCGGCGCAGCTGCTTGCGCCCGGGCGTCCGCCCATCGAAGCGAGCGTGCCGCTGTCGCGCCAGTAGCCTGCCACGCGTTGCCAGGCCACCACGCCATGGTCGGCGAGATAGCCCGCCTCGGCCTCGGTCACGCCCAGGTTGGCGAGGCGGCCCTTGGCGTCGATGAAAGGGCGCTGCCACAGACGATGCTCGTTGCAGGCGCTGCGGACGATGGCGATGGCGGCCGGGCCGGTGCCGAAGCGCGGCGGCACATCGCACACTTCCGCAGCGGCAGCGCTGCCCCCGACGGTTGCGAGCAGCAACCACATCCACGGCCAAGGTCTTGCAGTCATCGAATATCCCGCACGGAAGCGCAATGCAGCAGGCTGCCAGAGCGGTGTGCGCGCAGCCGTGAAATCAGCGCGGCGGCGGCCCGAGCTTGAGCGACAGATCGACCGCCTGCACGTGCTTGGTCAGCCCGCCGATGGAAATGCAGTCAACGCCATCTTCGGCAATGGCGCGGATGCCGGCCAGGTCCACGCTGCCGGAGACTTCCAGCGGAATGCGTCGCTCGGGCGGAAGGGCGGCGACGATCTGGACGGCGGCGCGGCGCATCGCCGGATCGAAATCGTCGATGAGAATGCGCGTGCAACCCACTTGCAAGGCTTCGCGCAGTTGCTCCAGCGTTTCGACTTCCACCACCAACGGCAGCTGCGGTTGCTGCGCACGTGCTGCGCGCACCGCCGCATCCAGCGAGCCGGCGGCGCGGATGTGGTTTTCCTTCAGCATCACCGTATCGAACAAGCCGATGCGGTGATTGTCGCCACCGCCGCAGCGCACGGCGTACTTCTGCGCAACACGCAGGCCGGGCAGGGTCTTGCGCGTGTCAAGGATGCGCGCGCCGGTGCCGGCCACTGCGGCCACGTAGGCCGCAGTGGCCGTGGCAGTGGCCGAGAGCGTCTGCAGGAAATTGAGCGAGGTCCGCTCGGCGCTGACCAGGCTGCGGCTGCGGCCCTGCAGCAGAGCCAGCACGGTACCGGCGCTCACATGCTGGCCTTCATGCACATGCCAGTCGATGCGGACCTGTGGATCGAGCGCGCGATGGGCCGCATCGAACCAGGGGCGACCGGCGATCACCGCGTCCTGCTTGCACAGCAGGTAGGCGCCGTCGGCCTGGTCGGGCAGCAACGCGGCAGTCACGTCGCCGCTGCCGAGATCCTCGGCCAGCGCGCGCGCCACATCCGCTTCGACCACGGCCGCCGGTGGCGCGTCCGCCGCGCTGGTGCGCACGGGCGTACTCACTTCTCGGGGAAGTCGGCGATCTGCGCGGTGGCGATGGCCTCTTCGGCCAGCAGTACCGGAATGCCGTCGTCGACGCGGAAGACCTGCTTGCGGTCGCGGGTGATCAATGCTTCGCGCAGCGGCTGCGACTGCGCGCTGCCATCGGCGCGCTGCAGGGTCCCGCCGGCGATGGCGGTGTTGAGTGCCTCCAGGCCTTTGCCGTCCAGCAACGAGAGCGGCTGGCGGGTATCGGGCGAGCACAGCAGGTCGAGCAGTTTGCGATCCATCGAAGTCTTGTCTTGCGTGGAGATTGGCTAGAATACGTCTTTACCGCAGGGCAGGGCCATGACCTCCAACCACACCGCGCCGCTGGTCGGCATCGTGATGGGCTCCCGTTCGGATTGGGAGACCATGCAACACGCGGCCCAGAAGCTCGATGCGCTGGGCGTGCCGTACGAAGTCAAGGTGGTGTCGGCGCACCGCACGCCGGATGTGCTGTTCACCTATGCCGAGCAGGCGGGGGCGCGCGGTCTGCGCGCGATCATTGCCGGCGCCGGTGGCGCGGCGCACCTGCCGGGCATGCTGGCGGCGAAGACGGCGGTGCCGGTGCTGGGCGTGCCGGTGCAGTCCAAGGCGCTCAATGGCATGGATTCGCTGTTGTCCATCGTGCAGATGCCGGCCGGCATTCCGGTGGCCACGTTCGCGATCGGCAATGCCGGCGCCGCCAATGCAGCCCTGTTCGCCGCGGCGATGCTGGCGCCGGAGCAGGGGCAGATCGGCCAGGCGCTGGCGCAGTTCCGGGCGCGGCAGACCGACGAGGTCATGGCCAGCGACGATCCGCGCCAATGACCACGGTCGGTATCCTGGGCGGAGGCCAGTTGGCACGCATGCTGGCGCTGGCGGGTGCGCCGCTGGGCCTGCGCTTTTCGGCGTTCGACCCGGCTGCCGATGGCTGTGCGGGGCAGGTGGCACCGCTGCAGGTGGGTGCCTTCGACGATGCCGCCGCGCTTGCCGCATTCGCCGCGGGGGTGGACGTGATCACCTTCGATTTCGAGAACGTGCCGGCGGCCAGCGCACAGCACTTGGCCGCGCAGCTGCCAGTGTTTCCGCGCCCGGATGCATTGGCGGTGGCGCAAGACAGACTCAGCGAAAAGACCCTGTTTCGCGAGCTGGGAATTGCGGTGCCCGAGTTCGCCGCAATCGACGACCGCGCCGGCCTGGATGCGGCACTGGCCAGGATCGGCACGCCCTGCGTGCTGAAGACCCGGCGTTTCGGCTACGACGGCAAGGGCCAGTTCCGCATCAGGACGCCTGCCGATGCCGATGCCGCGTGGGAGGCATTGGGTGCGCAGGCGGCCAAGGTCGGCTTGATCGTCGAAGCCTTTGTGGCTTTCCAGCGCGAGGTCAGCGTGGTGGCCGTACGCGGGCGCGATGGTCAATTCCGTGCATGGCCGCTGACCGAGAACTGGCATGTGGATGGCGTGCTGTCGGCCAGTCTCGCCCCTGCCAGGGTCGATGCGGGGCTGCAGGCGGAGGCCGAAGCGCATGCGCGCGCCATCGCCGACAACCTGGACTATGTGGGTGTGTTCGCGCTGGAGCTGTTCGTGCGCGACGGACAATTGCTGGCCAACGAAATGGCGCCGCGCGTGCACAACTCCGGGCATTGGACCATCGAAGGCGCCGAGACGTCGCAGTTCGAAAATCATGTGCGTGCCGTCCTCGGCTTGCCGTTGGGCAGCACCGACATGCGAGGGCATGCCTGCATGCTGAACTGGCTCGGCGCCATGCCCGATGCCGCGGCATTCCTCGCGGTGCCCGGCGGGCATTGGCATGACTACGGCAAGCAACCGCGAGCGGGGCGCAAGGTGGGGCATGCGACGGTGCGTGCCGATGCGCCGCAGGCGCTGGCACAGGCGCTGACGCAGGTTGGCGCGGCATTGCAACGCGAGGCCCAGGTGGCCCCGGTGGTGGCGCGCCTGCGCGGGGAGTGAGCTGTTTCGGCTCGATGGTGGAACCGCGCCACGGCCTTGCACGCCATTCGCACCGTAAACGCGCAACCCTCGCGTGGCCCGGGAGCCGGTTGCATGGCGATCGGCCCTGCAGCCGCCCTGGCACGACGAGTCGCTGCCGGCGGCCAATAGAACATGGCGAGCAGTCGTCCAGGCAGGTGTGGATGGCGCGCAGGAGGCAGGGCGTAAGAAGGCTGCAGGCCGATCCGTGCGTCGGCCATGCCTGCCTGGCGCTGTGCAGCCGGTGTGTCGGTCGCGCTAACTCAGCCGGCTGGCCACGAAGTCCCAGTTGATCAGTTTCCAGAACGCATCCAGGTAGCGCGCGCGGTCCTGCTGGTAATCCAGGTAGTACGCATGCTCCCAGAGATCGCAGGCCAGCAGTGGCGTGTCCGGGCCGGTGAGCGGGGTGGAAGCGTTCGGCGTGGCCACGACCGCCAACGTGCCATCCGGGCGCTGCACCAGCCAGACCCAGCCCGAGCCGAAGCTGCCCAAAGCCACCCGGTTGAATTCCTGCCTGAAATGCGCGCAATCGCCGAACGATTTGCCGATGCGCTCGGCCAGCTTGCCGAGCGGCTCGCCGCCGCCGCGCGGGCGCAGGCACTGCCAGTAGAAATTGTGGTTCCACACCTGCGCGGCCAGATGGAACAGCGAGCCCTGCGCCTGCGCGATGATCTCTTCCAGTGTCAGTTCGGCGAGTTCGCTGCCTTCGATGCGCGCATTGAGCCGTTCGACTTCGCTGCGGTGATACACGCCGTGGTGGGTTTCCAGTGTCGCGGCCGACAGATGCGGCTCCAGGGCGGTACGGGCGTAGGGCAGGGCAAGGTATTCGATCGGCATGATGTGCAGGGCAGCAAAGGGAGTCCGGCGGCGGGTCGCGTGAAGGCTTACAATGCGCGCCTTTGCGGAAGTCTATCCGACCCGGCGGTCGGGCCTGCCGCTCCCAGTCAGGAGAGTTCAATGCCGGTGATGGAACGGATCCAGGCCGAAGTCGAACAGCACCCGATCGTGCTGTTCATGAAAGGCACCCCGCAATTCCCGATGTGCGGTTTTTCCAGCCGCGCGGTACAGGCGCTGGTGGCCGCTGGCGCAGACCAATTGCGGACCGTCAACGTACTGGAAGAACCCGAGATACGCGCCAACCTGCCGCGCTATTCGAACTGGCCGACCTTCCCGCAACTGTTCATCCATGGCGAGCTGATCGGCGGTTGCGACATCACGCTGGAACTGTTCGAGGCCGGCGAGCTCAAGCGCATCGTCAGCGAGGCCTACCAGCCGTGAGTGCAGCGCAGTCCGCCGTTTCCACCGGCCTGACTGGCCGGGTGGTGCTGATTACTGGCGCCGCCGGCGGGCTGGGCAGTGCCGCTGCGCGAGCATGCGCACAGGCCGGTGCCACGGTGGTGTTGCTGGGGCGCAAGCTGCGCCCGCTCGAGCGGGTCTACGACACCGTCGCCGCGCTGGGCCCCGAGCCCTTGCTGTATCCGCTGGATCTGGCTGGCGCCACGCCGGACGATTACCTCGCGCTTGCGCAGCGCCTGCAGTCCGAGCTTGGCGGCGTGTCCGGCGTGCTGCATTGCGCGGCAGACTTCGCCGGGTTGACCCCGGCCGAGCTAGCCGCCCCCGATGCCTTCGCACGCAATATCCATGTCAATCTCACCGCGCGCGCCTGGCTGACCCAGGCCTGCCTGCCGCTGCTTCGCCAGCAACAGGATGCGGCGGTGGTCTTCGTCATCGACGATCCGGCGCGTGTGGGCCAGGCCTATTGGGGTGCCTACGGCGCCGCCCAGTATGCGCAGCATGGCCTGCTCGCCAGCCTTCACCATGAAACTGCCGCCGGCCCGGTGCGTCTGCATGGCCTGCAACCCGGCCCCATGCGCACCGCCCTGCGTGCGCGTGCCTTTACCCATCAGGACGACGGCGACGCGGCCGACCCCGCACGCTATGCCGCTGCCTGCGTCACCCTGTTGTCCATGGCAGGTGCTCCGCACCGCGGTGCGATCTGGAGCCCTTGCGCATGACCATTCTTTCGGCAGCGCTGCTGCTGTTCCTGATCCTCGACCCGTTGGGCAACATCCCGGTGTTCCTCAGCGTGCTCAAACCGCTGCCGCCCAAGCGCCAACGCTTCGTGCTGGCGCGCGAACTGCTGATCGCCCTGTGCGTGCTGATGGCGTTTCTGTGGGGCGGCAAGTACGCGCTGGAGCTGATGCACCTGCGCCAGGAGTCGGTGGCGATCGCCGGCGGCATCGTGCTGTTCCTGATCGGCATCCGCATGATCTTCCCGCGCCCGGAGGGCCTGATGGGCGAGCTCCCGGACGGCGAACCCTTCATCGTGCCGTTGGCCATTCCGCTGGTGGCCGGCCCGTCGGGTATGGCCGCGGTGATGCTGATGGGCAGCAACGAGCCTACCCGGTTGTGGGACTGGAGCCTGGCGTTGATGATCGCCTGGATCGGCGCCTCGTCGATCCTGGCGTCTGCGCCGCTGCTGTACAAGCTGCTCGGGCACCGCGCCCTGACTGCGGTCGAACGCCTGATGGGCATGCTGCTGGTGGCGATTTCGGTGCAGATGTTCCTGGACGGCCTGGGGACCTACTTCAAGCTGCCGGTCTCGATCTGAGGCTGAGGTGGCGGCAGGCTGCAGTTGCACAGGGCGATGCGACGGCGGGGCGGCCGAGTCGACAGACACGCGCTCTGTTGCGCAATTGGTCGGGCGTTTCCCGCCGAATACCAGTCGGGGCGTTTTTGCGATGCTCGTCGCCATCGTGAGGAGACCCTGTGCGACAAGGCGCTCTCGCTCTTCACATGCGCAGTTCATGTTGCACTGCGCGAACTTTGTCACGCCGCCGTCACAATCAGGCTTTAGCGTGTTAATCTGTTGTTAACCGTTGCGGCAGCAACCAGCCGCGCGGCGAGGGACCCCAGATCATCGGCAGCCCAACCCCGGGAACGGTTGGGCTGACTGCGTTTTTTGTCACTGCCCAACCTGTATCGAGGCCACCGAAATGACCCACCCCCGTTGTCTCCGCATGTCCAAGCTCACGCTTGGCCTTGTCGCCGCGCTCGCCGCCGCCCCCGTGTTCGCCCAGAGCACCTCTGCCGGCGTTGCTGGCCTGGTGACCGGCGCCAGCGGGCAGCCTGTACCGAATGCCGAAGTGACGATCACACACGTCGAATCCGGCACCGTGAGCCGCGCCACCACCGATGCCAGCGGACGTTACAACGCGCGCGGCCTGCGTGTGGGCGGTCCGTACACCATCACCATCACCGCTTCCGGCGCGGGCAACACTACGCGTGAAGGCGTGTACCTGAACCTGGACAAGGTCAATCAGGTCGATGCAGCCCTGGGCGGCGATCTGGCCACGCTCGGTACTGTGCAGGCGATCGCAGGCAACTACGGCTCGGCGATCTTCAGCGCCAACAAGATGGGCACTGGCACCAACGTGACCCGCGAAGAAATCGAATCGCTGCCGTCGATCAATCGCAACCTGCAGGACTATGTGCGTCTCGATCCGCGCGTTGCGCAGACCGACAAGGCGCGCAACGAAATCTCCATCGCCGGCCAGAACCCACGCTACAACGCGATCCGCGTTGACGGCATCAGCACCAACGACGCATTCGGCCTGGAATCCAACAGCCTGCCGACCCCGCGCCAGCCGTTCTCGATGGACGTCATTGACGAAATCTCGGTGGACGTGGCCAATTACGACGTCACTATCAGTGGCGGCACCGGCGGTGTGATTAACGCCGTCACCAAGTCGGGTACCAACGAATTCCATGGCTCGGTCTACGGCACCTATCGCGAAAACGATTGGTCGGGCAAGAACCAGAACGACATCCGTCCGCAGCTGTTCGACCGCGAATCGACCTACGGCCTGACTCTGGGGGGGCCGATCGTCAAGGACAAGTTGTTCTTCTTCGCCAACTACGAGAAGTACAAGGGCAAGGGTGTTTTCACCGGAAATAGCGGCTTTGGTCCGACGGGTTCTGGTGCCAGCAACGTGGTTGGAATCACTCAGGCGCAGATTGACCAAGTTATCGACATCTCGCGTAACGTCTACGGTTTCGATCCCGGAACCTTAACTCTGCCTGCGCTGGATTCTGATTCCGAGGAAAAGGGCTTCAAGCTGGATTGGAACATCAGTGATAAGCATCGCGGCTCGTTTCGGTATGGCAAGTCTGAGCAGAGCACAGCCAACCTAAATGGCTTCAGTAACACCTCGCTCGCACTGAATTCCTACCATTACGTGCGTGACTTCGAACTTGAGACTTACACCGGTCAGTTGTTCAGTGACTGGACCGATACGTTCTCGACTGAAGCCAAAGTCTCGTATCGCGATTATTCGGCGGTTCGTACCGCGGCATCGCAGCTGCCTGCAATTGCTGTGCGCTTCGGCAACAACACGTTGAACCTTGGTACCGAAGCCAACACGCAGGCCAATGAGTTGCGTACGGAAACCTGGAATGCGTTTTTCGCCGGTACGCTTTTCTTAAACGATCATACCGTCAAGTTCGGTTTCGATTACGAAGACAACGACATCTATAATTTGTTTGGGCCGCGTGTGTTCGGTAACTACACGTTCAACTCGGTCGCTAACTATCAGGCCAATCTACCGAATGCCTACCGCTACTCCTATTCGCCCACCGGTATCGACGATATCGCTGCGAAATGGGGAATGCGTAATGTTGGCGTGTTCTTGCAGGATTCCTGGGCCGTCAACAGCAACCTGACCTTGAACTTCGGCCTGCGTTATGACGAGCCGATGGTGAAGAACTCACCACAGTTCAACCAGGCGGCCTTCAACGCTTTCGGTCGTCGCAATGATGAGACCATCGATGGCAACGGCCTGTGGCAGCCGCGCTTTGGTTTCAATTACACCTTCGATGCCGATCGTCCGACCCAGTTGCGCGGTGGTGTTGGTCTGTTCCAGGGTGCGGCCGCTTCGGTTTGGTTGTCCAACCCGTATTCCAATACTGGCCTGGCATACACCGACTACAATTTCCCTAATGCGTCCAATAGTGGGATCCGCTTTACACCGGATATCAATAACCAGCCGCGCGGAACATTGGGCGCCACGCAGTCGGTCGATTTCGTCGACAAGGATCTCGGCCAGCCTGCAGTATGGAAGGCCAATCTGGCGTTCGATACCGAGTTGCCTTGGTACGGCATCGTCGCGTCGATGGAAGGTGTGGTTACCAAGGTCAAGGAAGCCATTTATTACCAGCAGCTCAATCTGGGCAACGCGACTGCGGTTGGTCAGGATGGTCGAAATATCTACTGGAATACCAATGGCCTGAACCCGGCAAACTGGAACTCGCTGGGTAACGCATGTCTTCGCGAAACCGGTGTGGCGTTGGGATCATCATGTGTAAATAGCGGCACGGACATCCGTGCGGGTCGTAACACCAGCTTTAACGACGCCATCATTGCGCGCTCAACCAACCAGGGTGGCACGCAGAGTTTCACTGTCGGCTTGAACAAGCCATTCAATGACAGCGACTGGTCGTGGAGCCTCGCGTATACCTACTCGAATGCGAAGGAAGTCAGCGGCCTGACCAGCTCTACATCGGGCTCGCAGTTGCTCAACACGGCAACTTTCCAAGCAAATGAAGAGGTCAACGCGACCTCGGCTTACGAGATCAAGGACAGCTTCCTTGGTACCCTGCAGTGGAAGCATAATTTCTTCGGCGATTTTGCGACCAAGGTCGGTTTGGTGTATCAAGGTCGTAGCGGCCGTCCGTACAGCTACACTTTCGACAACGACGCCAACGGCGATGGTCGCTTCAATGATCTGTTGTACATCCCGGCAGCACGTGGCGATGTGCTCTTCCGCAACGCGGCTGAAGAAAATGCGTTCTGGAACTACGTCAACAACGATCAGTATCTGTCCACGCATAAGGGCCAGGTTGCGGGTCGCAACGCGGTGCGTAATTCCTGGGTCAACCAGTTCGATCTGCATATCGAGCAGGAGCTTCCGGGCTTCTTCGATGGCAACAAGGCGCAGATCTGGGTCGACGTCATGAACGTGGGTAATCTGCTCAACAAGAAGTGGGGCCGTGTCGACGAGTACGCGTTCCCGGGCTTCAAGGGCGTTGCTGAGTACGGCGGCATTGACGCGGCGACTGGCAAATACGTTTACCGCTTCAACGAGCCCGACGCTGCGACTGTATACGACGATAAGGGCATTTCCCGCTGGGCGCTACAGCTAGGTTTCCGTTATCAATTTTAATGTCGGTATGCCCTAAAAAAAAACGGCCGTCAATCGGCCGTTTTTTTTGAAATAAAGTGTTGTGCTAATGTATGGTCTTGAAGTTTTAGATTCAACGCGCATATGAATTCGTGAGGGAAGATCTTACTGATCTCTTTGGATAGGTCTGCAGCGTTGTAATTTTCTTCAAATCGGCATCTAGTAAAGTGAAACGGTTGGCATACAAATAGTGTGATGGGTGCCACATTATATTTGCACTCAGTGTGTTACGTTCGCGAAATGAATGAGCATTAAAGAAGATGAAACCTCTCATCGCAATGCCAGTGGCATTCAAACCCAATAGATTGATGAAAGACGATCTTGATCTTGTCTCATTCAAAAGCATGGACGCTGTAAAAGATTTTTCAATTTCAGAAGAATTATTGGGCGACTGTAAAATCTTTTTATTAAAAGATATATTTCGAGGGCGTACGGATTTGAATTGCGATCAAGATTTCATCGCCCTTTTTGCTGAATATGTTCGTCGACTAGATGAGGCGTCACCGGCCTCGATTTTGGAGGCGCATCGTAATCTAATGTGTCTCGAAAATAAAAGTAATTTCCGAAAAGAACCTGTTCAAGTCGGAGTGAGGAAAAGCTCAAGTATAGGTTTTATAGCTCCCTTCTATGAAGTGAAGTTAGAGATCGTCTGGTTGATGGATGTGTGTAAAAAAGAAAAAGATATTGTCGCCTTGATGGTTATATTTAACTTTTTCTTTTTGCATGTACATCCTTTCGCTGATGGAAATGGACGCATGTCACGACTAATTTTGCATAAGATGCTCGTGGAGAGAGGATTTGAAAAATTATCGATTTTTGTTTCTTTGATTAATCTGATTGAAAAAGAACGGTTTGTTGATCGGCTTCACTTCGCTCGGCAATATGGCCTAAGGCACCTATATGATTATTTTTTAAATTTATTGACTGCTGCTAGAAGTATGAGTAAGGCCTACGTAAGAAAAGGCGACGGTAAAGGTTTGGAGAAATTTATTTTGGATTTTTAATATTTTTATAAATGGAGATTTTAAATGGGAACTATTCCGTTGAGGGCTGCAATTTGTCTTGCATTAAGTGTGGGCGTTTTTGGCCTTATGGATGCTTCAGCGAATACTCAGAGCTTTCCACTTCCGCAGTTCCCTTGCAATTGCGGTGAGGAGTGGACTCCAAACTGGCCCTCGGACGATGGGGGCAGTGCAGGTGATTTTATGCTCAATCTGGACCCTGCGATTCCTAATCCCTACCCGGCAGTCTGCGGCTCGTCTAGAGAACAACGTATGCTGCACGCAATGCACGATATAAACTCATATAATGCGGTAGCTCGTCGGTCGATAGGGTTTAATGACTTTTATAGAGTTAGGTACGATGACGGGTTGGAAGAAACCTATGCTGCTATCGGTATAGGCGGTCCAGTCATTTTAATGGGAATTGTGCAGGGCGGCAATGCCCCGCTTGGTACCGTAGGATTTCCTTACGAGTATGTGCCTGATATTTGTCGAGTGCCCACTCCAGTCTGAATGAGAAATTTAATTTGTCTAATTATAAATCAAATTTAAAGTTCTTGTTTTTTTGGGCCGTTTTTGTAGCGGCCCTTTTTATTTTGGCCATTCTTCTTTACGGAAATGATCCCGACCAAATTGATAACAATGTTAATTTAAATGGTGCATTGGTGAGTTCGAACCCAAAATCTGCTGGGCTGCTCGATTTTTCGATTAATTCTGGCAATTTAGCAGCAAGGACTGTACTTCCTCAATTTTTAAAGGATTTAAAATCGAAGTCGGACTCTGGGGATTTAAAAGCATCATGCAAGTTAGCTAGTGAGCTGCAAAAGTGTGTGGACATGTCTAATAGGTTATCCGTACTGAGCGCGAGTCCCATCAGTACTAAGGCAGCACTGACGGGTGTGGAAAGTTTGTTGGGGAGTTTGGCGCGCTGCGAAGGCGCGGCCGCTTTGAATACAGGTGAAATTGTTTCATACTGGCGAAAAGCTGCGGAGGCTGGTAGTTACGAGGCGAAGCGTTATTACGTGTTGGGCCGTCCGTTTCGTAGCGATGATGTGATCTCGTCTGCCAATGAGTTGATCAAATATAGGGACGTAGCGGAAAAATACGCGATTGAGTTGGCAATGTCTGGTGATATATATGCAATGCTTGCGTTGGCTGATGCAAACGATCCCTCTAACGGTAAAGCCCGATCGCTACTCTCTCAAGTGATTATCGAAAAGGATCCTGTTTTTTCACTATTTATTTATGACAAGGTTTACTCGGTGCTGGGGAAATCTGGCACTCCTCCGGAAGTGCTAAAGCGTCGTGAAAGTTTGCGGGTTTTGACCTCTGGAGCCGATTCGAGTACACCAAAGGTGCGGTCGGCTAAGAATTGGGGTGAGCCTCGCGCCTTAACCTATGACGGGCAGATTTCGGAATGTTTATGATTGTTGAAGAAGTCGGAATAGGGTTTGATCGTAGTCGTGCTTATTCTCATTTCATACAAATTTCCTCTAAGTGTTGTCTGTATGAATTTCCTGACGCTGATCAGCGTTTAATGTGCGAGTGGTAGTTGCAATGTGAGTTTTTTGGGCAGCAGATACGCTAAAGTTGGCGATAAACGAAGGGAAGTGCTATGAAACTCAGCAGTACGGCGGCGCGGGCGCTGCCGGTAGTGGATGCGCGGATCTATCCGCGTGGTGGCCTGGACGTGCTGTCCAAGGCGGAAGTGGCGCGGCTGCGCGACGCCTCCAGTGGCGGCATGCACGAGTTGCTGCGCCGCTGCGCGCTGGCCGTGCTCACCAGTGGCAGTGCCTCGGACGACCCGCGCGCCGCGCGCGACCTGTACCCGGATTTCGACATCCAGGTCAACCAGCAGGACCGCGGCATCCGTATCGACCTGATCAATGCCCCGGCGATGGCGTTCGTCGATGGCGAGATCATTCGTGGCGTGGCGGAGCTGTTGTTCGCGGTGGTGCGCGATCTGGCGTACATGGCCATCGAGCTCGAAGCACAGCGCGGCGATCTGGACACCAGCGAAGGCATCACCAATGCGGTGTTCGGCCAGCTGCGCAATGCACGCATCCTGCAGCCATCCGACCCGAACCTGGTGGTGTGCTGGGGTGGGCATTCCATCTCGCGCGACGAATATCTGTACACCAAGCAGGTGGGCTACGAGCTCGGCCTGCGTGGCCTGGATATCTGCACCGGTTGCGGCCCGGGTGCCATGAAGGGCCCGATGAAGGGCGCCACGATCGCGCATGCCAAGCAGCGCAAGCACAACACGCGCTACATCGGCGTCACCGAGCCGGGCATCATCGCAGCCGAGTCACCGAACCCGATCGTCAACCACCTGGTGATCATGCCGGACATCGAAAAGCGCCTGGAGGCCTTCGTCCGCATCGGTCACGGCATCCTGGTGTTCCCGGGCGGCGTCGGCACCGCCGAGGAGATTCTCTACCTGCTCGGCATCCTGCTGCGCGAGGAAAATGCCAGCCTGCCGTTCCCGTTGATCCTCACCGGCCCGACCATCGCCGCACCGTACTTCGAACAGATCGACCGCTTCATCCGCCTGACCCTGGGCGACGCGGCCGCTTCCCGCTACCAGATCATCGTTGGCGACCCGGTCGCCGTGGCGCGGCGCATGGCCGAGGGCATCCACGAGGTACGCGCACACCGCAAGGACCAGAAGGATTCCTACTACTTCAACTGGTCGGTGCACATTCCGCTGGAGTACCAGCAACCGTTCGTGCCCAGCCACGAAGCCATGGCCGCCCTGGACCTGCATCATGGTCGCCCGGCACCCGCCCTGGCAGCCGACCTGCGGCGTGCGTTCTCCGGCATCGTCGCCGGCAACGTCAAGGAAGACGGCATGCGCCGCATCGAAGAGTTCGGCCCGTTCGAGATCAACGGCGACCCGGACATCATGCAGGCCCTGGACGAGCTGCTGCGCGGCTTCGTCGAGCAGCGCCGAATGAAGATCTCTGGGGATTACCGGCCTTGTTATCGGGTGGTGACTTAAGGGCGCGAGGACATGGGGTGGTCGGCATCGTTCGTCGGCCATACCAACCGCTTATCTGCCGCAGGTTGCATCCGACATAAGGCTTGACGATGCTGTCAACGCCAACGCTGGGGAGCGTCTCAATGTTATTTGTCCGTTCGCGCGGGTTTACTCTGATTGAACTCATGGTAACCGTTGCCGTGCTCGCGATCGTGGCGGCCATCGGCTACCCTAGCTTTCAGGGGGTGCTGCGATCCAATCGGGTGGCTGCTGCCAACAACGAGCTGTTGGCTTTATTGAATCTCTCAAGAACCGAGGCCATCCGGAATGGTCAGGGTGGAGGCGTGTGCGGCAGCTCCACCGGGGCCAGCTGCGACGGCAGCTGGAGTGTAGGAGTCATGGCTTGGAGTGACTCTAACGGCAACGGTAGTTTTGACACTGGAGAAACGGTGCTGCGCTACTCGACCGGCAATCCTCGGCTTGTCGTCCAGGGGCCAACCACTGGAACGGTGGTCGCTTTCGATACGCGTGGTCGGCGCCGCGCGCCTGCAGACCAGCGGGTTGCGCTCCAGCCGGACCAATGCGGGGGGCAGCCGTTAAGGAGATCATTGACCGTGAATGCATCCGGGCAAGTCCGTAGCAAAAAAGAGGCTTGTGTATGAAGAAAACTCCTAGCTTCAGTGCGCGATTGTCGCAAGGTTTTACGTTGATTGAGGTGTTGATAGCAATTCTTGTGCTGGCCTTCGGTTTGCTTGGGTTCGCCTTGCTGCAGACCATGAATGTCCGGTTCGTGCAAAGTGCCAATTACCGTACGCAGGCGACCAATCTTGCTTATGACCTTATCGATCAAATGCGATCAAACCGGTATCTGGTGACGCAATACACCGCTGCTAGTTTCGCTGCTGGCTCTGTGACTCAATCGGGCGCTTGCGCCTATCCCACCGGAACCGCAGTTGCTGTCGCGCAGAATATTGCGCGTTGGCAATGTCAGGTTGCAAAGGCGTTGGGAGATAAGGCAGCGGCTACTGTTACGTATGCCAATGGAGTTGCAACAGTATCGATCAGCTGGGGCGATCAGCGCTGGGACAAGGACAATCCCGACACCGTTACAAGTTTTGCCTTGCGGACGGAGATTTAACAGCAATGAGTGTGTATAGGCGCAATGCAGGTCTGTCCCTGATTGAACTCATGATTGCTATGGTGATCGGGCTGGTGCTGCTGTTAGGCGTCATCCAGATCTTCTCTGCATCGCGTACTGCTGCTCAGCTATCCGAAGGCGCATCGCGAGCCCAGGAGAATGGGCGATTCGCTCTGGACTATCTGGCACGCGATATTCGTATGGCGGGACACTTTGGGTGCGTCAACGACCAGGCACAGTTCGTTAAGGGGCAAGGTGATCCACGGGTCAATCTGTCAGCCACAACGGGGAGCGGCAGTCCGCTGGACTTTTCGGTGTCAATTCAGGGGTACGAGGCACCAGGGACTTCCCCTGGGCAAGCGCAGACAGTGGGGGCTAGCGCAGGCTCGATCACTGGATTGCCCACGGCAATCCAAAACCTCAGTCCGGCGCCGCGGGCGGGTAGCGACATCATCGTCTTGCGCTTTCTTTCCGCCGAAGGGGTTCCTGCCACGGGCATCGCGGCGGCGGGTTCCAATACGACGTTGACGATGGATGCCGCCCGCTGGGCGAGGCTTACGGATGATGGCGTTGCAGCACCGACGCTGTTCGGAATTGCAGATTGCGCCCACGCTGATGTTTTTGCCGGCACGACTACGGCTGGAACCGTAGTGGCCTCAGGAGTCAACCTTGCCGGTCGATATGTCGTACAGCCTACTGGTCAGACCATGGTGTACCGCGCCGAATCGCTTGTGTATTACGTTGCGAACAATCCAGATACAGGGGAGCCCGCGTTGCGGAGGGCTAGAGCTGGAGGAAACGGCCAGTACACCAGCGAGGAGCTCGTAGAGGGCATTGAGAGCTTGCAATTCCTTTATGGACTAGACAGTACCGAAACAATTGCGACACAGACCCCTCCTGCTGGAAACATCACCGCGCAGAGGGTTGCGAGCGATGTTGCAACAGCGACCGACGCAGCAGCTGCAAATCAATGGCGGCGGGTCGGTCAAGTGCAGGTTGGTGTCCTCGCGCGTAGCCCCACGCCGGCTGCCGCATCAGCTCCAATCGCGGTCAATCGCCTTGGTGTACTTGGAGTAACGGTAATCCCGCCTACGACTAACGATGGGCGATATCGTGCCAGTTATGAGCTTTCAGTTGCTCTCCGTAATCGACTGTTCGGGAACTGATCATGACGATGCTGCCTGTCCTCAAAAAGTGCATAAATTGTGAAATCGGAGCCGGCCGACAAAAGGGTGCTGTTCTTTATGTCGCCTTGATGATTCTGGTGCTGTTAGCATTAATTGGTGTTGCAGGCATCCAGGTTTCTGGTATGCAAGAGAAGATGGCGTCGAACTATCGTGCAGTAAACCGTGCTTTCGAGGAGGCGGAAGGGACCGTTAGAAACGCCGAAAATTCAGTGGAAAAAATTTCAAATCGCACCATGTCGTCGAGCGATACCACAAGCATGGTAGGTTCGGGCGATATAAAGCGGGTATGTGATGATGGCTTCGATCCAATGCAATGGGCTCAGGTGCAAACATCGAATCGTGCTGTCAATGTTCGTCAAATCGATCAATGTATCCAGGGCGAGGCAAACATCGGAATGGGTCAGCCAGTTGATCCAGCATCTCCGGTTTTCCAGATCACTGGTGTTGCTGCCGACGACAACGCCAATCCCAGTTCCGAAGCGGCAATAGACACCGTCTTCAAACTTTGAAGAAACGCACATGAAAGCTAACAGAAAGAAAGTAATCCTTGCTTCGGCAGTGATTGGCGCGATCGGGTTGGGATTCTTCGTCTATGCATTGATTGCTGCGCAGGGCCAGGGAGTACTGGCTCAAGCGCCGATGAATGACCAAGTGCAGACGCCTCCTGCTTTTATCATGGCGGTGGATGATTCTGGTTCGATGACGTTTCAGACTCAGTTTCCAGGGCAGGATGGTCAGGGATGCTGGAGCACTACAAGGCAGAGTTTTTTCTCCGCTCAGGGGGCGTTGAACACGGAGGATTCGCCTAGTGTAGGTTGTGGCTACAACCATGTCCTTCCCGGCGTCCGTATCGATGAAAATCGCCGCGGCGTCCCTCCATTGGATGGTCTAGGGTTTGCGCGCTCTGCCGCCTACAATCCCACCTATTACGATCCGACGGTCAAGTACGATCCGTGGATAAATAGCGACGGAAATCCCTTTCCGCAGGCGGACTTGGTCAATACGCGGATCAATCCGCTCCAGCCAGGCGCAACTGTGGCGCTTGCTTCCAACTATATGGGGGATGATTTCAGTAGCAGTTTTAGAATTCAAAATGGGATGGTGCTTCCGCGTGGGACGGGATACAAGCAACGTTTCCAGGATAACAATGGCAATCTTTTTTTCGGGAATGAACAGGTAACGACCTCTGATGTAACGTGGAATGGCGGTTCGCAGACGTTGCTGATCAGATTCTGGCCGGCGACCTTCTTTGTGCCTTACATAAGCGACACCGATGCGAGGCCTCTTCTTGCTGGTGCTTCCGCTTATGATGCGGTTCAGCGTGATCGCGTGCGTAACGTATGTGGTGCTGGTTGCGACATGTGGAAGTATACGATAGGCGCGGCCAATACCGTTGCCCTTCAGAATTTCGCCAATTGGTTTTCATTCTATGGGAATAGAAATCGAGCGATTATTGCCGGTATGACTAGGTCTCTGGCCGATGTCAATAACATGCGAGTTGGTTTCTTCCGAATCAATCAGCACGCAAGCTACGATGATGTCAGTGAAAGATTGCCGATGCGCAACATGGGTACGCAGAGCGAGAAGACTGCTCTGTACAATTCGATTCTTGCCTTGCCTGCTAGTGGTGGTACGCCGAATCGGCAGGCAGTCAACTCGGCTGGTATTCAGTTTCAGCGGACTGATAGTGCAGCTCCTGTCCAGTTGGCGTGTCAAAAAAATGCAGTCATGCTGTTTACAGATGGATATAGTAACCAAGATGGTCCGTCCGTAAGTAACGCGAGCGGCGATGGTGATATGGGAGTTCCCTTCACTGACGCGTATGACAACACAATGGGCGACATTGCTGCCAAGTACTACAATAATGTCAATGGCGGTTCTCCCATTCGAGCCGATCTGCCTTCAGGTTTGGTGCCGGTTCCAAGCTCATGCAATACCGCAAATGCAAGTGTCAGGCTAGATTGTCAAAAAAATCTGCACGTCAACTTCTACGGCATTACGCTAGGTGCTCGCGGTAATCTGTTCAATCCAAGTGTAGTGCAGGATGCGTACACAACGCCGGCGGTTTATCAAAATTGGCCGCCTCGCGAGAACGATGAGCGAAGCACTGTTGACGACATCTGGCATGCGGCTACGAATACGCGGGGACAGTACATTAATGCGAGGACCCCAGCCGAAATCACCCAGGCAATGCGACGTGTCCTTTCGTCTGTGACGGCTGGCTCTTCGCCTTCTGGTACTCTCGCCCAGAGTGGTGCGCGTATCGGTGTCGGATCCTTCTCGGTCGCTCCAAATTACGAAATAGCGAACGAGGGGACAGACTGGTTCGGTCGCCTCACTGGGTACACCGTCGCTGTAAACCCGCAGACCCGCGTAGCAGTCAGTACTGCGGCTTGGGAGGCTAGCGCGCGAATGCCGTCCGCTGCGGCTCGTAATGTGCTGGTAAGTAAGGCGGGGGTGGTTTCAGCATTCAACGACGCCAATATTTCTTTGGCGGATCTATGCACCAAGTCAACTGCGCTCTATCCGGGCATGTCTTTGTGTACCAGTTCGGACCTTGCCAATCTTGGGGCAACCGCAGCGACGGCAACCGCTTATCTGCGGGGTGAAGCTTCCGGCGAAGTGCGAAGTGGAGGGCGCTTGCGCGACAGAACGACTGTTCTGGGAGATATTGTTAATTCCGCTCCCGTGATCAGTTCTCCGCTAGATGATTATGGTTATCGTAGTCTTCCAGGTAATCCTGGCGCTACCTATCAGGCCTATTTGAATGCGAAAAAGACTGGCCGTAACTACATGGTCTATGTGGGGGCCAACGATGGAATGCTGCACGGTTTCGACGGTGGTATGAATGGCGACGGTGTCATGTCCTCCAACGGAGGAGTTGAGCGTTTTGCGTATATTCCGTCGACGGCCCTGGGGCACATGGGTAATCTGCTTTTGCCTTATGATCCGGCCAATCAAAGTGACCAGAAGTTCGGTCACCGCTACTACGTCGACGGGCCTTTGGCTGTATCTGATACTTACTACGGTGGCGCATGGAAGACCAGCTTGGTCGGCACTGCTGGCGCTGGTGGCCGGAGCGTATTTGCAATGGATGTCACGACGCCTACCAGTGTTACCTCGGCAAGCCGTCTTTGGGAGATTAGTGATCTTGATACCTCTTTGTCTGCTGCGATACGCAACAACATCGGTTTTGTACTAGGTAAGCCGGTTATCGTTCCGATTTTGAGCTCGGCGGGCACTGTGAGCTGGAAGGCTATCTTCGGCAATGGCTATAACAGTGCAAGTGGAAAAGCTGTTCTATTTCTTGTCGACATCAAAACTGGTACGCCAACAGTAACCATGATCGAAGCCACCGAGAGTGGTAACAGCATCTCTGGCAGCAATGGACTGGGCAATATTGTGGCCGTTGATCGCTGGGGAGGGACTGGTCAGTTGGACAGGGTGCGCGACGGCTATGCCGATACGGTTTATGCGGCAGACCAGAAGGGCGCGATTTGGAAATTCGATCTGCGCAACACTGCGACGGCGCTTACAGTGCCGCTGTTTACCAGTCGTACATCTGTGGAAAATGGCTTAACCTATCGTCAGCCGATTACCGGAGGACTGGTAGCGACTGAAGGCGAGAACGGTGGCGTGACGTTGTTCTTCGGTACCGGCAGTTTCTCTTTCCAGAACGACCCGTTCGATGCGGCGATTCAATCTTTGTATGGCGTGAACGACACGAGTTCCGGTGTTGTTACCAGTTCCATCACACGTTCGAACTTGCAGGCCAACTCGATTGCGACTTCTGGTACCTCTCGTAGCTTGGTAATGGGTTCCAGCGTCACGGGAGGACAGGGATGGTACGTAGATCTGCCTGCCGGCGAGCGCATGGTAGGTAATCCGAATGTCGCTTCAGGTATCGTTTTCATGCCCACGTACGTGCCCAATCCAAACAGTGTGGGCTGTGCCGCTCAGGGCAGTAACTGGCTTTTTGGACTGAATACTCGCACGGGTGGAGCGGCGCTCGATGTTGCTCGCAATGGTTCACCCACCGGTGCAGCGTTTGCCTCTGGCACTGCGGCAACTTCCTTGACGACACAGGGTACAACGCCGGTAAAAGACGTGGGTGTGTCGGCAATTCCGCGCTTGACTCCTGGTTCTCTGCCACCTGGCGGTAGTTCGTGCTGGATGGTGATCAATGTTGCCGGTGCGCAGCCGATGTATGTCCCATACCCATGCGGAAGGCAGTCTTGGAGGCAAATTCAATGATTAGGTTGACGAAGCATCCTCAATGTCAGTACTTGAACAGCTGTTCGATGCGAGCACAAGGGTTCACGCTCATCGAGCTCATGATCGTGGTTGCTGTGGTTGCGATTCTGTCCGCGATCGCATATCCCAACTACGCGGAGCACGTGCGCAAATCGAAGCGGGCCCAAGCGAAGGTCGATCTCGTTGAGTACTCTCATCTGGCGGAGAGGTATCACACGGTACAGAACACATACGTTGGTTTCAGTCTGCCAACGTTAGTATCGCCGCGCGAGGGAGGAACTGCAGCGTACACTCTTGCCCTGTCTCAGCAGACCCAGTCTGGATATGTGATTACGGCGACACCGGGAGCTGCTCAGGCTGCCGACAAGTGCGGCACCCTGAGCATTGACCAAGCTTCTCGCAAGACCAGCTCTAAAGGCAGCAGGTCAGAGTGTTGGTAGCAGGTAGTAAAGTCCAATGCATAGGGGTGTTGCATTGCGGTGGGATCTTGCTACAATGCCCACCCCGCCCGAATAGCTCAGCCGGTTAGAGCACTTGACTGTTAATCAGGGGGTCGTTGGTTCGAGTCCAACTTCGGGCGCCAGAAACATCAAGGGCTTGCGAGAAATCGCAAGCCCTTTTTCGTTGCACCGGGAAAATTACCGGGAAAATTCGCTGCTTCTACGACTGCGGCACTTCCGCTACGTCAACGAACGCAAGCGCCTCATCGGTGGGCAGCGCCGGCGGCTCGACTACCTGCAGCTCATGATCGTATCGATGCGTCATCTGCGGCGTGACGTGGCCTGCAGCATCTTGCTTGTGCGCCCTGGTCCCGCGCGTGTCTGTAATTCCGCGATGCTTCAGGCCATGGAGCGTGAACCGCTCTTCCGCCTCGATCACGCCTTCGTCGATCGCCGCCATGATCAGGCGCTGCCAGGCGGTCTTCAATGTCGACCTGGCCAGGCGAGTACCGGTCTGTGTGACCAATAGCCCTCGTTGTTCGGGACGCATCGCCACTGGCCGCCTATGCGCCTGGACGCGCTTGGCGCGATATTCCCGCAGCCAGGTCCAAGCCCAGCGCAGATCGTCGTTCCAAAGCGTGATGTTGTCGCGGGAGCCTTTGCGGCGTGTGCAACGGACACCCTGCTGCAGGGCGTCGGCGTCGGTCAGGTCTGTCACCTCGACACCGCGCAGACGCGCGTTGTACGCCAGCACCATCACAGCCGGCATGTACGGCGGGACCGATCCCTTTGCGTGCAAGGGCAAGGCGGCACGCGCCTTGGCGAACTCAAGCACCGCCAGGAAGGACTGCGGTTCAGGCATTTTTGCGTCGGCACGCTCCTTCGCCGCCCTCACACCGCTCGCCGGATTGGTCTTGCAGTGGCCGATGCGTATACCCCAAGCGAATAGCCGATGCAGATAGCGCAGCGTGTGATTGGCCGTTGACGGCCGGGCGGGCAAGCCGGGCTGTACAGCACTAGCCTCCCGTCCTTTGGCGAGCGCTTCGACCAAGCGCTGGACCAGGGGAACGGAAAGGCGATCGACCTGCAGGCTTCCAAACGTACTGCCGTCCTTCAACACATAGCCGCATGCCACTTCTGCGTGGCGATCGTAGTCATCACGAGTAGCGCGCGATAGGTCGCGGTACTCCGTTGATAGCTTGAATGCATCAGCCACGTATTGCAGCGTGCCCACCAGGCCGGCGCCTCGAGCAGCCTCTCTGGCCGCATGGAGGTCGGATAGCCGCGCATCTGCGTAGGCAATGGTTCTTTTTCGCGTTGAGCCGCCTTCGGGGTGCGGCTCGATGATGTACCAGCGTCCATCCGCCCAGTAGACGCCCTTCGGGAGGGCGTCTTGGTCGATATGTCGAGGAATATCAGGGTTGAACTGGCGCTTCCTGCCGCGTCCCATCAGATCAGCTCCTTGTTATGTAGCTCGGCGGGTACATGGGCAATGCCCAGTGCCGCGTTGAGCGCATCTACAGTTGTCCAGATCCCGCCCCGGCCGTCGTACTTGTAGCGGATACCCTGGTTATGAGCCCAGCGCACGACTGTCGATGCGCGCGGTGCAGGCCCGATCGGCGCGCATAGTCGCCGCAGATCCTCAAATGTCAACACCGCATCGCTCATCTCTGTGGCTCCGTCATCCACTTCCGCCGGCAGCGCCACTGCTCGCGCATTTCCTCCACGAGCAAGTCCGCAGCCGCATAGCCCCGCTGGGCGGCAATGCGGAGTCTGAGCTCTCTCACTTTTGCCGCATCCACGCAGCCTTGCCGTAGCCAATGGCGCGCCTCGCAGACGCGGCGGAAGCTCTCCATACTTGCGCTGTCGATCATCGCGTGCGTGTGCCGGTAAAACGCAGGCCGAGTTGCACCACGTTGGGCGCATGAGCGCGCGGCTGACGCGGTATGCGGATCCGGTGAGCGCGCCGCCACTCTGTCATGGCCAAGTCAAAGCTGGGGTGCCTCTGCGTGCGGCCGCATATGCATTCGATGAAGTGCCCGCCGCCTGCCTCGGGACGGCGGGCGTCGAGCATGTGGCGAGCTACGTGGCCGTTTGAGCAAGCCGGCAGCGGACTGTCGTGGTCGACCTGGCGCTGGGTCATGAGACCTCCGCACATAGGGCACGCTCGGCATCGCGCAGGTGCTGCACGGTGTCCGAGTCAATCCGGTCTAGTGCCTGGGCCACGGTATAGCCGAGTTCCGCCAGCCAGTCGTGGCGATTGAGTACCAGGGCGGCAGTCAGCGCCTCGCCGGTGGATAACGGGCCAGGTTCACCTCGCCGGGCAGCAGAACGGGCAACTTCAATCGTGCGCTGCAGGTTCATCGCTGCGTCCTCCACGCGGAACCCAACTGGCTGCGCGCTTCTTCGACACTGATAACGCGCAGGCCCCAGCGCACCGACCATGTCTGCGCTTGTTGCTCGTTGCAGGTGACAATCAGCTGCCCCACTGGTTCTATGCGGTCCGCGCGAAACGTATGCAGCAGGTCGTCCAACTCAACGACGTGCTGCAGGCGCAGCCGCTGGCACAGCAACTCGGCGTTGAGCGACTTGCCGGCTCCCTGTGGGCTGAGAAAGATGACGGACTTAGCCATGCACAGCCTCCCGGCGCACCGCCATACGGACGCGGCCGCGGCGCCGCTGTGGTACCTGGCCGACTGCCAGTCCGGTCCGAGTAAGGCGTGGGCGGCGGGTCGACCACAGCCTGTAGACCAGGGCGCCACCGATCGCCGGCGGAACTACCATCGCGAGCGTGAGCAGCTCAGCCATTGGCCACCTCGCGTGCAGCCTGTGCCACCGCAGCGGCGGCAGCCGCAGTCGGACGGCGCGGCAGCATGTTGGCCAGGTCGAAGGGGAAATCCAGGCCGTCCATGAATTCGGCCAGCTCCGTGCTGATCGAGTCCTCTGCGGCCGTCCACAGGCGGGGCCCTTCGACGAGTTTCCAGCCGCCGCCGGAGCCACGCCGCCGCTCCCAGGACTGACGGGCCTCGCGCAACGGACCCATGCTCAGCGCGGCAGTGACCACCACCGAACCATGCGTGACATGCAGGGTGATGGTGGCCGAGCAGTCGCCCATTCCACGGTCGTAGGCCACGACGGCCGGCGTGCTAGCCTCCACGTCGGGTCCGGTGCCCAAAGCCAGCGGACGTGCTGCCGTGGCTGGATGTGTTCCAGTTTGCTGTTGCATATCGACTCTCCTGAGTTGCGTTGGTGGAGGGCCTTGGGGTGGTGTTGCAGCACCACCCGCCGGCCCGCTGTTGCTGGGTCAGATCAGGTCAGCGCCAGATGGCGGAATGCTTGGATCCGGTTCACGTAGTTGCTGCGCGCCATTGAGGACATCGAGCAGCTCGTGGCGGATGTAGTCGGCCACTGCCGCTGGTCCGTCGTGGTTGATGCCTGCCTCGATCGCCACATCGTTGGTCAGCGCGGCAAGCAAGGCGGCCGCGTGGTAGGCGCGCCACAGCCGGAACTGCTCTTCTTCGTTGATCGAGTAGTCAGCGCCCTCCGGAAACTGAGCATTTAGACTGGCTGCGTCCATCAGGCCACCTCCGAGACAGGCAGGCGGGCAATCATCCATTCGGTCAGCGAAGCAGCATCGGCTTCGGGCAGCACCACGCGCATCGAACCAATGACCAGGCCGGTGCCGTCAGCAAGGAGGACTACGTCGGAAGGTCTTTCGATCGAGCTGCAGGCGAATATCACCGGCGCACGGTCGTGCAGGCCATCTGCATACAGCTCGGCGAGTACGTCCTGGCTGCGGGCTTGCAAGCTCAGGTAGACGCCAGGGGCGATGCGATAGGTCTTGATCAGGTGTCAACGCCGATTTAAATCTGACCCACTTTTCGTTGGATCGCCGAAGTAAATCTGACCCACCCGGGGTCTTGTTCG